>NZ_BAJR01000007.1 GCF_000613805.1 Phocaeicola paurosaccharolyticus JCM 15092 | reverse complement strand
TTTTTGTTCGTCAGGTCAGACTTTTGCCGCCAGCTTCCTTCAGATTCCACATCACTATGGACACCCTTGCTATTGGCTATACGATTCCCACTATTAGGGCTCGTTAGGGACTTACGCCCGTGAGATTACGCCCATGCTGGGCGTACTAAAAAAATGGATGACAGCAAAGACATGCTATCATCCATTAAATAAGAGAAATAAAATTATTTATTACCTATAATATTGAAAACCTTAGTCTGACCTTGGTAAGTAGCTATAACCATAGCAGAAGCAGATGATGTAGCTTGCTTAACAGTAATTGCGACTTTTTTGTTATCTGCAGAAGCAGTAACCTTAGAGCCCTGTGTTAAGTCACACTTAACCTCATATGTATTGTTGTCTACAATGCCATTTTTGTTAGTAGAACGTACAGGAACAGCAGGTATCTCCACACTCTTTCCGTCGACTTTAATATTCATCTTTGGAGCTACAGGACGTTTAGGTTCAACCTTCTTATTATTGAAAGCAATACCTTTTAATACGAATAGTTGATCATTGTCACCTTGAGCAACAAGATAGATAGCATGTTTCCCGTCGATGTTATCAACAAACTTTGATACATCTACAGTATAACGTTTCACAGCCTTGTCAGCATCTGAACCGGCTTTAACCTCTATCTCTCCTATCTGTTTTCCGTTCCATGTTGCATTGCTCCATGGGCCATCCATCATCACTTTTACCTTAAATGATTTAGCCGTTGTTGGTTGTAAGAACACACTGAAAGATGTCATATTACCCTTAGCAGTCCCCTTGAATGCTTTTATACCCTTAGTATCTTTATCCAATCCGCCAAAGCCGAAATACTTGTAACCTACTATATCACCACCTTTAACATTCATGTCCATTGAGTTATCCCAAGTATCCCAGTTATCCTGCATGCTCTGGCTATTTGTCATAAAGCATGCATAACCAGCAGAGTAATATTGGTATGGATCAAGACCGAAGATGTGGAAACCCTCAGAAGTCACCTCAGCACCTGTATATTCATTACCTTTGCTATCTTTTGCTGTCCATACATTATCCTTAGCATAAGGATCGTATCCTGTGATATAAACTTTTCCACCATCAGCAACCTTCTTCTCATCAGCCACAATCTTCACCGGAGCAACTACTGCCTGACGGGCAAAGCCAAAGCCACGTGGAGGACGATGATAGAATACATACCACTGACCATTTATCTCCTGAAGACTACCATGAGTGTTATGTCCTGCATTTGTAGGCATAAGTGCTGAGCCATCTTCATTAGGAACAATACCTCTTGAGTCTACAACGATACCGCCACTGCGCCATGGACCAAGTGGTGAGTCTCCATATGCATAACGTAGAGTTGAGTTAGAGCTGCCAATACCATAATCAGGTCCCGAATGTCCTGAGAATACCATCACATACTTATTTCCTACCTGACGTATTGATGAAGCCTCAAAGAAATTGAACTGACCTGGATCCTGTCCCTTATATAGTGCAGGATATTCTGTTCCGGCAGGCTCTTTAACTACTCCATATCTGAAACTTGCAGGAATGAAATATGGTATAACCTCAGTACCCGGACGAACAGACCACATTGTATTCTGATCAAGCTGAGCAGCAGATGAGCGTTGGAATCCCCAGAAACCATAGGCACGGAAACCTATAGAGTAGTCAGGGTCATTCTTGTCTGTTATCTTCTCAACGAATATTGAAGGGTCGAATCCTAAGAAACTACCTTTCTTTGGATGAATTCTATCCTCTTCCATATTTACAGGAGTGAAAGGTCCATCAGGACGGTCACTCTTGCAGACCATAGGCTCACGGAAACGACCACGACTATGTGGGTAGAGATAGTACTCCTTCTTACCATCCTGACGGTTTATCTCAACTAAGTCAGGAGCATACATTACGTCCCACTGGTCTTCAGTGTTATACGTAAAGATAGGACCTTCGTCACGCCAGCTTGACAGATCTTCCACAGGAGCAGACCACATACGTATGTCAGGACCGCAGTAACTATTGAAACGTACATCATGAGAGCCGATGATATATGCTCTAAACTTACCTGGTTTATCAGGATCTTCAAAAACTCGTGGCTCACCATCAGGTAGATGTTCCCATAAAGGAAGATAAGGATTACCTGCTTGTTTATGTACATATCTCGAAGCTGCATCTTTATGTTCAGATGTCAAGCCATCGGATGCTAAAGCTGTAGTTGAGTTAAACATAAGAGCCAATCCCATGACCCCGATACATTGCTTAACTAAAGTGTTTCTTCTATTCATAGATTACTTTGTTGATTTACAGAACAAAAGTACTACGATTTATCTGTGAAGTCAAAATATAGGTCTATGCTCATGTTACAGATTTTTGTGCATATGTTTCATATTTCATTTTTTTGCAATATTTTGTTCAATTTCAATTACCTTTGTATCTATAATTGAAAATCTACAAAGAAAATATGTGGAGTCAGGTTGAATTTAAATTAGAAAAACAGAACCGAGGTTTTCATCTTATAACTGGTGAAATTTTAAATCATCTTCCACAATTACCGCGAACTGGAATACTCCATCTCTTCATAAAACATACCTCAGCATCACTAAGTATAAATGAAAATTTTGATAGTGATGTACGTCATGATTTGGAGAGTATTTTCAATAAATTGGTAAAGGAGAGAGAACCATATTATCTGCATAAATATGAGGGAGACGATGATATGCCCGCTCATGCTAAGTGTACCATTGTGGGTTCTTCCATTACGGTACCTATCACCAATGGGAAACTGAATTTAGGTACATGGCAAGGTATATATTTATGTGAGTTCAGAGACTATGGTGGAAATAGAGATATAGTAGCAACTATCACCGGAGAATAAGAATATGATAAGAAAAGTACAAAAGAGAGATGCAGCGAGGCTTGCATAGATATATAACTACTATATATCAAATACAACAGTGACATTCGAAACTGAAGAGATTGATTCACAGGAGATGGAGAATAGGATTTCATCACTATCAGCGACTGGTCCATACCTTGCCTACGAAGAGGATGGAATCATAAAGGGATATTGTTATGCTCATCCATGGAAAGTACGCAAGGCTTATGCCAACACATTCGAGGTCACCATATATCTTGATAACAAATTCAAAGGAGAAGGATTAGGCAAGAAGATGGTTACCAGATTGATTGAGGAGTGTAAGTCATCCGGTCTGCATGCCCTTATTGCATGTATAACGGCAGAGAACTCTGATAGCTGCATTTTCCATGAGAAATTGGGATTCAATAAGGTTTCACATTTCAAAGAGGTGGGCTGGAAATTCGACCGTTGGATTGATGTCTGCGATTATGAACTTATACTTAGTGAGGTAAAGTAGTTATAGAATTACAGGAAAGATATTTAAATTGCCTGTAAACATGATAGTAGATTAAACTATTTAGAATATTATTTTACCTATTTTTGTATGGTAATAATTTAAACAAACGCCTCTAATAATCATGAACAGCATACGAAAATCTCCTTGGGGATGGGTACCAACACTCTATTTCGTGGAAGGTATCCCATATTTTATTGTAAATAATATCTCTGTACTGATGTTTACAAAGATGGGAGTCCCTAATGGAGAGATGGCTCTTTTCACCAGCCTCTTATATCTACCTTGGACAATAAAACCTTTCTGGAGCCCCTTCATAGATATAATAAAGACTAAAAGATGGTGGATCATAGCCATGCAGCTAATCATGTCGGCTCTGTTCATACTCCTTACTCTCTCTATTCCCTACCCCGATGCTGCAACAATTGCTTCCGGCAATACTCCAATAAGTTTTTTCACTCTGACATTGGTTCTCTTTATAATAACAGCTTTTGCCTCTGCCACTCACGACATTGCTGCCGATGGCTTCTATATGCTATCACTGACACATAGCGAACAGGCCGGGTTTGTAGGAATACGCAGTACATTCTATCGTCTAGCCTCTATATTCGGACAGGGAGTTCTGGTAGCGATAGCTGGTACCATAGAGTTGAAATACAACAATATACCTCTATCATGGACAGTCACACTTGCTGTTTCATCCGTTATATTCACTATTATAACACTTTATCATATATACATATTACCAAAACCTGCATCCGACAAGTCAGTACTTACCAATAGCAGTACAAAAGCAAAAGAGATCTTTATTGAATTCGGACGCACATTCTCTACCTACTTCACCAAACCGTGTGTGTGGCTTGCTATAGTATTCATGCTACTGTACCGTCTTCCGGAAGCATTTCTTTTGAAGATGTGCATGCCATTCCTTGTAGCCAACAAGGGTGTAGGTGGATTAGGACTCTCAACAGCTGAAGTGGGAATAGTATATGGTACCATAGGCGTTATAGCACTAACCATAGGAGGTATACTTGGAGGAGTCTTCGCCTCACGAGTAGGATTGAAAAGATCTATATGGTGGATGGCTGGTTGTATGACACTTCCTTGTCTTACCTTTATATACCTTGCTGTTTATCAGCCGGATAATATTGTAACCATCTCTTCGGCAATTGCCATTGAGCAGTTTGGCTATGGTTTTGGCTTCACAGCTATATGCTATATATGATGTACTTCTCGGAAGGTGAGTTCAAGACATCACACTATGCTATTTGTACTGCATTCATGGCATTAAGTATGATGATTCCGGGAATGTTTGCCGGATATATTCAAGAAGCTTTAGGATATATCAACTTCTTCTGGATGGTTATAGCATGCTGCATAGCAACTGTTATTGTAACTCTATTTGTAGATAGAAAAATCGACTCTGACTTTGGAAAGAAATAAATAGCGGGTATGACATTCATAAAAATTTCCGAACAGCAATCACTCTACGATAATCTTGAAGAGAAATCTGTCAGAGAGATATTGGAAGAGATTAACAATGAAGATCAAAAGGTAGCTCTTGCAGTTCACAAAACGCTACCACAGATTGAGGAGTTGGTAAACCTGATTGTGCCACGTATGAGGCGTGGAGGACGTATATTTTATATCGGTGCCGGAACAAGCGGTCGTCTAGGTGTTCTAGATGCTTCTGAGATTCCTCCTACTTTCGGAATGCCTCCAACACTTATCGTAGGTCTTATTGCAGGTGGTGACACAGCTCTTAGAAATCCGGTTGAGAATGCTGAGGATGATATTCATCGTGGATGGGAAGAGTTGACAGAACATAACATATCCGAAAACGATACCGTAATTGGTATTGCTGCATCAGGAACTACCCCATATGTTATAGGTGCCATGCATGAAGCTAAAGAACATGGCATACTTACCGCATGTATTACAAGCAATCCGGACTCACCTATGTCGCATGAAGCAGATATAGCTATAGAGATGATTGTAGGACCCGAATATGTTACCGGAAGTTCAAGAATGAAATCGGGTACGGGACAAAAAATGATACTCAATATGATCTCAACGTCTGTGATGATAAAACTAGGACGTGTGAAGGGCAATAAGATGGTAAATATGCAATTGACCAACAAAAAACTTATTGAACGAGGAACAAGGATGATTATTGAAGAGCTTGGAATAGATTATGACAAGGCTAACACTCTGCTACTGATGCATGGTTCTGTGGAAAAGGCCATCGAGGCATATAGGAATAACAATACAAAGGAATAGCTATTACTGATAAAAGGAATAAAAAATCCCTTGGAACAGTAAGATTACCGTCGCCAAGGGAATTTAGTTAAAAACAGTTTAGGATTATTCTGCAAGTAGTTCTATTTCCGCACTTTTCAGTAAAGGAGAAGAGAACTTAACTTTTATAGTACCTTTGTTACCTGTTGTCTTTATATAGCTCAACAATCGGCCATGGAAAGCACGATGATGGTTGTCTGTATAATCAGACATATCACTATTATTTGAACCTTCAAGGCCTAAAAGACGTGCCGGACCTTCAACAGTACAGGTTATATCATTATCACCTAACTTAACCACAACACCATTTTCATCTACAACTTCAACTGTAAGATGTGCAGTAGCAAGATTTGTACTCAGTTTACTCTTATCGGCAGTAACGCGAAGTGCATATGGGAGTCCTGAACTTTTGATAGAATATTTAGACAACACCTTTCCTGAAGCGTCACAACCTTCTGCTTTAAGTTCGCCTGCACTATATGGGATATCCCAATATATAATGCCGCTCTTCTCATCGTAAGCCTTCATCTCTCCTACTACTTTGCCATTCAACAGAAGACGAGCCTGAGGAGCATTAGTATAACATACCACTCTTATCATATCACCCTCATTATAGTTCCAAATATCCCATGCATCAGCAGATAGATATTTTCCCTGAGGTTTGTTATATGTTCCGATATATGTTACAGGTTTCTCACTCCATAGAGATGCACGGAAATGTCCTCTTGGTTTGATGAAGCTACCGAAATCAAGCAGACCTGTATAGAGTCCTCTTGATGGCCAACTTCCACTCTCACCAAGATAGTCTGTTCCTGTCCAGATAAACTGACCGAAGATAAAATCTTTCTTCTTAACAGCATACCAAGCATCTATATCTGAGCGGTTCTCACTACCATAGATAACTCTCTTTGGATAGGTCGCATGATCTTGATCATAACGATCCTCAGTGTAGTTGTATCCAACTACATCGACTGCCTGAGGATATTCTGTCTCATTACTCATTACAACTCCGGCGAGTGCACCTGTTACAGCGCGGCTCTTGTCGACAGCCTTAACACAAGCAGCAAGACGTTTCGCTATTTTTCCGATGCGCATAGCATCAGGAGCTTTTGGATCATAACCACCAAACATAGGTTGGCTTATTGTAGATCCGTTAAGTACAGGATGAGAGTATGGGTCGTTAGGATAATCCACCTCGTTACCTATGCTCCACAAAAAGACAGATGTATGATTACGGTCACGACGAACCATATCGGTTACATCTCTCTCTATCCACTCTTCGAAGAAATCATAAGAGCCATCAAAGCTTGGTGTGCCAACATTCCATCCCTTTACCCATTTACGTTTTGGAAACTCCCATTCATCGGAAGCTTCGTCCATAACCAACAGGCCAAGTTCGTCACATAGATCATATACTACAGGAGCCTGTGGGTTATGACTCATTCTTATTGCGTTAACACCAATCTCTTTAAGGTTTGTAAGACGACGTTTCCATACCTCTTTTGGAACTACGGCACCAAGTACTCCAGCATCGTGATGCAGACATACACCCTTTACCTTCATCCACTTGCCATTAAGAGCAAACCCTTTGTTGGCATCAAACTTGAGTGTACGTAATCCTACAGTAGACTCACTCTGATCAATTACCTTACCATTTTCAAGCAATTTTGTTGTAAGTCTGTATAGATAAGGAGTCTTTAAGTCCCAAATTTTAGGGCTATTGACATTAAGCTTCAAGCTTGATTTGCTATTACCCTTCTTTAGGTCGGCTACATATGCCTTTGATGTTGCAACAACTTTGCCATTAGCATCTGTGAGCTGTGACACAATCTCAAGTTTTCCATTTGCTTGATCATGTTTCTCTACCTCTGCCTCTACATTTAAAACAGCTCTCTTATCATTTATAGAGATAGCATTCCATGCCACTCCCCACTGTGCGAAGTGTGTCTGTGGAGCTGAAACTATCCATACATCACGATAGATACCCGAACCGGTGTACCATCTAGAGTCGGCATAACGACTATGGTCAACACGTACAGCCAACACATTCTCACCTTTATTAAGGTAAGGTGTCATATCGTACATGAAAGACACAAATCCATTAGGACGTTTCCCTAAAAGTTTTCCATTGAGGTAGACTTCGCTGCGATTGTAAACACCTTCAAAATAGATGTAATGACGAGCAGCATTATCTTTTACAGTGAAATGTTTTCTATACCATCCTATACCGCCAGGAAGATAACCTGTACAGCTTGCCAAAGATGGCGATAGCTGATGTTCAATGCTCCAGTCGTGCGGCAGGTCTAATTTTCTCCAATCCTTATCATTAAAAGTAACACTCTTGGCATCTGCGCTATCTTTATCCAGCTCAAATAGCCAGTTATTATTAAAGAGAGAAGCATTGCCGAATGATACCTGAGCTGTCAGAGGATGAATTGCTCCTAACAGTAAAAGAAGGATCGAAGCTGCTTTTTTTAATATTTTCATATCCTTATTTTAGATTATAAACAACTGTTGTTACACTATTTGCCTCTATTATAACCTGATTGCCTGAAGCTACTGTAGCTTCGAGCAGTGATTTATCTTTTGTTGTAGTATAAGTCTTTATTGACTTTGGCTCACCGCTCCATCCGGTATGTACCTCTTTTAGGCGAACACCTTTATCCGAAAGGTTTGAGAAAACAGCAACAACCTGACTTCCATCAGGACTGATATATGCTGATCCAAAGAAACTACGAGATTCGCTCAAAGATGTCTCTATTCTCTTAAATCCAGGACGTACAAAAAGACTATAGTTACCTAATGCCCATAATGTTGGAGTTGCTGAGTAAGTACCCTCCTGCTCTATGTCACCATACTCTCCACCTTTAGGTACTAAAGAGATAAGCAGGAATCTGTTCTTATGTCCCCAACGTGAAACGTCCATTGATGTCCAATATGACCAAGAGGTCACACCTCCAACAGTAAGGTCATTATGTATAACTTTTGTCATGTATAAAGCAATATCCATCTCGCTTGCCTTATCAAATCCGACAAACTCAGCAGAGCTGTAGCCATCACCTAACATACTCCACTCACTTTGCCAAACTTCTACTCCATATTGTGTTGCGGCATTAGCCAAATTCTGGCGTGTAGTCTGCATACCACTCCATGTACCATCAGTCCAGTAACTATGACCGCAGATACGCTTAGGAAGGTGAACTAAATCACCGACATAAGCAGATGATCCCTGCGTGAAGAAAGCTGATAGTACATTACTACGGTTTGCATCACTCTTAACTTTATAAAGATATTCCCAATCACCAGATTCTCCAAGTAATATTTTTGTTGAGAGGTTATTGGCTGTAAGCTGACCATCGAGTTCACGAGCAAGACGAGCAACCTCATCGTTGGTCCATCCACTACCCTCCTGACCACTAGCCCAGTTGTACTGTGGTTCATTAACCGGAGAGATATCTGTTACAGGATAACCTTCGGACATAAAATATTGAGCCACCTGAGCCATATATTTTGCATAGTCTCCATAATGTTCACTCTTCAAATTAGATACTCCACCCATGGCAGAGAAACCTTTATTGTTGAATGTATATTGAACAAGAGGAGTATTGCTGAAGAGCACGAAACTAGGGCATCCAAACTCTTTTGCGCGTCTCATAAAGTAACGTTGTCCTTCACATTTATTCCAGTCTAATGTACCTGTACTTGTAAGATAAGATTCAGCTCTACGTGACTTATCCTCTAAGCCACTTGCATCTCCCTGTTCAGCACTTCCACCACCCAGATTAACACGCCACATAGACAATCCGATACCTTTAGGTTGTCCATTGACAATATTTGAAGAAAATAGCAATTCACTGATGCCATCACGTTTTGTTGTCCATGACTTACCAACATATGCCGGTGACCAGCAGTCGGAAGCCCCGAAACCTGATATAGTCTGAAAAGTCTTTCCTACATTGAATGTAACGGATTTCTCAACACTTGTAGTTGTTGGTTCATCTGGAGTTGTTGGAACAACATCATTATCCGACCCGCTGCTACAACCTATCAGTGCAAAGAGAAGTAAAATACTTGTATTTTTTATTGATTTCATAAGCAAAAAAAATAGAAAGTGTACCTAGACATAAAATCACATATAAATGACCACTCTAGGCACACTCTCTTTTTAGTTAATAAAAACTAACACCTAAACTAATACAAAAACTAATTCCAACCTGGATTCTGTTCTATAGAACCATTTGACATTGTAATTTCATACAATGGAATAGGGAAAATAAGGTCACGGCTCTCTACGAATGTAGCACCCTTATTACTTGCCTCTTTCTGATTTTCCCATTCATATGGATCGGCTGTAGCCTCGTTTGTATTCCATTTTACAAAAGAGCCATCAGGGCCCATCAGATTACAGATAACCTTTTTACCATTATCGTCTGTCCAACGACGTATATCATATAGACGCTGATTTTCACCGGCAAGTTCAAGACGGCGTTCAGCACGTATTGCTTTACGAAGAGCATTACCACTAGATGTTACAGCTGCAAGGTTTACACGTGCACGAACTTGGTTTAAAGCTAAACGTGCATTCCCATCATCTGTAGTCTCATTACATGCTTCAGCATACATAAGTAGAACATCAGCGTATCTTAGTATAATGTAGTTCAATGGAACCTTTGGCTGATCATATTTCTCAGGTCTCTTAGCCAATGGTATATAAAGCTTGCGATTTATTCTTGCAGATTTATGTTTTGCTGGATCAACGCAGTATGTGCCATCACCATTCTGATCACCCTGTTTCTTAACAAGTTCAGCAAAGTCAGGTTCACCTGCAATTTCTGTGTCACCATTCTTAATGATTGTCCATCTCAAACGTTCCTTATCTCCTGCTTGAACAAATGCATTCTCAAGGTTTGCAGAAGGAAGCCCCCAAGCCCATCCATCCTGGTCACCACCTGAGCGGTTACCTGCTACGATAGTCATACTTCCACCAAGGTCGTATGTAGCATCATACATATTCTGTACCTCGAAAAGTGATTCCTTATTGTTCTCGAAATCTATATTGCATACCTGTCCGAATTCAGGCATAAGAGCGTATTCGCCTTCAGTGATGACAGTACCTAGAGTAGTTTTAGCATCTGCCCATTTCCCCTGGTAAAGCTGAGCTTTTCCTAAAAGTCCGAGAGCAGCACCACGAGTAGCACGTCCCATCTCATTAGCTGCATACTTACTACGCTGTGGAAGAACAGCTGCAGCATCAGTAAGATCCTGTTCTATTAGTTTATAAACATCTTCTACAGAAGAGCGTTGTATACCCTCAACTTCTTCCGGTAGTAGGAAACCATCTATGATAGGTACTCCACCAAAGTTCTTAACTAACTCGAAATAGAAATATGCACGCAAGAACTTAGCCTCAGCGATAAGACGTTCTTTCTTATTTGCGTCTGCTATGTTTGCTTCAGGAATTCTCTCGATAGCAATGTTACATCTCAAGATTCCTTTATAGCGATACTGCCAAAAGTTAGAGATAGTACCATTACTCTGTCCCACACCTTGATAGTGTGCCAAAGAGATATATCCGCTCTGGTCCTGAGTAGTGTTACCCATCCATGAGTCATCGCTACACATATCTGTAAGCAACCAGAAATTCTCAATCTGCCACCATCCATGATAAGTAATAGCATTGTAGCATCCGGTAAGGAAAGACTCTGCTTCAGCCTCACCAGAGAAATATGTATCCAAATTCTCCTGACCTCGTACATCCTCTGTAAGGAAGTCTGAACATGAAGAAGAGAATAGGACTGTAGCTCCTAGAGCCATTATAGTTAATATCTTTTTCATAACTTCAATGTGTTAAAATTTAAAGTCTACACCAAACAAGAATGTACGTGGGTTTGGATATGCTGTATTATCAATACCTGTATCAAGAACACTGTTACCCAACTGAGGACGTTCTGGATCCATACCTGAATATCCGGTTATAGTAAACAAATTCTGTGCAGAGAGAGAGAGACGCAAATCAACGCCACCAACAAAACTCTTAGGTACTGTATAACCTAATTGTAAAAGTTTACAACGCATATATGAACCATCTTCAACGAAGAAACTTGATACACGTGTATAGTTCTGGTTATTATCGTTAGCAGTAAGACGTGGGATATCATTGCTTGTTCCCTCGCCATGCCATGCTGCTGCAAGTGTTCCTGCATATACATTGCTACCGCTTGCACCTGAATAAAGAGTCTTTGTCTTGTTATAGATATCATTTCCAAATGTTCCGTAGAAGTTTGCTGATAAATCAAAGTTCATATATTTCATACCAAGATTAACACCAAGCATTAAGTCTGGATATGCGTTACCGATATATCTCTTATCTTTTTCATTGATAGAACCATCATGGTTAAGATCCAAGAAACGGATATCACCAGGCTGAGCACTTGCCTGAAGTACTTTTCCATGCTCATCTGTATGAGCATAAACCTCTTCAAGATTCTGGAAAAGACCATCAGCTATATATCCATAGAAACGACCGATCTGACCACCATCTTCGTTACGGATAATCTGGTCACCATTGAAGTCACCTACACTGATAGGACCATCACCCGATAATTTAACGGCTTTATTCTTTACGCCAGACATGTTTACACCTACGTTGTAGTCAAACTTCTTACCGATTTTGTCATGCCATCCAAGGCCCAGTTCCCATCCTGTAGCCTTCATACTACCGATGTTCATTGTTACCTGGCTGTTCCAGTTTGGATAACCTAAAGCAAGGATATTCTGTTTTGGATAAAGCATGTCTGTAGACTTCTTCTGATAAACATCCATTGTAACGTCAAGACGTGAGTCAAGGAATGACATATCGATACCGAAGTTATAATCCTCTACAGTCTCCCACTTAAGATTTCTGTTACCTACAGATGAGATAGTAGTACCTGTAAGACGTGCAGGAGAAGATCCGAATACAGCATCCGACTGTCCTACAAGTGTAAGATAAGCTGAGTTGCTGATGCTCTGATTACCTACGCGTCCCCAACCAGCACGAACTTTCATGTTGTCTATAACTTTCTGATTCTGCATGAATGGTTCATTTGTAAGACGCCAAGCAGCAGATACAGATGGGAATGTAGCATATTTATTTCCTTGAGGGAATTTAGAAGAACCATCCATACGAATAGAAGCTGTAAGGTAATAACGATTATCATAGTTATACATTACACGACCGATGTATGAAAGAAGAGTGTTGTAGCTTGTGCCACCAGAAGATGTCTGATTCAATGTACCTGCACTAACCTCCTGAAGTTGATCAGAGTTATTTGGAGTTGCATCACGACCTGCATAAACATCATAAGTTGCGGAACGTTCTGCTGTAAAACCAGCCATAAGGTTTATATTATGCTTCTCAGCAAAAGTAGTCATATAGTTGGCAGTATTTGTCCAGTTCCAGTCTAACCACTCAGTCATACCACGTGATACATTGCTATAAGTAGATTTCTCGAGCTGATTGATCTCGAATTGTGGTACAAAGTTATCTGAACGACGAATATGAGCATTGATACCAAGTTGAGTACGCAATGTAAGATTCTTTATAGGAGTAACCTGAACATATGGGTTCAATAAAACACCATACTCACGGCTATGTGCATTTGAACGTGCTACAGATGCTACCGGATTCCATGTCTGGTTGTTGTATGAACGTTGGTAGTTGCTGTATTCATTATCTCCCCATTCTGCTTCCGGACGCATGATTGGAGTTGTTGGATCCATAGACATTGCACTGCTGAACTGTCCTGGAGTATTATCCCAAGACTCAACACGTGGAGCAATGTCAAATCCTAACTTAACGTATTTATTGAATGTATATTCTGTATTCAATCTTGCATTAATCTTATCCCAATAACCTACATCAAACTGTGAGTTGTTACGGAAATAACCTAAGCTAAGATTGTATATCAACTTATCATTACCACCTGATACACCGAAAGAGTAGTTCTGAACAAGAGCAGTCTTGTTTACAGTTTCATTCCACCAGTCTGTACCATTAGGGTTAGTAGTCTTACCAGTACCATCCCATGTAGGAGTACGTCCATCATTTGTATAACGTGTTTTGAACACCTCTTCATATTCGGCTGCATCAGCCATATTTGGATTACCTATTGTCTGAAAACCTGCGTTTGCACTGAAAGTGAAGCGAGTAGTTCCTGCTGAACCCTTCTTTGTTGTGATAAGGATAACACCATTAGAACCACGTGTACCATAAATTGCAGCAGCAGAAGCATCTTTCAATACCTCCATAGACTCAATATCATTGCTGTTAAGGAAATTGATGTTTGTTCCAACAGGCATACCATCTACAACATATAGAGGGTCACTTCCGTTTACTGTTGTAACACCACGAATCAAAACCTTTGGAGCAGAACCCGGACCACCACCACTCATTACCTGAACACCATTTACTTTACCTTGTAAAGCATCCATGGCATTACCTGTTGTAACTTCAGTGATCTGTTTTGACTTAACAGTAGATATTGAACTGGTAAGGTCGCTCTTTTTAACAGTACCATAACCAATTACAACAACCTCTTCCAAAGTTTTTGTATCAGCTGCAAGTACTATCTGAAAATTCTTCTGATTACCTACTTTTATACTTTGTGGTAAATAACCTATATAAGATATAGACAAGATATCCGAAGCCTTCACTCCATTAATAGAAAAATTACCATCTAAATCAGTAACAGTTCCATTTGTTGTTCCCTTTACCATTACATTGGCACCGATAATAGCTTCTCCGGTATTATCTTTTATAGTACCAGTTATCGACTGGGCAAAGGAAATAAGACATAGCATACTGAAAAACAAGAATGCAGTAGCCCTCTTTATTATAAATTGCTTTCTCATAATGTTTTACTTTTTTATTTTACAGGGACAAGTTTACCTCTGCCCAAGTGAGCATCAAACCATAACTTATATGAACCGGATTTCTGAACAACAGGCTTAGCCCAGTTATCTTTTCCGTTTGGTTCAGTCCAAGCCGGATTCTTTTTATTTCCGTAATAGTCAAATGTTTCAGGTGCATCTGAGTTGTCCACACGCCATGTACAGTAGTTCCACCATCCATCTGAATGCCAGTTATGAATTACAAAATTCATCTTTTGACCTGCCTCAAGTACCAATGGATCTGGAAGAGAGTATAGATGAGGATTAGTTGGATCCTGTACAAAAGTTGCCACCTCTCTTGGGTTGCTTGTCATATAACCGAAATAGAATTTCTGTAACCATGAACCACCATTATCCCATGTATCCAAAGATATAGAGTTGAATTCATGTGGAGCAGGATCGATAGCATTTGCCACTGACAATGTGCTTATACTATAAGTACTATTCATTGTGTTGAATTTCACCTTATAATATACACCTGCCTGAGAAAGTACTATAGGCTTAGCTGTTTCAGGGTCATCTGTAAGTCTGTTGCTATCTTCTGGATCTAATCCGAAACAGATAGGTGCGAAGTCAGTCTTCTGTGGAATAAAGAAGATGTTTGTACCAGCCTTTTGGTTGTAGTACTCAGCCTCATATTCATAAGCTCCTGTATGTTTAATTAACATAGGAACGCCAAATACGTCACTGTTAAGTTCCTCTACAGTAGCAACATCAGCAAGATACATCTTAGAGAAGTCCTGTAGTTCAGAAACAGTAAGTGTAGTAGTCTTTATAGTAGAGTTGCCGCTCTTATCGTAAGCAGTCATTACTATATCGTATACTTTCAATACACTTGGAAGAATAATTTTGTCTTTGAATTCAACACTCTTCTGACCATTTGCTTCGATACGTTTTGGCTCGTAACCTGATATAGAAGGAATCTGTACTGTTACATAATCCAAAGCTCTGTCATCTGATATGTTCAAGGTAAGAGCGAATCGTGTCTCAGATTTAAGAAGTACTGCTACTTCGCTACCTGGTGCAACTGTGAAAACAGGACTTTCAAAGTCACCGTCCATAGTAACTAAGACGTCTTGAGAAACACTACGTCCACCAACGTCGGTTGTTGTTACTGTTACAGTGAAAGATTCACCAATTTCATCTTTTTGAATTTGGAATTTGTAGTCCAAATCATATGATACTTTTGGTTCTCCATAGATTTCAATCAAGTCGATTGTTTTATTAAGGTTAAGATCTGCACATTTCAGATTAACAGATGCGATACCATCTTTATCTTCCAATGTACCTTTTAATGAAATAGAGCGGCCTGCAGCCGTCTGAATATGCTCACTTGCCATTTTCATCGTTGGATCTTGTCCATCAACATCAGGATAGCTTGAATCATCGCTACAACTGACAGTCGAAAAACTCAAAGCCATCGACAGAAATGCCAAAAAAGAGACATTCATGAATTGCTTTTTCATAAAATATTACGATTTTGTTCAACAATAATTTTACTTTATTTTATTTTTCGCTGTAAATATGAAAGGTAAAAGTCAATATTCGATTAATAAATCTTTCATTTGAAGTATACAAATCATTCATTGCATGATTTATAGTCATATTTTGCATATTTTTGTGACTGAAACATAAACCCATTATCTCTATGATGAAAAAGCTAATATTTTCACTGTTTGTAATATTGCCACTTAATCTTTTAGCACAGAATTATGTGATAAAAAGCCTAGGTATTAAGGAGGGATTATCAAACAATCATGTTCTCTCTATTGAGCAAGACAAGCGCGGTTTTATGTGGTTTGCCACCGAGGAAGGCTTGAATATGTTCGATGGTATAAATTTCCGTTCTTTCTATAAAGAGAAGGGAAAAAATATCTCTCTTTCGGGCAACGAGCTGAATGGCTTGTTGGATGACCCCGTTGACTCTATACTATGGATAGCAACACAAAGGGCAGGTATAAATGCATACGACTACGGAAAGAACAAATTCTATACCTATAGAAAGAATCCCAAAGATCCAAATAGCCTGATTACCGATGACATTACCAAGATTATGCCATCGTCGGATGGTAACCTATGGATATGCACATATTGGAAAGGTATAGACTATTACAACAAGGAGAGCAAGAAGTTTACACATTATAACACCACCACCTTGCCTGGACTTCCAAGCAATAATATATGGACCGCTTTTGATGGAAAAGATGGTAACCTATATATTGGACATGTACGTCATGGATTCTCTATCCTGAATTTAAAGACCAAGCAAATTAAAAATTTCCGTCATATTGAAGGTGATGCAAGCTCTATCCCTGATGATGAGGTGACCTGTATCTATAAAGACAGACTTGGCAATATTTGGGTTGGCACATCAAACGGAGTAGCTCTTTACAATCCTCAGAAGGAAAACTTCATGGTTATAAATGATGGTAATCGTAATCTTTCTCATAGAATATACTCAATAAGGCAGACTGAGGATAATAAGTTGTGGATTGCGATGGAACTTGGGGGTATTGCAATTCTTGATCTCTCTCAGCATCTGTTCAACTCACAGATACAAGCAGGATTCACCTTTATAAAAGAGGGGGATGATGACTATGGACTATCAGGTAACTCTATAAGAAGTATATATCAGGACTCATACGGAAATATGTGGATTGGCGGATGGGGAAGCGGAATAAACTTCATCAGCCAAGAGGCTCCCCTATTCAATACATATGAGTATACTCCTAATCTATATTTCAACTCACTTACAAATAAAACTGCTTCAAGTGTATGCTTTGACAAAAGCGGACAACTATGGATAGGTACTGACGGAGGAGGTATCAACCTTTTTCAGAACGGAAGAAGGAAAAATGTCTTTAAAACGAATGACTACGGAAGTAACAACAACAATATACAGACATCACTATGCGACTCAAAAGGTGGCTTGTGGTTCGGATTATTCTATGGTGGAATACGATATTTCAATACAAAGACACAAAAGTTTGAAAAGATATCACTCAATAACAATGAATCGAATGATGCAGACATACGTTCATTCTTTGAGGATAAAAGTGGATTGATATGGGTTGGAACTAGCCAAGGTATTTATGTAGTTAACCGTGACAGCAAGAAGATGGTTAAGCACTACTCTCTTGAAAACAACCTCGTGCGTTCTCTATATAAAGACTCAAAGGGAAGAGTATGGGTTGGCTTCTTTGGTGATGGAATGGCAGTATACTCTTCGGATATGAAACTCATCGTATCGCATAATGTAGACAACAACTTCCCATCAAATACAGTCAACACTATATTTGCAGACAGCCGTAGCAATATTTGGGTAGGAACTGGAGAAGGACTTGTGAAATTCGAAAACGGTTCTCTTAAGAAATATCATGTATACAACCGTGAAAGCGGTCTTACCAATGCTCATATCTTTGCTATAACTGAAGATAGAGAAAAGAATATATGGATAAGCAGCAACCATGGTATCTCATGCCTTATTGGTGGAAAAAATATTATATATAACTATGGACACCGGGATGATGTTCCTTTAGGAAGTTTCTGTAGAGGAAGTGTAGCAAAAGATAAGGAGAACAATATCTACTTCGGATCTATTAATGGAGTCTGTTTCTTCAATCCTGAAAATGTTCTGAAAAAACGCACCTCACCTAAAGTACTTATAAATACAATTGAGGTTGCCGGAGTCATTGAAAGCAATGAAAATGCACAGAATGAAATCAATATTATCGGTGAAAAAGAGGTGAATTTAAACTACAAGCAGAACAGCTTCACCATAACTTTCAACATACCAAACTTTGCTCTTACCAATCAGGTGGATTATGCTTATCAGCTTGAAGGGTTATCAGATAATTGGTACACCATAAATGGTTCTAACAGCGTTACTTTCAGAGGACTGCCTCCTGGAGACTATAAGTTCAGTATCAAAAGCAGAATACATAACCAACAATGGTCGGATGAGATATCTACTCTGAATATCTATATAGCTCCTCCTATATGGCTTACAATATGGGCTAAGATTATATATGTTATTCTAATTGGAGTCTTTATATTCTACCTTACCACACAATATAAAGATAGATTGGAGGTGGAATCTCTTTACAAAGTTGAAAAGAAGATGCGTGAACAGGAGCAGGAACTTAATAATGAGAGATTACGTTTCTATACAAATATCACTCATGAGCTAAGGACTCCCCTCACCTTGATAATTGGTCCACTGGAAGACCTTACTCATAACAAATCACTGAATTCCGGTGACTCACAGAAGATAAATGTGATACATAAAAGTGCTGTCAAATTGCTTGACCTGATAAATCAACTACTTGAGTTCAGAAAGGTTGAGACGCAGAACCGACATCTATGTGTGGAGAAGAAGAACATCGTCCCACAGATAAAAGATACATGTCAGAAATATATATCACTCAATGTAAAGAATGAGATAAATATAAAGTGCCATATACCTAACGAGAATATAACATTCTATTTTGATAAGGAGATCATTCAGACAATACTCGATAATCTGATTTCAAACGCTTTGAAATATACAGAAAAAGGGCTTGTGACTATCGGAGTGGAGTTGAAAGAGAACGACTCTAACAGTATTGTGGAAATAGTGGTTAGCGACACCGGATATGGTATAAGTGAAGAGGCTCTGCCACATATTTTTGAGAATTATTATCAGGAGAAGAGAAACAGCATGGTATCTGGGACAGGTATAGGACTATCCTTAGTTAAGCGACTTGTGGAGACACACGAAGGTGAGATATCTGTTGAAAGTACTCCAAATGTGGGAAGCACCTTCCGCATAAAACTACCTGCTGACAACTCATATCCTAATGCTTTACATTCGGAAGTTGAAGAGGGCGAAGAAGAAACTATTGAAGAGATCATGCCTGAACAGGACAAGTCGGATAAGAATATTCTACTCATTGTTGAAGATAATAGGCAGATAGCTGAATATATTGCTGAATCCTTCAAGGATAGCTATGAAATACATATAGCTCAAAATGGCCAACAGGGAAGAGATGAAGCTCTGAAAATCATACCTGACATTATAGTAAGTGATATTATGATGCCTATAATGGATGGTAACACTATGTGTAAGATATTGAAAAATGATATACGTACAAGTCATATTCCTATCATACTACTTACAGCCAAAGACTCATTGAAGGACAAGGAAGAGGGATATCAAATTGGCGCAGACTCATATCTTACAAAGCCATTCAGTTCAAGTCTGCTTAGGAGCAGAATAGAGAATCTATTAAACTCACGCAACATGCTGGCATCATACTATAAGAATAATGATATCAACAGAGAGGAAGAGGTTAAGGAGGGAGAACCGGAGGTGACACTAAGTGTTCTGGACAACGAGTTCCTGCAGAAGCTGAATGGATTGATTGCAGAGAATTTAGCATCTAATAAGATGGATATAGCTTATCTCTCAGACAAGATGTTTATGAGTAGCTCAACACTTTACCGCAAGATGAAAGCCCTTACCGGACTATCAACAAATGAGTACATACGAAAGATGAAGATGAAACATGCCAGGGAGTTATTGCTAGAAGGCAGATATAACATCTCTGAAATATCAGTCCATGTAGGATTCAATAATATATTCTACTTCAGGCAATGTTTCAAGGAGGAGTTCGGAGCAACACCTTCTGATTATTTGAAGAATGCCAAGAAAACAACAAACAGAGATATAGACTGATCTGTTCTCACAATAAAAAGTAATGGCTGTCATCGTAGGGTGACAGCCATTACTTTTTATTATGTTTTCAATCCTTTCTTCTTTAGGAACTTTGAAGAGAGCCATTTTCTAAACGGTTCATCATAATACTTAAGAGTAATATAAGCTAGTACAATATTCCAAATATATATCGTCAGAGCCACTTGCCATGTCTCAGCAAAGGTATACAGCCTAGTATTAATAAGCGTTCCATAGAAGAGATACATGAATGGATAATGCACCATATATAGAGGATAAGATATTGCGCCAAGGAATTTACAAATTGCGGTAGATTTTCTATCTGTTGTTCTGCCCGATGCAGCCAGCCATACTATTGTCGGGAATATAAAGATAATGCATATTGTCTCAAACAGTCCGTTGAAAGATATAAGTGATTTGCCTTCAATTTCCGGAACAAAAAAGAGAGCAAAAAGCACAACTGTAGATATCCAGAATATGCCTCTTATCTTTACAGGTTTGAAATTACGCCATAGAAGCATACCCATTGAGAAAGGGAATATCATTCTTAGAAATCCGCCAAGGAAATTCACTCCGTCAAGAGTCCATCCCACCCCAATATATCCATATCCAGATACATCGAATATAGCAAAACAAGCCAATGCTATGCCACTTATGGCAACAAGCAGGGTAAGTGCTATATTTGAAAGACGACGTATAAAGAGTGCATAGAGAATATTCCCTATATATTCAAAGAACAATGACCAAGATGGACCGTTTAGTGGGAACATCTCACCATTTCCACGCACCTCATAACTCGCTCCTGGATAAGCCGGAATAAGGAACATTGCTAGAAGCAGTGCAATCATAACTGCAGAGTTTGCAATATGTGTTCCATCCCACTGTACTCCTCCCTGAACAATAAAAGTTATTACTCCGAAGATTGCTCCCATGATGACCATAGGATGTATCGTATAAGACGACGTTTGAAGAAATCTTTCTTTGTCAGACTCTTGCCCCAGCGATCATCATAGGCATAAGCTATTACGAACCCTGAAAGTATGAAGAAGAAATCAACGGCAAGATATCCATGATTTATTCCTTCTACAGGTTTATTCCCAGCAAAAGAGTATCCTTCGAAAATATGATACCAAACTACAAGAAGAGCTGCGACTCCTCGTAACCCATCCAATAGTTCATAGTGAGGTTTGGAATCGGCAAATGTCGTGGAAAAAGTATTATTCTGCATTTTCAATAATTAAGTTAGTGTCAGAAAAGTACAAAAATAAAAAATTGACAATAATAAATGTTTGCTCCACCCAAAAACATAAACAATTTATAAATAATTGTGACATATACAACGTTTCAGATGAATCATACTACTTTGTCCAATATTCTATTATGTAACCTGTTTGTTTCTTTTATTTAGCTTAATTGTTAATTTTTCGTATTTATATGGTAATATGACATAGATACTTTTGTACAATCAATTTAAATAATAAAAGATGAGAAGAATTGTCAAATTAGTATCTTTCATGTTATTAGCAACAAGTATAAGTAGTAATACTTTTGCAATTGAAAAAGAATTAAGCGAAAAAGCTAGTGTATTGAGAGGACGAGTAATGGACAACGAGCAACAAGTGTTGCCAGGTGCTTCTATTATGGTAGAGAGCTTAAAAAAAGGTATTATTAGTGATATAGATGGTAATTACACTCTTACAGGATTGAAACCTGGAACGTATACCGTAAAAGTTAGCTACGTAGGATATAATCCTATTGAATTGAAAATTACAGTACCCAAAGGTAAGACTTTGGAGAAAGATATTGTAATGAACGAAGGCGTTGAGTTACAAGAAGTAAAAGTAAATGGAGTCTTTACAGGACAACGTAAAGCTCTTAGCGTACAAAAGAATGCTATGGGTGTAAAGAATGTCGTTTCGGCAGACCAAGTAGGTAAATTTCCAGACTCAAACATCGGTGATGCCTTGAAGCGCATCAGCGGTATCAATGTTCAATATGACCAAGGTGAAGCACGCTTCGGACAAGTTCGTGGTACAAGTGCAGATCTTACCTCTGTAACAGTAAATGGTAATAGATTGCCTTCTGCTGAAGGTGATACTCGTAATGTGCAACTTGATTTGATACCTGCAGATATGGTGCAGACTATAGAGGTAAGCAAGGTTGTTACATCGGATATGGATGGTGATGCTATTGGTGGAGCTATTAATTTGGTTACAAAGAACACACCATATAATCGTGTATTTAATGTAACAGCAGGTACAGGATATAACTGGATTAGCGAAAAAGCGCAATTGAATCTAGGTGCTACATGGGGAGAGCGTCTCTTTAATGACAAGTTGGGCATTATGCTTGCAGCCTCTTACCAATATGCTCCAGGTGGTTCAGACAACGTTGAGTTTGAATATGAAACTAACGATGATGGTGAAGTAGAACTTAAGGAAGCACAAGCTCGTCAATATTATGTAACTCGCGAACGTCAAAGCTACTCAGCAGCATTAGATTACAAGTTTAATGAAAATCATAAAATCTCTTTCAAAGGAATATATAACCGTCGTAACGACTGGGAGAACCGTTATCGCGTAAGCTATAAGAAACTTAACTCGAAAGCATCTAAGCAAAGTGTTGTATTACAAACAAAAGCCGGGTCAAGCGACAACAGAAATGCTCGTTTAGAACGTCAACAAACAATGGACTTCACACTTGATGGTGAACACATGCTTGGCAACTTAATGATGGACTGGGCTGGTAGCTATTCACGTGCTACAGAAGATCGTCCTAATGAACGTTATGCAGCTATATCATATAAAGGAGAAGACTATGGCTCAAGTTTCGCAGATGTATTTGATGAATTCCCATACTCAACAAAATCACTACCAAACATAAAAGATGCTGGATGGAAAATAGACGAATTGACTAACTCTAACCAATCTATTGTAGAAAATGAGTATAAATTCCGTATGAACTTTGAATTACCATTATCACAAGGCGAATTTGGTAACTCATTGAAATTCGGTGGTAAATTCGTAAGCAAAGACAAAGAACGTGAAACAAACTTCTTTGAATATAATGGAGATATTATTGCTGACTGGAATAATAATTTAACTTCTCAGATCAGAAGTGGATTTATGCCAGGAAAACAATATCCTACAGGAACTTCATTTATCGATAAGGGCTATTTGGGTAAAATTGACTTCTCTAAATATGAAGGTAAAGAGGTGCTAGAAGAAGAAGCTGGTAACTATAAAGCAAAAGAAAATATATTGGCTGGTTATTTACGTTTTGACCAAAAATTGGGTGACAAGTTCGACCTTACATTAGGTTTGCGTATAGAGGACACACACCTAAAGACATCTGGTTCCATTTATCAAATGGATGAGAATGAAGAAGAGAGCCTAACTCCTACCGGTGATCAAAAGAATAGCTATACAGACTTGTTACCAAGTATATTATTGAAATATAAGTTGAATGATAACGGAAACATTCGTGCTTCATATACTAAAACGCTATCACGCCCTAAATACTCTGCATTAATTGCTAATAAGAGTTTTAACCTTGCAGACGAAGAGGCTACTATCGGTGACCCAAACACAAAACCTACAACATCAAACAACTTCGATTTATCTATCGATTACTATTTCAAGAGCGTAGGTTTGGTTAGTGCCGGTGTATTCTACAAGGATGTGAAAAGCGTAAACGTTGAGGCATTAGGATATATGACAGGAAGCCAACTAGGATTGGGTAACTATGCTGATACAAAGTTTCAGGTAACACAGAATATGAATGCTTATGATGCACGTATATTTGGTGCTGAGTTTGCTTACCAACGTGACTTCGGATTTATCGCTCCAGCTTTGAAATGTGTAGGTTTCTACGGTAACTATACTTATACTCACTCATCAACTAACAACTACAATCCTATCCTGAGTATTGCAGATGGAGATGATGTCAAGATGGCTGGTTCACCTGAACACACTGCTAATGCATCTTTGTTCTATGAAAAGAGTGGTTTGAATGTTAGATTGTCGTATAATACTGCATCTGCATTTATCGACCAAATGAATACAGGTAGCCGTGAGCTAGACCGCTACTACGATTCTGTAAACTATTTAGATTTGAATGCAAGTTATACATGGGGTAGCAAATATAAGACTACGATCTATGCTGAAGCAGGTAACTTATTAAATCAACCATTGCGTTACTATCAAGGTCATAAAGATCGTACAATGCAAGCAGAATACTACGGAGTACGTGTTAATGCAGGTGTTAAGATCAATTTCTAATAACAACTGAATAAAAACGAATATGAAAAAAATAATAATATTAGTTTTCGCTACCATCATAAGCTCAAGCTGTTTTGCTCAGACAGCTGCAGAATGGGGTAAATTAGAGAAACAATTGAACTTCTATATGGCTAACGATTTGGGACGTAACGGATATTACGACCAGAAACCAATAGCTGAAATGATGGGAGAAATGGCTGAAATAGTAGGCCCTGAGTGTGTATTTGCAGCAGGAGATGTACATCACTTTGAAGGGGTACGTAGTGTAAACGATCCACTTTGGATGACTAATTATGAATTAATATACAAACACCCGGAATTGATGATAGACTGGTTCCCTATGTTAGGCAATCATGAATACCGCGGTAACACACAAGCAGTGTTGGACTATACAAATGTAAGTCATCGTTGGAGCATGCCCGCACGCTACTATACTAAAACATTCGAAGATAAAGGGACAACAGTTAGATTTGTAATAATAGATACAACTCCACTAATAGATAAGTATCGTAAAGATACAAAGACATACCCTGATGCTTCACAACAAGATATGGACAAGCAGTTGAATTGGTTGGACTCTGTATTAACTTCTGCTAAAGAAGATTGGGTAATAGTAATTGGTCATCATCCTATATATGCAGAGACTCCCAAAAGTGACACAGAGCGTACCGATCTTCAACAACGCCTTGACCCTATACTGCGCAAACACAATGTAGACATCTATGCTAGCGGACATATTCATAATTTCCAACACATTAAGATGCCAGGCAATAAAATTGATTATGTAGTAAACTCATCTGCTTCATTAAGTCGTAAGGTAAAGCCTATTAAAGAGACAAAATTCTGTAGCCCAGAATCTGGGTTTTCACTCTTTACAATAGACAAAAAAGAACTTAATATGCACATGATTGATAATAGTGGTAAAGTGATTTATACAATTAAGCGCACCAAGTAAACAGAAATAGTAGGCAGTTATATATATTTAGGGTGGTAGGAAATTAAAAAACGTTCTTACCACCCTTTTTCTTATACTTAACAAATATAGAAACACTCTTCCTATTTAGAATGTTTATATTCTTATAGCATCTTATCTATTAATATTATGCCTATTTATCTAAGCTACCTTTAACGTCAACCTCACTTAACTTAGGAATTACATATCCATCATAATATGGGAATGAGATGCGGACAAATCTATATTTTTCTTTTGAGTCTACTTTTACGACCTGATTGTCAAAAAGGCTCTTATTATCTGAAAGGTCCTTCACTTTAGTCCATCCCTTATTATCTTCAGAGACTTCAAGTATATATTTGTAAGCTCCAGACTGCGCAAACTTAATAACTATCTCATCTATGACAGGCCATCTCTCCATATCAAGAGTCCATGAAGCATTATTATCACTTGTAACAGGTTGCCAAAAGGTCTCCACTTTACCATCACACGCATATCCTGATGATCTGCCACTTTCGGAAGTTGTTGAGAAGGTAGGATTGTTAAGTCCGAAATGACCTGCCTCCTCCCCTTTATTCCGTACATAACGTCTATATGGTCTATTTGTCACTTGCTGTGAGATACCCTTCTTATATAATGGTGCACCTATAAATGAGAGAGAGACTTTTGCACTTTGCAGTCCCTTAGAAGTAGCTTCTACAACAGTTATTCCGGAATAATATGAGCGAAAAGATATAGCTGCCTTTCCATCCTGTATGCGTATATCGTCATCTTTTCTGAATGATATAGATGAACCTGTTGGAAATTCGCCGGGACCTGATATTACCTTAAGCGTTACATCGGGAGAATCTGTAATCTCTCTTCCTGAAGAGTCTAGAACAACTACTGTGAGTTGCACATCATCGGTACCATCGGCAGCTATATTCTTCACCTTGCTAGCATGCAGAGCCAGTCTGTATGGCACACCATCGACAGGCCATTGTGGAGGAGCAATATGTCTATACTCATTTCTATACCAATACCATGATCTTTTGGGGATACGGAAATAGTCTACCATTCCCATCTTTCCCATATCGGGTCCAAATATACTTCCATGATCAAATCCACACCATATAGCTTGTCCGCTACGCCAATCTCTTCCTTTCCATCCTTCATCCTTATTTAAGTCTCCCCATCCCGGATTATACTCTCCCGGTCTGTCGGATGTGGTACTTCCATATTCAGTGACAACATTTGGTATGCCTGGATTCTGGAAGTCAACAATAGTACTTCCATCTCCATTATATCCTGCCACGTCGCCAATCAAATCAATACGGTCTTTCCCTAAAGGACGCTGTGAGCCACCAATGGCAGCAAGACGAGTCGAATCAAGTTCATGAGTGCGGTTTACCATCTTCTTCAACAGACTCTTTACTCCATCCATGGTATTTGGTGAGGTGAAGAATGGTTCGTTACACATACTCCACACTATTATAGAAGGGCTGTTACGATGTATCTTTATCATCTCTCCCAATTGGTCAAGTGCACTCTTTTCAAACTCCTCACAGTCCTCTTTTCTATTTGGATAAGCGCTTGAGGTCCAGTATCCGTCACTCTTGTCACCGGCAGTTCCCCAAAATGGTGCCTCCGACCAGAAGAGAACTCCCTCTTCATCGCATGCCTCAACAAAAGCAGGTGAATGAGGATAGTGTGAGCCTCTTATCATATTGAAACCAGCCTCTTTAATCATCCTTACATCTCGGCGTGAAGCCTCTTCGGTGACAGCATCACCCCAGCCGGCTTGATCCTGATGAACATTTGCACCATGGAAGAAGAGATGTTTTCCATTCAGGAAGAATCCTTTATCGGCACTCCACTTTATCCAACGGAATCCGAATTTTGTTACCTCTTTATCTATCAATTTGCCACCTTTATAGAGTTCACTTACCATTGAATAGAGTACAGGAGAATCGGGTGACCAGAGTAAAGGGCTTTTTACTGATGGAGTAGCCTGATATATAACAAGAGTTGTCATCGATGGAACCTCTATATTGCTCTCCACCTTTGATATGACCTTTCCTGATTTGTCAATAACTTTGGATATAAGTCTGAAGTTTGTATCTGACTTATCTTTATTGCATATTTCACTCTTTATATGTACAGTAGTTGCCTCTCCATTGCTACTCTCCAGTTCAGGAGTAGTTACAGTTATACCTGCCCATGAGATATGTGTATTATCTTTCTTAATCAATCTTACATTCCTATAGATACCTCCGCTGAAAACATGTTCACCTCCTCGTGGCGCTAGAGTTGCCTGCCAAAGATTATTCACCCTCACTGCAACTATATTCTCACCTTTCTTAGCTGATTTTGTTATATCTACAGAGAAACCGGTGTAACCACCACGATGCGTGCCTACCTTCTCTCCATTTATAAAGATCTCTGCCTCCTGGAAAACTCCGTCAAACTCTAAAGAGAGAACTTTACTAAGGTCCTGTCCCGAAAGAGAGAACTGCTTGCGATACCATCCATAGCCTGTATAGAAATCGCGTGACATGAAATATGGTATGCTAAATGAGTGTGGCAGACCAATATTCTCCCACTTTGAATCATCATAATTTTTAGACTCTGCTTTGGAATAATCTCCACGCATATATTTCCACTCTCTGTTGAAGTTTATTTCACTTCTTGGATTGTTCTCTGCCAATAATGATAGCGGCAAAAGAAATAATGAGATTAATAAAAGTAAATCTTGTCTCTTCATTTTAATATGTTTATCTGTTTCCTATATTACGTTGATATGAGCTCTCTTGTAAGTTAAGGCGTCCCCACTCCCCTTTACCACCGTCAATGATAAACTTATGCAGCACTATTGCCGGAGATAACGGAGTTATAGTAAGTGTATGCTCACCCTCTTGCAAGTTTACATCATTGAACAGTATATCACTATCGATAACTCTTGCTGCTCCTGCCGGATACATCTTTGAATAGCAGTTTTTCCAAGTCATTTCTGAGTTATAGTTTACAACTGTCTCTTTATCATTATCTATAGAGATTGAGAAACTATGTCCGCCCTTTATAAAAGGGAGTGTACTGTCCAATATCACTCTTACACGCACATCTTTAAAAGTACTATTTAATTTAATCTTATATGTCAAAGAGGCCCCTTTTAACTCTTCTGTATATGGCATTAGTGATATTCCAGAAAGAGTACGCCCCAATCCAGGTATTACAGTCCACTTACTCTTATCGTTAGATAGAGCTTTAGAATAGTGCTCAGCCTCCATAACTACATATCCATCTTTTGAATTAAATATATATCCTCCATCATTTGCAGACTTGTCTATCCTGATAACTTTTGGCATGATGTTCCCCTCTTTTGGCTCATCCCAACTTCTGTAACCTATATGAGTCTGATCCATTATATGATTCCACTTGCCATCCATCAGTTTGTGGTTATATTCCCAAGAGAGAAGAGAGTCACGGTTAAAACAATATTCCACTCTATCGGCCCAATAATTTGCATTTGCATCCATATTCTTTGCAAGATTTCTGTTCATTGCAACCGAATAATACATCTCATAAAGATTGGCCATTGCCTGAACAGGATGAAGAATAAGTTCCATATAAGCAGCCCTCTTTTCTTCAGGCAAAGAGTTGTACTGACGTACTGCATGAGCCTCAAGAGCTAAGAATTCATCTGCTACACCCTTAAATTCACCGGATATAAGATTGTATGTTTTGTCGTCAAGCATCTCTGCTGTCACTCTTGATGCATATTTGCAATATAGGTCAAGTATTCTTGCAGCTTCATAAGACTCCTTCTCACCAAACTGTTCACGACAGAAGTCTATTGTATAATCCATAAGATTATCTGCTCTATATTTCTCTGGATTCCAAGCCATTTTCAGAAAGAAGTCAGTTGGAAATTCATTAGGTTTTAAGTCGCCTACATTAAGAATCCACATCTTATCTACTCCATAGCTGTATGTGAGATACAGCTGTTCCCACATATGCTGTATCTGCGTCATGTTAAGCCACTGATATGCACGTGGTGCACCATGCAAGTCAACATGATAGTACATTCCATATCCCCCGGGATGTATCTTGGATTTTAAATCGGGTAGACGACGCACATCTCCCCAGTTATCATCACACAGCAATACCATCACATCATCAGGAATCTTCATTCCTTTATCAAAATATTCCAAGACTTCGCTATAAAGGGCCCATACCTGAGGTGTCTTAGATGGATCTTTCCCGGTTATCTTCTTAATGATATCTCTCTGTGCTGTTATTATATTTTCCAGAAGACGAGTGTCTGTATCATCACCCATTGGAGCATCACCATCGCCACGCATTGCTATAGTCACCACCTCTTCTTTATTGCCTATACGTTCTATCCCCTCACGGAAGAAGCGTTCTACCCCCTCCTTATTAGTCTGGTAATTCCATTCACCATATTTTTTTCTGTTACGGGCATATTCCTGATGGTTGCGTGCCATAGGTTCATGATGAGACGTACCGATTATAATGCCCATCTTATCAGCTAAAACGCTATTTTGCGGATCATCAGCATAGAATGCTGCACTCCACATTGCCGGCCACATAAAATTAGCTTTAAGACGTAGAAGGAGTTCATACATATGAACATACATCTTAGAGTTGAACCCGCCGAATTTCTCTGTTGCCCATCCTCCCATGCATGGCCACTCATCATTAATGAATATGCCACGATATTTTACTTTAGGTTCACCATCTGTATATATACCTCTTTTTATTGTTATGGTATCTCTTTTTTCGACAGGCACGTCAGCCCACCAATACCATGGCGATACTCCTATCTGACGTGACATCTCGTAAATACCATAAATTGTACCACGCTTATCGCTTCCGGCTATTACAACAACATCACCATCTATACCTTTTACAGGGCTTTTTAATGTTGTGATTATAAACTTCTCATTTTTACCCTTAAGAAGTTTAGCATCAATCTTACCACTCTTAACAAGTCGGTTTATAATGCAGCTTTTGTCTAATGACCCAACAATAATCTTTACACTTTTATCTATCTCACCAGATACATCAGGCTTATTACCTGTTACCTTGAATATATCATTTCTAAGGTTATCCATCGCCATAAGCACACCTTCATGGTCTGATTCATCACAGTAAATTTTAAAGTTATTAAGATCCTTTGATGTCAGAATCATACCATCTTTATCTAAAGAGAAAGATACAAACTGGTCTGCAGCATTTACTATTTCCGAAGTAAATAGGAATATGGAGACTAATGCAATTATAAATTTATTCATACTAAGTAATAATTATTTTTTATCATCATAATAAAACCAGCCAAAATGTGCCCATCCGCCAATCTTATTCTGTGACTGAGCAAAGAGGGCAAGGTGAACGCCGGTAAATCCACCTATAGTCTCGGTACTGAGATAACGATATCCCTGACGAGCCAATTCTGTATAACTCTTATTATCTGTAGAGAAAGAGAGAATGTAATCATTACCATCACTATTTATTCTTAGAAAGAGATTCTTTCCATTAGCAAGTATCTCCTTTTCAATATGATTCATGTTGCCAATCCTTATTCTACCTTTCACAATATATTTTCCACCATTCTTTATCACAACTACATCATAGTGATTATGGTGCGAAGCATAAGCAGTTATTCCTGCCTCATCACCATCTTTCAAGTTACTCATATCAAGAACGGTTGTTGCCGTAAAGACTTTCTGAGTCTGACGACGTCCAATGAATGTGGGTGAATCGATTTCATCAATATTTATTGATGTAGCTCTCATGCTGAAGAAACCATCCTTCTCTTTAAAAGAGTAGTTCTCCTTATGTGGATTACATAGATAGCTCCAATAAAGCGGCAAAGACTCTTCATCAAAATCCACTCTCTTCTTCTCCTCAGCCAACTTAACCTGTGGAAGAGTCTTACACTTCATATCTATCTGAATAGTTCCATTACCATTTACCACAGGCCACGCATTATCATCCCATCTGACTGGGGCCAGGAAAGTTTCTCTACCCATTACATGTTGCAGGTAACCACTTGTTCTATATCCGAGGCATATCATCCACCATGTACTGTCAGGAGCCTGAATAAGGTCGGCATGTCCCAAACCCTGTATCTCACTATTCTGCATCTCTCCTGAAAAGTGTGAGAGTATAGGATTTGAAGGATTAGGTTCATATGGGCCCTCAAGGAAACGGCTTCTTGCAATATTTACATGATGTCCATGCTCTGTTCCTCCCTCTGCAAGCATAAGATAATAGTAGCCGTCCTTCTTATAGATATGTGGTCCTTCGGGATAACGTCCCCCTTCACCTGACCATAATCTTTTTATTGGTGATAACTGCTTACCTGTCTTGACATCTATCTCACAAATCTTAATATATACATCTTTCCAAAGGAAATAACACCGCCCCTCATCGAAGAAGAGAGTGGGGTCACAACTTCCACGAGTAAACTCTATCTCAATAGGTTCCGACCACTCCCCTGCAGGGTCATCTGTGTAGACATAGAAATGCTTTCTGGAGGGAAAAAGAGTAGTTATCATATAAAAATGTCCTTCATGATAACGTATTGTAGGTGCATAAATTCCTGAGTTCTCATCTGTATGTTCCAGGTCAACCTGAGAAGGACGTGTAAGACATGCACCTATCTGTTCCCAATTGATAAGGTCCTTACTATGATATACCGGAACACCAGGGAAATATTGGAAAGTGCTGTTCACAAGATAGAAGTCTTCTCCTGCGCGGCATACACTTGGATCGGCATGAAATCCAGGAAGAACAGGATTTACAAAACCTTGACCGTAACATAAAGACGTCAGGGCCCAAAATGCTAAAGATACCAGAGAGTGTTTTTTCATAAAAAAAATGTATTCAAGAACGGTTTACAAAGTATGTTTTGTAAAGTAACTTAATTATATATTATTATAATTATAGTTTCGTTACAACAATTTCTAAATATGTTACATCTCTCTTTTATACAATAAACTTTTCTTACAAATTGAGAACTTTCACTTCTGGAATCGTTTTTTTTATTACTTTTACATAGTTAATTAAAATCATGCTATAAAACGCCTAATAATGATGAATGAAGTAAAATTATTTTCTGCGGACTTTAGTCAAAGCCTATCAATACCATTTGCAGACGCAGGCATAAGGGCCGGATTTCCTTCCCCTGCCCAAGATTATCTGGAAGAGTCCCTGGATTTGAATAAAGAACTTATTGATCACCCTGCTGCAACATTCTATGGCAAAGTAATAGGAAATAGCATGATTGATGCCGGAATTGAAGAGGGAGATATCTTAGTAATAGATAAATCACTGGAGGCACAAAACGGTGACATGGTAGTAGGTTATCTTGATGGTGAGTTCACATTGAAATATCTTGATCTGTCGATGAAGGAGTCGGGAGTAGTATGGCTTGTACCGGCCAATAAAGAGTACGACCGCATAAAGATTACTAAAGACAATAACTTTATTATCTGGGGAGTTGTGATTTACACAATAAAGAAAAGGGTGAAAAGATTATAATCACTTCACCCTTATTATATCATTTAGATTTGTGCTATAGCATGGGGAACGATACTCATGCTTTATTACATTCTTAAATTTTGAAGCCTTACCTGTTACAGTATCTGCACTGTATTGCTGCCTTGCAATTATAAGGGTATCATCACCATTCTTACGATTTACAGAATCTATAACCTTAGATATCTTGCGATAACGTTCCTTAAGTTCAGGAGAGATATCGAAAAAATCCTGTTGAATAGCGTCAGCCGAGCAGATTCCTGAGACTATTACACCTGCCCTCTTATATTTATATCCCTCTATGAATATAACATCAAGTGCTTTATGTACAGCCAATATAAGTTCATGAGCGCTGTTTGATGGAGCAGGCAAAGTTATGTTTATAGATTTACTATATTGCGGCAGATCAGTACGTTGATGATTAGTTGCGATAAAGAGCGTAAGTATAGATGCGGCACTCTTCTGTCTCCTCAACTTAGATGCACAACGTGCTGCATGGTTGGCTACATGCGTAAGAATCTCATCTCTATCTGTTACTGTTCCGGGAAAGCTTCTACTTGTACAGATAGACTTCTTACTCTCCATATTGTCGGATGAGATGCAACTAATTCCATTCAACTCTTTCCACGTACGGAGACCTACAACTGTCAGTTCCTTCCTTACCCATCCCTCGCTTCTTTTAGAAAGCTCAAGAGCTGTATTTATGCCGTAGTAGTTTAATTTTTTTGCAAACCTATGTCCTATTCCCCATACATCTGATACAGGAGATATTGATAGAGATTTTATCCTCTTATCTTCACTATCAATAAGACAGCATTTATTATATGCAGGATAATTCTTTGCAAACCTTCCGGCTAACTTTGCCAAAGTCTTTGTTGGAGCTATCCCTATACTAACAGGCATACCTACCCATTTCTTTATCTTTGCAGCCAACTCCTCTCCCCATTTCTTCAGATCCATATGATCCATGCCTTGCAGGTTACAAAAAGCCTCATCAATGGAGTAGACCTCTACTTCGAGAGCAGAGTCACGTATTATAGACATTACTCGGGCAGATATATCGCCATAGAGAGTATAGTTTGAACTTCTTGCCTCAATCTTCACTCCAGGGAACTGTTCGGCAAGTTGATAAAAAGGCATACACTCCTTTATCCCGAGAGCTTTAGCCTCTTTACTTCTTGCCACAACACATCCATCATTGTTGCTTAGAACAACAACGGGTTTCCCTTCAAGTGATGGATCGAATACTCTTTCACACGAACAGAAACAACTATCGCAATCTATAAGTGCAAACATTTTCTACTTCTCCAGGCACTCATCCAAATCGTGTATGAGCTGCTCTTTATCAAGATTCTGCCCTATAAATACTATCTTCTGCATACGGTCGCCATACTGTTCATTCCAATCGCGCATTAGTTCCGGCTCTCTCTGCATGATATGTATCAGCTCCTCCTCAGGTGCAGTAGCATACCAGAGACCGGCCTCTTTAATCTTTTTCTGTATTCCGGCTTGTTCAAAAAGATAAGACATGTCATGGTTAGAGTTAAAGTAACATACACCTTTGGCACGAATTATATTCTTAGGCCATTTAGTGCTGACAAATCTATCGAACTTATGTATATCGAATGCAGGACGACGGTAATATACGAATGTCTGTATACCATACTCTTCAACCTCTCCCCCTTCGTTGTTATGGTGATGATGATGGTGACAATGTTCATCACATACATGATCATGCTCTTCTTCATCGTCATGTTCATAGTGATGGTGGTCATGTTCATGATAATGTTCGTGATGATGTTCTGATGGATGCAGAGCCTCATACTCCTCTTTCTCTGTAGCTCCACGTTCTATCTCACGTACCCATCCGGCAGATGTTGCTACCCTCTCGAATGCGAACAGATTAGTATTGATTATATTATCAAGTTCTATATCTGCATAGTTGCACTCAATAATCTTTGCTGTAGGCTGAAGAGCACGAATAATCTCTTTAATTCGTGCAAGTTCCTGAGTAGAGACCTCCGATACTTTATTCAACAGGATTATATTACAGAACTCTATCTGCTGGATGATAAGATTCTCTATATCCTCCTCATCAATATCCTTTCGTGTAAGTTCTTTTCCGCAATCAAACTCACTCTGAAGGCGAAGAGCATCAACTACTGTAGTAATACAATCAAGACGTGGAGTACCATTCTTTATTAGTTCCTCATCCATATTAGGAAGATAGCACAATGTCTGTGCTATAGGTTCCGGTTCACATATTCCACTTGCTTCGATGACAATATAGTCAAACTTCCCTGTAGAGGTTATCTCACCTACCTGATTTACTAAATCCATCTTCAATGTACAGCATATACATCCGTTCTGCAGAGCAACAAGGCTATCATCTTTTTTACCTACCACTCCACCTCTCTGAATAAGTTCAGCATCTATGTTGACTTCACCTATATCGTTTACAATTACTGCAAACTTAATACCTTTACGATTCTTGAGTATATTATTTACTAAAGTAGTCTTACCACTACCCAGGTAGCCTGTTAACAACAATATTGGTATCTCTTTTTTCATATCTGTTATCTGTTTTTTCGAAGAATAACAAAATTAGTATGAAATAGTGAAATAGGTTCAATATTATTCCTTTTATTTATGAAATTTGATTTTGTTAAAGGCTCTATAAGGAGGTTTTATAATATAATAACAGATACTATATCATAAATCAAAGAGGCTTTTTTGTGAACTTAGCAGATCAAGTTCCCTCTTAATAAGTATCTCGCGATTATTCTTCAATTCCTCAATCTCTTTATTTATTTTCTCCATCTCCATCAAAATAGGAGATTCGATTCTTTTAATATTAGACATTGAGAAATCACATCTCTCTGTAGGAAACAGGTCAAGTGTTCCCTCTCTATTACCGAAAAGGAGGAACTCATCTTCCTTCATCATCGTAGCCTCCATCTTACGATGAATTGCATCAAGCTCATTCTTACGTATTTGGAAAACATTTCGCAACTCCTCTATCTGTAGATCGATCTCTCTATCTATCTTCATTACAACAATTTTCCTCTTTTCATCAAGGTCATTATTGCTATCGTATGTATCTTCAATGAACTCAAGAGAGAGTTGTTTGGGTTCCAATGCCATAGTAGTTCTTTGTTATAGCACAAAAGTAGTACAAAATTGTGCTATAACAAAGAAATGAGGACTATTGAGTAAAAGAGTTTAACGAAGATATTTTTATTTCTCTTTCCGGATTAAATTCATCACTATTCATATACTTCAATAGAGATATCAGAAGTTGCCTTACTTCCGGTCTATTTCTGCAGTTTGATAATATATCCATTGAGCAAACAACAATCTTCCCACAGTTACAACGTGCCTGGAAAAGTGTTGACAGACGACGGTTGTTGGTAAAATTATCTACCACCTCAACTATAGGCTCTATCTGAGATTCAATAGAATCGGTAACTATCACTTTAGACTGTTTAGTCAGATTCCACCATTGCCAATCTGTACTGTCATCAGTAGGAAATCCTTTCAATGCGGGATGCATATCATGGCACAGAAGTCCCATGGTACCAGCCTGCTTAGGAAAATGAACAGGGCTCCAGAATACAGGAACGAACTTACCCTCTATGCCTTTTACTTGAGCAGAGTCAGGTGAGTAAAGTACTTTTTTACCTTTAGCTAAAGCTTTCTTTGCCTCTTCTATATTTTTAGTGACTACTACATTCCCATAATTAATTGTATCTACTTTAGGATATACCCATATAGACCAACTATTCTTCCATTCGCTATTTTCTACAATGACATCAAGAGTAAGTTTTTCTGCCTCTTTAATTTTATTCAAGTCATACGATATCCTGCCTAATCCAGTCGTTTTACCACATGGTAGTAGAATATCAGAGAATCGTCCTTGTGTTACAATATTATCTTTGTCATCCTTCAATCTCCACAATACATGATTATCTAATGATTTGTCTGAGAAATTTGCAATATCTATCTCAGCCTGAAATATCTCATCTCCACTATATACAGCTTTTTCAAATCGAGCCAATGGAACAACAGGTGAACAGAACTGTCTGAACTCCTCCTCTTTTACAATTCCCTTATTATCCCAAAAGGCATCAACCAAGCCGACTAATGCGGTACCCTGTCCTGAAAAATCCTGAAGCCCAAGTAATTGGAAACCACTGAAACATGGAGTCTTCATAGCTCTCTCAATCTCCTCTTTATAGAGTCGGAAAGCCAGTTTCCCTGTAACCTTCAAGTAAGTTTCAGCTTTATCAATCAAACCTTTATTTGTAAGGTCATCACGAATAGCCTTGAAATTGAGTGGATCTAATGTACCTGTATATTTACTTATCTCTTTTAGGTTTGGATAAACAGCATACTGTCCTATTTCATGTGAAATGACAGGCACACCATACCCACATGCTGCCTTAGTATAGTCTTTGTTGAATGAGGGTGTCTCGCTGTCGAATACACCTTGTCCCCTGATCCATCCCTTATCTGTCCATTGTGATACAAAGAATTGATCTTGAGGTTCAGGATTGTCACCATGCCCTTTTTCAAATGTAAAAGTCGTTGTTGTATAAAGATGACGTGAATCTCTCTCCTTCATGTATGCAACAAAGTTATTCAATAAGTCGAAGTCAGGTTGTAGTTCATTACCTACACTCAATAAGCAGAACGATGGATGGTTTCCATAATTCTCTATAATATTATCGAACTCTTTATATAAGAATCTGTTCGTTGCATTATCCTTGCCTACACGTAATGACCAAAGAGGAAGTTCCACCTGTAGATAGAAACCCATCTTATCTGCTACAGCAAAAGCAGCTTCAGGAGGGCACCAAGAGTGAAATCGAAGATGGTTTAAGCCCCAGCTTTTAGCAGTGGTAAATACCTTTTCCCACTCCTTTTCTGATGTTGGAGGAGTACCTTTTAAAGGGAAAATACAACATTCCAGCGTTCCACGAAGGAAAATTCTGTTGCCGTTTATATTCAACACACCATCTCTGTTATCAATCCTTCTCATACCAAAGGTCACGCTCTTTGAAGAATAGGCTTTCTTACCTTTGAAGGTAACATCAAGATTATATAACTTAGGATTAAACTCGCTCCATAGTTCAAAATCATTACCCATTGAAAGTACACTCTCTACAGTGACATTATCCTGCGAGATATTAAGTTTTTGTACATTGGAGACAATTTTAAGGGAAGGTATATTAAGCGACAACTCTCCCGAAAGATTACCTTTCTCCTCCTTTTTAAGTAGAGTAACTACACGTACCTTCTTATTCTCTACGTCAGGATATACCTCTACCCTACTTATCTCTACAGAAGGTAAAGCACGCAATTGCATCTTTCCTAATATACCATTCCACATAACCTGAGTATCGTTAGTATAAGCATGTGCCAAATTATTGAAAGAGATATCATGCTGACGATGATTATCTACAACAATCCCAATCTTATGTTTTCCTGCACTCAAACCTTCTGTCAAGAAATATCTATGTGGTGTAACAAGACTTTTCTGGTAAAAAGCATTCTCTTTACCATCAATAAACAGCCTGCTTCTCCACAGCACACGTTCCAACAGCAATTCTAACGATTTACCTGCCATACTCTTTGGTATTTCTATCTCCCGCGAATAGGTTGCAACTCCTACAAAAAAGTGTTTCCGTGTAAGATGAAGAAGCTGTGGCTTTTCCATCTTGGGAGTAAGTGTATTGGCTATACCAAATCCGGCATCATCAGTCGTTCCTGGAAGCATAATTGATCCTTCTTGATTCAGACTATCAAGTTTAACATCCCAGCGACCGCTTAAATCGATAATTTGTTGTGCATCCATGCTCAATACGAACATGGACAATATAGAAAACAGTATATATTTTATTTCACTCCTCATAGGGTACAATTTATAATTTATTATCCATAAAACTTCTAAAAGCAGCAATTCCTTGATGATTACAATCCTTTTTCTCTATCTCATCCAAAAGTGACAAAGCCTTTCCATGATTATTAAGTCCCTCAAAACCCAAAGCCATCATATACTTACAATGTACAATATTACGTTCATTCAGGTCATCCTCCCATATCAGCAAATCAGGAAGCGATACAGCAAAGTAGTCCATCTTGACCTCATCAAAGATATGTTTCTCACCATAATTAACAAGAGCATAGAAACGACCTTTTGCCTCATCCCCCCTTCCTAATCTAAGCAGAGCCATTCCCTGATAGAATATCTTATCAGGTTTTGCATCATTATAGTATAAAGCTGCAGCAGGTTCAGTAGGTCCCGGAATAGCTTTTTCCCAACTTGCCCTTGCCCTTTCTTTATCTCCTAAAGCATCATATGCACAGCCCATCAGATAATAGAAATCATTTTCCTGAGCGCCATGCAATTTGCCCTCTCCCAAATGTTCCGGATAATCAAGACATTCAGATAATAAAGCCAAAGCATCCTCATATCTTTTCTCCTTTAGAGCAATTTTAGCCAATTCAACACGAGAATATTGATATTGCCCTGAAACTTTACCTTCACCACCTTCCCATGGATGGAATATATGTGAATCAAGCAGCTCTTTAGCTTCATTGTAACGTCCCAGTTGATTCAAAAGTGTAATTTTCTCCAAGACGAGGTCGTCACGTTGTTCAATAAGATATTCATATTCCATAAAGTTTCTGAACCTCTCTTCATGAGGTGTACGAAGTCTCTTGAGTAACTGATCGTACTCCATAAACAATCTGGCATCACTCTTATCCAAAAGGAAAGCACGTTGAATATACTCTTTCGCCTTTTTAGCATCATCAAGTTTATTGAATGTAGCAAGTGCAAGATTCCTCCATACAGTAGGAAAAGATGCATCTTTCTTAGCAGATATGTTCCAGAGCTCTATTGCAATGTCATACTGACGCTTATCATAATAAAGATTGCCTAAATAGTATGGAGCTTTTGCATCATCAGGATTTATATTCATTGCTAATCTTAATGAAAGAATAGCCTCAAGACGATTTGGAAAACAATAGTCTGAATTATACTTTGCAGCTTTATCAAATACGGTTTCACTACCTTCAAGACCTCCCATTACCATGGCCCATCCCTGATAGTATAATGTCATTGGTGTGACTGCTCCTCTCTCTATTGCAACATTCCACAAAGAGACAGCCTCTTCCCAGCAGCCGGCAGCACAATAATCAAGAGCAATCTCATCATAGTTAAATGGCTCTCCATGCATAAGCTCTATGATAGCATTAATCTCCTTCTCATCATTTTCTATAAGGAATCTTTCGTAGCGGCAACCATAGTTGAATATATCTATTTTCAATGAGTCATCAATAAGCTTAAGTGCCTCTTCATCTTTATGCATCTTTCGAAGTATAGTACATTTTAAAGCACGTGCTTTATGGTTATGCCAATTCTTTATGAGTGAGCGGTCTATTTCATCAAGTGCATCTGCCAATCGTCCCTGCATAAGAGATATCTGAGCACAAGCAAAATATCCGGCATCTTGCCATGCAGCATTCCAGCATGATTTGTAGAACCATTTATATGCTTCCTCAATCTTACCCTGGTATTTTAATGAAAGAGCTAGATTATATATCGGTTCACCGTCATAAGGATTAGGATTACGTTGCTGAAGAGTCTTTACAGCGGTACGCAAATAGCCTTCAGCTTTATTGAAACGGCCTTTACGTATATACCATAATCCTAGAGCATTATTACAGCGTACATCTATTGGATCACGACGTAAAGCCTCTTCGTAATAATCCACCGGATTATATGTAGCATGACGATACTGCTCCAGATGAAGTCCTGTCAGATAAAGTTGCTCTGTTGTTTTTATTTCATGTGGTAGCAGTGCAGCTTCAGCAGCATCAGGAATAGGTTTAACCTCTTCGCTCTCTGCATGCCAGGTTAGAATTTCCTTTCCATCAGATGTTATCAATAGAGCTATCTCATTCATCTTTGCTCCATTTACATCTACTATCTCATTAAGGATATTCTCAGGTGATAAAGCTACATTATTCTTATAATAGAGTTCACCACTGTCATTGCAAAGAGTTATCTCTACTTTCTGCAAAGATGTAGCAAATACCTTAAGAGATACAGACCCATTACCGACAGGTTCAATATTCATAAGCAGATCCTTGGTAGCATTTTTAACGATACCAAGTTCGCGATAAGGAAGAAAGTATTGAACAAAACTCTTCTCTTCATAAGGCTGAAGCCAAGAAAAGTCCGGTTGGTTTTCTGTATATACTCCGGCCATTAGTTCAATATATGGTCCATCACTATCAGTAAGATTTCTATCCCAAGCACGTCCAAAATCGCCATTCCCCCAAGTCCATTGTTTCTTACCAGGTGAGACATTATGGTTAGCTACGTGAAGCATACCCGCATGAGTATCATTTTCATACCCACCTTCAAAGTTGAAACGTGAGTTTACCGCCATATAGCTTGTAGGTACCTTAATATTTTTATAATTAGAGATGTCCACTCCCGATGAATAGTCCATCTTGTAATATGTTCCTGTTGCTATAGGGAAACTACTTACAGCTCTTTTCCCATGGTCGAACACAGCATTTATATCAGGTGGAAATACACTTTGATAATAGTCGTTCACAGATACTGCCGGATTTGCCCACCAAAGGAATGTCTGAGGAACCTCAGTCCTATTATACAATACACCACGTATCTCCAAAAAAGCACACCCCGGACGAAGAGTAAAGCCTGCCATACCTTTTTGATGGAACATACGCTCCATCTCATTTACCCACACTGTCACACTGCCATCAGGATTCTGCTCTATAGTTGAATCAATAGGAAGATATGTACTTGGACGGTGATGTTGCGGCCAGTTGAACTCTATACCTCCTGATATCCAAGGGCCGGTAAGTCCTACCAAAGCAGGCTTAATAACATGATTATAATATATAAAATGACGTTCTTTAATCTTATCGTAAGCCATCTGAATTCTTCCTCCAAGTTCAGGTAGTACCATAACCTTGATATATTCATTCTCAATATAGATAGCCTTATATTTCTTATCAACCTTCTCATTCGAAAGTGATTCTACCACAGGATAAGGATAAACAGCTCCACTACTCCCCTGATAAACACGTTTCTCTAAAAAAATAGGATTTTTCTCAGCTTTACCAATCTCATATGTAGGTATAACTACATCCTCTCTCCAAGCTTTAACCATAATAAAATATATAATTATTTCTTAATCAACTTTTTCTCTAACTCTTCAAGGCTCTTTCCTTTTGTCTCAGGTAACTTAATCAGGAAGAAAATAAATCCTAAAAAGCAAATCACCGAGTAAATCCAGAATGTGCCACTGCTACCCAGTTCACTATTTAATATTGGGAAAGTGAAAGTAAGAATAGTGCAGGCGCTCCATAGAGCGAAGGTACAGACGGCCATCGCCACACCACGAATACGGTTTGGGAATATTTCAGATAATAGCACCCATGTTACAGGACCAAGTGACATTGCATAACACGCTATAGCTGCAACAACCAATATCACCATAAAGAATCCGGTCACTCCCATTGCAAAACAGGTTCCAAGAATTAAATAAATCACAGCAAGACCAATTGCCCCGAAAAGCATTAATGAACGGCGTCCCCATTTATCTACAGTAAATATTGCAACAATAGTAAATATCACATTTGCTACTCCCGTTATAACTATGTTAAATAGTATATCACCGACATGATAACCGGCACTTTGGAAAATCTCCTGAGCATAATTGAATATGACATTTGTACCACACCACTGTTGGAATACAGCTACCACTATTCCTATGATAAGTACCAGTGAGTAATTGCGTGAGAAGAGTATTGCCAATCCTCCTTTATCTTTTTCCTTCTCATTTTTCTCTGATTCTTCAACCAATTTCAACTGCTCTTCTGAATATGCTTCACCACCTACTGATAAGAATGTTTTTTTGGCAGACTCTATCTTCCATGAGCAGCCTCCCATCTTGGACTTTCCGGTATAAAAGAGGTAAAAACAAGGAAAGCACTGGCAGGAACGGCACAAGCCCAAAACATCCATCTCCATCCCATCTGTCCATTCCATGTATTTAAAATTTCCTCCCCAGGAATAACGGGATCAGCAATAAGCCAGTTAACAATTTGTGCTCCCAAGATACCTAATACTATTGTCAGCTGATTTATAGATACCATCTTACCACGTATTGAGGAAGGAGATATTTCAGCTATATATATTGGTGATAGTGATGAAGCGACTCCTATGCCGACTCCACCAATAAAACGGGCTATACAGAATAACATAAACTCATTAAACAGACCTGTAGCTATTGCAGAGACTAAAAAAAGTATAGCCGATATAATCAATAAAGGTTTTCGCCCATACTTATCTGCCATAATTCCTGCAACCATAGCACCAAGAAGGCAACCTAACAGAGCTGCACTCATACACAATCCCTGCATTACAGGAAGGTTGGTTATACCGAAGTAAACTTCATAAAATGGTTTGGCACCACCTATCACAACCCAATCGTAACCAAAGAGTAATCCCCCTAAGGCAGAGACCACACAAACGAATAATAGAAATTTTTTATTAATGCTTTTCATATTAATTACTACTTATGATTTGTTGCAAAAGTAATTAGTGCAATATAAATGAGAAATGCATAAACCGACAAAAAAGATGGATTATTTTACGATTTTATATAAAAGATGATGTATATTCATCGAATTAAAAAAACAGTACTATTATGCTAAAAAGAAAAGAGGGATTTTCAGGAGAAAGAGCTCTTGTCATACCACAGATTATTATTAATATGATGGAAGAAGATGCTCTGACATCATCTCTATATATAACAGATATAGGTTATTATCCTAAAGCAGAAGAGCACTACAGAAAGCGTAATAGTCCTATTAATCAGTATGTTTTTATATATTGCATGGATGGAAAAGGGTGGTTTAAGATAGGAAATACAAAGTATGATGTAAAGTCAAATCAATATTTCATCATACCTGCAGGAATCGCCCACGAATATGGAGCTGATTCAAAGAATCCATGGACAATATATTGGATTCATTTCAAAGGAAATCTAGCGAAAGAATATGCTATGGCTAATGATTATCCAAGAGATGTATTTCCACAATCTGATTCCAGAATAAGTTATAGAGTAGACCTTTTCGAAGAGATATTCAGCACGCTTAAATCAGGATACACCATTGATAATCTGCGGTATACATCTTCTCTCTTTCATTATTATCTAGGTTCATTAAGATTCATCCAACAATACAGGAAAGCAGGATCTGTAGAGAACACAGAGACAGATATTATAAAAAAATCCATCCATTATATGAAAGAAAACATTGAGAAAAAGCTTACACTTGGAGAGATTGCATCATATACAGGTTACTCTGTTTCACACTATTCCACTCTTTTCCGAGAGAAAACAGGACATTCTCCTCTAGCCTATTTCAATCTTCTTAAAATAGAGAAAGCAACAATGTTACTTGATACCACTGATATGAAAATAAACCAGATATGCTACAAAGTAGGAATGGAGGATACATACTATTTCTCACGAATATTCACACGTTTGATGGGAATATCACCCAATCAATACCGCAAGACGAATAAAGGATAACCTTTAATGGTAATCCTTTATTTTGCAGCCGACTCTCTATTGAATGACCTTGCACCATAAATTGTTATGACAACAAAGCATACTGATGGAAGTATAAAAGAGAGATTCACAGCCGGCATACCGAAAATAGTTCCTTGATCGATTATAAGTGCTTGTAAAGGAGGAAGAACAGAACCACCCAAGATAGCCATTATAAGGCCTGCAGCTCCGAACTTAGCATCATCGCCAAGTCCCTGTAGTGCAATACCGTATATAGTAGGGAACATAAGCGACATACATGCAGAGATAGCTACAAGCGAGTAAATTCCCCAAATATTATGGAAGAATATAACTCCTAGAGTCAGGAAGAAGGCTATGGATGCAAGTGTTCTCAACAACATACCCGGACTTACAAAACGGAGAAGGAATGTACAGATAAAACGACTGCAGCAGAATATTACCATTGCAATGATATTGTATCTCTGCGAAAGAACCTCGGCAGCCTGCTCACCCATTCCCTGTAACATAAAAAGACGTGTACCATACTGTATGATAAATGTCCAGCACATAATCTGTGCTCCTACATAGAAGAACTGTGTGATTACCCCCTCACGATATCTCTTTATAGAAAAAATACGTTTTATTGTAGGAATAAAGTCCATTTTGCCAGAGTGATCGCCATTATCCGGCATCTTTGATAAATAGATTATAATGAACATTGCTACTGCCACAATGCCTATTAACAGATACGGGCCTATTAAAACAGAAAGGTCAGAATTCTTAATCATCTCGAATTCACTATCTGAAAGTTGGCTACGTCCTACCGTATCCATAGGATTCAGACGATTCTGTATAAAATTCATAGCTACATACATACCAACCAGCGAGCCCATAGGATTGAAAGATTGAGCAAAGTTTAGTCTACGTGTTGAGGTCTCCTCACTACCCATAGAGAGTATGTATGGATTACAACTTGTCTCGAGGAAAGAGAGTCCGCAGGTGAGAACAAAGTATGCTATTAGGAATGGATAGTAGCTACCAAACTTCATTGCCGGAAAAAACATAAATGCACCAATAGCATATAGGGTAAGTCCTAACAACACGCCACTCTTGTAACTATATTTTCGTATGAACATAGCAGCAGGAAAAGCCATTGCAAAATAGCCACCATAAAAAGCCACTTGAATAAGAGCACCATCGGTTACACTCATCCTGAAAATCTTCGAAAATGCTTTTACCATGGGATGTGTGATGTCATTTGCAAATCCCCATAGTGCAAAGCAACTTGTAATAAGTATAAATGGAACAAGGTATTTTACCCTACCTAACGCCTGTACTGATTCTTTCTTTATGTTTTTCATAATGGCGTAAAGTTAGTTTTTTTTAGTTTTCCAGTCACTAGTGTCCCGTTAAAATCGGAACAAATTAAAAATTAAATAAATAATCCCGGAATAAGGGAATCAAGTTGCTCTTTGACATCATTGAAATTAGTCTTATCGAACAGATTACTTAGGTGTGTTTTGTCTGTCAAGGATATGCTTAGAATCTGTAAGACCTCATAAGTCGAACGATTTAATTTCATATCGTGTTGGACAATGGCTACCAAGCAATATGTGATTATTGCAACACTTATCTGTATCCTAACAGCATTCTCGGTTGTACCCCAGAATCTCTTTATCTTGAGATGCTGCTTCAGCCATTTGAAGAACAGCTCGACCAACCATCTTTTTTTATAAAGTTCGGCAACATCATTAGCAGTGATATGCTTCGCATTTGTAAGAAAAGTGAATTCTCGATCATCTTCTTCGTCATAGAATCTGATAAGTCTGAAGGTTTCTGGGTATTTCTTCTCCGAGAGATATCCAAATTAATATTGATCATTTTTTCTCCTAAAGTATATCGATAATATTTAGGATAAGATTTCGTTTTTTCCAGAGTCAGATTCAGTAAATTCAAAGTATCTTTATAGAGTGGTAGTTCTTCGGATAATGACATTGCTTTTTCTTATTTTTTCGAATTGGTATAAATGGATCTTTATAGTTTTGATTTTTTTAATAGATAAATAGATCAGAAAGCGACAACAGGCCGAACTCTATAAGTACCAGTCTTACTAGTGCTGTGCAGGAGCATACCACCATCGCTAGCGAAGCGCGCGCCGTAAGCGCTGTAACTATTACACTCCGAAGAACTCCAATAATACTCATTACTGTTAGTGAACAAGTCCACATTATAACCGTTTGTACTTAATGCATTCAAATAGACATTTATGGCTGAAGCACACAAACTGGAATAATCCTTACCGGAGCTGTCATCCTCGCTGTACCACCGGAGCCAACCGGTATCACTTTTTGTATAAGACTGTCTACTAGCCGTGACCATTCCTCCGAGATTGACACATATATCATACCATTGACCTATACTCGGAAGATACCACCCGCTTGTGCCCGTTGGAATTACCGTATTCTCGTTTTTATCTTTCGCTACATAACCGGTAGCTGCAATGCCCGCCGCATAGCCTGTTGTCTGTATTTTCCCGGTATGAGTATAACCATTCTTATCCCCCATGATTTGATTTACTGCTGTAAAGTATGTACCGGTCGGATTGACACCATTTGATGTATACCATTGATATGTCGTACTACTGGGTCCTGCATTTTTCAATGCCATGGCATATCCGTGAGTGTAATTATGTCCCTGATCCGTACTGCTGGTGGAAGTCGCAAATATGATACCAATCACCGTTTTATTGGCGTCGTAATATCCCCATGTACCGTCACTGAACAAAAACTGGCCATTTACCGGTGTTGTATTATCTGCTACATAGGTTACCCGTGCGTCACTCTGTCCGGAGCCGTTGATGTTTATCGTATAGGTATAGTTCATATTCCTATAAACATTAAAGTTTGAAAGATCCATTACCGGAGTACTTGCATTGGTCATCCCTCCAAGATAGATGTAATAGACGGAATGCCACGAACTTGTCTTGGCATATACCTCCAGGTACATCGCATGGGCCGGGGCATTGGCCTCTGTTCGCAGTTGTTCGGTTGTGCAATTACTGTTGCTCCCTGCCAGATTCTCATAGACATAATATACGGGCGGGGTAACCGTTGTTCCTGCCGTGGGACTGCTGAGGGTCACAGCATCAAAATTTCCGTAACTGTCCCCGCTGCTATTGACCGGAGGAGTGACAGTAATGCCGGCAGAAGTATGACTGCCGATGATATAACTGCCCAAGGCTGCATTACACAGCCGGTAACCTGTTATCGTAATGCCGCTTGAGGGCACGATAGAAAAGTTCAGTTTGCTGCAAAGATGTTTTATCGGAACATCAATGCTGTTGGTGCCTTCCGTAATGTCAGTCGGGGTACTGCCCTCCATGACGGCACTATTTCCCTCTCCCAATGCGGCCGCACCGGAGAGTGTCGCCGTGGATACCGCATTCAGTTCCTCAATGGTGTTGATTCCCGAGAAATATGAGGCACTGCCTGTATTGGCTATGGCATATACCGTACAACCGGCAGCGACACGGGTGGTCACCGTAGCCGTTGTACTTGTGGTGGTGGAAAGACCGTACACATACTTGCTGCCGATCAGTTGCTCGTTGCTGTCAAATATCAATATCATCACGTTATTGACCGTATTCTCGTTATCCGACAGGGCGCGAGTAACCGCATCGTCCGCCAGCTTGAACGTCAAACGGAGGGTGGCGGTGGCTTCCTGCCCCGCCGTCTCCTCCGTCAGTCCGTCCGAAGTACATGATGATACAATGAATGCCACCAAAACCAAAAGGCCATGAAAAAAAACTCTTACGCCGCTTTTTATTGACATATGCCGCTCCTTCTTTTACGGTTTTTAGTTGAATGTGCTAGTCTGGGATCCATCAACAAAAGGCTTCACTGTTGCTGTAACCGACACACTATTCTGGTCAAGTGTCCCTGTCGGGTCTGTTACACCGATCGATTTGATGATTACCCCTAACTGATAATTGATGTTCGGTGCCACAACTTTGACATTGCCGCCATCAACGACCAATCCATTATCACCGATATTGATATTTACAGGATAATAATAGGTAGTTGACAGGACTCCTGTCTTCGGAACAAAGTCCCCCTTAATCACCAAGCGGGTATTATTTGTTGTATTATTGTTCGGCATGGTATAGAAAAACAATTTATTAGCGTTAGCGCCTCCCCATGTAGCCGTAGCGGGGGAAGTACCGTCACCGTTCAAAGCTGTAGCAATAGGATTAAAAGTTCCCGTACCAAGATATTCCTTTAACGAATAGGTCGTGGTATTAATACCGTCATCTGAAATGGCTCCATGACACCACGGATCACTCACCGTTCCAATAGGAGAAGAATAGCCTGTATAGGTGGTTGCGACAGAACCGACAGGACTTACCGTAAGCTTATTCGGAACATTCAGCAAGAAAACTTCCGTAGGGGTAAAAGTCGCCGCACTATAGGCTCCGTAGGCATCAAAGGCCACACTCAGCGAATTCAACGATATTTTCGAGACAAGGTGATAAACAAGAACTGTCGCTTTAAGACCAGATTCGTCCGAAATACTGCCCGTACCGAACATGGGCAGGTTTCCGGGTACTTCAACCTCACCTAAGATCCCATCTGACGTTGCCAGAGATTCATCTATTGACATAGTTTTCGACTCAAAATCGCTTACTGTAGTTACACCGCTGAACCTGCCCGAAGGTGCGTTAACCGCTACCAGCACCTGATCGCCTGAGGCCAGCGAGGCGGAGGTCACGGTCGCCGTGTTATGTGTCACTCCCGTAAGAGCTTCACTGGTAAATTCCTTAATAATCTTTACATTATTATCGGAACCGAACACACCCACCGTAACCCTGTTGATCTTTTCTTCAGGCTTATTTTCGTCATCAGCTTTCGGATCACTAGTAATATTCGTCACACGTGTCCCGGCATTTTCTGCCGTACTACCTGTGTTGATGGTAAGTGTGAGGGTCTTGTCCGAAGTTCCACTTCCGGGATCGGCCTGCTCCACGTCTTTGATGCAGGAGCTCAGCAGCAGTGCGGTCGTTATTAAGGCTGCCCCGCCGTACAAATTGATTTTCTTTCTTTTCATGATTTTCATAAATTGTCTTGTTTTTGTCTCTTTTTATTAAAATTCTTATTTTTTGTTCTTCGTTTTTTCTCCGGTTTATCTTTTCTCTTTTTCTGTCTGTCTTTATCTAGTCTTTACTTCTCCGTTACTTTCCAAGTAACAGACTCTTTTTCTTTTTGACGAAAATAACAAATATTTTTATTAGCCTGGCATTTTTAATACATTTTAACATCGGTTTGGGCTTCATACCTCCCCGTCTATCCTTTCCCTTCAACAAAAGACTTCAAATGCATGGACTTTTCCGATTTTAAACACAAGATCTCCCGACCTTCCGACCGAATCCAGTTCCACATAGCGTTTCATGTCCAGAAGGTTTTTTCAATCTGACGTCGGAGTCTTTTCTATCCCCGTTTCAGGCGGTATCTTTTCTCTTATTTTAACGGGATCGTCTTAAGCGGTCCCCCTAAGAGTCTGTATTAAATCCTGTTAGGGATCTCTTTCCGTTACTTGGGAAGTAACAGACTCTTTTCTTTCGCGTTTTACCGCATAAAGACAGGCTTTCCGATTAACTTCGGCCAGTTCCGAAGCCTCGAACCCGGCCAGGTAGATCTGGGTGGTTCTGATCGAGCGGTGACCAAGGGATTCGCTGATCTTCTCAATGGACGCCCCGGTACGTTTGGCCGCAGTGGCCCACGAATGGCGCAACGTATAGCTCGAAACGTTCCCTTTAAGGTCCACCTTCACGGCCAGGGCCCGGAGGTGCGAGTTGAAACGGCGGAGCGCCGAACCGTACTCCACGTATTCCGCACGGCTCCCGCGCGAATTCTTCCCGCTGAGTATTGCCAGCAGGTAGGGGGTCCTTTCCCACGGACCGGCATTTTCACGCCCGAAGGTCTCCAAAGCGCAAATTGTTTCTACTGCGGAGGGAAGGATCTTTACGCTGATCTTCGAACCTGTCTTGATCCGGCGGTATTCCAAAACGCCTTCCGAGATGTCAGAAGAGCGGAGATGGCTCAAGTCCACAAAAGGCATCCCGCAAAGCTGGTACAGCAGGCGTGCCGTCTGCTGCGTACGGCGCAGGGTCTCCGTTCCAGGATCCTTATACAGCAGGCGGAAGAGCTCGTCACGGCCCAGAGCTTTCTTGTGACGCGTGTCGATGCCAGTATACACGTCATGAAACAGGCGGTACACATGGGGAGCCAGGCCCAGGTCAGCGCCCTGGTTGTAGAGGCTCCGGAGCATCCGCAGGTAAATAGACACCGTATTGGGACGCTTGCCCGAGGACAACAGGTGACGGAAATAAGAGTGGATGTTCTCACGGTTAACGTCCGAAAACAGGACCTCGCCACCGCCCAGATACTCCGTATAAGAACGAAGGGAGTTCCGGTATAGGTGGGCCGTGGAATAACGACCTTCTTTTTCAAGTTGCGATACGCACTCACGTGCGAATAGGCTTAATGTTTTTCGTTTCATAAGGCTAATTGATAATTTATGGTTTTTTATTGAATAATTATGATATTACTTTTACAAAAGTAGCCATTCAATGATATTTTCATTATTTCACAAAACATTTTTTCCTTTTTTTCATCCTCATTACAACTGATAATACACTATGAATCAGTGAGAAACATGTTGGAATGTGACTTTTACGTAATAAAAACTAATCTGCCTATAATCAAACGGTTGTTTGACTATAGTATGAATGGATTATGGAGACAATACTCCTCTAACGCCAATAAATGGCTCATGTCACTGTAAAACATTGGTAATGAAACTTTTGTGGTGACAGATATATAAAGGAAACTTTTTTAGAAAGAGAGTCACAACAAATGAAGTTATCCTGCATCTTTTTATAGTCAGTATAAAAAATCATCTAAATTAATGACTAAAGTGATAGAATAAGGGCGGATGTATATAATTCATAGTTATAAAAAAGAAGTCCTCCTCAATATAAATTGAGAAGGACCCAAAGAAAAATCAATCTATTTTTTCATGTAAAGTTATCTAACACATTCGCTTTCCACTTTTTCAAATCCAGGAAATATAATATTATTCTCAATATGTATATGTTCAAATAGTGCATCAACAAAATTCTCTAATTCACTCATCATCAATCTATATGTTGCACATCCATCTTCAGGAGCTGTGAAATTGTTTGTTATTTCACGTATATGGAGATATCTTTCACCTTCAGCCTCATGTTCCATGCGCATCACTCTTATTGGGTTTGCTATTGTTCCACAATGCATAGGTTCGATAAACATATTGCTGTCATATGATTTGAATAGATCATATAGATATGGGAATAGTACCTCCTCCTCCTTTGTAAGATGGGCATCCAGGTCTACCAATGATTCAGATACCAGGTCGTATATTTCAAAAAGCTCAGGGTGGTTTGCACCATGTACCCCTCTCACCTTTTCAAGAAGTTCCTTTAGCACAGGTCCATTCTTTCGTATGCCTCTATGATGTATCTTGAGCACATAGTCAATTAAAAGGTCCAGTGGCCAAGACTCAAAAGGAATGTTTACTCCTGTTTTTACATCAGAATTTTGAAGATCTGCTATCACCTTATCTAGTGAGATATTCTGTTTGTCACAAGCATCAACAAGAGAGTTATCACCATGACAACAAAAGTCTATTCCATATTTTTTAAATACCCTAGCAGTAGAGAAATCTTTTGCAACGATATCTCCTACATTCATTTGTTTCAATACATCTTTTTCCATCTCTCTTAATTTTTTGAATTATTATGCCAGTTTCTTGATATCTTCATCTACAGTTGTGATTCCTGCTATTCCGAAATTCTCAACAAGTACTTTAACTACTGCAGGTGAAAGGAACGCTGGAAGTGTAGGGCCAAGGTGAATATTCTTTACTCCAAGATAGAGTAGTGCCAACAATACGATAACAGCTTTCTGTTCATACCAAGCGATGTTATATGATATTGGAAGTTCATTTATATCTTCAAGTTGGAAAGCCTCTTTCAATTTCATTGCTATCACTGCAAGTGAGTAGCTGTCATTACACTGTCCTGCATCCAAGACACGTGGAATACCATTGATATCACCTAGGCTAAGTTTATTATATCTATATTTTGCACAACCGGCTGTAAGTATCACACAATCTTGTGGAAGAGCTTTTGCAAATTCAGAGTAATAATCACGGCTCTTCATTCTTCCGTCACAACCAGCCATTACAATAAATTTTCTTATTGCTCCACTCTTAACAGCATCTACTACCTTATCAGCTAGTTGAAGAACCTGATTATGAGCGAATCCACCTATAATCTCACCCTCTTCAATCTGTTGTGGTGCAGCACATCTTTTAGCTATCTCAATTACCTCGCTGTAATCTTTATGTCCATATTTATCCTCTGTAATGTGCTTGCAACCAGGATATCCTGTTGAATTGCTTGTAAACATACGCTCTGTGTAACTAGCATTGCTAAGTGGTGGAACGATACAGTTTGTTGTAAATACTATAGGGCCGTTGAAAGTTGTAAACTCCTCTCTCTGCTTCCACCATGCATTACCATAGTTTCCTACAAAATGAGAGTATTTCTTGAAAGCAGGATAGTAATGAGCAGGCAACATCTCGCCATGAGTATATACATCTACACCTGTTCCCTCAGTCTGTTTCAACAAATCTTCAATATCATGAAGGTCATGGCCACTTATCAAGATACCTGGTTTGTTACTTACACCAATATTTACTTTAGTTATCTCTGGATTACCGTATTTTTCTGTGTTTGCTGTATCCAATAGCGCCATGACCTTTACTCCTACCTCTCCTGTTTTCATCACAAGAGCTACCAGTTCGTCTGCTCCAAGGTTATTTACTGTTATCAGATTCAGCGCACTCTGCATAAATGAATTTACCTCATCATCATTATATCCAAGACGTGCTGCATGTTCGCAATATGCAGCCATACCCTTAAGACCATAAACTACCAGCTCTTTCAATGAACGTAAGTCCTCATTCTTCTCACGAAGTACACCTACACTCTTAGCCTTATCCATAAAACTCTCTTCACCGCCATTCCAAAGAACTTCATCTACTCCAGGGAGCTCGATATTGTTCTTCAAAGCAACCTGCTTTAGCTCTTCACGAATAGCAAAACCTTTTTTTACCCTATTTAATAAGCTCTCATCATCAAAGTTTGCATTAGTTATAGTTGAGAATAGTGCATCAGTAACAAATATATTGACACTGTTATCGACTTCATATCCGCAATTTCTAAGAGTGTCGGCAACTACCGATACACCTCTGACTACGAATAGTAACAGGTCTATTGCAGCTGATGTTGAACTGTTTTTTCCGCATACACCTTTCAATGTACAACCAACTCCTTTACTTGCCTCTTGGCACTGATAACAAAACATGCTATTTTCCATGGATATTTAATTTTTAAATTTGTATTTCTTTTTCCTTATATTTGTGATGCAAATTTATCTTTGTAACATCACCCAAACCGTAACATAGATTACGCACCATTGTAAAAATTAGTTAAATCAACGCATATGGACAAGTTTTTTGAAATTTCTGATTTCCCCCTATTCAAAGATTGTTATGAGAAAACTGTAGAGATGTTAATTTCGACTTCATCGAATAGAATGGCTGTATACGAAAGAGGTGATATTGTTGCTGTTCAAGGTTCTAAATGCCGATCATTATTATTGCTTTGTGAGGGAAGCGTAAAGACTGTCATGACAAACAGTGAAGGAAAAGAGATAAAGATTGAGACTATGCATGCACCCGAAATACTTGCCTCAGCTTTTATTTATGGATCAGAGAACCTGCTACCTGTCACTATAGAAGCAACTAGTTCATGCAAGCTATGGATTATTTCAAAAGATGGACTCTTGAATATGATGCAGAAAGATGCTACCCTACTTCAGAACTTTCTTAAGGATATTTCCGACAGGAGTCTGTTTCTAAGTAGGAAATTGAATGAATTTGCACTTCAGAACCTAAACACCCGTCTCATAGGATACATGAAAAAGAATAGTACAATCCACAACCTTCAGGAGTTAGCTTTTATTCTTGGAGTTGCCCGCCCCTCTCTCTCCAGAGCAGTGGCCATGCTTGTGGAGCAGGGCATAGTTATTAAATCAGAAAACGGATATGAATTAAGTGCAGAGTATAAATAGATATTACAAATGAACGAGAATCTGAAAAATTATATAGAGGATAATATTTTACCGCAATACATCAACTACGACAAAGCGCATCAGCGTGATCATATAGAGACAGTTATAGAAGAGAGTTTAAACCTGGCCGAACATTTCGGCGTTGATATGGATATGGCATATGCCATTGCTGCCTATCATGACTTAGGAATTCCTGAGGGAAGAGAGACCCATCATATTACATCGGCTAAACGCCTGCTCGCAGACAAAGAGTTGACAAAATGGTTCTCTGATGAAAAGCTTAAGGTAATGGCTGAAGCCATTGAAGATCACCGTGCTTCGAGCAAAAATGAACCACGCTCGATATATGGCAAGATAGTTGCTGAAGCTGATAGAAACATAGATACTGAAATTGTACTGCGTCGCATTATTCAATATGGTATCTCCCACTTCCCGGATCTAAACAAAGAAGAGCAATACGCACGTATGCTTGGGCATCTGTATGAGAAATATGCCGAGGGAGGATATATCAAACTATGGATTCCTGAGTCTAGAAATGCAAAGAAACTGGCGGAGCTACGTCTGATTATTAAGGATGATTCAAAATTGAGATCTTTTTACAATAAAATATACGACAGCATTATAGCATAAAAAGCAAAATCAAAGAGCAATTATTCATTATTTATTGAGACTTTTCTCGTTTGGCGACGGCGCCCATTCATTTGGTGACGGCAACCTTTCATTTGACGTCGACAACTCATCGGTTGACGTCGCCGTCTGAACAATCTTCACTATTATAATGTATTTCTGTATAAAGTCAATACTATTATTTTCTCTTTTGATAATTAAAAGTTCTCGGTGATAATTACAGACTCGATAGATGTGTGATTGTAAAGCTATAGATAGTATAAAAATAATGGGTCACTCGCCATTAAGTAACCCATTATTACACTATTTCATATTATCATTTTCTCATTTTAGCAATACTCCTATTTCTCCAACAGAAGTAAATGCTCTGTTATTTATCTCACGAGTTGGTTCAAGTCTGAAATAACGTGCATTGTAACTCTTTCCAAAACGTACGAAGTATGGAACCGGATTATGCATAATATTACTGAACTCTCCGGCAGTATCACATTTTATCCACTCCTTTCCATCCTTGCTGACGTAGAAATTATATTTGAAGATAGTACCTGTGAGATCATCTCCGTTGACCGGTGAGTATGAGAAACCTGATATTTCAATATCTCTGCCCATGTCGACAGTCAAAGGTTTTAATCCATCAACTTTCCAAGCACTCTCTCTCTTTCCGTCAAATGCCATAGAGGCATCCTCATCTACCGATTTCCATCCATCACTATTAACATCGCTAAGCTTAACCTTACTCTGTTTATCTGCTAGTGGAGCTGCATAGTAGAGTCCTACATTTATGATGTTGGCATTACCACGAGTTGAAGTTATTGTAACTCTCACCTTACTGGCATTGCTGTCCGAGAACCTTATTATACGTTTGTATCCTATAGTGGTACCTTCGCCAACATGGTGCCATGCACCATTGCTGAATATCTCTACCTTGAAATTCTCAACCCTCTGCCCCTTTGTAATATCCTCCTGAATAAGGAATGTGTTAACAATCCCGGTATTGACTTTGAAAGTCTTACTGTTTCCGCTCTTTGCAATCCAAAGTTTATCACCACGCAATACTCTGTTGTCCGCAAAAGAGCTCTTTATATAGTCACCAAACTCCTTTATTCTCTTTACATCGTTCTCATGAAGAAGTCCACGTCTGTCCGGAGGAATATTGAGAAGTAGAACCGAATTACATCCTACAGATTCGAAATAGATGTTTGCAAGGTTAGCAAGCGACCTCACCTGATTGTCCTCTTCTGCGTGATAGAACCATCCCGGACGAATAGACACATCAACTTCAGATGGATACCAGTACATCTTGTCGGCCTCTCCTACGAGAGCTCTGCTACCCAAGTCCTTAGACGTCTCACTAATCTTCAAGTTATTTCTCTGAGTTTTATCCTCATATGAACCAGGGGAGAGTACAGTGGCACTCCACTCTGTAGTTCGTCCTAATCCGCCTTCGTTTCCTACCCAGCGAACATCATCACCCATTATGCTGTCACTGCCTTAGGTTGCAACTTATGTATTGTATTCAAAATTGAAGTCCAATCGTAAACTTGTTTCTTGCCATTAGGACCTTCGCCATTTGCTCCATCAAACCAAACCTCATGAACCTCACCATAATTTGTAAGGAGCTCGGTAAGTTGGGCTATGAAGAACTTATTATATGCATCACCCTCACCATAGCATTTTGCATTACGATCCCATGGAGATAGATAAACACCAAACTTTAATCCATATTTTTCACAGGCTTTTCTTAGTTCGCCAACGACATCACCTCTACCATTTTTCCATGAAGATGATGCTACAGAGTGTTCAGTTGTCTTTGTTGGCCACAGACAGAATCCATCGTGGTGCTTCGCTGTAATGATAGCCATCTTGAATCCGGCATCTTTAAGCGATTTAACCCATTGCTCACAGTCAAGCTGTGTTGGGTTAAAGATATCCGGATCTTCTTTCCCATCCCCCCATTCTCGTCCTGTAAATGTATTTACGCCAAAATGGAGGAAACATGTCAACTCCATCTTCTGCCAATCAAGTTGCTGCTTTGTTGGAACAAGTCTCGATGCCATATCCAATTTCTGCTCAATTGTGGCACCTTTAGGAAAGGTAAGATGCTTTTCATAATATTCTTGGCTATAAGAACTTGTGACAGTAGATGCCAGTACCAAGGTAAAAATTAGTTTCTTCATAAATTAAGTTGTCAGTTATTTATAAAAAATGATTAATATAAATAGAGTCCTATCTACATAATCTATTCTCTTTTCAATTTGCGCTCGAGCATTACCTCATTATAGTTGCGCTTAAAGTTTAAGTTTACAATGCACAAAATTATATTTTATCATTACCGAAAGCAAATGCATTTGATAAATATTTGATTGAAAGCATACTATATTAGTATAATCAATATTATTTTATATAAATTATATAATAATCACTCACCACATTGGCATCATAGTTTACAAAATATAAAAAAAATGATAATGCTATTTTGATAATATATATTGAAAAAGCCTATAGAATAGAAGGTAACAGATGTTTTTCATAATAAAATAAAAGCATTCTTATAAGTTTACAATTATCATAATGATGTTTTACACAAACTGATAGAAATGAAGCAAAACCTATATAAATAATTTATACATATCAGGACGTTAAACTACATATTATATAAATTATAGGATAAAAATATTATACCAAATATATAACTTTTAATAAATATTCCTATTTTTACATCAATTAATATAAATAGATCAATTTATCATTATCTAAGACACCTTATTAAACATTTTAAATGAATAACAATTATTTAAGGAGAATATTGTGCCATAATAGTTTCAAAATTATTATTTCACTATCTATTCTTCTTAGCATTCCCGGCGCTGCAATTGCGAAATACACGCCTTTAAAAGATATGGGAGTTTTCAATGAAAAACTCATCATAAGGGGAAACTATGCGTTTGCTCCATTTGAGAGTCTTAATGAAAAGGGTGAGATGGTAGGATTCAATGTTGACCTCATGAAAGCTATAATGAAAATTGCCAGTGATTATGCAAGCTTTTATGAGGAGAAATACAATGATTTTCATGGACTTAATCATGCTGATTTAGGAGTTCCTCCACAAGCATATTCATATGCCGTTACAAGAGGAAATGAAGAGATATTGTTCCGTTTAAATGAAGCACTTCAGGTTCTTAAATCAAATGGTGAATACGATAATATATACAATAAATGGTTTGGAGTATATGAAGAGAGAGCACATCAATTAATTGTATCTTTACTATCAATATTCTGCACTATTCTTTTAATTGGAGCAATATATATATTATACAGACTCAGAAGGCAAACAAAAAGAACGAGACGGAAATTAAAAGACTCATACGAACAACTTCAGCTTGCGCTTGACGCCGGCAACATTTCTGTTTGGATTTATAATATTGAAGAAGGCAATGTACGCTTCCTTAGCCATAAAGACTATAAAAAAGAGGGCATATCAATAGAGGAATTTCTTGGCTATGTTGATAATGAATATAGAGATAGAATTGATAAGCTTTTGGCGAGCATTAAAAATAAGGAGATCTCTCTTGGAGAAGAAAGATTCAAGCATAGAGTTGATTCAGAACATCCTAATACATATTATGAGACAAAGGTGAAACTTATTGAAGCTAATGTGGTACATCCAGACATGATTATAGGTACCTTAAAGAATATTACAAAAGATGTACTTGAACAGCATAGGTTAATTCAGATGAAAGAAAAAGCTGAAAAAGACAATATGCTTAAATCTGCATTTCTCGCCAATATGAGCCATGATATACGTACTCCTCTGGGAGCTATAGCTGGTTTCAATGAGGTGTTGAACGGAGATGATAGATATGATATAACTGATGAAGAGCGTAAGCTATATCTTAAAATGATATACACAAACATTGAGATAGTAAGCACTCTGGTTAATGAGATACTTGACTTGGCTAAATTCGAAAGTGGCACCTATATCGTCAAACTAAGTGAAACTAATGTTGATGAGATATGCCGCACTGCATTAGAAAACGTGAGATGTCAGGTAAAGCAAGATGTAGAATTAAAATATACTCCTTCAAAAAAAGATTTGATAATAAATACAGACTCAGTTCGTCTGCAACAAGTTATTACAAATTACCTTACCAATGCATGTAAATATACTACAAAGGGAGAGATTCAACTTAGTTTCATAGAGACAGATGACAGAGTTATCTTTTCTGTAAGAGACACCGGTTGTGGCATTAAGCCGGAAGATGCAGAGATCTGTTTCGATCGTTTCAAGATGCTCAATAATCATAATAATGGAACAGGTCTCGGACTTCATATATGCAAGCTTATAGCAAACATGCTAGAAGGAAATGTTTATGTAGATCTATCTTACACTATGGGCTCTAAATTTGTTTTCGAGTTACCTAAGTAGCATAAGCCTATTTTCTTGCAATATGATAAAATAAGAATATCCGGAGAAAGTTTATTGACTTTCTCCGGATATTATCTTTATACAAACACTTATTTGGGGAATATAATCTTATAATTTCCACTTAAGTGCATGAAAGCAAAAAGACGTAGCAAACCATCATAATATGCGTCAAAATAACCATCTTCATATGGTTCATGCTTTGCATTCCAAAGCTCATCGATAAACTCTTTTCTATTATCATTTGTACTCTGTATTGATGCAGCAGCAGAAGTAGCGACGAGTCCAAGAGAGTGACGCAGTTTGGTATATCCACCTGCTGGAAGTATCTTTTCAGGTAATGTGCCATCAACATTAAATTGGTCAACAAATGTCTTCAGGCCTTGTTTGTAAAGGAAGTTTTGAATAAGATTGCCGTAATTATTCTGCCACTCTTTATCAACACAGCTCCATGAGTAGTCTAATGCTATGTTCATAGGAACACGCCATGAGTCGAAACGGAACGCATCGCCAATTATTCGGTTACCTTTCATCAAAGAGCCATCATAATTACTATAGTCAGGATTCAGACCTGTCTCTGGATTAATACATTTGTGAAGATATTCGCGACTTGCAGCAGCACATTCCATCCAGAAGTCAGAACGTCCGTCGTTTGCCCAACGAGCCCATACTTCATAGAAAGCAGGAAGATGATATGAAGGGTCAGTAAAACGTCCACCCCATCTGTCAGGAGTAAATGTTATAAGTTTATGCTCCAGATTAATAAAAGGTGCAGATCTTTGCATATCCTTCTTCTCCATTGAGCAGTTTAGTATATTCTGCGCCTCAGCCAGATAATTTAACTCACCTTTATTTCCCCAACGGTTTGAAGCAAAGATAAGCGATGTAACATAGTATAGTTCACCATCAGATGCCGGTCCGGCAGCATTACGTGTTCCATCAGTCTTGCAACTCCATGCAAAATAACCTTTCAGATCTCCACTTTGGTGTTGCATATATTTCTTTCCCCAGCGCCATAGTCTGTCGAAAATATCTTTTTTATCAAATTGAACGGCAATCATCAATCCATAAGACATACCCTCAGTACGTACGTCATGGTTCTTTATATCACTGATATATGCCATAGAGTCACCAACCTCAAAATAGACTTTCTGAGGTCCATAGAAGAGTGATTCAAAGACCTCATTTAGTTTTTTGTCAATATCTTTTTGTTTGTAACCTACCTCTGCAAACAGATTACGATACTTCTGAGTTTCAAAAGCACCCTTATCCCATGGCTCTTTCAATGAAGAAGATTTGTTACCTGTCTGCTCATCAGTATGAGCGTTTGCTGAAAAGCCGAAAAACATCAGCATAGTAGCTAAAATTAATGTGAATCTCATAAAATAATAAGTATTATAATTTAATAATCTCAAAATAAGAGCTTTTAAAAGTCTACAACAAACAATTTTGTTACAATAGTTTTATCCTACATTACATAACCCTTTAAAAAAATAAAAATGTGTCATAATTGGCCATATAATGTATACTCTGCCTAAAATTGTACGTTGGAAAATCTCAATAATTACAACAATTGCTTCTTCTTTTAGAATAGAATGAAATGAAATCATCAATTGCTCCTATTTACTTCAAACCAACATCATTTGAAAAAGAGAGGCTATTGAAAAAAGAGAGACCATAACTGAGTTAGAATTCTATTTTTTATATTTTTGTCAATTAATCCAATAAAAAAAGTATATGAAAAGAGTATCTATCTTAATGATTTTCATCCTTATAGGATTGACATTCATACATGCTCAGAAAAGCAGTCGTACTGAAGTTTATAAAGGGAAAGATGGAAAAGAGATCAAACTGCATCTCTATGGTCATGCTTCTTTAGCTATTGAGGCCGATGGAACTATGTTTTATATAGACCCGGTCAGCGGAATGGCCGATTACAGCAAAGAAAAAAGAACTGATAAGATATTCGTAACTCATTCTCACGGCGATCATTTCGACATGAAGACCATTAAAAGTATATCGCGACCTACTACTCATATATACTGTGATAAGGCTACTTCTGAAAAGATCAGTGATATGAAGATGACAGCCATGAAGCCCGGAGATATTGCAGATTTAGGCAAAGGAGTGAAAGTAGAAGCTATTGCTGCCTATAACATAACCGAAGGTCATACTAAATTCCATCCAAAGAGTGCCAATAACTGCGGTTATCTTTTCAACATTGGCAAGACTAGAATATATGTAGCTGGAGATAGTGAAAACATTGAGGAGATGAAATCATTGAAAAATATAGATATAGCTTTCCTACCGGTCAATCAACCTTATACTATGACTGTAGAACAAGTTACAGATGTTGTAAAAGCAATGCGTCCTACCATATTCTTCCCATACCATTATGGAAATGTGGAGGAGAAAACAGATATGAAACTGCTGGAGAAAGAGGTGAAACCATACACCAGTATAAAGATCAATAACATGGAATGATAAATATAAATTCTATAAAAATAATTTAAGGAGCACCGATGTGCTCCTTTTTTATTTATCCGAAAGTATAATTGCAACTTTTTTTTGTTATTACTATTATAAACTATAACTTTGTGCAAAATTCAAAGAAATAGGGGTGCCTTAACAAATCGGGCTGAGATCATACTCTTATATCTGATCCGGGTAATGCCGGCGTAGAAAAATTTATTATCAATGAAAAAAATCTTATTATCAGTTGCCGCAGTTTTTGCGAGCAATCTATTCTCTTTTGCAGCAGATGCAGAGAAAGATTCAATTAAAGTTGTCAACATTGACGAAGTGTTTGTAATTGCTACACGTGCCACACAAAAGACTCCAGTAGCTTTTACCAATGTCTCAAGCGAAGAGATTAAGAAGGCAAACTTCGGTCAGGACATTCCTTACCTGCTTGGTATGACACCTTCTGCAATCACCACAAGTGATGCCGGAACAGGAATAGGTTACACAACATTCAGAGTAAGAGGTACAGATGGTACTAGAATCAATGTTACTGCCAATGGAGTACCGATGAACGATGCAGAGAGTCATACTCTATTTTGGGTGAACATGCCCGATTTCGCATCCTCTGTAAAGAGCATTCAGGTACAAAGAGGTGCAGGTACATCTACTAATGGTTCCGGAGCTTTTGGTGCAAGTATAAACATGGCAACAGAGTCATCTTCTCCTAATCCTTTTGCTGAGTTCAATGCAGGTTTCGGTACCTTCAACACCCACAAAGAGACAATTAAATTCGGCACAGGACTTATCAACAATCATTGGTCTTTCGAGGGAAGACTGAGTAATATCGGGACAGACGGATATATTGACCGTGCTTCAGTAAATCTTTACTCATACTTAGCTCAGGCAGGATATTATGATGATAAAACTTCCTTACGTTTTATCATTTTTGGAGGAAAGGAAAAGACATATCATGCATGGTACTATGCCAGCAAGCAGAAAATGGAGAAATATGGACGCAGATATAATCCATGTGGAATATATTATGATGAGAATGGCAACATAAAGTTTTATGATGACCAGACTGACAACTATGTCCAAACTAACTACCAGATACTATTGAACAGAGTAATAGATAATAACTGGAGCCTAAATGCTGCCATCCATTATACTCGCGGAGATGGATATTACCAAGAGTATAAGAGTGACAGATGGTTTCAAGAATACGGACTTAACCCTTTCAAGTTAGATGGTAAAGATATTTATAGCAGCGATCTTGTACGTCAGAAGAAGATGGCAAATGATTTTGGAGGAGCAGTTTTCTCACTGAACTATAGAAACGACAGACTCTCTGCTGTACTTGGCGGTGGGCTGAATAATTATGACGGAGACCACTTCGGAAAAGTTATTTGGATAAAAAACTATATCGGTTCCCTTGACCCTAGTCATGAATATTACAGAAACCACTCTACCAAGTTCGACGGAAACATTTATCTTAAAGCAAATTATGACATCACCTCATCATTAAGTGCATTTACAGATCTTCAGTATCGACATATAAGGTACAGTATACATGGTGCAAATGATAAATATGACTGGAGTAACAGCAGAATGCAATCTCTGGCAGTGAAAGATGACTTTAACTTCTTCAATCCAAAGTTCGGATTAAACTGGCAGATAGATATGAAGAACCGGCTATATGCATCATTCTCCGTTGCCCAGAAAGAGCCAACAAGAAATAACTATACAGACAGCAAGTTTGCTACCTCTCCACGTTCAGAGAGACTTAATGACTATGAATTAGGATATGTCTTTGCCAACAGATGGATGTCAGCGGGTGTCAACCTATATTATATGGATTATAAGGACCAGCTAGTTCTTACAGGTCAGCTTAATGAAATAGGCGAACCTATGGCAGAGAATATGCCGAATAGCTACCGTACAGGTATTGAACTTATGCTTGGAGTAAAACCATGTAATATGTTCGACTGGAATATCAATGCAACTATAAGTCGCAACAGAATAAAGAATTTCACAGAGACAATTTATGAAGATGAGAACAAGTCAAAGTCACAATGGGTTATAAACCACAAAAGTGCTAACATTGCTTTCTCTCCTGATTTTCTTCTTAACAACCAGTTACATTTTCTGCTGGAGACTTCATGGCTATGTTGCAGTCACAATATGTGGGAAAACAATATATGAGCAATGCAAATCAGAATGATCATTTGCTTGACTCTTATTTTGTATCAAATCTACATTTGTCGTACACTTTCAAGACTAATACCGTAAAAGCTATTACACTTGGTTTAAGCATTAACAACCTATTCAATGAGGAGTATGAGAATAATGGCTATGCAGGAAGTGGATTCTATATGGATGATAATAATAATAAAGTGAGATACAACTATGCAGGATATGCAGCTCAAGCTGGTACAAATGTTATGTGCAATATATCACTGAGATTCTGATGATATGAATTATCTTGAGATAATAGGAACAATAGTTGGCTTTGTATACCTCATTTTGGAATACAGAGCTAGCTTCTATCTTTGGATAGCAGGTATAATTATGCCGGCCATATATATATTCGTATATTATGATGCCGGACTTTATGCCGATGTTGCCATCAATATATATTATCTCCTTATTGCAGTGTATGGATATATTCTATGGACAAAAGGCTATCTCAAGAGAAGGAGCAGGAAAAAGTCTGCAAAAAGAGAGATAGCTGATGATGAGAAATCAGCTACTGTTGAAGAGTTGAAGATTACCCGTACTCCCATAAAATGCTATTATATATATAGTGCAATATTCATTTTGACTTTTATTTTAATAGGTTTGGTATTAGTAAAGTTCACCGACAGTAATGTACCTTGGCTAGACTCATTTACCACTGCGTTGAGCATTGTAGGAATGATAATGCTTGCAAGGAAATATCTAGAGCAATGGATAGTATGGATAGCTGTAGATGTTGTATACTGCGGCCTTTACATATACAAGGATCTTATTTTTACATCTATATTATATGGAGTTTACGCCATTATAGCTATCTTTGGCTATTATAAATGGGAAAAAATGATGAAAGATGAGATTGAATGACTACAAAAAGTTTGTAATACTTGGAAATGGAGAATACCCTACATCCTCTATCCCACTATCAATCCTATACAATGCAGAGCATGTTATATGCTGTGACGGAGCTGCAGAAAACTATGTATCTAACGGTATGCTACCCTATAAAATTATAGGTGACTGCGACTCTCTCTCTAAGAACTTCAAGAATCTATACAAAAACATCATTATACAGGTTACCGATCAGGAGACTAACGACCTTACAAAATCGGTTAAATACCTACTCGATTCCGGGATAACGGAGTTTAATATAGTAGGTGCAACCGGCAAAAGAGAGGACCATACCCTTGGCAACATAAGTCTGATAATGGACTATATGAATATGGGAGCAAATGTACGTATGTATACAGACTATGGTGTATTCATTCCATGCCATGGCACATGTACCTTCTCAACAAATCCGAAACAACAACTCTCAATAATAAATTTCGATGCAAAACGAATATATAGTAAAGATCTGAAGTATCCTCTCAGTGACTTCACTAAATGGTGGCAAGGTACATTGAATGAAACTCTCTACGACACGGTTACTATTGAAGCTGAAGGTGACTATCTTGTTTATATAAACTATTAAGCCTATTTTTGTATAAACAATTTAAGACAATGGCTGACAATTATTTAGAAAAACAGTACCAACAGTACAAAGCTCGTAAGGTTTCAATGGGAAAATCCAAACGTCAATCATCGAAAAAGAGCGGTTTAGGAAAAAGGGTCTTCATTACCGGCGGAGCATCAGGAATAGGGAAAGCTATAGTTAAGGCATTCAGCAACGCTGGGTATAGAGTAGCTTTTTGCGATATTGATTCACATATTGCTGAGATAACAGCTCTGGAGACGAAGTCTAAATATTTTGTTGTTGATGTATGTAAGGCTGACGAATTGGAGGCATGCATGGACTATATGTTTAGCGAATGGGGAGACATAGATATAGTAATCAATAATGTAGGGGTAGGCAATTTTAAGCCAATCACAGAATGCACTGTTGATGATTTTGACGAAGTTATTTCTACAAACCTAAGACCAGTATTCATTACATCTAGAAAGTTGGCGATACATAGAAAAGATAAACTTATCAAAAACAAGTTTGGTAGAATTATCAATCTATGTTCTACAAGATATCTTATGAGTGAAGCAGGTACTGAGGGATACTCTGCATCAAAAGGTGGAATATACTCACTCACACACTCTCTTGCTGTATCACTCTCTGAATACAATATTACAGTAAATTCTATCTCTCCGGGATGGATAGAAAACTATAACTATGATACTTTGAAAGAGGAAGACCACCTTCAGCATCCATCAAGGAGAGTTGGCAAGCCTGAAGATATAGCCCGTATGGCTCTTTTCATATGCGATGAAGAGAATGATTTCATCAATGGAGAGAATATCACTATAGATGGCGGAATGACAAAAAAGATGATCTATATAGAGTAATACCATCATTGCACTGTGTAATGTAACCTTACCGATCGTGGTCTTGATAGTATAGCTTCGGATAAACCACAATATAATCACATAATCAATATTGCAAATGGGTTACTTGTTACAAGAATAGATCAAATAATAAAAAGAGAGAGAGCGGCGCTTAATAGCTCCGCTCTCTCTCTCTTTTATTCTGTTATAAAAATTAATTTATATTGTAAAGTAACCAAGATTTCTGAAACTCAACATTATCAGGATATTTAGCCTTAAAAGCGTCTCTAGCCTGTGATGCTTCAGCACGAGTATCAAAAGAAGAAGTAATTACTCTGTACATGTTTCTCTCTGCGTTGAAAACAACTAGTGCACTGTAACCTTGATTATCAAGTCTCTCTTTCAAAGCATCAGCATTAGCCTTAACACCAAAGCTTCCGCAAACAACACTATATGCTTTTAATCCTTGACCTGATACAAGTTGAACTCTCTCTTCACGAACTGGACCTGATGCAACAGCTGTTGGAGCAGGAGATACTGTATTAGTAACAACTTGAGTAGGCTGTTGAGCTTCCTCAGCAGGAGCCACTGCTAATTCTTGTTGCTTTGCCTTTTCATATGCCTTTTTATAAGCACTCTCACTTGACTTACATGAAGAGAATGCAAATGCTACGCAAACTCCCATTCCAAGGATCATTAATTTTTTCATGATTGATGATATTTTATTATTAATACTATTATATTTTTTACCAATAATATTGCAAAAATAGTAATATATATATTCCTATCGTCACATTTATACTATTAATTTTGGTTAATCTTCGAAGTATTTTATCTTTTTTCAATTATTTCCATTAATATAGTAAACCACTTCTTTTTTTATTTGTTTATTTTATAGTAACAATTAATTATTTACGAATATGAAAGGATTAAATGTTTTAGCAGCCTTCATAGGCGGCGCTGCAATTGGCGCAGCAATTGGTATTCTCTTTGCTCCAGATAAAGGAGAAGAGACACGTAAGAAAATCGTAGATTTACTTCGTGAAAAAGGTATTAAGCTTAATCGTGAAGATATGAACGATCTTGTTGATAAAATATCTTCAGAAATTAAAGGCAATGAATAATCTTAATTCCTGTTATTATGTTTGTAGACGATAAAAGTATTGACAATCTGCAAGAGCTCTTTAATGAGGTAAAGAAATATCTTCAACTTCAGAAAGAGTATGCCACTCTAGAGATTCTAGAAAAGCTGATAATAATATTATCTACACTTATATCAGTACTTATATTCCTTGTATTGGGAATGATTGCTCTGTTATATCTGTCGTTTACATTTGCTTATCTGCTTGCACCATATGTTGGTGGACTCACCGGCAGCTTTGCCATAATAACAGGAATTATTATACTTATCATCATCTTTGTTGTATTGTTTAGGAAGAGACTGATAGTACAACCTCTTACAAATTTTCTAGCTAAACTTTTATTAAACAGAAAGTAAGATGAATGAGCTAAATAGAGAGAAGATTACCTTTGAATGGATTATCCTTGAGAAAGAGAGAAAACTCCAGGAGATACGTCAAGTGAAAGAGAACATTCATTTAATTGCTGGAGAAATGCTTGGACCTAAGCAGGATAAGATAAGAGGTATTGAAGGTGTTATGAGCAAGCTTTCATATGGATTAGCTATCTTTGACGGGATAAAGATGGGGATTGGTATTATGAGAAGATTTAGATCTTTCTTTGTAAAAAAGAGATAGAGATAAAATATTATAGCAAATAGGCATATTTAATGATATGCCTATTTTTGCCATAAAAAAATCCGGGCTCCCTATAAAGAGAGTCCGGACATTATATTTTATTGAATTTCTAATAGAAAGAACTGTTATTACTTTTTATTTCTTCTATCATTCCATAGACGAGTCATATCTTCCAAAGTCTTTCCCTTTGTTTCTGGAACCATCTTCCATACAAAGATAGCAGCTAACACACAGATTACGCCGTACAATGCATAAGCAAAAATGTGACCGAAGTTATCCATACCCAATAGACGCATATTATACATAGGTACGAATGTAGATGAAACTATGAAGTTGAATATCCACTGGAAAGCAACAGCGATAGCTACAGCAGCGCCACGGATAGTATTTGGGAAGATTTCTGCAATCAATACCCAGCATATAGGTCCCCAAGAGAACATGAAAGAAGCTGAGTAAACCATGATGCTTACTACAGATACAATAGCAGGCAAACCAAGAAGGTTAGTCATTGCTACACCAGCCGCACCTATAGCCATACCTATAGAACCATAAATTAGCAAAGGCTTGCGACCCCATTTTTCTACAGTGAATATAGCAACTAAGGTAAATAATATATTAACAATACCCATAATTACTGTTTGAACCATTGGGTTACCCATATTCATAGATTCAAATATACGAGGAGCAAAATATAGTACAGCATTGATACCTACTGCCTGTTGGAAAACTGAAAGCATGATTCCAACAAAGATAACTACCCAACCATAAGTAAATAGTTTCTCTTTTTTCTCTTCTACTGTAGATTTTATTTCAGCAAGAATCTCTTTAGCTTTTGTTGCTCCATTAATACGTTCAAGTACCGCCAAAGCCTTCATATCCTGACCGATCATAGCAAGATAACGAGGGGTTTCAGGAACAAAGCATACTAGCAATGTAAATAGTCCGGCAGGAAAACATTCACTACCAAACATATATCGCCATCCAGTAGAGATTGTCCAAGGATCGGATGATGGTAATACGTTATAAACACCTTTTGCAGTCTCTTCAATTATAGGGTTAGTGTGTTCACCCAAAAGAAGGAAGTTGATAAAGTATACAGCCAACTGACCGAATATTATAGCAAACTGGTTCCAAGAAACCAAAGTACCACGCATATTTGAAGGAGAAACCTCAGCAATGTACATTGGGCAGATAGCTGAAGCCAAACCAACACCAAAACCTCCTAAGATACGGTAGAAATTGAAAGCTACCATCAAATTGAAAGAAGGTTTTCCATAATCAAATAATAAGAACTCAGGATAATAAGATCCGCATGCAGATAAGAAGAAAAAGATACCTGCTAAAATCAAGGAACGTTTACGTCCTAATCTAGAAGCTGCTAAACCGGAAAAAGCACTACCTATTATACAACCAACTAGAGCACTGGAACAGGTGAAACCATGAATGGCATCAGAATACACAAAATCGGTAGCGCCCATAAAAAAGGCTTGAAGTCCCTTTTCTGCTCCAGAAATTACTGCCGTGTCATAACCAAATAGTAGTCCTCCCAAGATGGCAACAAATACCACGCTAATGAGATAAAGCTTGTTGTTTTTGTCTTTCATAAAAGTATTAAATATAGTTTTTGTATAAATTACAATAAGAACATATGGCGAATGTAGTTATTATTAATTTATTACGATAGAATATTCTACAGATTTTAATACTTTTTTAGTATTCGTACTTGTCAGGATCCTTCTTAAACTTTATGGTGTTAATCATATTTACTATTCCATATACCATACAACTAATACCCAAAACAATAAATGGGATTGTAGCAACGGTAAAAGGATTAACAAGAACAAGCATTCCGGCAAGAATAATTAATATAGGAGTTATATAAAAATAGCCAGATACCATACTCCATCTACTGGCTACATTAAGATTAACCAACATGTTTGCTCCAGCCATTATAACAGCCAAACCAATTATATACATAAGAAAATTAATAAAGAATGCCGGCATTATAAGAAGCCATATACCAAGCAACAGACTTCCTGTTCCTATAAGCGGATAGTTATATCCAATTATATTACGGTGTCTGTAATATCTCACCAACGCCAAGATTCCTGAAACAGAGAATATGGCACCAATAGTCATAACGAGATATATCATAGCCGAATCAGGCCACATAACCAGCAGCATGCCAACTATAATAGCTGCTACATTCTGAATAATAAAATAGTCTCTATTTTTCATCTTAAAATTATATTATAAAAAGCCAGTAATATTTCAACTGTCTCTACTTCTTACGATGGGGTAGCCACTACTTCATAAATATCTTCACCAGCAAATACTGTTCAAAACAGTCACCAAATTAGCTGAAGAGGGATGCTATAACTAATACTCTGTAGACTAAACTATTCGTTTATCTATATATAATCAATTAATATTTATTAATTATATGCACAGAATAAGTTCACAAGTGCAAATAAAGGAATAAAGATGCATCATTTATAATATTGGATACAAAATTTTAAAAAAAGTTCAAGAATATTTTGATTATAAAATTATATCGTTACATTTGCGCAATAATTCAACGAAAAAAGCTGAAAAGAATGAATAAGAATATGCAAAATATGTATTGGTGGCGCTACTTACAACTCATAAAGTCGTAAGCGGAAAACCTATATATATATATTTGCTATAACATAAAGCTATTATAAAGGGCTGTCGAACTTACGACAGCCCTTTTTTTATTCTCGAAAAATTACAATCAAAATATAAATACAACTTAAATGAAGACTTTTCTTGTAGATGACAACGGTTATTATGGAGAATTTGGAGGTGCATATATTCCAGAAATACTCCATGCATGTGTAGAGAACTTAAAAGAGAATTATATCAAGATTCTCGAAAGTGAAAGTTTCAAAGCGGAATATGCACAACTACTCCGTGATTATGTTGGACGCCCTTCCCCACTCTATCTAGCCAACAGACTAAGTGAAAAATATGGATGCAAGATCTATCTCAAAAGAGAGGACCTTAACCATACAGGTGCTCACAAGATAAACAATGCAATAGGTCAGGTTCTACTTGCCAAAAGATTGGGAAAGAATAAGATTATTGCTGAGACAGGAGCAGGTCAACATGGCGTAGCTACAGCTACAGTATGTGCTCTTATGAATCTTCCTTGCACTGTCTTTATGGGAAAGACCGATGTTGAAAGACAACATGTCAATGTAGAGAGAATGAAAATGCTTGGTGCTGAAGTGTACCTGTGACATCAGGAAATATGACTCTAAAAGATGCGACCAATGAGGCTATCCGCTACTGGTGCTGTCATCCTGATGACACCTATTACGTAATAGGTTCAACAGTTGGTCCACATCCATATCCTGATATGGTAGCACGTCTGCAGTCTGTCATAAGTGAAGAGATAAAAAAACAGCTCCTCTCACAGGAAGGCAGGGACTATCCCGATTATCTTATGGCATGTGTAGGTGGAGGAAGTAATGCTGCCGGTACCATATACCACTATATTGATGACGAGAAAGTTCAGATTGTACTTGCCGAAGCTGGTGGTAAAGGTATCGATACAGGCCTATCAGCTGCTACCATACAGCTAGGAAAAATGGGAATCATTCATGGTGCAAAGACACTTGTCATACAGAACGAGGACGGACAGATTGAGGAACCATACTCTATCTCAGCCGGACTTGATTATCCGGGCATAGGACCTATGCATGCCAATCTATCAGATAAGAAAAGAGCCATAGTGCTTGCCATAAACGACAATGAGGCAGTACGTGCTGCATATGAACTTACACAACTTGAAGGTATTATCCCGGCATTGGAATCCGCTCACGCTTTAGGTGCTCTGGGTAAGATTAATTTCAAGAAAGATGATGTAGTGGTACTTACAGTTTCAGGAAGAGGAGATAAAGATCTTGACACTTATCTGTCAAACAAAAATATGGCTGATTAAATAATAATATTATGAAAAATTATAGCTACAGTACAAAATACAAAACAATGCTTGGCGATTTGCATACGCCGGTAACAACTTATCTGAAATTGCGTGACCTGTTCCCTCAGAGTGCACTTATGGAGAGCTCTGATTATCATGGTAGTGAAGACAATCGCTCATTTATTGGTTTGAAACCAATTGCAAGTATTTCTGTTAACCATGACATAGTAACATGTAAGTATCCTGATGGAGATATATCTGAAAAAGCTATTGATGAATCATATAGCGTCGAGAATGCCATTAACGAATTTCTATCTGCATTCAAGGTGAACGGTGAATACAAAAACTATTGCGGACTTTATGGCTTCACCACATTCGATGCAATTAAATATTTTGAACATATTGATGTAAAAGAGAGCCGTCTGCAAAAAAATGATGCACCCGACATGCTTTACATTCTATACAAGTATATCATTGTATTCAATGATTTCAAACATGACATGGTTCTTATTGAAATGACTGATGATAATGAGGAAAGTAAATTAGACTATATATCAAAAGCAATAAACAACCGCAACTACACAACTTACGACTTTCATGCAGTTGGTGAAACAAGAAGTACACTCACCGATGATGAACATCGTGAAAATATACGTAAAGGTATATCTCACTGCCTACGAGGTGATGTCTTTCAGATTGTGCTCTCTCGCCGTTTCGTACAGAACTATCAAGGCGATGACTTCAAACTCTACAGAGCATTGAGAAATATAAACCCCTCTCCTTACCTATTCTACTTCGACTTCGGAGGATTCAGAATATTCGGTTCTTCACCAGAGACCCACTGCAAGGTAGAGAATGGAAGAGCATACATCGATCCAATTGCCGGAACATCAAGGAGAGATGGTGATAAAGGAAAAGATAAGGAACTTACAGAAGCACTGCTTGCCGATCCTAAAGAGAATGCAGAACATGTCATGCTGGTTGACCTTGCAAGAAATGACTTAAGCAGAAACTGCAAAGATGTGAAAGTTGAAAAGTTCAAGGAGGCACAATACTACAGTCATGTGATACACCTTGTGAGCAGAGTCAGCGGAAAGTTGGAAGAGGGAGCAAATCCTATAAAGACATTCATTGACACCTTCCCTGCAGGAACTCTTAGCGGTGCCCCAAAAGTAAAAGCAATGCAACTTATCTCTGAGTTTGAGCCTCATAGTAGAGGTGCATATGGAGGATGCATAGGATTCATTGGTCTGAACGGAACTCTTAATCAAGCTATAACAATAAGAACCTTCGTTAGCCGTAACAACGAGTTATGGTTCCAAGCCGGAGGAGGTATTGTAGCAAAGAGTAATGTTGAGAACGAACTACAGGAGGTGAACAACAAACTCGGAGCCCTTAAGAAAGCTATTGATATGGCAGAAAAAATGTAAGGAGGGAAAATGAAAACAGTTATTATAGACAACTACGATTCGTTCACATACAATCTGAGCCATATCGTAAAAGAACTTGGATCTGAAGTCACAGTATTAAGAAATGACCTTTTCAAACTTGAAGAACTTGAGAAATTCGACAAGATCATTCTTTCACCGGGACCAGGTATTCCATCAGAAGCAGGATTACTGCTGGACGTGATAAAAAAATACGCTGCAACAAAGCCTATACTGGGTATATGTCTTGGCGAGCAAGCCATTGCTGAAGCTTTCGGTGGTCAACTGATAAATCTGAAAGATGTATTTCATGGAGTAAAGAGTGATATAGAGATAGTTGATGAAGATTATTTATTCAATGGCCTACCAAAAGTTATTGAAGCAGGAAGATATCACTCATGGATTGTTGACTCTTCATCACTTCCAAAGGATCTTGCGATAACAGCAGTAAGTAAGGAGGGATACATCATGGGACTTAAGCATAAAAGTTATGATGTACATGGCATACAGTTCCATCCTGAATCAGTTCTTACTCCTTTGGGGAAAAATATAATTAGAAATTTCCTATTCTCTCAATTCATATAGAGAGTTACCACAAATCATACTAATACAGCAATAAATATGAAATCTATATTATCAAGACTATTCAATCACGAAGAACTAAGCCAAGATGAGGCTAAAGATTTGCTGATAAATATTACTGAGAACAAATACAATGAATCTCAGATTGCATCTCTTCTAACAGTATTTCAGATGAGAGGTATCAAAGTTGACGAACTTATAGGCTTCCGTAATGCCCTTCTTACAACAAGGGTTCCTATAGATTTGGCAGAATACAAACCTATCGACATAGTAGGAACAGGAGGCGATGGAAAGAACTCATTCAATATCTCCACATGTGCATGTTTCGTTGTAGCAGGAGCCGGTTATCATGTAGCAAAACATGGCAACTACGGAGCTACATCTGTAAGTGGTGCAAGCAATGTAATGGAGGAACATGGAGTGAAGTTCACCAATGATCAGGATAAGTTGAGGAGATCAATGGATAAGAGTAATATGGTATATATGCATTCTCCACTATTCAATCCTGCTATGAAGAGCGTTGCCGGAGTACGTAAATCACTTCAGGTTAGGACAATATTCAACCTTCTTGGTCCGCTTGTAAACCCATCTCTTCCTGCATATCAGCTTCTTGGAGTTGCCGATCTCCCTCAGATGCGTCTGTACACAAACGTATTTCAGAAATTAGGTATAGGATTTGCAGTTGTCAACAACCTTGATGGTTATGATGAGATATCTCTTACAGATGAGTTCAAGGTGATGACAAACAGATATGAATCAATTTACAAACCTTCCGATCTTGGCTTTGAAGTGATTTCTCAGGAGGAACTCTATGGAGGAGATACACCTCAAAAGGCTGCTAAGATATTTGACAATGTTCTACAGAACTGCTCTACTAAAGCACAAAAAGATTGTGTTCTTATAAATGCATCTTTTGCAATACAAGCAATGGAGCCTATGAAAGATATTGAAGAGTGTGTAAGCATAGCACGCCAATCACTCGAGAGTGGAAAAGCTTTCGAGACACTTAAAAAGTTTATTGAAGTAAATTGCTGATAAGTTTATGAAAGACATACTTCAGGAGATAATAGAGAATAAAAAAGAGGAGATTGCAAGGAGAAAAGAGGTCTTCAGCATCGACCTGCTTGAGAGTAATTGTGAAGAGTTTGATAGAAAGAGTCTCAGCATGAGCAACTCCATTCGAGAATCTCAGTCTGGTATAATATCTGAGTTCAAACGTCGCTCTCCTTCAAAAGGATGGATAAACGAAAAGGCTGATTTATTGCAGATAACAAAAGATTATCAACTCAACGGTGCCTCTGCCCTCTCCATACTTACTGATAATAAATATTTCGGAGGTAAGTTGGAAGATATAAAAGCTGTACGCGACTCAATCAATATACCTATATTAAGAAAAGAGTTTATCATTGATGAGTATCAGCTCTTTCAGGCAAAACTTATCGGCGCAGATACAGTCCTACTAATAGCCGCAGCCTTAGAGAAAAAAAGGTTCATGGAACTATCGGACATGGCTCATCAACTTGGTATGGAAGTTCTACTGGAGATACATTCAGAAAAGGAGATGGAGTATATAGATGATAAAGTAGAGATGATTGGTGTGAACAATAGAAACCTTGGAACTTTCGTTACAGATGTAAAGAACTCTGTCGCAATGGTTGAGAAACTTCCAAAAGATAGAGTACTAATCTCAGAAAGTGGAATTTCATCACCATCTACAATAAAGATGCTTAAGGAGAAAGGATTCAATGGATTCCTTATCGGCGAGTGTTTCATGAGAGAAGAGAACCCTGGAGATGCTTTTGCTAAATTTATAAAAGAGTTATGTTGATCAAGGTATGTGGAATGCGGGATAAAGATAATATCCGCGCTGTAGAGAATCTGGATATTTATATTATGGGATTCATCTTTTACAATAAATCCTCAAGATATTTCTACGGTGGAGGCTCATCAGAGAACATCCCTCATAAATGTAAAAGAGCAGGAGTCTTTGTTAATATGGATATAGATGAGATAGATGACATCGCAAAAGAGATGCAATTAAACTATATCCAACTGCACGGAGATGAAACTCCATCATTTTGCAGAGAGGTCAAAGAGAGAGGATACAGTGTTATTAAAGCATTCCATATCGAAACGGAACATGATTTATCAAGTATAGATAAGGAGTATCATAACAACTGTGACCTGCTACTATTCGACACCAAATGTTCGGGTTATGGAGGTTCAGGAAAACAGTTCGATTGGAACATACTCAACAATTACACAGGTCCCACCCCTTTCTTTCTTAGCGGAGGACTGGGTATTGAGAACCTGGATAACGTAAAGAATTTTAAGAACAAATATTTCATGGGAGTTGACCTAAACAGTAAGTTCGAGTCATCACCTGGTATAAAAGAGATTAAATTATTAGAGCAATACATTACTGAAATACAAAAATCAGAAGATCATGAATAGAATAAACGAGTTATTTAACAAAAAAAAGAGCAATATCCTTTCCGTATATTTCTGTGCCGGTTTTCCTCAGTTGAATAATGTTGAACCAACCCTGAAAGCCTTGCAGGATAATGGAGTTGACATGGTAGAGATAGGCATACCATTCAGTGACCCTATGGCGGATGGTCCTGTAATACAGAACGCTTCATCAAGAGCTCTTAAAAATGGGATGTCACTTAAAAAACTTTTCGCTCAACTGAAAGATATTAGAAATGAGATAAATATTCCTCTTGTCATGATGGGTTACCTAAACCCAATCGTGCAATATGGCTTCAGAGAGTTCTGCATCAGTTGCAAAGAGGTAGGTATAGATGGTATGATAATACCCGATCTTCCTTTCAAAGAGTATATGGATGATTATAAGGAGATAGCTGCTGAGTACAATCTGAAGATGATAATGCTTATAACTCCTGAGACAAGCAGTGAACGTATCCAACATATTGACCAGAATACAGACGGATTCATATATATGGTATCATCAGCTTCCACAACAGGTTCACAAAGTAAGTTTGATGAGCAGAAAGAGGAGTATTTCAGAAGAATAAATGAAATGAAACTCAACAACCCACGCATGATTGGATTTGGCATATCAAACAAACAGACATTTGACATGGCTTGCAATTATGCTTCGGGAGCTATTATTGGTAGCAAATTTGTAACACTCATGGAGAAAAATGAGGGAGATGCAAATAAAGCGGCAAAAGAGTTAATTTCTGCCCTGGAATAATAATTACTCTTTATAACTTATCTATCTTTGCACTGTAGAGTGAATATATAGTGTATTTATAATCTATTTTTTGCAATAAATGAGGAGATTTGGCTTTTCAAGACTATTAAAACGTTAAATATCAAGCCCTAAATTGTAAAAAATAGATTAAAATACTATCTTTGTGTCATTATAAAACTAGATTTCCATATGTTTATGAGTACATACCCTTCCGTTTTGCTAATTTACACCGGTGGTACTATTGGAATGATAGAGAATCCGGAGACAGGAGCTTTGGAAGCTTTCAATTTCGATCAGTTGCAAGAGAATATGCCTGAATTGAAAAGATTCAATTACAGAATCTCCTCATATCAGTTTACTCCTCCTATAGATTCATCGGATATGGAACCTGCTTTATGGGCAAAACTTGTTAAGATAATAAGTTATAATTACGACTATTTCGATGGATTTGTAATCCTTCATGGTACCGATACCATGGCTTATACTGCTTCAGCTTTAAGTTTCATGCTCGAGAATTTGTCCAAGCCTGTCATCCTTACAGGAAGTCAGCTTCCTATAGGTATGTTACGCACTGATGGTAAAGAGAATCTTATCACATCCATCGAGATTGCAGCAGCGAAAAACAATGATGGTACTGCTGTTGTTCCCGAAGTATGTATATTCTTTGAAAATCTTCTTCTCAGAGGCAATCGTACTACAAAGATAAATGCAGAGAACTTCAATGCATTCCGTTCATATAACTATCCATCGCTTGCAACTGCAGGCATTCACATTAAATATGAATACGATAAAATAAGAAAGGCTGATCCAAAACAAAAGCTGATTCCACATTATCTATTTGACACAAATGTAATAGTTCTTACACTTTTCCCTGGTATACAGGAGAACATGATAAGGAATATCTTCCACACGCCAAGTTTGAAAGCTGTCGTACTAAAAACATACGGCTCGGGTAATGCTCCTCAGAAACCATGGTTCATAAATCTTCTGAAAGAGGCTACGGCTAAGGGAATAATTATTGTAAATATATCACAATGTTCAACCGGCAGTGTAGAAATGGGAAGGTATGAGACCGGTATGCATCTACTTGATGCTGGAATAATAAGTGGATACGACTCTACAGTAGAGTCAGTAATCACCAAACTGATGTTCCTCTTAGGTCATGGGTATACACCCCATAAGATCAGACGAATGATGAATAATCCTGTTGCAGGAGAGTTCACAATTCCGGAAATGTAACAAATTTGTAATACATATAACATAATAGAGAAATAATATTGATACACTTTTGCTTAAATTATAAATGTTACTTAATTTGTAATATTAAAAAAGAAGATGTATGAATGATTATAGAATTCTGGTAGTCGACGACGAAGAAGATCTCTGTGAGATTCTTAAGTTTAATCTTGAAAACGAAGGGTATTTAGTAGATACTGCATATTCAGCAGAAGAAGCTCTTAAGCTTGATATTAACCAATACAACCTATTGTTACTCGACGTTATGATGGGTGAAATGTCAGGTTTCAAATTAGCTAACATCATTAAGAAGAGTAAGTCTACAGAGAAAATCCCTATCATCTTTATAACAGCCAAAGACACTGAGAATGATAAGATAACAGGCTTTAACCTTGGTGCCGATGACTATATTTCAAAACCTTTCTCTCTACGAGAAGTAATAGCAAGGGTGAAGGCTCTATTGAGAAGAGTTTCTAATGATTCAGAAGAGCAGCAAAGCAATCTCCTAACATTCAAGACTATGACCGTCGATATGGAAAAAAAGAAAGTATCGATTAATCATAAGGAAATTCCTCTTACAAAAAAAGAGTTTGAAATACTATATCTACTTCTAAACAATGGTGGACGTGTATTCTCTCGCGACGAGATTCTTGCAAGAATATGGCATGATGAAGTTTATGTACTCGACAGAACTATTGATGTAAACATAACCAGACTTAGAAAGAAGATTGGTGAATATGGCAAGAACATTGTCACTCGATTAGGTTACGGATATTGTTTTGAGACAGACAACTGATTCCTAATAGAGCATGGCAGTCGAAGTTTCACATAAATTTCTATCATTCAGCAAGAGACTATTCTTATATGTGTTAACACTGTTTCTTGGCTTTGTGATATGCTTTGTAGTTTTCCAGTATAAACGTGAGAAAAGCTACAAAATAGACCTTCTTAACACTCAGTTGCAGAACTATAATGACAGAATAAACGATCTAATATTCGCTGACGATTCTATTGATGAAGCTAAGATTAATAACTTTATTAAGCACTGCAACCAGAAGGATCTTCGAGTTACGCTGATAGCGAAAAATGGAAAAGTAATTTTTGATAATTACAAGCATAATCTGGAAGAATTCAATAATCATCTTTCGCGAAAAGAGATCATCGATGCACTGAAAAACGGAACAGGCTATTCAATAAACAGGAGGTCGCAAACTTTTGGAAAAGAATATTTCTATTCCGCAAAGTTCTATCCGCATAACAACTATATCATACGTTCGGCTATGCCATATAATATGAATCTTGTAGAACATCTACAGGCCGATATTCACTTCATATGGTTTACAATAGCAATAAGTCTTATCCTTATTATATTTTTCTACAAATTCACTAACAAGCTCAGTATGTCTATAGACCGACTTCAGTTATTCGCTGTGAAAGCTGATAAGAACGAGCCTATAGATATGAGTATACAGGAGGCTTTTCCTAATAACGAACTTGGAGAGATTTCAAAACATATTATAAAGATCTACAAACGTCTTCGTAATACTAAAGAGGATCTCTACATCGAGAGAGAAAAGCTTATTACCCACCTTCGTATCTCACATGAGGGACTTGGTGTATTCAAGTCTAACCGAGATGAAATCATTGTAAATAACCTTTTCATACATTACATTAATATCATTTCAGATAGCAATCTGTCGAATACTAAGGATTTCTTCTCTGTGCCTGAGATAAAACCTATAGTTAAATTCATAGAGAAGAATCAACAGCTTACCCGTGTTACAGAAGAGAGACGATTCTCTTTGAACATAGAGAAAAGCGGAAGAATATTTTCAATTGAGTGTATCATATTTCAGGATAACAGTTTTGAAATAAATATTAATGATATCACCCAAGATGAGCAACAAGCACGTTTAAAGAAACAGCTTACTCAGAATATTGCACACGAGTTAAAGACACCGGTAAGTAGCATTCAAGGATATCTTGAGACCATTATCAGCAACCCTGACATATCTAAAGAGAAACTTTTTGAGTTCCTTACAAGAAGTTACGCCCAAAGCAACCGATTAACACATCTACTGCAAGACATCTCTGTTCTTACAAGAATGGAAGAGGCACCAAGCATGATAGAGAAAGATAAAATCAATCTTAGTGATATGGTTAAGAGTATCATGTCTGAGCTATACCTTGATCTTAATAATAAGCATATGAAAGTAGATAATGATCTGCCTGATAATCTACATATATATGGAAACAGTTCGCTTATTTATTCAATATTCCGCAACCTCTTCGATAATGCAATAGCATATGCCGGAACATATACTACCATAACAATAAAAAAATTCAGAGAAGATGACAATAGTTACTATTTCAGTTTTGCTGATAATGGTGTAGGAGTATCCGAAGAGCATTTAAATAGGATTTTTGAGAGGTTCTACAGAGTAGATAAAGGTCGTTCACGCAAACTTGGTGGAACAGGATTAGGTCTCGCCATAGTAAAGAATGCAGTCATTCATCATGGTGGAACAATTGTAGCCAAAAAATCTCCTTCAGGTGGAATTGAATTCATATTCACACTATCAAAAAATTAAAAAACTATAGTCTATATCTATATTTATTTGTTGGTATTTAGTTTTACAATAATGACTTTTTCAGGCATAGAAAAGCATTATTGTAGCTGATATGAGGCAAAATATCTTGTTATTTAAATTTTTTGCGATAAATTAAGTTAAACTATCTTTTTTTTGCGTCAAAATGTATGTTTAAGATATATTTGTGTTAAAATCAACTTAATACTTATAGTTATGGACACAAAAAGAAATTTTTTATTTCTACTATTATTTTGTGCGACCAGCTTGTTTGCACAGAAATCTAATGAAGGTCTGAAGGCTACATTTAAGCCTTATTACACCTTACAGATTCAGGGTGGTTTGTCTCATACTTTAGGTGAAGGCTCATTCTCTGATTTGATATCTCCGGCAGTAGCTGCAAATGTCGGTTACAAATTCACTCCAGTATTTGGACTTCGCGCAGGAGTCAGTGGCTTGCGAGGTAAGGGTGTTTGGGTCAATCCGAAAACAGATTACAAGTTCAATTTCTTACAAGGAAATGTTGATGCACTTTTCGATTTAAGCAGCTTGTTCTACAAATATAATCCAGATCGTTTTTTTAATGCATACGGATTTATTGGAGGCGGCGTTAATTTCGCAAGTGGCAATGATGAAGCGAATGCTTTATACAAAAAGGGTTATATTCTCGAAAATCTATGGGATGGAAGTAAGACTTTTCTTGTAGGACGCTTTGGCTTAGGTACGAATCTACGACTAAGCCAGAATATATTCTTCAATGTTGAGGTTAACTCAAATGTCCTTTCAGATAAATTCAATTCCAAGAAAGCAGGTAACCCTGATTGGCATTTTAACGCTCTTGGCGGTTTGACATTCAAGTTTGGAAACTCAGGGAAGAAGGTTGTTGAAGAACCTCAATATGTAGAACCAGTTCCGGTTCCTGAACCTGTAGTTAAAGAGGAAGAACCAAAACCTATACCTGTTGTGGTAGAAGAGAAACAAGAGATTAAAGAAGCTATTACAGAAAATATCTTCTTCACCATCAACTCTTCTAAGATTGATGATTCAGAAATGAGCAAAATTGAAGCATTAGTTAAATATCTGAACCAATATCCTGAAGCAAAAATCGATTTGGTAGGATATGCCGATAAAGGAACTGGTACAAGTGCAATTAACGAAAGGATTTCTAATCATCGTGCACTCTCTGTTAAAAATGAGCTTATTAACAGAGGCATCAATTCCGACAGGATCTCTACAGATTATAAAGGTTCAACTGTACAGCCTTTTGCAGAGAATGACATGAATCGTGTCACAATATGTATAGCAGAATAAAAGTTATTAAAGAAAAGCCTTTTACTCATTAATAGTAAAACGGCTTTATACATATTATTAGTTCATTACTTTACTGTCCATGTCATGACAAAATTGTCGAATAGCTGATAATATATCAAAAGAATCTCCTGTTCATCGCTCATTTTCTCCTTGAGGAATAATTCCCCTTTCTCTGCAACAACAAATGGATATATCAAAAGGTCTTTCTTTAAGTCCACATTCTGAGTATCGATTATCTTGAATGCAGTCTCCTTAGCCGACCAATGGAGAAGCATTGACCAGAATTCATTACCACGATAAGATGTTATTTGTTCATCCTCACTTACGAATCTGGATATAACTTTAGCAACCCTCTCTCCATATTTTTCTACATCTATTGCAACCCTCTTATCTTTTGATAGTATTATTGAAACGAAAGATGCAGTATGAGATATGCTGATATTATAATTCCCACTTTTAAGATATGGACTTCCCGATGCCCTATACTCTATCTTCTCCCCTTTTGCCATACTATCAAGAAGAGCTCTTACAGCGAGCCACTCCTTTCTTCTGAAAGCAGATTTTATTTTTTGAAGTTCATCACTATATTCATCTCTATTCGATATCATAGAGAGAAGAGTCTCTTCATCCTCATCTACATTCCATAAAGCTATGGAATAAGCATCATACTCATTTCTACTAATCAGTGGCATCCTTTGGAGTTATAGTTACTTTTACTTTAAGAATTCGTCTTTCAGTCATCTCGAGAACCTCAAAATTATAATTCTCATAATCAAATTTCTCATGAATAGAGGGAAATTCCCCCTTCATCTCAAGCAGCAATCCTGCCAGAGTATCCGCCTCCCCAATAATAGGATCGAATATCTCTTCATCAACATCCAGAGCACGGAAGAAATCCGTAAGCAGAGTTTTTCCTTTGAATATATAGGTGTTCTCTCCGGTCTTTATGAAGTTTGTCTCCTCTTCATCATATTCATCGTTTATCTCGCCAACAATCTCTTCAATTATATCCTCCATTGTTATGAGGCCTGATGTTCCACCAAACTCATCCACCACAATTGCAATATGAATCTTATTTGCCTGAAAATCGCGTAACAGGTCATCAATCATCTTTGTCTCAGGGACGAAGAAGGCAGGACGAATAAGTGACTGCCACTTAAAGCTGTCATCTTTATCAAGATATGGTAAAAGGTCCTTAATATAAAGTATACCTTTTATATTATCACGTGAATCTTCATACACCGGTATTCTGGAATATGAGTTCTCAACAATAGACTTTATAACCTCAGGGTATGAGGCGTTGATATCCAGGTTTACCATATCCGGTCTGGGAGTCATAACCTCTTTGACTGTTTCAGCGCCAAATCTGATTATACCCTCCAGGATATCGCTCTCTTCGGATATTTCCGACTTGTCAGTAAGTTCCAAGGCTTGTGAAAGATCATCTACCGATATATTGTAGTTCCTCTTAGAGATGAAACGGTTCACAAAGAATGATGAACGAACTAACAACGATGAGAATGGTGAGAATATTTTGTTAAGTACCATAATCGCTCCCGCTGCCTTTCGGCTGAATTTCAATGTGTTTTGTGAAGAGTATATCTTCGGAATAATCTCACCGAACAGCAATAGCAAGAATGTAAGGATAATAGTGATAACAATAAACTCGACTATAAGAGATTCTCCAAAGTTGATACAGCTGGCAAAGAAGTAGTTGCACAGCATGATTATAGTCACATTAACAAAATTATTTGATATTAATATGGTTGCAAGAAGTCTTTCAGAATTATCCAAAAGATACTTTATCTTCTTGTCTGCAGCACTTCTTTCTTCATCTATCTTACTCAGGTCACTTGGTGAGAGAGAGAAAAATGCTATTTCGGATGCAGAAATGAAGCCGGAGACATACAATAAGGCTCCGGCTAAAATTATTGACACAATGGCCCCTGTAGATGGAGCGGTAAATGTTATACTAGAAAATAAGTCCGCCAAGCGGCATAAATACGAGTCAGGGTCCAAGGATTAGTGTTTTAGTTAGACATCAAAGAATTAAAATGGTAACTCATCTTCTCCGTTCTCACTTGGAGTTTCAACAGGTTGAGAAGAGTTAGTCGGCTGTTGAGCTGCAGCACCTTGTACATTGGCTTTGGCAGACAACATCTCCATATTATCAGCAAAGACCTCTACTACATTTCTTTTAATGCCATTCTGGTCATCATAAAAACGATAGCGGAGTTTGCCTTCGATATATATTCTGTCTCCTTTATGAACATATTTTTCAGCAGTCTGAGCAAGTCCACGCCATAATACAATATTATGCCATTCAGTTCTCTCAGGGACTTGTGTGCCATTAGCAAGAGTGTATGCACGATCTGTAGTAGCTAATGAGAATGTTGCAACAGCAACACCATTATCCAAATATCGTACCTCAGGATCTTTTCCAACGTTTCCAATTAAAATAACTTTATTTACAGACATAATTTTGATTTATTAAATTATTTGTTCAAAATTATAAAAATAAAACATTATTCAAAATGAATAAAGTAATAATATTATACTAAATCAAAATATATTGTATTTTTGTATATTCAGAGATAATTTTTTGTATTAAAATAGTGTGTCAAATAATCCAAAGATTGTTTTGCTTATTAAGTAGAAAGCTATATATTTGCAGTCCAAAAAATTAAGTTATAAACATAACAATAATAATATTAAAGAAATGACTAAAGCAGATATCGTAAATGAAATTACGAAAAAGACCGGTATAGACAAAGCTTCAGTATTACAGTCTGTAGAAGCTTTTATGGAAGTGGTGAAAGAGTCGTTAGGTAAAGATGAAAATGTATACCTGCGTGGTTTCGGTAGTTTTGTGGTTAAGAAAAGAAAACAGAAAACTGCTCGTAACATCTCTAAGAATACAACCATTATTATACCAGAACATAATATACCGACATTTAAACCAGCTAAGACATTTGTTTTGTCTGTTAAGGATTAAATAATATTTAAAGTTAAACATTTAAAATTTTGAAGCTATGCCAAGCGGAAAGAAAAAGAAAAGACATAAAATGTCTACTCACAAGCGTAAAAAAAGACTTAGAAAGAACAGACATAAAAACAAAAAATAATTTGTAGTCTGTTTTCTGACGACAAATAAGGAACAAGCCTCGTGGAAAAAAAGTCTGAGAGGTTTGTTCTTTGTTTAATTAAGAGGATTTTATACAAAAAAAGGTGACAAGCGAATTAGTAATTGACGTACAACCCAAAGAAATTTCCATTGCTCTTCTTGAAGATAAGAGTTTAGTGGAATTGCAAAAAGAGGGTAGAACAGCCTCTTTTAATGTTGGGAACATGTATTTGGCCAAGGTAAAGAAAATGATGCCTGGTCTTAATGCCTGTTTTGTGGATGTCGGATTTGGTAAAGACGCTTTTCTTCACTATTTGGATTTAGGTCCTCAATTTCATTCTTATGAAAAGTATCTGAAGCAAGTTTTCAGCGATCGTAAAAAATTATTTCCAATAACAAAAGCATCGTCTCTACCCGATATAGAGAAGGACGGTTCCATTTCAAATATCCTAAAACAAGGTCAGGAGATAATTGTACAAATCGTAAAAGAACCTATTTCAACAAAAGGGCCACGCCTTACATGCGAATTATCTTTCGCAGGTAGATATTTGGTATTGATACCCTTCAATGATAAGGTTTCTGTTTCTCAAAAAATTAAATCAAGCGAAGAGAGAGCCCGCCTGAAACAGTTATTGCAAAGCATCAAACCAAGAAATTTTGGAGTGATTGTACGCACCGTAGCGGAAGGCAAAAGGGTTGCAGAGCTTGATGGTGAACTGAAAATTTTGCTCAAACATTGGGAAGAGACCATAACAAAAGTCCAGAGGTATTCTAAACTTCCTACACTTGTTTATGAAGAGACAAGCCGCACCGTAGGAATGCTTCGCGATTTGTTCAACCCCTCTTACGAGAACATATACGTTAACAACGATATTGTATTCTCTGAGATAAAGGATTATGTAAAGCTTATTGCCCCTGAAAGAGATAATATTGTCAAGCTTTACAAAGGTGAACTCCCAATCTTCGATAATTTCGCCATTACCAAACAAATTAAGTCTCTGTTTGGAAAGACTGTATCGTACAAAAGTGGTGCATATCTAATTATTGAGCATACTGAGGCTCTTCATGTTGTCGATGTAAACAGCGGTAACCGCTCAAAAGCAGGCAACGGACAAGAGGCAAATGCAATAGATGTAAACCTTGGTGCAGCCGACGAGTTAGCCAGACAGCTTCGTTTAAGGGATATGGGCGGAATAATAGTAGTAGACTTTATTGACATGGGTCTTGCCGAGAACAGGCAGAAACTCTATGAACGTATGTGCCAGAACATGCAGAAAGATAGAGCGAAACATAACATATTGCCTCTTAGCAAATTTGGACTTATGCAGATTACCCGTCAAAGAGTACGCCCGGCTATGGACGTGACAACCGACGAAGATTGTCCGGTATGTTTCGGCAAAGGTAAGATCAAGTCATCTATACTATTTACAGATACATTAGAGAATAAAATTGATTACCTGGTAAACAAATTGAAGATAAAACGCTTCACTCTGTACATCCATCCGTACATTGACGCTTACCTTAGCAAGGGATTAATATCCTTGAAGAGAAAGTGGCAATTGAAATACGGAATCGGTATAAAGATTTTCCCAGATCAAAGCCTCGCATTCCTGCAATATCGATTTATTGATATAGAAGGAGAAGAGATTGACATGAAAGAGGAAATCGAAATCAAATAAAATAAAAGGTGTAGCTATTCTATAATAAGTTACACCTTTTTTTTCTTTAATAAGTTATGTGAGTCTGTTGGCCACAATCAGCCCATACAATTTTCCGATAATATAACTATTTCACCATCTTATCATAATCCATTAATATTGTTTTTATTAACTTTACAAAAAATAATTTATTATGATATTAGAGGAACTCGAAAAACTATATATCTCGCATACGGGAAGCAAACCTACAGCGATAGAAGAGATGCCATCATCAGGCTCTAACAGACGGTATTTCAGGATGAAGGGTGTTGCTGATCTCATCGGAGCATATGGCAGTTGCCGTGAAGAGAATGAGACTTTTATTTATATAGCCAGACATTTCAAAGAGAAGGGATTGCCTGTTCCACAGGTATATGCAGTATCTGAGAATTGCGAGTATTACCTTCAGGAAGACCTTGGCGACACTCTCCTATTCAATGCTATTGAGAAAGGGCGCATTACAAATGTCTTCTCGGAAGAGGAGAAAATCTTGTTGAGAAAGACCATCAAACTCCTTCCTTCAGTACAGTTTGAGGGTTCGGAAGGTCTTGATTTCAGCCGTTGCTACCCGCAGTCTGAGTTCAACCATCGCTCAATTCTTTGGGATCTGAACTATTTCAAATACTGTTTTCTGAAGACTACCGAGTTGGATTTCCAGGAGGACAGATTGGAGGATGATTTCCAGAGTATGGCAGATGTGCTTCTTAAGAGTTCATCAAACACATTCATGTATCGCGACTTTCAGAGCCGCAATGTGATGATAAAAGATAACGAACCATGGCTCATTGATTTCCAAGGTGGAAGAAAAGGTCCATATTACTACGATATAGCCTCATTCTTATGGCAGGCAAAAGCCAGATATCCGGAATCGCTAAGGATGGAACTTATTGACCTTTACATTGAATCTCTAAAGAAATATGTAGATGTCGACAAGACAGAGTTCATGAAACAACTCCGTCATTTTGTCCTCTTCCGTACACTACAGGTACTTGGTGCATATGGTTTCAGAGGATATTTCGAGAAAAAGCCACATTTTATACAGAGTGTACCGTTCGCCATAGAGAATCTTGCCAAACTACTTCAGGAAGATTATCCTGAATATCCATATCTGTGTGAAGTTCTCCGTAAACTCACTAACCTCAAGCAGTTCACCGATGAACTTAAGAAGCGTCAGCTTACTGTGAAAGTGATGAGCTTTGCATACAAGAAAGGCATCCCTGATGACCCTTCAGGAAATGGCGGTGGCTTTGTATTCGACTGCCGTGCCGTTAATAACCCTGGAAAATATGAGAGATATAAACCATTTACAGGACTCGATGAGCCAGTAATTACATTCCTTGAGAATGACGGTGAGATATTCCCATTTCTGGAACATGCCTATGCTCTGGTAGATGCATCTGTCAAAAGATATATGGAGAGAGGATTCACCAGCCTTTCTATCTGTTTCGGATGTACAGGAGGTCAGCATCGTTCTGTATACTCAGCACAACATACTGCCGAGCATATAAACAAGAAATTTGGCGTTAAGGTGGAACTCACTCACCGCGAACAGAATATTGAGAAAACATTCGAGTCGAAACTATGAAAGCAATGATACTTGCTGCCGGACTTGGCACACGACTTAAGCCACTTACAGACAGAATGCCTAAAGCACTTGTACCTGTTGCCGGAGAGCCTATGCTAAAAAGAGTCATTGAACAGCTCAAAGAAGTCGGTTTTACCCATATCGTAATAAATGTTCATCACTTAGCAGAGCAGATAACCGACTATCTTAAGGAGAACAATAACTTCGGAATAGAGATAGAGATTTCGGATGAACAGGCAGAGCTACTTGATACTGGCGGCGGACTTCTCCATGCATACAGCCTCTTGTCAGGCGATTGTTTTATGACGACTAAGCCATATTCAAACTATTCAGAAAATGAGAAGCAAGATCTCTCTTGTGAAGTTACAGATAGTGGTATGATAGATAACTCTTTTTTAGTTCACAATGTAGATATACTCTCAAACTGCAATTTAAAAAAACTCTGTTCGGCACATAAGGAAGTTCATCCTGGTGCTAATGCCACAATGCTTGTCAGCGACCGCAACTCATCACGCAAGTTGCTGTTCGATAAGTGCAACCGTCTATGCGGTTGGATAAACAAGAACAGCGGAGAGACAAAGCCAAAAAGCTTTGTATATAATGAGGGAGAATATAATGAATATGCCTTCAGTGGTATTCAGGTGGTGAACATAAAGACACTCGCCCTGATGAAAAAATATGGCTACAGCGGTAAGTTTTCTATTATAGACTTCTACATGGATATGCTGGATAAGGGAGAGCTTGAAGCATATGGCTTTGCTGATCCAAACCTGCGACTTCTTGACATTGGTAAACCCGATACCCTTATTGAGGCAGAGAGTTTCGTAAAAGAGATAAAATAGATATCTGTAAAAGCTTTTTTTGACTACATCCTTATAAGATGGAAACCATAATAAAGGTGTAAGAGAAAAGGAAGAGAAACATAATGCATAAACATCTATGCAACTAAAATAGAAAAGAGCTCCCCAAAGAGCTCTTTTTCTTTATTCCATCTGTTTATAGTCTTTAGCCAGACCGCCTTCACTTGTCTCCTTATAGAGAGATGGAAGGTCATGTCCTGTCTGTTTCATCACCTCAACTACCTTATCGAAAGAGACTCGGTGAGTACCATCGGTGAAAGCTGAATATATATTTGCATCCAGAGCACGTGCAGCAGCATATGCATTACGTTCAATACAAGGAATCTGAACAAGTCCGCACACAGGGTCGCAAGTCATTCCAAGGTGATGTTCAAGTCCCATCTCTGCAGCATATTCAATCTGAGCAGGACTACCACCAAAAAGTTGGCTGGCAGCAGCCGATGCCATTGCACAAGCCACTCCTACCTCACCCTGGCAACCCACATCAGCACCCGAGATTGAAGCATTCCGTTTTACGATATTACCAACAAGTCCCGCAGTGGCAAGGGCTCTTAGTATACGCGTATCACTGAACTCACGACTCTTCTGAAGATGAAAGAGTACTGCCGGTACAACACCGCAAGATCCACAAGTAGGAGCTGTAACTATCTTTCCGCCCGAAGCATTCTCCTCGCTCACTGCAAGAGCATACGAAAAGACAAGTCCGCGGCTACGGAGATTATCCTTATATCCTTTAGCTTTTATGAAATACGTTGAAGCTTTTCTCCTAAGGTTAAGAGGTCCCGGAAGTACACCTTCCTTGTCAAGTCCACGTTCTATAGCCTCTTTCATTGTTCCCCATACCTCTGCCAGATATTCCCATATTCCCTGGTCTTCGCACTGTTCCACATATTCCCAGTAACTTCTGCCTGTATGTTCGCACCAATAAAGGATCTGGCTCATAGAATTCATTTCGTACACTTCAGCACCTTCAAACTCTTTCCCCTCTTCAGCAAGAGCTCCACCTCCCACACTATATATCATCCACTCATCAATAACTTTTTTATCACTATCGAAAGCAATGAATTTCATTCCGTTAGGATGGAACGGCAAAAAGATCTGTGGCTGCCATATAATCTCCACCGGAGCAACCTTTCCGAGGACATCAAGAATAGCCAAATCAGTCATATGTCCCTTACCTGTTGCTGCCAGACTACCGTAAAGAGTAACCTCAAAAGATGAAGCATCAGGGCATCTCTTGAGAAATATCTCTGCAGCCCTTCTCGGCCCCATAGTATGGCTACTGGATGGCCCGGTACCAATTCTATAAATCTCTCTTATTGATTTCATAATTAAAGTTTTTTCTATTCTAAGTCAACTACAGTAATACCTGCGCCGCCAAACTGTACATGTTCATCCTGGAAATGAGCTACTCCCGGTACGGTAGAGAGATAATCTCTTATCAGTGTTCTCAATATTCCTGTTCCTGTTCCATGCAATATACGTACACGTCGTATTCCAAGCAGTACGGCATCATCTATAAAGTAGGTTACGGCATTCATAGCCTCATCCCCTCTCATACCGCGCACATCTATATCTTGTTTAAAGTTAAGCTTTTTTTCGTAAATTCTGTCCTGGGTTTCAGAAGAAACAAAAGTACTCTTTGCAATAGGTTTATCGCTCTTTACAGGTTCCAATGCATGTTCCAGATTCTCAGTCTTGACGTTTGTCTTTATCATACCGAACATCACTATGGAACTCTTCGCACCCATCTCAAGCACCTTGCCCACGGTAGTCTGTCCCTTAATTCTTACAGTCGATCCAACCTCTATAGGTCTCACCTTAGGCTTTATTACCTTTTGTTCCGTCTCTTTATTCTGCTTGTTCTTCTTGTTATTTTCCTTTCGCTGCTGTTTCTCACGCAATCTCTGCATCTTCTTCTCGATATTCTCATCAACAGCCTTGCTGTCTAATTCCTCAAGAGAGCTCTTGAAGTCAGTCAGTTCCTGACGCGCATTACGAGTTTTCTCCTTATCGGCCTGAGCTCCTTTATTGTACGGATGGTATTCTCAATCTTCGCATTCGACTCCCTAAGAACCTTTTCAGCCTCCTCTTTTGCTGTTTTCAGAATCTCCTTACGTCTCTTCTCCAACTCAGCAATATCTGTTTCATATTTTGCGATAGTCTCTTCCATCTGCTTCTCACGCTTACGTATGTTCTGACGTTTAGTCTCCCAATAACGTTTGTCGCGCACAATATCCTGCAGATATTTGTCGGCATTGATATATTCACTACCCACTATTTCCGAAGCATCGGCTATCACCTCTTCCGGCAATCCTATCTTTCTTGCTATCTCCACAGCGAAAGAGCTGCCTGGGTTACCAATCTGCAGTTGGAATAGTGCCTGCATATTATGTCGGTCATACAACATTGCACCATTCACCACCCCCTCATTATCCTCAGCAAAATGTTTCAGATTCTGATAGTGAGTTGTAATCACACCGAAAGTCTTCTTCTCGTTGAAGCGTTTCAGCACAGCCTCAGCAATGGCACCACCAATCTGAGGTTCAGTACCCCCTCCAAACTCATCTATAAGTATCAGACTCTCATCATTACAATTCTTCATCATTATCTTCATATTAGTAAGATGTGATGAATATGTACTCAGATCATCCTCTATAGATTGCTCATCGCCAATATCTATGAATATACCCTTGAATATGCCCACATGACTTCTCTCATTCATTGATATGAGCATACCACATTGAATCATGTATTGCAGCAATCCCACTGTTTTAAGGCAGACAGACTTACCACCCGCATTAGGTCCCGAGATGATAAGTATTCTCTGGTTCTCATCAAGAGTTATATCCAGAGGCACAACCTTCTTGTCATGTTTTGCAAGAGATAGCTGAAGTATAGGGTGTACCGACTGTATCCAGTCAAGTATCTTCTTATTTTCAAAAGATGGTTTTGTAGAGTTTGTTGTTATAGCCACATGAGCTTTTGCACGTATGAAATCTATCTCAGCAAGGAACTCATAGGAGTCGAGTATTGCAGGAATCTGTGGTCGTATAACCTTTGAGAATTCAATGAGTATTCTTATAATCTCACGTCTCTCCTCTCCTTCCAGCTCACGTATTCTGTTGTTTGCCTCAACCACTTCGGCAGGTTCAATAAATACCGTCTTACCAGTAGCCGACTCATCGTGTACAATACCTTTAATCTTTCTTTTCAGAGCAGGAACTACCGGTATCACCAGACGTCCATCACGCATAGTAGGAGTAACATCTTTATCTACATACCCTTCACTCTGTGCAGCTCTAAGTATAGAGTTCAGACTTCTTGATATGCTACCCGAAGTAGATGCCAGTTCACGACGTATCTTAAGGAGTTCGGCAGAAGCATTATCCTTTATCTTACCTAAATTATCAAGAATACCATTTATCCTTAATAAGAGTTGAGGGAATACTATTACATCCCCCGCCAGCTCCTTCAGTGCCGGATATGGCGAATCACTATCCTCATCATCGGCATCACGTTTAAGAAAAGCAACAATACTGCTTATAGTCTCCAAAGAGCGTCTCAAGTCAAACAGTTCCTGTTCTTCGAGGTACATTCCCTCAATTTTTATTCTATTCAGAGATGGTCGTACATCAAAGAAGTATTGGTCAGGGAAGTTATCCTCCTCCTGAATAATTCTCACGAACTCCACCACCTGGTTTAGTCTATTATCTATCTCCTCATAGTCATCCATGAATCCCATCGCTTCCACCATGTCTTCGCCCAGTGTACTGAGACATTTACCTTTTAGCATTCTGCGTATGGTATCAAATCCAATCTTATTTTCAAAATTCTGTGGATATATCATAAATTCCCCTACAATATTGCCTTATTAATATATCTACAAATGTACAATTTGCTAATTTTATTGCAAAAAAACTCAGCCTGTATTTGCATAATTAAAATAAAAGCGTACCTTTGCACCGCTTCTGAAACGAAGTACTTCTCAAAAGGAGTTTGGAGAGGTGGCAGAGTGGTCGATTGCGGCGGTCTTGAAAACCGTTGTACTGCGAGGTACCCGGGGTTCGAATCCCTGTCTCTCCGCTATCAAAAAAAGGTGTAAATCAAGTAGCAACGAGATTTACACCTTTTTTATATGTCTAAAATTGCAAGATTGTCAATTTCATTTTTCTAAGTTACGGCTCAACTGATATTTTAGGTTGCTTGATAAATTCTTATCTTTCCCCTTCCAATCTCTTGGGTCTACATCGTTTGAAGTCAATAACTTCTCCATTAGAAGTTTTCATATTCTTATCTCCATTATATATGGCAAAACACTGTTCTGGTTTTGCACCGGATAATTTTGCCCATTTGGATATTCCTTTAAAGAAATCAGGCGAAAATGTAGCTCCTGATTTTATTTCATAGGCATTTTGCTTCCCATTTATGTATTGAAGAAGATCAACTTCATTGCCAGTGCTATCCCTCCAAAATGTAATATTTGGATTCTCCGCTCTATTATAAGACTCTTTCACAAACTCATTGATAACAAGATTTTCGAAAAGTCCTCCTCGGAGAAAGTGCGTAGCTACTTGATCTGCGCTTTTGATATCAAGTAAGGAACATGCTAATCCTGTATCATAGAAATATAGTTTTGGCGATTTCACTAATCGTTTTGCGTAATTATTATAATCTGGTTTTAGCAAATAGCAAATGTAGCTCGCTTCTAACACTGAAATCCAAACTGAAACCGTTGAAACGGCAACCCCACATTCATTGGCTAATGATGAAAGGTTAAGTAATTGCCCTATTCTCCCGGCGCAAAGTTTGATGAATTTGATGAATTTACTCAAATCACCAATATTTTTCATCAATCTTACATCTCGTTCCACATAAGTTTGAATATAGAATGGATAATAATCGGTTGGAGAGATCTCTTTATCATAAAGGCGAGGGTATGCCCCCTTGAATATTTCCTCATCAACACTTTTCGGAAGTATTTCTCCTTCTATCATTTCGTAATGAGAAAATGGTAACAACTTTAGAATAGCAGTTCTTCCAGCTAATGATTGATTTACGTTTTCCATTAAAAGGAAATTATGTGATACTGCAAGCAGATACATACCTTCTCTGTTCTCTATATCTGTATAAGTCTGAATATATGAAAATAGAGTTGGAACGCGCTGTACTTCATCGATAATTGTCTTATCTGAATATGTAGCTAAAAAGCCTCTCGGATCATCTGTCGCAAATAATCTCATATCAGGATCTTCTAAAGAGACATATTTATAATCAGGGAAGGAGTTTTTAAGCAATGTGGATTTACCAGATTGTCGTGGACCTGTTACAGTTACAATCGGGTACTTCTTCGCTAATTCTAATAACCTGGTTTTTAAGACTCTTTCTATCATACAAATTACATTTCTTGCAAATTTACGATTAAAAAATAGATTTGCAAGAAAGACCAAATAATTAGCAGTCCAAAGAATTTCCTTTATCTTTGCCTATGTAAAACATAACGAGCAGACACGTAGTAGTCAATCGAAGACTATGACAGACAAAGCATCGTTACAGAAACGTTACAGACATAAATTGGCATTTGGTTAAAGTGTTGATTATTACGAGATAAAGCGGCGAAGGTTCATAATCCTCTCTCTCCGCTATCTTAGTGTGGTGTAATCACGGTTCACACTACCTATCGACCGAAGATGCAAACGACCTTATTTCTTCTCTCAGGGACGATTTTCAAGGCAAATACAACGATGAAGAAGATTACGCCTATGAAATTGTAGAAGAGTGCTACGAACCGCCAGAGTTCGCAAAAACATACTTCGATTACGAAAAGTTTGCCCGTGACCTGTTTATGGGTGATTACTGGTTTGAAGATGGTTTTGTTTTCCGGGCTTTCTGATTGTTCACCGGGCGGGGAAAACCGCCCACAAAACAAATTATAATGAAAGCAAGCGGTTTATTCAGGTTATTGTTCCGGGTGGGTTTACTGGCTTTAGTAATTTATTTTCTGTGTACTTCGGCGGGTATATGGGCGGTATTGATAATAGCGTTTTTCGTTATCCGCTTTATCCTGCGGTTATTCCTATCCGCGTTATATAGCCTTTTGATGGCTGCGATTTTCATTGCCTTATTACTCTCATTATTAATATAAAGTTTATGGAATCATTAATTAAAAACGGCTTATCTACAACTCAAGAGCCGGGACAGGAAAAATATGTAACGTTCATTGCCGGGGCGTTCAGAGGAACAGAATATTTCCAGTATGATTATCTCCATACAGATGGAGAACTTTTCTCTACTGTAGCCAAAACGCTGGAAGAGTGCCGGAAACGGCGGGATAAATGGGCTAAACGAAAAACAATAAATTATTAAGGTATATGTTTTATTTCAAACGGACGTACACAAAACAAAGTCGAGCCGTGTTTGCTTTGGTGTTTTTTCTACGGAAGAAAAAGCCATCACAGCAGCAAAAGAAAACAGCTTATACAGTTACCAGTCGGAAGTCGTAATCATCGAATGTGATATAGATAAATTTGAAGAAATATAAACCACCGGGCGGAAACCCGCCCGCTACTTTCTTTCGTGAAGTGTTCTGAAAAAGAAAGTAGCAAAGAAATCGCTTTCCAAACTTTTGATTTTTATTGATGAAAGGATCCACCGCTAACCCGGTGATTTTTTCATGTTCCTGAAGATTGAAATTAGAATTAATTGAATTCTATTTCAAAAAATTTCTTGCCTAATCTCTCCCACTCATTTTTTTCTGTTACAAATAAATTACCCGGGCGTATCCCAAAATACTCGAAATAATATGGCATATTTTTTATAAGCCTAAAACGAGCAATTAAACACATTTCTTTGATATTGTTTTTTCCTATTGGCTTAATCCAGTTTTGCCCCATTACAGATAAAGAATTGTAATATAACAGAGCTTGTTCAAAATCAGAAAGTTGAGCCCGAACCATCTTGGCATAGTTATATTTATCATTTTCTTTAAAATCCTCTTCTTTTGCGATAAATTGTATTGTCTGATATAGATGTCTAAAATAATGCCCTAATAAAGAATTACGTGGAACAAGCAATGATTTTGGTTTCTTTTGTGAAACAAGAATAAAAGTTATATAAACATTTATGTCATATTGAACATCTTGTTTGTCTTTTGTTACATAGTAGTTTTCAATTCCAAAAAGAAATATCCATACGAAAGGTTATGGATAAACTTCAATTTATTATTCCGATTTGATAAAAAGACCTTCATTCGGTAAAACAATTTTACTTCCTTTTCGTCACTTGATATGGGATTTGTACTTTCTATTGTAGTTACAGCATCTTCCACAATCTTATAAATGTCTTTCAAATAATAGAAAAGTCTCTCTATTGCTTCTCGCCCTTTCAAACCATCAACTTGTATTTCATCTATATTCTGTTTGTGTAAATGGAGCATTTCATAAAATTTAGTTTCAAAAGATTCTCTCTTATTTTGTTTAGCTTGTTCTTTAAAAGTTAATACAACCAAAAGAGTTCCTGCTAATGCAAAAAAAAGTACCTATAGCCCCACCAAAAAAATCTCCAAATTGTCCTGTAACATCATATTTAGTATAACTCCCCCATATCCAATAGCCATCTAAATAGGTGTTAATTATGAAATATATGGAAATAATTCCACCTAAAATAAGCATCCCCAATGCTATAAAAAGAATTGTCTTTTTCATTTTCTTTAGTATTATTACCTGTAAAAATACCCATAAAAAACACCTGACAAAATTACTTATCAATTGTTTTTCAATAGGTTGCCTAAAGCATCCTTATTCCTACTGTTCCAATTATGCAATATCTCGATTCATAAAACGTAACGTTGTTGATTTTGCTGTAAACTTATTTTTAATTGATTTTTCTTGTTTTTAGATTTTTCTTAGAACCTATTACGGTTATTGCGTAATTCTGATGATATACTAACTGACATAAAACCATTATTGCTTCATTAGAATTATTAGCCTTAACCAACTCTCCTGAAGCATCAGCTTTTACTAATTCAATTCTATACTTGAAAATATCTTCATGACCGGAATGTTTCCAATTACTATTTTTATCTAAGAACTTATTTGCTTGTTCTTCAAAACCGCTTTTCAGATCTATATCTACTACGTTTACTTCGAAACTATCCGCTAATCTTTTACCATAAGTTTTATAATATACTCCTTTAAAATTTTTAATATGACTTGGCTGCAATTTATTATAATCAAATTCCACCCCAATGACTTTTCCATTTTCATCCTTACGTAACCTCTTATTCCCATCAGATTTTGATAAGATGTTTTTTACGGCATTTTTAGTTATAGATTCCTGCTTTGCATCATTCTCATTTGCTACACCGATAAAATCTCTCAATTCAGCTTCATAATTCGAAAATTCTTCATTACATTTTCTACAAGCAGGAACAGTATATCTATTAGCTTTATATTTGGGTTCATAACCATCGTATAAACACTGTTGAGGTACATGGTCTTTAGTAAGGCCTAAATTGGGGTATTTGCCTGTTTTTTTTCTAACTTTAAAGCTCTATTTTTACTAATAGTCGGATTTCCACAATATATACACTCAATATTGGTTTTTATCTTTTGCTTTTTCTTTTTTTTACTTCTTTTCTTCCCGAATGAACCTCTGTGGGTTTTACCTTTTCGAGTTTTTATGTCGCCTTTACCCATACTAATTATTTTATTGGCAAAAATACCTATAAAAAACACCTGACAAGCAATCTTGTCAAGTGTTTTTCAACAGGTTGCCTAAAGCTTGCTATTACTTTTGCTCTTCTTTATCATTCTCATTATTAAAAGCAAATGTTAGCTGTACCAACTGCCCAAAATTATCTTCTATGTACAAATTAATTTGTTGCTGGTCAGTGAAAGCGGAAATATAGTACAGCCGGAACGTTTCTTTCTCCAGTGGGTAAAAATCGTTCGGCAGGAACAAAGTAACGTTATCCATTTTTAGTTCTTTTTTACCATCTAATTCCTAATAACTTTATTCGATATTTCAATTAATTATTCACTCCACAGATGTGGAGTATATAAACCACAATTGAAGTCTATATAGATTACAACTGTAAAGTATATAAACTTGAAGTGTGAAGTGATGTAAATAATACTCCAAATTTGGTTCTTAGTCTATTATACATTACTAAATACATTAGTGTCAGATTAATATTTATCTATAAAACTCTATACACTACTAATAAATTAATGTATTTTTGTAAATAAATACTACAATTCTAAAGTATAATGTCACTAAAAACAGACTTCGACAATACAAAGCTGTTCCTTATGGAAGGGGCATTGGGAGAAAGACTTAAAAGGGAATATAATATAAATATTGATGGTCCTGTAGCTATGGCTTCTCTCATCTACTCTGAAGAAGGCAAAGAAGCTTTAAGGAATATTTGGAATGAATATAAGGATATTGCAAAACGATATAACCTACCTTTCATGGCTACCACTCCTACCCGCAGAGCCAACAGGGACAGGGTGCTTGGCAACAACTTCTCAGAATCAATAATCGAGGATAATGTAGACTTTCTCAGAACTATACTTGATGAACCTCAGAATATGTATCTAGGGGGATTGATGGGATGTAAAGGGGATGCTTACACCGGAGAGGGTGCACTTGATAGTGATGAGGCTTATCAGTTCCATAGTTGGCAGGCACAGCTATTCAAGGAGGCAAACGTGGATTTTCTCTATGCCGGGATAATGCCTACTCTACCGGAAGCTATAGGAATGGCAAAGGCTATGAGTGATACTAATATTCCATATATTATAAGTTTCACTATACGCAAAGATGGATGTTTAATTGATGGCTCTACCATAAGCCATGCTATTGAGACCATAGATAGCACTGTTGATAATGCTCCTTTGTGCTATATGACAAATTGTGTACATCCTATAATTGTGAACGAAGCTCTTTCACAACAATTCAACATGACGGATATTGTCAGGAGAAGATTCCTTGGCATTCAAGCTAATACCTCATCTCTATCGTATGAAGAGCTTGATGGATGTTGTGCTTTGGAAGCTACCTCTTCGGCTTCCGATCTAGCAAATGGATGCAGAGAGTTAAAGGATAAATTCGGTTTCAAAATATTCGGAGGATGCTGCGGTACTGATAATCACTACATGGAAGAGATAGCAAGTTCCATCTGTAGATAATATTGATTATGACAAATAAAAATATGATTATCGCTTTTTTATGAAAAAGAAGTGAATTTTTTTATTTATGTTAGTGAAGTAATACGTTATTTTAGTAGCGTTTAATTATAAGACTCTTAATTATATAAGATAAAATATGAGAACACTTATTACATTATTGTTATTAATAGCTTTCGTAAGTTGTACCAATAAAAAGTATTATGGTTCTGAAGAAGATTATGGAGTAGCAAAGGTTGATACCTTTATGGCCTATCATAATAAAAGCATATTTAACGACCCTATTGGCCTATATACAAAATTAGATTCAATGGCCCCTTCATTTCTTCCTGGAGATAGCACTGCTTACTTTTTTTGTCAATTCTATAAGGCCAGATGTCTATACTACCAAAGCCGCGATGATGAGGCTCTATCACTATGCAATAAAGTAATCTATTACTGTTTAGATAAAGATAATAGTAATAAGAATGTTGCACGACTACAAATTTTATCATACAATTTCAAAGGAATTTTTTATCAGATCAGAAACAAAAGGGATTCATCTATTCTGTTTATGAAAGATGCATACGACTTATCAATAAAAAGTAATTATAAAAATGAAACACCCGATATATGCATAAACCTTGCCGACGTATATCGTCAAAAAGGTAATCTTGTAAATTCTGCTATCTGGTACCATAGAGCTCTATCTCATTGCGACACCTTACAAATTGATAAATCAAGGCATAGCATATTGGCAGGACTCGGATTGGTGTATGCCGACTTGAGCAACTTCGACATGGCACAGTTCTACTTCGACCAGGCGGAGAATAAATATAAGCCAAAGAATGACTACGAACGCTATTTTCTATATAACAGCCGTGGAAATGCATACTACTTTGAGGGTAAATATGATAATGCCTTGAAATATTTCAGGCTCTCATACAGAGAGGCACAAAAGACTAAGATTCTCTCAACTAAAGCCATTGTAGAGAGCAATATGGCCGAAATATTCACTCTAACAAATAAATTCGATTCTGCTCACTATTATCTGGATAAAGCACAATTATTCTTCAATAAACCGGAGACTGATAGCAGTATAATTTTTTATTTAAATGGACTATATGCAGGCCTTGCACTAAAAGAGAATAAAATGAAAGAGGCTGCTAAATATTTGGACTTTAAGTGCGATTCTGCCAAAATAGGGAAAAGCTATTGGTATATACACTGTAAAAGATTATCAGAATACTACAGTAAAATCGGAGATAGCGACAAAGCCCTTAAATACCTCACAAAGTCTATGGCTTATGATGACTCACTTAGAAATATTAAAAACAAAAACAACATATCTGAACTTCAATATAGATACGAGCATGACAAGACTTTGCTTAAGAAGAATATAGAGATAGCAGAGAGCCAAAAGAAGGAAGACAGGCTCTGGGGAGCTATATTCTTTAGCATATCTATTACACTATTGTTACTGTTCATCTTTACTGCCGTATATTTAAGAGTGAGACAAAAGGCAGAAAAGAATAGAAAAAAACAGGTGATAAAAATAATGGAGTTGAAAGTTCTTAATGCCAAAAACAGACTTTCTCCTCATTTTCTATTCAATATTCTGAATGTATTGTTGCCTACTGCATCATATGATTCCACTCAGCGTAAGACAATAGACGGACTTATCAGGTACCTACGTGCCAATTTGACAACAAGCACTCTTTCATCTACCTTGAAAGAAGAAATTGATATGGTCAGGCTATATATAGATCTGCGAGAAACAAGCAGCAGAAATGTTCCTGAAGTGGTATGGGATATAAAAGATCAGAATCTACTTGACACCAAAATACCATCGATGATTATACAGGTTCCTGTAGAAAATGCAATAAAATATGCATTTCAGGACTTCAACAAATCGGAAGATAAAATAACAATAACTATTAGAAAAACGATGGAAGGGAGTACTAGTATAGAAATCAGAGATAATGGTATAGGTATAGCATCGAAATCGACAAGAAAAAGTGCAATATACGAAGGCACTCATAACGGATTAAGCCTGATTCATAAAATGATTGATATGCTGAATAGCAAAAACGATAATAAAATCTCTTTCACAATAACCGACCTTAGCACTATTTCTGAAGATGAACATGGAACAGTAATTTGTTTTATTATTCCAACAATATATAGATTTGATTAATTTAAAATAATCATGATAAAAGAATACTCAGTATATATTATTGATGACAATCAGCACAGTATAGACAGGCTGGCGAAGGATTTAAAGAACTTCCCTCAATATGATATCATAGGAACATCCGTTTCACTTATGAAAGCTATGGCTGATATAAAGGCAAATGATATCGATCTGTTATTTATGGACGTAGAGATGCCGGAGGGCAACGGATTCGACTTCCTTAAACTTTTAGACAGAAATAATGATATGAAAGTGGTGATGTATAGTGCACACAATGAATATATCATAAATGCTCTCAGAGAATCAACTTCGATTTTCTTCAAAAACCATATACCAGTGATGAGCTCGAAGATATTCTTAATCGATTCGAGAACCAATCGGAACCCGAGAATTATAAATCATCTGAATCAATTGACAACACTAAGACAAAAGCCCTAAGAGCTATCTCAGGATTGGTTCTGGCAAATGTGGATGATATATTCTGTTTTAACTACTCAGCTGACACCCACTATTGGTCAGCTACATTAAGAGAATCAGATAAGGAGATTAGATTGATTAAACAGACCTCATCAAAGAATATATTGGCTATAAGCGAGAAATTTGTCCAGATTAACCCGAATAATATAATAAATATAGATTATCTCTATTTTATTGAGAGTAGCACAATGAAATGCTTGTTTAAAGCTCCTTTTCAGGACTATGCTTTAACAGCATCACGAAGGTGCTACTCCAAACTTAAATCTGAACTTGACATACTATAAAAAACTAAAAAGCTGAAAATCTAAACGATACATAGACATATGCTGTCTTAATTGTTTTACCTGAAATATAGGAATCATAATAATATACTTTATTGCTATATGATGTGCCAGGCTGCACATAATGTTTTACTTGATCAAAGTCTTTCCAATAATAGCTTGACCCGCTCTTATATATTGTAAGCCCATATCTATTGAGATTTGATACTAACGAACTGCATGTGATATACATATAATCATTATTATCGGAAGATACATATTCGGCTTTTGTATCGTCAGCTGCCTTACTGGTTATATTACCACTCTCTCCTCCTGTATTACCACTGTCACCACTTTTGTATGTTGCAGATAGAGTTTCAGTATTGCCTACATACTCTTTTCCATTAATATATGTACCATAAGATGAGACTGATACGCTAATTGTTGAACTACTGCTGTAGGTAGCCATATCAGCAACATACAAACCATCCTGAGTTACATTATTAAAAGACCATATACTGGTATCTATTTTAAATCCTGCCTTTTGAAAAGAGGTATATTCTTTTACATCGATACTTATCTTATAACTCATTCGATATGGATATTTTGTTCCACCATTATCAAATCCCGCAGAAGAATAATCCATAGATACTAATTCCAATTTCTGAAGAACTATTGATGCGTTGTCTGAGACTTTATTCGGATCTTCCAATGTTGTAAATGATGAAATAGAAGAAAAACCATAACCATTCTCATTTTTAGCATACGACACATAATAGTACTTAGTACTCTCCTTCAACTCTTTTACTGTTGTAGTGAAATCTCCGGAACCATCACCACAACTTAATTCTTCTCCACAATCTATACTTGGTTCAGTTATTGGAGTACTTGATATAAGGAAACCACGTTTTGTAACATTTCTGCCACCATTATCTGTAATAGACGCCATAAGTTTAGCTGATGAAAATGTTATTTCTGTAGGATCAAAATTCACCACCGACGGCTTACTTGTTTCTGAGGCAGGCTCTTCCGGTGGTAAATTATCTTTACTACACGATGTAGTAGCAATAGCCATTGGAAAACAAATAAACAATAACATGTAAAGTAGCTGTTTCATCGTCGTACTATTTAAGTTTTAGGATAATCCAAGCAAAACTAATAAGATAAATCATAGAAAAAATAGCTGGTTATATCATTAGGTGTTATCTGGTATAAAAACCGATAGAATATGGCATAAAAAAGAGAAAATCCGGTAGATAATTATTCCGAAAAATAATTACACTAAAATAAGGTAATAAAGAAACAGTTTATTATATTTGTCAAAATGATAAGACTTAATTTGTGAAATGATAATACTTAATTAATAAAATGAAAAGCCTTATTGCTTGCTGCGGAATTGACTGCGAAAAATGCGAAGCTCGAATTGCAACAATTAAGAACGATTGTGAGCTAAAGAAAAAGGTGGCAAAAAAATGGAGCGCCCTGAATAATATTTCTGCTATTACAGCAGAGCATATTAATTGTATGGGATGCCGCACAGAAGGTGTTAAGAGCATTCTTTGCGATAGCCTTTGTGAAATACGTAAATGTATTGAGTTCAAAGGATACAATACTTGTGGGGACTGTCTTGATATAGATTACTGCGCCTATCTATACAATGTCATGAGCAATATGCCTGAGTGCAGGAAAAACATACATCCATAAATTTTCTCTCCCCTAAAACTTTACTTTTTTCATATTTGGTCGAAACTAAAGCAAGGTCTCGTCGAATATTATATTAATATAGGAATATAGATAAATATCTTTGAAGCATTAAATAGTTCACCCCATCACAATGATGAGAGGAGATGAAACACAGCTTTAAAAATAATTAATGTAATATAGTCATGAAAAAAGAAATTCTATTAGTTTTCACTTTAACAATCCTATTTGCTATAGGAAGTCCTACTAAAATATTTGCAAATGAACCTGCAGATATTACAATCATTAAAGGTATTTTGAGAGATTCTATAAGTAATGAGAGCGAACCTTATGCGACAATAAAGATCACAAAGGCAAACAACAAGGACAAAGCTGTAGGAATGGCTGTTACTGATGACAATGGCCTTTTCTCTCAGAAAATCTCAGGAAAAGGAAAATTCATAATCACCTTCTCATCTGTCGGAAAAGCCACAATATCTGTTCCATTTACTGCAAAAGGTGAAAAAGAGATTGATCTTGGTACAATATATACTAAAGATGATGTGACTCAACTTAAGGGTGTTGAGGTAGTAGCACAGAAACTCCTTGTAACGATGGACGTAGACAAGATGAACTACAATATGGCTGACGACCCGGACTCAAAGACCAGCAATGTGCTTGACATGTTACGCAAGGTACCTATGATAACTGTAGACGGTAGCGATAATATAACAGTAAACGGGAACAGCAACTTCAAAGTGTATGTGGACGGAAAACCAAATGCAATGATAAGTGCCAACCCATCTACAATACTTAAATATATGCCTGCTACTTCTGTTACTAAAGTTGAAGTAGTGACAAACCCCGGTGCTAAATATGATGCTGAGGGTGTGGGAGGTGTATTAAACCTTATCACAAGCAAAGTGGCTGGTGCACAAAATATAAGTGACGGATACAATGGAACTGCACGTGCTACAGCAAGCACAAAAGGATATGAGGAGGACTCTTCGGAAGTGTTCAGAAGGGAAAACTCTCACTAACAGTTAACGGTAATATGAACCACTCAAGTGGAACAGATGTATCGACTACAGGCGAGCGTATACAGATAAGCGACAAAGGTAACTCATCGAATCTTGTAGTATCAGACACTGATATGAAGATAGATATGCTGATGGGAAACATGGACGCAAGCTATGAGATAAATAAACTCAATATGATCTCTGCTTCTTTCGGAGTGATGGGATTCAACAGCAAGACAAACAATAATGGAGTGACATCAATGAGCGGAACTTCATATGGCGGCAATGAAATGTCGTATATAAGCTATATAAACCAGAAGAACAAAAGATATTCAATAACAGGAAGCGTAGACTTCCAACACAACTTTGCAAGCAATAAGAATAGTATTCTCACACTATCCTATCAGCTAAATACTACTCCGATGAAAAATGACTCGTATAGCACATTCGATAACTCTTCACTAACCGGGCTCAAGTTTGATGACAGATACAGTCATGGAGATGAAAAGACTACCGAGCATACATTCCAAACAGATTTTACAACTACTTTCCAGAAGACAAATAGTGTAAGCGCAGGAGTGAAACTTATATTGCGTAATAACTCATCGGATAACAAATACTACATTGACAAGAACGGAGAGTATCAATTTATAAACAACAGCAGCATGAACTATAAACATAGCAGTGATATATTGGCTGCTTATGCTGAATATAGCGGGAAAAGTGGAAAATTAGGATACAAAGCAGGATTACGTTATGAATATACTTTCCAGAGCGTAAAATACCTCATCGGACAAGGTGGTGACTTTGATATAGATTATGGGAATCTTGTTCCAAGTGCTGATCTATCATATGCAATCAACCAGCAGCAAAATATTGGACTTACATACAACATGAGAATAAGCCGCCCCGGTATTACCTATCTCAATCCATATGTAAACCGTCAGGATCCGATGGTCATAAACTATGGTAACTCAAATCTGGAGTGTGAGAAGGCACACAACATAAGCATGGTATACAACTACTATACTACAGGAATCATGATGAACCTTACACTGAGATATTCTCTTTGTAACAACGGAATAGATAGCTATAGCTTCTATGACAACAACAATGTTATGAATACGACCTATGGAAATATAAGCAAGAACAATAGTTTAGGACTTACAGCTTTCATCAACTGGAACCCTGGAAAGAACACGCGAATATATACTAACTCAAGCGTAACTTATGTTGATATGAGAAGTGATAAGCTAGGAGTAAGTAACAGTGGATGGCAAGATAATGTAATGGTAGGATTCCAACAGACTCTCCCATACAATTACAGATTAAGCCTTAATCTTATGAGCTCATCACGCAGCTACAGCCTTGAAGGATGGAGAACAGGATTCAGCATGGCAATGGGAAGCGTGAGCAAGACTTTCCTGAATGATAAGTTAAGTCTCAGCCTGAGCTGCATGACTCCTCTTTCAGGAGGTAAGATGGAGATGAAGAGCTACACCAAAGGTGCAGACTTTATAAACAACAATATCAGCAAGATAGCTATTTCGAATATTTCATTCAGCATAAGCTACTCTCTTAGCAATAATAGCAGTAAGGTTAAGAAAACTAAACGTACTATCAATAATAGCGATTTGAAAGAACGTACCAGCGATACTGAATCTATAGGAAATATTATAAATCAGTAAATTGATGGATTTGTCTGGAAAAAATATTTATTTAGCAAAAGTTAACGAAATAATATATGAAAATCAGATATCATAAAAGAATTATAGATATTATTCAGATGCTATTCTGGCTAACCATTCTATTGCTGCCACCGGCAATAGAATGGATTGGCCATGGCTATAACATGCATGGAGCTATCTACATCTTCAGCTACTCTTTAAGATGCCTTCTTCCGGCTATTATACTATATTATATCAATTTCTATTGGCTAGCTTACAAACTCTTTGAACATAAGTATGTAAAATTCTTCGGGGTCAACATGATACTTATAGGTATATATATTGCTGCACAGTCTTTTAGTATATTACCTTTTTTAAATAAAGGCATGTTCGACCTGGCCATATGGCTAATGATTGTTTTCTTCACAACAATGTTCAACTCTCTTTTCATAGGTTGTGCCGTGGGTGTAAGATATATTGTACATTGGAATCAGGTAAAACATACCATAATGGAGCAGGAGAAGAAATATTCTGAGGCTGAACTGGCCTGGCTGAAGAATCAGCTCAACCCACACTTCCTCTTCAACACGCTCAATAATATCTCCAGTCTGATACAGATTGACCCAGATGATGCCCAGCAGAGGATATCACAGTTAAGTGATCTGCTAAGATATGCTCTATACGAGACCAACAAAACAAAAGTACAGCTCACCGATGAGATTGTATTCATGAATAATTACATAGAACTGATGAGCCTGAGATATAGCTCTAAAGTACATATTGAGTCACACTTCTTTAAACCGGAGACACCAATATATGTACCTCCCTTGCTCTATATTTCACTTATAGAGAATGCCTTCAAACATGGAGTGAGCGCAACAAATACTTCTTCAATAAAGATTGATCTTAATATTAACGAGAATAACCTGATATTCACTATAGAAAACTCTTTCTATCCAAAGAATGAGAACAACAGAAGTGGTTCAGGTATAGGGCTTGGGAACCTAAAGAGAAGACTGGAACTGATTTATCCTGGACAGTATTCATTTATTCACGAACAACGTGGAGAGATATTCTTTGCACAAATTATTATTAAAGAGTGTGACAATAATGGAAATAACATGCTTGATAATTGATGACGAACCTCTTGCAATAAAGCTTATAGAGAACTTTGTAAAGCGTACACCATTCCTTAAACTGTGCGGATCGTACGATAATTCAATAGAGGGACTGGCAGCAATATCTGAAAGACCGGTCAATCTGCTCTTTCTAGATATACAGATGCCTGACCTGAATGGTATGGAACTCTCAAGACTTGTTCCGAAAGAGACAAAAATAATATTTACCACAGCATTCAAAGAGTATGCATTCGACAGTTATGAGGTATCTGCACTCGACTTTCTGCTTAAGCCTATAAGCTACTCCAAGTTTATACAGGCCACCACTAAAGCGCAAGAGTGGTTTGAGATGAAAAGTGCCAGGAATGGGGCTAACAATCCCAATGAGAACAGGACAAACGATATATATTCTGCCAAGACAGATAGCGACAGCAACGATGACTATCTATTTATCCGTACAGATAGCAAACTGCAACGTATTGAGGTAGACAATATATTATATATCAGCGGACTTAAAGACTATGTACATATCTATCTCTGCGACTCTGCACGTCCACTCATAGTACACATCACCATGAAAGCGGTAGAATCTATGCTAAGCACAAAGAAGTTCATGCGTATTCACAGGAGCTATATAGTTGCCATGGATAAGATAAGATCAATCGACAGGAACAACCGTTTATACATTGGGAATGAGATTATACGCGTTTCGGATGCTTACAAAGAAAACTTTAATAATTACCTTGATAAAAGGACATTACGATAATGATATGCCCGAGAATATTAGAAATTCTCGAACATATCATTTCTTCTATCATTAATGGCTATACACTCCATCTCTACCAACCAACCTGGTCTGCACACAGGTGCAAGCACATATACTTTCGGAATTGAAGTGAATCTGCTATCATAGTAGCTGCTAACATTAGCATAATCGGATATGTCACGTAGATATACTATAATATGCATTACATCATCAAAGCTACACTCTGCTTCGGTTAAAAGAGCCTTAACATTCTCGCAAGCCCTCTCGGCCTGTTTTATCACATCACCTGCAAATAGTATCTCACCTTTGTGATCTATACTTGCAGTACCTGATATGAAGGTGTGTGTTCTATCCCCGTAAATTACATATGTACCTCTTTCAAAGCTTACTCCATACTCGGATGTCCTGTTGAGATGATGCGATGCATAGAGATATTTCACCTGACCCTCCTTCAATCCATCAATAGCATAAGTATCCATCTGTACCGAAACCTTAGGATCACCATTTACACCTGCTATGCCTGTACTTGCAATATAGTGTGTCTCACTTATCAGATTCTGTGATGCAAAAACCTCATTACGAGCTTTCACAACCATATGATAGTTTACATCTATATCCTGTACGAATATCCATGTACGAATACAGTTATTATAAAGAGAACAGCCCTTGTTTGCCAACTGCATTACATACTCATTGAACAGTAATCTCATCTGATATTCCGAGTTGGCAGCTTTGTTGAAAGCTGAAGCACCCCAATAGTGAGTATAGCTGCCATGCTTTTGTGACAAAAGACCGTCAGGATAGCTTTTCGATTCCATAGCACTCTGCAAGTAGACAAACAGAGCTACCTTTGTTCCGTCAAGAGGAGGCTGACCTATTATGGAAAATGAACAATCTGTATAATCTTCCACTATCTCCTCCACTATGCCACGCTGATTTGCTATATCACTGAGGAAAAATCTTGCAAAAACAGCTGATGCTCCACCGCATCTATCAGGCAACATATCCAGGCTCTTCTTAATATTGTTAAGTTGGTCTATAAAAGGCAGGCTGGTATCATTACCCTTTATTATTGCCATATATTCGGATACACCATTAGCGAGTGAAGAAAAATATGAAATTTCTACATTAGTACTTAATTCGTAGTTTTGGTATTTTATGAAGTCTCTCATATATAGTATAAATTTATGCATAACTATGCATTCCACCCAATATAAAGTTTACCCCGAAGTAGGTAAATAATACACTTAGAAATGCAATTATAGTAAATAGATGAAAAAACATCTTATTCCTGAACAAAGGTAATGATTCTTGGTGAAGAGCAAGAGAATATATGAGCATAGTTATCAATGCCCACACCTCTTTTGGGTCCCATCCCCAATAGCTACCCCATGATATATTGGCCCATATAGCACCAATAAAAATCCCTGCTGCTAGTAGGAATAGAGCAGGATAGAGCAATATATTACTAAATATCTGCAGCCTCTCAATCTGCATTTCACACTCTTTTGAAAAGCATTTTATAAGAAATGCCATAACTCCGTTGAGCATCATAAATGCAAGAAGAGAATAGGATATCATTATCACTACAACATGAATAGATAGAAGTGGAGATGATAATACCGGTACAAGATATGTTATCTGTGGATTAGTCTCACCCAATGTAGATACAAGAAGTGTAAATCCGGATAATATCAGTCCAAAAGGAAGTACTATTCCGAACTTTCTCTGTAGTGAGAGAGTTAAGACGGTAACAGACCACGACATGAAGAGCATTGTCTCAAAACCATTAGAGACCGGTATATGACCACCGATAAACCATCTCAATGCAATAAGGAGGGTGGTATATAGAAATGTGCATAACAGAATAGCGTTTAGAAGATATACTACTACCCTCTTTACCTTGCTCATATCTAACAACAACATTCCAAAATAGATAAATGAGATTACTCCTATAACTATAAGTGTTATAGATATTGGGGTATGGTTTCTTAACCTGTTATATAATAGCTCTGACTTAATCTTTGCCTCTGAAGGTAGAGATACTCCGGATACAGAACTCTGATAATGGCGTAGTTCGGATATCAGACTGTCTACTTGTGAGAATCTCTTTTCACTGATACTTTTCTTTGCTACATCCAACCACTCACCAATCTTCAGGCTATCATTGCCTAGAGATATTTGCTTTGGAGAGACCCACTCTATCTCCTTATCTTCACGAACGGGAACTACTCTGAACAGTTCTCCCTCCATAGCCATAAAAGCCAATGAGTATTTCTCTGATATCTCATCTATTGCACGGACAAGCTTAGCATCATTTGATATTTTATTATAATCTAAAGCATCAAGCTTGTTGTTGCCATCCTTATCAAACAGGTCGTTTATAGAGGCGTAACTGCCATCAATATTCAATATCGAACGTATTCTATTATCGCCAACTTTTATAATTTTCTCTCCTTTCCAAGAGTCGGGGAAGAACATAATTCCTGTAAACACCTCTTCCGAAGTGTGCCCTTGGTAATATGTCGAGCCATATATTTTCAACATAAAATCCTGCATCAATGTCTGCAATGGAGCAATCCTGCCATTATACATGACATTTATATTATCAAACTTGGCTGTAGTTTCTTCGGGAAGAAATTTTGCACTCTCTTTTGAGAAGGAAGAGAACGGATTCGATATAAAAAATAACAGAATAAGGAGAGCACGATTCATCTGCATCTTTTTAATAAGAGTCCTGAATTTTGTCCTTGACGAGAATAAGAAGAGCAACATGGATATAAAAAGAAGGGAGTATCCTATGTATGTAATGGCAATGCCGACAGGATCATGCTTCACCATAAGTGTAACACCCTCTTCATCTTCATCAAACCCTGCCTGATAGAATCTATATCCCCTATATTTGAGAATGTTATTCATTGATATATCGCCATCTATACTCTCTTTTTCATCTGTAATGACTACACGGCTATGATAATCGGATGGCAAATGTGAACCTGTGTGGTAATTTATCTGAAACCTGTCGAATGAAATAGAAAATGGCATCTTATGTCCCATGCCATCACTATCTATAAACATACCTTTGCTATCTCCTTTGCGAAGATGAATAGTACCCTCAGTTGAATATATGTGTGTAAACAGCGCTCCCGCAAGTATGACTAAGAAAGAGAGATGAAGTAACATAGTAACAGGCTTCCGAAATATCTTTCTTTTTATTAGATATGTCAATGCAGAAAGAGCTAATGCAATCCAGAGAGATACAAAAACAGGTGAATTGTATATATATTGGAAAGCGTATGATGTGCCATATATTTTTTCTGCTATAGTTGCTATGACCAGTACTACAAGAAGTACAACTAATAGAGAAAAAGATAATCTCTTCAATATTCTCATTTCGGTTTATCCTTATGCTGAATAGATGTTTTTCGTTAGATTTATAAGCAAAGATAGTACAAATATAGTCCACAATTTTAAATCAATTATAAAAAATGATATCGTATGATAAGCAATTATCAGAAATGATAAACCGTTTCTTAAGATGAAAAAGATGATAACTCTCAATATTTTGATCAAATAGGACAATTAAGTGAAAGACAATGATAAAATAAAAGAAGAAAAAGATAAATAAGTTCCACTCATTAAGATACCTATTGCATACATTTGCTTTCGAACAAATTAATATAATAACATCTATATTGAAATATGAAAACACATTATCTAATTGCCGTTGTTCTCTTCTTTTTCTCCTATACTATCAGCGCACAATCATCTCGACAGAAAATATCTTTCAACGATGGATGGAAATTCTCATTGGGTGATGCATCATCTTACGAGAAAGATTTCAGAAATGGAACTGAATATTTCAACTATCTCACCAAAGCAAACTCAATACACAATGAGGGACCATACTCACAGAAATTCAGTGACAGTTTGTGGCAAGATGTGAAAATGCCACACGACTGGGTAACGCAACTACCATTCGACAAAAATGCAAGTCATAGCCACGGATATCGTGCCATAGGCTATAAATATCCACAGAATAGTGTGGGATGGTATCGCAAGACATTTAAGATCGGGAAAGAGGATGAGGGAAAGAATATTTCACTGGAGTTTGATGGAATTTTTCGTAATGCCACACTTTGGGTAAATGGATTCTACATGGGGACAGAGCCTAGTGGATATGCCTCACAAGTATACGATATAACAGATTACATAAACTATGGTGGAGATAATCTTGTAACAGTGAGAGCTGATGCTTCACTGGAGGAAGGATGGTTCTATGAGGGAGCAGGCATATATCGTAACGTGTCGATATGTAAAAGTGAGAAACTGCATGTTGCTCCCTACGGAACATTTATCTACTCTGAACTTAAAGACAACTATACCAATGCAACCCTATTTATAGAGACAGAGATTAAGAACTCGGATATAAAAGGTAAAAAGGGTTATATATATAATATTATCAGAGATATGGATGGTAAGGAGATTGCAAGAACCAATAGTTCTGCTCCTACGGACATACTTGCAAAAGAGATTATAAAGATTAAGCAACAATGCAGCATAACTAAACCAAAATTGTGGAGTTGCGAGAATCCATATTTATATAGTGTAGAGACAGTAGTGATGGATGGTGATAAGGTTGCCGACTCATATATCACTACAACAGGAATACGCGAGGCCCGTTTCGATAAAGAGAAAGGATTTCTGCTAAATGGTAAACAGGTCAAACTTAAAGGAGTGAATATGCATCAAGATCATGCAGGTGTAGGTGCTGCAATTCCTGATGCACTGCAGGCATATAGGATAGAACGTCTGAAGAGTTTCGGATGTAACGCTTATCGTGCGAGCCATAACCCGATGACCCCTGCCCTATTAGATATTTGCGACAAAAAAGGAATACTTGTTATAGACGAGAACAGGCTTATGGGAGTAAATGATGAACATCTTCGTCTGTTGGAAAGATTGGTAAAACGTGATCGTAACCATCCTTCAGTAATCCTTTGGAGTAATGGTAATGAGGAGTGGGGATTGGAGAATAATATTCAAGGAATCAGAGTCGCAGCATCAATGAGAGAGTATACTCACCGACTCGATCCTACAAGGCTTACAACAGTTGCTAATGCAGGAGGAAACCAGATGATACAGTCGCTGGATGTTGTTGGATATAACTATATTGCTCAGAATGATGTCGAAGGACTTCACAAGAAAAATCCTGAATGGATAGCTTGTGGAACAGAGGAGACAACAGGCAGTGGCACACGCGGTGTATATTTCGACAATATAGATAAGGGACATATGAAGTCGTTGAACATGCAGGAACATAGCAAAACCATCAACGTAATAGAGAGAGGATGGAAATTCTATGATGAGAGACCGTGGTTGGCAGGACTCTTCTACTGGACAGGATTTGACTACCGCGGTGAGCCTAATCCGTTGAAGTACCCTGCTGTTGGAAGTGAATTCGGAATACTAGACTATTGCGGCTTCGAGAAAGATGAAGCATATTACCTGAAATCATGGTGGACAAATGAGCCTGTACTGCACATATTTCCTCACTGGAATCTTGAAGGACATGAAGGTGAAGAGGTTGAGATATGTATATAGCAATATGGATGAGGTGGAGCTGATTGTTAACGGAAAGAAACTTGAGAGAAAGAGCATGCCAAAGAATGGTCATCTTTCATGGAAAGCAATATACCAACCCGGAAAGGTGAAAGCTATAGGATATAAGAACGGACGAAAAGCTCAGGAGGAGACAATCTATACTACAGGAGCTCCTGCAAGCATAAAGGTTAATGCAGACCGTACTACTATTAAAGCCGACAATCAGGATGTAGCTGTTCTTACTGTTTCTACATACGACAAGAAAGGCCGCTTTGTACCTACTGCATGCGAGGAGATAGATATTGAAATTACAGGTGAGGGACGTATCCTTGGCGTGGGGAATGGTGATCCTGCGAACCTTGACCCTGAGCACCCTGCTCAAGCAGATTGCAAGAGGTTCAAAGTAAAGACTTTCAACGGGCTTGCACAGATTATAATTCAAAGCAGCTATAAAAAAGGAGAAATATCTGTCTCTTGCAGAAACAGCAGTTTACTTTTAAATAAATGTACTATATTTAGTGAATAATCTAACCGTAACAGACTTTATGAAAAGAAGTATGATCACAGCAGCTCTTGTCTTGGGAACACTTTTCCCAACTTTAGCTCAAACAAATTACACTCCTACTGCGGAAAATATAAAAGCAAGAGAAGAATTTCAGGATAGGAAGTTCGGTATATTCCTCCATTGGGGTATATACAGCATGCTTGCTAGTGGAGAATGGACAATGAATAATAATGATTTAAACTACAAAGAGTACGCTAAACTTGCAGAAGGGTTCTATCCATCAAAATTCGATGCAGCAAAATGGGTGAGCGACATAAAGAGCTCGGGAGCAAAATATATTTGCTTAACGACACGTCATCACGACGGTTTCTCTATGTTTGACTCTAAATGGTCGGACTTTAACATTGTTAAAGCTACTCCTTTTAAGAGAGATATTCTTAAAGAGCTTGCCGCTGAGTGTAAAAAACAGGGAATCAAACTACATCTTTACTATTCACATATAGACTGGTCAAGAGAGGATGCTGTGTGGGGAAGAACAGGTAATGGCACAGGTCGCCCCAATCCAAAAGGTAATTGGAAGAGCTACTATAAATTCATGAACAACCAGCTCACAGAACTTCTTACAAACTATGGAGAGGTTGGTGCAATATGGTTCGATGGATGGTGGGATCAGGATCAGAACCCTGGCTTTGACTGGCAACTACCTGAGCAGTATGCTATGATTCATAAGCTACAGCCTGCATGCCTTATAGGTAACAACCATCATCATGCACCATTTGAGGGTGAGGACTTCCAAATGTTCGAAAGAGATCTACCAGGTGAGAACCAGTCAGGACTATCGGGACAGAAGATAAGTCATCTTCCACTTGAGACATGCGAGACCATGAATGGCATGTGGGGATATAAGATAGCAGACCAAAACTATAAGTCGACAAAAGAACTTATACATTACCTTGTAAAGGCTGCAGGAAAAGGTGCAAATCTACTTATGAACATTGGGCCTCAGCCAAATGGAGAGATGCCTGCAACAGCTATAGATAGACTAAAGGAGATTGGCAAATGGATGAATGTTTATGGTGAGACAATATATGGAACTCGTGCCGGTTTGGTTGAGCCTCATCCTTGGGGAGTGTCAACTCAGAAAGGTAACAAACTATATATTCATATACTAAATCTACAGGATGATGCACTATATCTTCCTCTGGCACCTGCTAAGGTAAATAGTATGGTTAAGTTTGCCGACAAGAGTAAACTGAACTTTTCGAAGAGCAAGAATGGAATCACTATAAACCTTCCTGAAGTTCCAAAAGATATTGACTACGTAGTTGAGGTTACATTAAAATAAAAATCATAGCAAGATTACATTGTAGATATAAAAATAGAAGAGGATATACACCATGTATATCCTCTTCTATTTTTATGTATATGAGTCTTATTACATCAACTCTATCTGACAATTCTCAAGACTCTTAACTACAGCAAGACTCTCATGGCGAATACCAAGTTCTTCAAGAACCTTACCACCATTCTGGAAAGCCTTCTCAATTATAAATCCCATACCCTCGATTGTTGCTCCTGCCTGTTTACACAAGTCGACAACACCCAAAGATGCATTTCCATTAGCAAGGAAATCATCAATAAAGAGCACATGGTCTTTCATTGTAAGGAAGTCGTTGCTTATGCATACAGTATATTCACGATCTTTTGTAAATGAGTATACAGTAGCTGTAAGCATATTATCCATCGTTTTTGGCTGTTTTTTCTTTATGAATACAACAGGAAGATGCATAATGAAACCTACCATTATTGCCGGAGCAATACCGCTTGCCTCGATAGTAACAATCTTATTAATCTGAGTTCCCTCGAAACGATCTACAAACTCCTGTGCGCATTTGTACATCAAGTCAGGTCCATCTGATGATTTACAAAGCTATCAACTTTAAGTATTCCTCCAGGATAACATTTGCCATCCTGCATAATTCTCTTTTTTAGCAATTCCATTATGCTATATATTTAGTTTTTTAATCCTTTATTCTAATTAGTGCATTAGCAACTATCGCAGTCAAACCACCGGTAGTGATACCTGATGAGAAAATGCCCTTTATCACCTCAGGCATTTTAGCAAGAATATCGGGCATCAACTCAACGCCAAGTCCCATTGAGAGGCTCACTGCCAAGACTAATGTTGCTTTTCTGTCTATCTTCTGAGAAGCTACAATTCTGATACCTGCAGCAGCAACTGTACCGAACATAAGCAGTGTAGCACCACCCAATACCGGTTCAGGCATAAGCGAGAAGATTATTCCTACAGCAGGGAAAAGCCCCAAGATGACAAGCATAGCTGCAATGAAATATCCTACATAACGACTGGCAACACCTGTTAGTTGTATGATACCATTGTTCTGAGCAAAAATTGAGTTAGGGAATGAGTTGAATACAGCTGCCAAAGCGGAGTTCATACCATCGGCAAGTACACCACCTGATACACGTTTCAGATATTTTTCTCCCTCAATAGGCTCACCAGAAATCATTGAGTTTGCTGTAACATCTCCCGTTGCTTCAATAGCTGTGATAAGATAAACCAGACCTACAGCGATGATGCTTGAAATATTGAATGACAAACCATATTTGAATGGCATTGGGAAGTTGAAATCCAACCAAGAGATTGTATTAAGAGAATCTGTGTTGACCATTCCTAAGAATAGTGCCAATATGTATCCTATTACAAGACCTATAACAATAGAGCCCATTCGCAGATATTTATTTTTGCAACGATTGAAGAAAAGTACACAAAGTACCACTGTTGTGGCAACTCCAAGATTTTCCATTGATGCAAAAGTTCCATTTGCTATAGCAGCATTACCACCGCCGCAAGCTGTTATTCCTACTTTAATAAGGCTAAGACCTATAAGGATAACAACAACACCCGATACTAAAGGTGTTATTATATTACGAAGATATTTGAATGTCTTACTGACAATCATCTCAACGGGAGAAGCCACAAGGCAACTTCCCATAATCAGAGGCAGGCCTCCTGTAAGTCCCATGTTAATTATAGGACCGATAAAAGAGAAACTTGTTCCCTGAATACAGAGCAATCCACAACCAACAGGTCCAAATTTCTTGCACTGAATATAAGTAGCAAGACCTGATACAAAAAGTGACATCGAAACTAAAAAACTTGTAGTAGCTAAGTCTAGTTGTAGTGCACCGGCGATAATAAGCGGTGGAGTAATAATAGCAACAAAAATTGCTGATAAGTGTTGTATTGCCGCAAAAATTGTCTCCTTAATTGGAGGACGATCAGAAATGCCATAAATTAATTGGGCAGGAGTCTGTTTAGTTTCTGGTTCCATTGGTTATGAATATTAAAATAATTCGCAAAATTATATAAAAACGCGCTAATATCTACTGACAATAGTATGTAGAGTCCACTTTTTATTAGCGTATGAAGTTTGTTGCTATTTTGGCTTCTTTCTTTGGAAGCTCTTTACCATTTATGCTATTCAAGGTCCAGACGATATTTCTGGCTAGAGTACGCATTGTCTGCAATCCCTCCTCATCCTGCATAGCTTCACCTTGTGTACGTCCATGAACACTGTTCCAATATTGTGAACCGATAACTAGCATATTTGTCATAAGGTAGTACTTGTTCACTATCGAAGGTTGCACTGGCTCCTCCTCTACGACATATTGCAACAGAAGCGGCAGGCTTATATTGAAGATGTTTTCCGGCAGACATAAAGAGCCTGTCAAGAAGTGCACATAGAGAACCATTAGGACCTCCGAAATATACAGGAGATGCTACAACCAGAGCGTCACACTCTTTAGCAGCTTCGAAAACCTTGTTATAGATATCATCTTCAAAAACGCAACGACCAAGTTCTATACATTTATAACAAGCTATACATCCACGAACAGGTTTATTGCCAAGCTCTATTATCTTATAATCAACACCATTACGCTGTAGTTCATCACCTATCTCTTTAAGGGCAATATAGCTGTTCCCCTCTTTTCTAGGGCTGCCGGACAACAATAAGACTTTCATTTTTCTGATAATTTATAATTTAGCTGCAAATATAGTCACTTTTGAGTATAAAATCATCAGCATGAATAGTTAAACAGTTATATCAGACAACATTCATTTATCTTTCAGTGAATAGTTTTTCTTTGTATGAGAGAAATAAAATTCATACTTTTGCATAATTAAGTGAAAAATTAATGGATACAGAAAATAAGAAATTTCCATACTACAATAATTCCATGACCGAACATCTTGGAATTAAATTCCTATCATGTGAAAACAATGTTATTATTGCAGAGATGCCAGTTGATAACCGCACATGCCAACCTTATGGTATTCTGAATGGAGGGGCTTCACTCGCTCTTGCCGAAATTACTGCCGGTTATGGTTCTATGGCTATTTGTGGTGATGACAGATTTCCAGCTGGTATGCAAGTTTCAGCAAATCACATTTCTTCCGTAAAGGTTGGACATTCTGTATTGGCAACAGGGAAACTTATTCATAAAGGTGTGACAACACACGTATGGAACGTTGATATAACCACTCCTGGAGGAAGACTTGTCTCATCCGTAAGAGTTGTCAATTTTATCAAAAAAATAAAATGATTATCCCCGATATAGAGACTATTGGTATCATAAATGCATTATCTAAGAGCAACGTAAACTTTGCATTTTACAGGCTACCTTGGACTGATGCATGCTATCTTCTGCTACAAAAGGATGGTGATATAGAAGAGCTCTCCTCATTAAGCGAGCTTGACGGAAGAAAAGGGTTCGTAATGTCTCCATTCATTTCGGATGATAACAAGAAAATACTATTAATACGACCTGACATATTAGCCTTTGACTGGGATGAGATAAGTTCAAATCTGAGAACCCTTTACAAAAAGTCCTTGCCGGAAGTAAATAGAACAGAGGATAAAATAGAAAATAAAAGTTTTATCTCAGAGATAGAAGATAGAGCAAAAAAGGAGTATGAAAGCTGCTTTGAGAAATTCCATAATTCAATAGATAAAAACAAGTTCACCAAACTTGTACTCTCAAGAACTATAAACGAGAAGATACCCGAGAACTTCTCTCCTTTTGAAGCTTTTGTAAATGCTTGCAACAACTATCCACGCATGTTTATATATTTGTGTCACACAACAAAATCAGGGACATGGATAGGAAGTACTCCTGAAATAATACTAAGTGGACATACTGAAGGATGGCATACAGTTGCCTTAGCAGGTACAATGACCGTTCATGATAACATTATCCCTACAGATTGGAGTAAGAAGAATATTGATGAACAGAAATATGTTGCCGATTATATAAGGCAGACAATAAAGAAAATTGATATATTAGGAAATATAGATGAGAAAGGACCTTACGCAGCCCGTGCAGGTCATCTTGTCCACAGAAAGACTGACTTCTTCTTCCATCTGAAAGATAATAACTCTTTGGGACGTGTTCTCGATAAGTTACATCCTACACCGGCAATATGTGGTGTTCCAATGGAAGAGGCAAGAGAGTTTATTGTTGCTAACGAAGGCTACGACAGATCATACTATAGCGGTATTGTAGGATTGCTGGATGCAGATAACGGAACAGAGCTATATGTAAACTTAAGATGTATGCAGATTGGCTCTGAATATGCACGTCTCTATGCAGGCGGAGGAATTCTCTCCTCTTCAGAAGTTGATGAAGAGTGGGAAGAGACCGAGAGAAAGTTGGCTACCATGCGTAAGATTTTGAACGAAAATTACAATAAACAATAATACATT
>NZ_BAJR01000008.1 GCF_000613805.1 Phocaeicola paurosaccharolyticus JCM 15092 | reverse complement strand
AGTATAAGAGTATAGATTCATTGGCAAACCGATTATGATTCGTTGGGTAACCGATCATGATCCGTTGGGAAAGAGTCTTTGATTGGTTTACAATAGTCTTTGATTCGTAGAAAAGAGCCTACTATCGATTTGCAAAAGCCTTCGATTAATTGAAAGAAAACTTTGATCAGTTAGGGAAAAGTTGAGCAATGATCTTCGATTGGTTGAGCTAAAGTCTTTAATTCGTTAGGAAAAAGTCATCGCGCAGTATATATAGTATTATTATTTAGCCCCCCTACTTTACTCGAAAGAGTTTTCATTTTTCATAATATATCTATATATAGATGCATCATCTTTCGAGAAGCAGCAAAGTATAACCTTACCGTCATATCCTCTATCTATCTCCTCATTTATTACACGCAGTGCAATAATTGCTGCATCCTCTTTGGGGAATTTATAGACCCCAGTGCTTACACATGGAAAAGCAATACTATGAATATCATTTTCACGAGCCAACTCGAAACAGGTATGATAACACGAAGCTAGAAGTTCAGCCTCATGACTACCACCACCATACCACACAGGACCAACAGTATGTATTACCTTTTTGCATGGAAGATTGTAGGCATCAGTAATCTTACTATCTCCAGTCTTACATCCTCCTAGCTTAAGGCACTCCTTATATAGTCCATATCCAGCTGCACGATGAATAGCTCCATCGACACCTCCACCACCAAGCAGTGAGTTGTTGGCTGCATTAACTATAGCATCAACCTCCAGAGTAGTTATATCTGCCACTACCACTTCAATATTCTTATTCATAATATAGCTAGTTTAATGGTTAGAAAATAGTATAAAATTAGACGTACTAAAGTTAATCATTTATCTCCAAATACAAAGCTATTTTTAAAATACGACAAGAGAGTGAAACGAAAAAAAGAGATGCATAAGCTAAAACGAGCGCTATAATTTAGTAATTTTGACACTTCAAAAGAATCAAAAGATACAAAATATGGAGATACTTTGGAACAAAAACTATATCAAGGTAATGTTAGCCAACTTCTTACTATACTTTGCCTTCTACCTCTTCATGCCAATTCTGCCAATCTACCTTAGCGAATCATTCGGTACACCAAAAGATACGATAGGTCTTGTTATTTCCGGTTATACAATTGCAGCACTAGTTTCACGTCTTTTCAGCGGATATATGGTCGATAGCTACCCTCGAAAGAAAGTTCTAATGATCTGCTTTTTCTTCTTCTTCATATTCTTTGCAGGATATTTAGCAGCAGGCACTCTCCTTCTCTTTGCAATTGTTCGTACACTTCATGGCATACCATTCGGTTCACTTACTGTAGCCAACAGCACAGTTGCAATAGATGTGTTGCCGGCAAGTAGAAGGAATGAGGGTATAGGATACTTTGGATTGAGCAATAACCTGGCAATGGCCATTGCCCCATCAATCGGTATATACATATATAATTTCACGTCTGATTTCACACTCCTTTTTTGGATCTCCCTTATTATAGCAGGACTTGGCATGCTTGCCGATGCTTCTGTCTCACTTCAGCAGAAAGATATTGTATGCAACACAAACAAAATCTCTCTGGATAGATTTTTCCTAACACGAGCTTGGCTTCTTGGAGTCAACATAGCCTTTTTCAGTTTCTGTTATGGAGTACTGAGCAACTACCTGGCTATCTACAGCAAAGAGGTAATGGGAATTACGGGAGGAACCGGAACTTACTTCATGCTGCTTAGCATGGGACTTTTTGTCTCACGTATTCAAGGAGCAAAAGCTCTACGTGACGGTAAGCTGACACAGAATGCAGCCGAGGGAGTATGCATATCAGTAATTGGATACTTCATTTTCGTAGCAATGCCTAACAATATAGGATATTACCTGTCTGCTATACTTATCGGACTTGGTAATGGACACATGTACCCGGCATTCCTAAATATGTTCATACACACCGCTAATCATAACGAACGAGGCACAGCTAACTCCTCTATTCTGATTGCATGGGATGCCGGCTTTGGTCTTGGAATACTTGCGGGTGGATTTATGGCTGAAGAATTCGGATATGCATCAGCTTTCTGGATGGTATTCCTTATGAATGCAATAGGAGTATTACTCTATTTCTTATATACTAGAAAGTTTTTCTTGAAGCGCGAGATTAAAGAATAATCAAGTATTGAAAGGTATAGACATAAAAAAAGGGTCAACGCTTTGACCCAACCTTTGTTAACCTTAAATCTAATACTATGAAAAACACAGTACAAAGGTATGTTTTTTATTTATATTTACAACTAAAATGCTAATTATTTTTCTACTTATTGTAATTTTCTTGATATAAATCAACAGTTACACATCTATAAACCAATAAATTAAAATCTATTAACAACTACCTTCTATAAACTAACCTTTTCACCTAAAAAACATCTATTGATATATGTAAACTAAATATATCCTTGTAACCTTTTTACTTTAAACTAACACCTATAATATATCTATTTATAAACCCAGTATAACTTATCATGACATCATTTTCTAATTGTTTTGGAAAAAATGCTTTCCCTTAATTCATCCAACTCTTTTTCAGAAAATTGAGTTGGTAAAGTTATATTAGAACCCGATAAAATCTCATATGCTTTCTTAATAATAGGTTTCAATTCAGGACTCTTGATAAGTAAATCATCCCAAAATAATCTAGATTCATTATTCCCTAGAGCATATTCGATAAAGTTATTATCCTGTAAAAAATCTTCTAACCTCTTATATACCATATCCATCTCAACTTTTGATTTATATTATTAAGACGGAACAATAGATTTATTGTACTCAATACAATATATTAAATTGCAAGTTCTCGCAATCTTAATATTCCCCTATGCATAAGATTACGTACAGACTGATAATTCATGTTCATTAGCAGACATATTTCATCATATTTCTTGCCCTCTAAATAATACATAGTCAAAGCTTCTTGTTGACGTGGTGATAGTTGAGAAATAAGGTTAGCTACCATTTTTTTTTCGATTATACACTTTTCTTTTTGTATATATTTATTCTCAACATTATCACTGTCGCAAGCATAAATTATTTCTTCTACAGGAGTGTCACTCATGAAGACTTGCCTACGCATCTCATCAAAGATTCTATTCTTTAATGATATAAAAAGATAGGATTTAAAATTATCAATTGAGGATAATTCAGAACGTTTGTTGTAGATCTTAATAAAGATGTCATGAATGCAATCCTTTAAGAGTTCTTTGTCCTGTGTTAAGTAGCTACCATAATTTAATAGCTGAATGATATGGCTATCGTACAGAGTAGCGAATGCATTATCATCTCCAGCAGTAAAATCAGTTAACAAAGAAGATGTTGTAATATTCATTTGTTGGCTTATCATAGTATGGTCAATTCTTGTTTAGCCAAAACTATGAATATTACAATATCTTAATTTGCAAAAATTGGTTTTTGATTGGTAAAATCAGGTATTACCAATAATTATATTTTTTTTAGCCAATACACCTTTGAGGCGTCAGGGATAGCGATAGAACGATTTCCATCTGATTGTAAAGACTTTACCTCAACATTTATTCTGTAAGAACTTTTATCTATACTATAAAGTCTGTATTTACCCTTTGATATGTTTATCGAAATATTCCCAGCTTTTTTTCCATATATCAGATAACCTTTATCCGAATTTCCAATCATATCAAAATCATCATTCGATGAAATTACGCTCATCTTTGGTAGATCATTTAATAGATTTTCATCTTCTAATTTAAGTTCAGCGCACGATCCTCCAGCCATCAATATAGCCCAAGCCATCTTAGGATAATCGCTAGCATTAAAGATAACAGCCTTATCCGGATATTTTTCCCGGTATTCATTTACAGCTTTATATACTTGCTCATAATCAACCTTACCAACCTTCATTTTTCTAGCGTGTTGTCTTGGTGCAAGATTCTTTCCTCCCATAGGAGCATAAAGACCATCGATTTTATAGTGCCAATATCTGATGTCAATTATATTTACCGCTTTTGAACGTATCGGATCGTTGAGGATAGCATCTTGAACATCCTTTGTTGTACTCAAAGCGATAAGAGGATTTTTTCCAGTTTCTCTCTTCCACTCAGCGATAACATCAATCCAGAAATTAACGAAATATAGAGGCCCTGTAAACTCGGCACTGATAAATTGAATTACATTATCATTATCCTTGAAATTATCTAGACACTGACGGATATAATTCCTATGCAGTTCACGTCTCTTTGGATTATTTATATCATAAAATTGATCAGCAATAAAAATTCTTTTGTCACCCGAAAAGTTTACCGGTTCCATGAAACCCGGGTTATTAATATTATTTGCATCACGCCATGGAGCATCTACAATGGGCACCCGCCTCCAAGATATTATGCTGAAAGTAGTTTTCATGATACAGCAACAGCCCTTTTTCCGAACCTTTGTCTGCAAACTCCTTAAGCCTACTCCAATACCAAGTATCATAACGTGTAAGATCATACTTAGACATTCCCTCCCAAGCACTTCCTTGTCCACTTCGTGCAAATGGCTGCTGGTAGAATGGAGCCCACACATCTGCATCTCTGCGGCGGATTCTCTCATGGTCATCACGACGACGCTCATACCATAATCCATAATTATGATCAATTGAAAGTATTCCTTTCTTTTCCATATAGTTGACTACAGAGTCAATACGATCTGTATACCCTCTTCCCTCCATGCCAGGAACGAAACGAGTTATATGAGGTTTAGCACTCTCAACAGCTCTATCTCTGAGTCCACCATTCCACCAGTTAATCTCAGATCTGGTACCAAGAGCTAATTTACCATCTATAGTTATGTGACCATCAATAATAGATACTCTCTTCTTTTGTGGGATTTCGTCCCTCTTATCTTTCAACAAATCAACACTTTTAACAGCATCTGAACTTATTGAGGCAGTAAAAGGTATTGAATCAATCCAATTAGACATTGTAAGACGAGGAATATATGACTCCTCGACAGCAGCTGCAGCCTGCTCCAAAGTAGGACTACTTGTACTGTTAGTATTACGTGGTAATATATATGAAGAAAAATCCGAGTTATTGCGTTCTTTCAGCTGGTTATAAAACAGACTTCTAGGGTTAATGTGGTTGTTTGACTCTTTCCATTCACCATTTCCTGAGAACTGTGCCCAACAGCCATAAGCTCTATTTATATTCTCTAAATCTGGCGAGTAGCACTCTATCTCAGATGCAGTACATTGCCAGATGGTACTATTCATACTATTCCATCCAGCTCCATTCTTATTCTGTCCAAGGTTTTTGATAGTGATATTATTACCATCAATATTTACGATATCGAATAGTAGTCCATTTGAATTTGAGCCGATTGAGCCACTGAAACCTAAGCTCTCCTCTCCTTCACATTGAACAAAAGCATTTGGTCCGGGAGCATTATATCCTGCAACAAAATCATGTATACCTTTGCGTGATATACACCTTTGAAAAAGATTAAGTTGTCCTAGGGTAAGGAATGTGCAACGTCGCATACCTGCAACCTCAGAAATTGGTTCATCAGAGATACAATCTTCAACAGTGACTTTTGAGGCCTCAGACTGAAGGTTTACAGCACTACCGGCAAGATTTATGAAGTTGACCTTTCGTACCCAACAATTCTCAGCATAATTAAAATAGGCACCACTCCATGCATGATTTTCATCCAAAGGATATTTTTTATCATAATCGGACTGAATGGTTATATTCTCTACTCCGGAGTCATGTATACGCCCTTTCCACTCATATGTAGCCAACTTACATTTTCCCCATTTACCATCGATAATCATGCTCAGTGGAGCATCTATAGTAATTGTATTCCCATCTATCTTTACTATAGTTCTGTCCCAAAGCAAATCAGCATCGCCCGGTTTCCATCCTAAAGCACTAATACCTCCACCAAAAATATCACAATTAATGTTTGCTATCCACTCCTTAGTTGATGGTCTGTGAATCTTAATCCTATCTCCTACTCTTAATTTTGATGAATTGCTTATTTGGAACGACATGCTATTTAATGGAATATATGATGATACTATATCAATAGTATCAATCATTCTGATATTATTGTCACCCTCAACATATACCACTGCATCACGGTTAACACCTTTCTTAAACAAAACACTCTTTCCCTTGTCCGTTCCACGCAAAACCACTCCTGAGGAGTTGATGCGTATTGACGAACTTATTTCAAATAATCCTTTATCCAAGAGTACAGTGCCTCTAAATCCATCTTTACCTATAGGAAGAGAAGATACATAGTCAATGGCCTTTTGAATTCTCTTTGTATTATCACCAGCTTCCCAAGAGATAAAAACAGAATTCTTAACATTTGGAATTGCCTTATCAGAGTTATGGTATCCACAATATGAATAATCCAATACACGATTACCCCTACTATCACGACCATAAGTTATTGAGCCATCCTTTAAATTCATTGAAGTTACTTGTGCATCACAGATAGCTGCACTTACTATGAATAAAAATATCAGCAGTCTTTTAATATTCATTGTTTGCTTATTCTTTATTTTAAATTATAGTACAACAGCTTTTTAGAGAAGAGTGCTCTTCTTAGCCAATGTATCATAATTATTTTTGATATTTGTCCAATCTATCTTTATTTTTGGGTCTATACCATTTATATATTTCTCAATATTAGTATAGCCATCTCCATTACAATCCAAAGTTGAATCTGACGAATCATTAGGATTCAAGCCATATTTTAACTCCCACTTATCTGGCATTCCATCATTATCTGAATCTTTATTAGGAGACCCTTTATATTCAGGCAATCCACCTACTTGGCGGATATCAGTAATAATACCCAATTTATATGAATCAGCAGGCAATCTTCTTTTTATATATGGTGATTGATATTCTGGTGCATCTTTCACATAAATAGCCTTTCTGGTTTTTACTGACTTAATTATTCGTTTGTCTACATTATCACGTTTTGGAAAAGTTGCTCCTACATTATCCATAACATAACCGTAAGCATCGTCTGCATCCATAATTGTTACATTAGGCATTTTAAAAGGAACATCCGACTTTATCTTAGATTTATATTCTTTAGAATCAGCATTATCACCAATCTGAACTCCACCATCCCAGTTATAGGCAGTCACCTTTTTGTTTCCATAAACGATATTACCATTAACGTAAGCTTTTCCAAAGATGTTTTTAGACTCTTTATCCCTTCCGGATTCAGGTTTCAGAATTCTATAAGATATCGGTTTATCCAGAGGAGTTACAGGTCCCGGCTTATAATAATTGTTTATTATATTATAAAAACTTGTGTGGTCACCACCATCAACAGAACGATTCCACCAATTGAATATCACATTGTTCACGAAATTGAAGTCCCCATTCATACCAATAGAACAGTTGCGGCTTATATTAGAGGCAAACAGATTTCGGGTAAACATACTATTATGTCCACCTATAGTGGCTCCGAAAGCATGATTGTAAGTATCGAGCGCCTCTGAGAATATTGAGTTCTGTATTGTAATATTTACTGTAGGCAACTTCAAACCTTTTCCTGTCTCATCACGGTTATAAACATGGCGATATACTGACATATTCTCGTCAAGTCCCCATGAAGCCGAGCAATGATCTATAATTACATTACCTACGCAATTTCCTCCCAATGCATCATCACGAAAAGCTACATCTTGCATACCTCTTCTAAAACGCATATGACGGATTATAATATCATGAGTGTCGAGTAGAAATGAGCCTCCGGTCACACATATTCCATCACCGGGAGCAGTCTGTCCTGCAATAGTTATATATGGTGCTCTGACATTTATTTGTGATTTCAATCTTATAACACCCGCAACATTGAATACCACTATACGTGCGCCACCTGTTTCGCATGCTTCACGTAGTGTTCCCGGGCCACTATCTGCAAGAGATGTAACAACTATGACCTTACCCCCACGTCCACCAGGAGTAAAAGCTCCACCTCCTTCAGCACCAGGGAAAGCAGGAATGGAAGACTTAATCAGATCTTCCGGTTTTGACGCCCATGGCCTATATGGACGACCTTTAGCAGTCTCTTCTAAAACTATAGGGAGCGCTTTCTGCCAAGCTTGTTCTGATAATTGTGCAAATAATTTCTCTTGTTGCTCTTTTCTGCTAATCACAGAATCCGGAATTGTAGGATACTGTGCATATGAATTATAGCTAATATTCATAAGTAAGCAGATAGAGAATGCCATTTTTTTCATTGATATTCTATTTTATTATTAAGACGCTTATCAGTCTATTTTGTAATAATAAGAAATCAACTTTTTCTCCATTCATTCAAATAATCAGAAGGGGTCAGTTCATACTTTTTCCTGAAACATTTGCTGAAATATCCAGAGTCTTTGAATCCTACTGAATAAGCAATCTCTGAAATTGTAAGATCACTGTTTTTCATAAGTTCAACAGCTTTATTCAATCTTATCTCCTTAACCAAATCTACAGGGGAAAATCCTGTAAGACTCTTAAGCTTCTTGAAAAATGCAGAACGACTCAGTCCTATACTATTAGCAATAGTGTCAATATTAAAATCACTGTTATCTATATTTTCTTCTATCACTTGATGAATCTTCTCTATAAACTGAATATCCTTTTGCACAAGAAACTCTCCGTAAGAATGTTCATCTTTATTATTTATCTCATCTTCCTTAGGTGTCTGCCACATCTTTTCACGGAATAGTTTACGCTCTTTAAGCAACTGTTCTATGCGTGCCTGAAGATAATCTTTACTAAATGGCTTAGTAATATATGCATTAGCTCCGAGAGTTATGGCATGTGTCCTTGCCTGTTCGTCATTCTTAGCAGTAAGAATGATAACCGGTATATGGCTTATCTGAAAATCTTTCCTTATTCTCTGAAGCATTTCCAAACCATCCATATTAGGCATCATCTGATCGGTAACAACTATATCAGGATGAAACAGATATATCTTTTTCATACCATCGGCACCATCATTCGCAATATATATATTATATCTATCCTCGAACTGCAATTTCAGCATAGTGCACAAATCTTTATTATCCTCAACAATAAGAACTGATGGTAATGAAGAGTTTATAATACTTGTATCTTCATCAATATCATCTTCCTCTGTGAACTCCTCTGCAGGAAGCTCTTTAGTATCTTCACTTATATAGAAATCTATTTCTGAAGGATTATAATGTTCCTTCCCCTTAAGTAGTTTAATAATAAAAACAGCCCCTCTCTGATTTGGACTCTCTGCACATATATCGCCATGGTGTAGGGCAATAATCTCTTTTGAAAGGGCAAGACCTATTCCACTTCCTTTAAAATTAGACACACCCTGGTTATTATCCAGTTGTGAGAAACGGTTGAATATCTCATTTAACTTATTCTCAGGAATACCTACACCGGTATCTTCAATTCGTATATAATGATACTTTCCATCTTCACTCTCTCCTGTAGATACATAAATTGAACCTCCAGCAGGAGTAAATTTGAAGGCATTAGATATAATATTTCTAATTACTATCTCTATCTTTTCTTTGTCTGCCCAAACTACATAATCATTATCACCACATTCACATGTATATGAAATCTCATTCTCCTCAGACAGCAATCTGAATTCGTTGTAGAAAGATTGCAAAAGATCATTTATTTCAAAAGAAGAGACATGGAGTTTCATCTTACCATTCTGTATTTTTCTGAAATCGAGTATCTGATTTACAAGTTGAAGCATCTGTTTTATATTCTTCTCCATCAGTTCAATATACTTGATACCCTTATCTGTAAGATGTTCCTTCTCCTTTATTTCCTGGATAGGACCCTGTATAAGAGTAAGAGGTGTACGAAGCTCATGTGAGATATTAGTAAAGAACTTAATCTTCATCTCAGATAACTTTTGCTCAATATATATATCATTCTTTACCTTTATCATGAATATTGATATGCGGATTGCAAAATAGAGTAACAGCATAAATAGTATGAAATATACCGCATAAGCCCAATTGGTCGCCCACCATGGTGTAGAATCTCTATATCAACCAAAGCTTCCGACTTGAAATCCAAGTTTGATCCATCGACTGCAACCACTTTAAATTTATATTTTCCAGGAGGAACATTGGTATACGAAGCTATTCTGTTTCTTCCATTATTGTGCCATTTTTCCTCGTATCCCTCAAGAATATATTTATATGTTATACGATTAATATTACTATAATTCAATGCTGCAAATTCAATATTGAACATATCCTGATTATGGTTAAGTACAATCTTATCAGTATAGGTAATTGAATTTGTTATGATAGCAGGATCTACATAATTCTTAATATCCTTATTATTAACGTCACAACGTACAATATAAGTGCGGTAATTAGTATTATCCGAGCCAATATTATTTGAAGAGAAAGAGAGAATACCCTCTCTGGTTCCAAGCCATATCTCATTATCTAAAGTAACAATTGCAGTATTATCTTCGATATCTACTAATGGAAGGCCATCATATTTATCGAAACTTCTTATCACTCCGTTTTTCTTGTTATAGTATGACAATCCTGATTCTGTTGCAAACCATAATCTATTGTTATTATCCTCAATTATTGATATAACAACATCATTCATCAAGCCGTCTTCTCTGCTATAGGTTTTGAATATAGGTATATTGTTTTTAGTGTCGAAACTTTTCATACAGCCAAGTCCTCCGCCAAAGACAGAAGCCCATATCTGATTGTCATCATCTTTATAAATAGTATATACATCACCATTTATAAAAGGGTATCCCTTTTTATTATGATAAGTCTCAAAGTTTATACTTTGTGGCCTCTTAAAGTTATTCTTAAATGACATAAGTCCATCCATGGTACCTACATATTCTGCCATTGACATCCTCTATTATGTTTCGTACCTCTACATATATACCATAAGAAGGATATTTATCGAAGCCATTGTTCTTATTATAAAATTTGACTTTTCCACCTTTGTAGTAGATCAAATTCAATCCACCATCAAGTGATCCTACCCATATATGACCTTTACTATCTTGATATGTAAAATATACATCATTACCACTTATTGAAGAGGGATCGTTTACATCATTTAAAAACCTAGTTACCTTATATCCATTCTTTTCATTATTATCTTTTACAAACTTCATTAAGCCCCCTCCTTTTACTGAGAGCCAAACATTACCATCTTTATCTTCCATTATATGGTATATGCTACCTAATCCATATGTATCTACCGGGAATAGATGTTTTACATACCCATCACTATCAAATATATATAATTTCTTATCACGAGTACCTACCCATATATCTCCATTATGCATCTGGTGCATAGCCCTAATTCCTACATTACCTCTAGCCTCTTTAAGTTGATTGTCTTTTACATTCAACAGACGGAATTCATGCCTTGGATAGTTAATACGATAGACACCACTAGTCGTTGAACAGAGCCATAACACTCCATCGTTATCTAGCAATATATGATAAAAGAGTTGATCTTCCTTATCGTTGGATATCTTACGAAGTTGATTGATATTCTTCATCTCTAAAGTCTTCCTGTCGAATATAAAAGCTTCACCTGTAGGAGCGAGAACAAATAATCCCCTCTCACCTGCATCCTCTATTGATAAAGGACATATTTTATCTATATTAGAAAAAGGAAATATCTTCGACCTGTTCTCTATTGGGTCATAGAATGTCAAAGAAACTTCATTATCATGAATCCACAATTTATCATACTGGTCAATATATATATCACTGATATTTGAATAATTAACTTTTACATTGATTCTCTTCAACTCTTTATTTCTCATATTAAAGGAACAAACACCATCTTTTGCTGTTGAAAAGTATATGAGTTCTGAAGATGTGACCATCAGGCTTGTAATTTTCCCTGATATTCCTGGGAAAACGATTTTTGATACAGCCCCATTATTAGAATTTATGCAATATATAGCTCCATCGGCATTCCCTAACCACAGTTCATTGCCTCTGCTAAATGCAGAAGTTAATTTGCCGGACAGTTTATTTGATATGTAATTTACAGGTTTATTTTTTAGCGCTTTTCCTTTCTTGAACGAGATTAGTTTGTAATCCGTTCCAACCCAACATATATAATCTTTCGTTTCAGAAAATACAGAGCTATTCAACTTGAAGTTATGAATATTCACATGCCCTTTTGAGTTAAAAAGAGTCTTAATTTTTATATTACCATAGCTATCTGTTGATGCAATAAGTAAGGTTTTGTCTTTGGTTAAAAGCAGTACATCACCTTGAGAGTCTGTCTGAATTTTAATAATCTGAATATTCTTTGAGAAATTCTTCACATCATCATAAATAGCTCTGAATTTCTCCTTCTTCTTGTCAAAAACAAATAGTTTCCTATCTATAGTCTTTATCCAGAAGAGCCCATTTTTGTCTTCAACTATTTTCTGAATTTTACGTGGAGGAAGGATCTCATTACTATATTCAGCATTATTGTATGTTTTGAATCGAACACCATCGAAACGACATATTCCATACCATGTTCCAAACCATAAGAAACCATCTTTATCTTTAAGAGAATAATTTACAATATCGTTAGGTAATCCTTTCTCTTTTGAATAGTTTTCGGTCAAGAGGTCTGATGGATTTGAAAAGGAGTAGCCAAATCCAATATAAAGGAGCAGGATAGATAATAGTATTTTTCTCATAGTGGTTATTTCAATAACAGAGCAAAGATAAAATAATTATTGATAATCATCATTTCCAATGATAATTTGGTACAGCTTCATCTTGCTGTACCAAACTGAGTCTGCTGAAGTTCCACTTCATTCAACATTGCCTTTTTCTGCTCTGTTGTAATATTATCAATATTCACTTTCCTGATTGTTGAAACTTCTTTCTTTGTGAAAGGTTTATCCAAGAAATTAGGTTCAATATTCGATGGCAAAGATTCTATTTCTATCTCAGCAGAAGTAGGTGAATGTACTCCTTCAAACTGTACACGAGCTTTTACCTTTATCTTTCCCGGAGTCATTGTAGATTTTATCAAAACTGGAGCTGAGCCAAATTCCACTGCTCTTGGATTTGCATTTATCGAAGCATCTCCTATTATGCTCCCCTCTCCATCAACAGTAAAGAGTATATTATCTTTTGCTAGTCTTTTTACATTTCCATTATCATCTGTAACCTCAGCAACAACTACAATAAAATCGGAGCCATCAGCAATAAGTTGCTTACCTAAAGTATCAACATATAAACGTAGTTTCGTTGAACGTCTTGACGGCATCTTCTTTTCACTGCATACAATCTTACCATCTATAATACCTTCTGCAACTATATTTACCTTCTGCCAATTTTTTTGCAGGTAACTGTAGCTGCGTGCCTCCCAAAAGTCCCATACATTCTTAAATACAACAGGTGCCGATGGCATATGACCTTTATCATGTTTTACAGGTAGAGTAACACTATATGTTTTATCGTATGCCGAAAGTCTTACAGAATCGCAATTGCTGAACACTACAACATCAGCATCAGAGAATTGTGTCATCTCATGTGCAATGTATACCATAGGTCCAGATTCTAAAGCAGGTCGCTGACTACGGAACATCTCGTATGCATATTTCGGTTGACGGAATGCATCAAATATTCCTCCCCAATATGGATCAGGATGATAACCACGTTGATGGTCAAAAGGATGCCATTGAGCTCCCCCTACAAACTGACCTGTAGTACGATATAGTTCATCGTAACTCTTGGCGAGTGACAGCGCCTGTACAAGCATAGGTTTCTCTCCCCAACTACGACTGGCGCGGTTGTTATTGTTATGTGCATACCAATCATCAACATTCTCTCCAAATTCACGTGTAAATATACATTGCTTAGGTTTGTTTGCTTTTTCATCATCTCCAGGCCAACCATAAACCACATCATAATTATCAGCTACACCTGCAGAGTGCAAATCCGCTGCAGCAAAAGGACGACCGGGATATGGAAACTCTTCCTTTGTAAGATTCAAAGCCTCAATCGAAAATTCTAGTGGATAACTTGTCTCATTCAGTATAGGCTCCCACATTAGAACAGATGTATGATTTCGGTCGCGGCGGATAATCTGACGGGTATTTTCATGAACAAGCTTTCCGAACTGCTCTGATTTATTCCAGAACTGCCATCCAGGTGTTGCTACAATTATAAAAAGCCCCAGTTCATCGCAAGCATCCATGAATGATGGATCTTGAGGATAATGCGCCGTACGTATTATTGTGCAGCCGGCATCACGCAGACGTTTTGCATCACGCCACTGCTGAGAGTTAGGAAGTGCATTTCCAACATATGCGAAATCCTGATGACGATTTGCACCAACCAACTGTCCATAAGGTTCTCCATTGAGTATGAATCCTCGTTCAGAATCAAATTCAGCTTTACGAATACCTATCTTCAGTGCACCTCCATCAAAGCTCTTCCTTCCATTCAATATCTTTGTCTCCAATCTATACAAATATGGAGACTGAGGAGACCATAAGTGAGGTTCCCTTAATTTTATCTTGCCGACAGCTGTCGCCTTTGCTCCTTTTTCTAACTTCAAAGTATATCTGTTTCTGCCGACAATATTACCATCCTTATCAAGAAGTGTGTTGAGAACTGTAACAGAAGCACTCTTATTATATCTATTCTCTACCTCTGTATTCACAAATATATCGGCACTTTTCTTTGATATATTATCATAATGTACAAATACTCCACCACCGGCAACACAATTAGATTCTACTGCATCAGTAATAGCTATAGGTGATCTTGCAATCATCCATACATCACGATATATACCTCCATGATATGCAAAGTCAAGAGTCTTTTGGGATTTACCGGGAGGAAAGCTTTTGTCATCACTATTGTCTGTCATTACAGCAAGAAGACAAGTATCACCAGCATTTACTCCAAGTTCAGTAAGGGAAATATTAAAAGGGAGGTAACCACCCAAGTGTTTTTTTACAAGTTTACCATTAAGATATACATCTTGTTTACCCATCACCGCCTCGAAATGAATAGTAACATAATCTCCTTTTACCTCTTTAGGTAAGACAAAATGTTTACGATACCATGCTATTCCTTGATAGTTACGACAACCGCTAGCCTCAGCTGGCATAAGTTCTACAGAATGAGGTACTGTTACCACCTCCCATGAGGAGTCATCAAAATTTGTTTTGTAAGCATCAGCAATATCACCAAGATGAAAACGCCATCCTGGATTGAAATTATAGACTTTTCTTCCGGAATCTTTCAAAGGGAAAAAGCCTGCTACAGATGTCTCTATCTGTGCATTTGCGATTAATGGTAAAATTGATAGCAGTAATATAATTATTTTCTTCATGATTCATTCTTTCTTATCATGACGTTTTACCACTAAAAATGTACTCTATAAAACGACTATGCTTTCTCTTCTCTCTTCAGGGAAAACATTAATTTTCACCTCGCCTTTTTTCAATTCCACCTCGACTATAGTGTTCTGAGAGGCATGCAATTTGAATGAGATATCTTCTTTTTTGTCCCATGCAGGAAATAGGTATATCTTTCCATCAACCTCTTGCATAAGCATCTCTTGTAGTCCAATAATTCCACTTCCTCCACGGTTATGATCAGGTGACCAATCAAAATCGGGTCCCCAAAAAGCAGGGAAACGGTACGGACCATTTTTCATTTTCTCTTTTGTCAGTCTCGTAGCCTCTTCTGTAAGACCAAGACATGCAGCCCATATGTTATCCTGTTTCCAGCCTTCTGATGAGCGAAACTTCAAAGCATCTTCATCATAGAGGTATGTGTTTTTTGCTATTTCTATATTGTCTCTTCCTATTCCATATAATCTCCAAGGAAAAACAGAATATAACTGAGGTGTCTCCACATTGTTAATTCTTTGCCATGCCATTGCCGGAGCAATCATCTCTTTTCCACCAACTGTTCTATGTGGTATTTCAGGAATATGTGACTTTATTCTAAGATCTTTTTTATAGCTCTGTGAGAGTTTTGTCAATGCAGCAATTGTTGAAGATGGATTATAAGCCATCTTATAGGTTTCACATGCCGAACCTGGATATAATACAAGTTTACCTTTGCCATCAAGTTCCTTATTACCAAACTTCTTGTTCATATAGCGGTAATGTTCATCAAAGAAATTGAGAGCATTCTCTATAAGAGGATAGTACCTCTCCAAATCTTCATTATTATAATTCTCAAACTCCAGAATCATCTGACAAAATTCAAGTACTGTATCCCATTCATACTCAAGCCATGGATTATACTCTACACCTTTATCGAATCCATCAGGCGTTTTGAACCATATTCAGCCGGATTTGGTAAACCAAAGTTCTCTATCTGTTCGCAAAAGCATGCTCCTCCATGATTCCAATATACTTTGGTTCTCATAATTGCATTAGGAAGAATTCGCATATAACAGTCAAACTCCGATTTCATCATATCGAAATCACCACTTTTCAGCATTGGCCAATATACAAGTCTCTGATTTTGTGCTGTCATAGTTCCTCCGCCCCATCTACGATAGTCAGGAGTAAATGGCGATTTTTCATCTACGAATATAGGGTCGAATGTAAATAGGCTCCATTGAATTTGGTAGGCCACTTACTATACGCATTGCATCCAAGCATATATCTGAAAAGAGTGTAGTTTCTTACCTGCTCAGTAAGTTCTCCACCACCATTTATATAGCTCCTCTTCCAAAATTCATTCCACCATTTACGAGTTTTTATTTTATCAGCTCTACTATTTATGCTCTTTTCTATTGATGCCAAGCCCTTATTCCAATCATCTAAACCATTCTGAGTCTCATTCAGTATTATATTAAAGTTATGACTATTCAATGAACCAACAGATTTGTATCTCCAGCCTTTATAATCTGTGTCGCCATAACTTCCTTCATACTCTCCTGAAAAGACCATTCCATCTGCTATGAGCTTTCCTCCTGTAATAAGACCTTTAATAGGGTTATAGAGACTATCCTTCACATGACTCAAGCCCTGCTGCTCCACTGCCATGTCGAATACAGTTATGTCGCTATTTCTATGATAAAAACTTATGTTATCCGACTTGGCACTTATTAAATCTGCTTTAGTCACACCATCTTTAGGAACAATCCATTTATATGAACATTGCTGGGCCTCAGTCTTTGTCAGTGCCCTATCTTTATAGCGCCAACTCTCGTAACCGACTTCTATAGCTGACTTTTCCTTACCATTTATCTCTACATGCACTACCGGTTTAAATACATCTACCCAGATGTCAACCACACAACGTCCGTTTGTGACAGATACATACCCATTGTTAAGGTGTAGAATCTGCTTGAAACCAACATTGCTATTAAAAGGATTTGGATTCAGTTTTAGCCTAATTCTTCCTTGTTTTAATAGAGTATTGTTCTCGTCAAAAGCACCGCTACGACTGATATAGAAAAGGATATCACCATTTTCAACCCATACATTAAGTCCAATATCTCCGCCACCACAAGGCATAGACTCAGATGAGTTTTTACTTTGAGTTTCCCAGATATAATCTATAGGTTGTGCCACTGCTTTAAAAGCAAAGCTGAGCAAAAGCAACGCTGTAAAAATAGTCCTCTTCATATCAAATCATAGTTTATAAAGTTACCAATTATCTGAGCGGAAAGAAGATATTGGAAGGTCATCCCCAAAAAGGTCTCCTTCAACATAGTTTTCAAAAGCATATCTTACAGCAACAGGATTATTCACCTCACTACTTAAAACATATAGTTTACTTCTTTCAATCCATGTCTTTGCTTTATGAAACACTCTATCTTCTCCTGCCAATTTAAAATTATCCGACTGAAATTTGCCCTTGCAGTTTATCCACATATCAGCACGTTCAAAAGAGACTATTACTGTATCTCCTTTTACTTCAAAATCTTTGAAGTAAGGGCTTTGTGATGATACACCCTTCATACCGTAAGTGTTAACCATTGCAAGACGTGCAAGTCGCTCTCCTGCTATCTTCTTTTGTGAAGGATGAATACCCTTTTCAAGTCCGGCATCAAGCAGCACAGCCATACCTACATTCTTAACCATTTGTTCAGCTTTAGCTTGCTGTTCACGTAAGTAGGCAGAGTTAATTACCTCCTTACCTTTTTCGGTTATTATTGAATAATCGTATGGAGCAATCTGACAATAGAAAAAAGGGAAATCACCCTGATTCCATTCATTTCTCCAGCCTTTTATCATTGTAGTAAACATATCTGCATAAGTTGATGCACGATTGTAATTATCCTCACCCTGATACCATATGCATCCCTTCATAGTCAAACCGATAAGTGGCGATAGCATTGCATTGAATAGTAGAGTCGGATTACGATTCTTCGATGTTATCTCTGCTTCACTCTTAGGTATCTTTGCTGAAGGAAAAGCTTTTAACCAATCACTCTTCATCCATGCCTCACAAGAGGAGCCGCCCCATGCTGCAACAACAAGTCCCACAGGTGTATCAAGAAGTTCATTTACCATTCTGCCAAAATAGTAGGCTGTGGCACTGAACTCTCTCACACTCTCCGGCGCAGCGGTCTGCCATGTACCTGTAACATCTGCCTTAGGTTCGATGGAAGCATCCCTCTTTACTGTGAAAAGACGTATATTATCATTCTTACTTCTCATAATATCCCATGCAGCATTCTCAACCGGTTGGTTTTTGAATCCCTTCATAGGCATCTCCATATTACTCTGTCCACTGCACAGCCATAACTCACCAATAAGTATGTTGTTTACTGTAAGTCGCTTCCCATCGTCAAAAGTAATATTATAAGGACCACCTGCTGATGAAGTCTTTACAGATATTTTCCATTTGCCATTCTTATCAGCATTTACTTTATATCTCTTTTTATTCCAACTGGTAGTAATGACAACCGGTGAATTTGCTGTTGCACTTCCCCATAGATTTGCATCACAACTCTGCTGCATTACCATACCATCTGAAAATATTGCAGGTAACTTTACCTCTGCTTCCATTGATATATAGCTCATGAAAGCCAAAGCCGCAAATAATAATTTCTTCATAAATATATCGATTTAATATCTTTCTACAAATTTAATTCCACCTATCAATCCTGCCGGAAGTAGACCATCACCCGGCATACGGTAACGAGCATTTGTCCATATGCCATCGAATGGTGCCTTACCTCCATCTGCACCACGCAAGGCATTAGCCCAAGTATTTGTAATCTTTATCTCTAATTTGTTATCACCTCTTTTAGCACAATCGGTGATATCTATCTCATAAGGATATGTCCATACTATTCCGCATTCCTTTCCATTCACTTTAACTGTTGCTACATCATGCAACTCTTCCATTAGTAAGAATATCCTTTTATGCTTATTAGGTTTTATCTTTACAGAAGTGCTGTAAAGAGCCGAACCTGAATAGTATTTTATCTTTTCATCACTCTCCTTACTCCAATCAAATAGCTCTTTTCTCTCTAACTTTTTATTAATCAATGGGAATTCCACATTCCACGGTTTTACATTAAAAGCTAATTCCTTTTCATGTACAAACTCCTTTTCAATTTCTACTGATGATTGTGAGTCGGAAGAGTGTGAATTGGAAGATTTAGAATTCGAAGACTGTCTTTCGGAATATTGAGACTCTGAAGATTGTGAGTCAAAAGATTTTGCGTTCGTAAATTGTGCGTTCGAAGATTGGAACTCTGATTTTTGTGATTTTGGGAAAACCACAAAAATAGAAGCAAATCTATCAAGAGTAATATTTACATCCATTCTGTTACCTCTTGCTTCCTGAAACGCAGGAATGAACATTCTGCCATTAACAGCATTCCACAACTCAGCTTTTTTATCATTAATTCTGAATGATGCTGTGAAGTTTACCTTACTATCTGATTGATTTGACAGAAAATAGATATCAGCATCTTCCCCTCGTCTATGTGTCCAGGCAATATTCATTGGTAGTTCGACATCTCTATCTATGCCTAATGATTTGAAGTCTTCATTAAGGTAAGGAAGTGATGGTATCTTCACTCCGTCAGCTTTAAACTCATCTATCTTGCTCTTCACCTCATCAGAAACAGGCACATTGGATGGATTCATTACATGAGCGCCAGGAATGACGAGAAGAGAGTATTCCACTCCTCCAGGAAGTATTATCTTTCCATTTTCAGAATAGGCTAGACGCAGCAATGCATCTTTATTGAAAGAGTCGTATGCATAACCTCGTAAAGGATTTATCCATTTCTCAGGATCAGCCATATTAGCGCTATGGGTAACGCCAACAGGTTTTACACGTATTGGTTCATTCTCATTCTTCAATCGTAAAGACTCTCCATCTACCCTCTCTTTCCCGAAAATACCAGGAAGAAAAGAGACAAGACGATCAGGCAGAAATGCACGTCGTGGCATCTCCTCACCCGTAAAGACAGCAATATCTATCACAGGATTACCATACTGTAACAGACTCTGACAACGTGCTACATAATTAGTAAAAGCCTTACCCTCATTCCACCAAGTCTGATCACGTTGAAAAAAGAGACCTATACCCTCGAGTGTCATGCCCGGCTTTTTATCCATCCATGGATTATGAGTATAGACATGATAGAACAATTTATTCATACCTAGAGCATAGTTTCTATCAAGCAGAGGTTTTAGCATTGCAGGAGTCTCATCCCATACACCTCTAACCTCCGTAAAGCCCTCTGCCTGGATTATCTTCTTACCATATATATGTGCTCCGGATATAGCATCAAGCATATCATTAGGTTTATCATGTGTGGGACTGTTGAGCCAAAACTCCCCCATAGGAAGATCTACTCTATCGTAGTGTGCAATGCCATCGCTTACCATAGTTGGAGACACACATTCTGCAGATAACAGACAGTCATACTTTCTTGCACATGCCATTACCGTTTCATAAAAGACATCACTAACCAATTCACTTATTGTGGTACGGACATCACGTAATACTTTTTCGCTATATGATGCACTCTCAATAGGAACTCCTGTCATAACAGGTAAAATATCTATGATATCATATCCTCTACGTCTTTTGAATTCAGATGCAAAGCTATCGCTCCAGTTCTGACTACCACACTCCCAGCTATCTACATGGAGATATTTCAATACCTTGCGTGCTACTGTAGGGTTACACTTTCTAAATACCTCACCAAACCAATTTTCTACCTGCTTGTTGACGGCCGTACTGCTGAATTTATCGCACTCCAATCCTTTGCCACCACCAGCAGTAGCATTTTGATGCCCTGTGGAGGTATGTCCAATTCTGACAATACGCCACTCTCCTTTTGGTAAGTTACCTACAAAATGACCATTCTTGAGTGATACTCTTATTATATCACTACGCTTAACACAACTGGCGGCATCAATTTCTTTATCTGATGTCTCTTCAGAAACACGCCAAACGAGGCCGGCCTTACCCTCCCATTCATTCAATTTAAGCGATGAATGGAGTATTATATTCTTTATCTTTAAATCCGGTTTCCATTTTGCAGCGTCAAGATCCTCACTTCCCGGTTCACTACCTTTAGGAGTCCACTCGAATCTGTAAAAACGTGCATTGACTTGAGGAACGGAGTGGCTTGAGTTGAAATCAGTATTCTGCCAACCATGACGTGCTGCAACGAACTGTTTAACTAGAAAATAATTATTACCATCATAACTTGCCCACATCTTCATTCTGTGTGCCTGGTAATTATTTCCTGTCAGAACAATCTCTACATTCCTACATGTTACAGGCTTTTGGTATTCAAGGTTGATATAGCAGTGATATGACGAACGAATGACACCCTTGGCATCAATATTGACTATTTTATCTTGATTAGGTACATCATCCCCTGCCAAATTTACGACTGTTATCTTTGGAGCGATCTGCGAATCTTTCTCATTGAGTTTTACAGGAATAGCATAAGTAGCTATATCCTTGTAAAACGATTCATATTTTTGAGGCTCAGCCAATTGTATGTCTATCTTTTTACCTCCTGAAATAATAGTATCGCTCCATACAATTTTCTGCATCGATTCTTCAGGTTTTATCCATGGACCACCTGCAAGGGCAAATCCATCGCATATATGCATACCAAGCTTAAGTCCCAAACGTGAAGCCTCGGATAGCGTATAATTCAAGGTGTTCCACCAATTATCAGAGAGCTGTTCCACCTCTCCTTTGTACTGTTTTCCCTCTGCAACACCACGTATCGGCATTATATATGCACCACCAAGGCCATTCTCCTTCATAGCTTGAAGGTCGGCTGTTATACCCTCTTTACTCACTGCACCATACATCCAGTACCAGAAAGTCCATGGTTTCGCCTGATATGAAGGTTTAAGGAACTCATTCCTCAAGGAGTTTATGTTGCTTTCAGCATATACCCCCTGAAAGATGATAGTTACTGATATTAATATAAAGATAAATTTCTGTCTCATAACAAATATCTTAGTCAAACCTTAAAGTAATCTTACCACTATAGTTGCCATCAGCCCAGAATGGCTGAGAAGATGGTCCTATAAGGTCAGTTGTATTCACCTTGTTACGTACAGGAGGTATCACATTCAGAATGCTTATTCCACTATTTGGAAGAGTGTATAAAAGCTCATCCCTTCCATCACGAGGCTGATATACTCCTATATAATTTTCTGGTTTATGATTTATAATGGTAATCTTCCCCTCTTCTGTATCCAGTGTAATCCACTGCACATTTGCAAAGTATCCTTTGAACTCCGGATAGTCGAAGCTCTCGCCCGGGATAGGATCATTATATTCGTTTCTCCACAATCCTAACTCAGGACCATGAACACGGTTCTGCCATACTCTATAAGGTCCGTTACCAACCCATGTTTTCGCTTTTACCTTATCTTCAGGATAGTCGAACATTACTCCCATAATATCGGTAACACCGCTAAAATTATAGTTATAGTCAAGAACGACAGTGCCATCAGGCATAACAGACCATTGAGCCTTATCAAAACATCCCAACTTATAATTTGCTGTTATCCTCAATATATCACCATCCTTTTTGATATCAAATCCTACAAATTTGCCTAAATCATCAAATGTGGTATACTGAGTCTTCTTCTTTTCAGCGTCAATATCATCATGATTATAGAACTGATCCAAAGATCTGTCAGCACGACGTGCAGCAATGAATCGTGGACCATTATGAAGGTTTATCTTCCTGCCATCTTTCTCAACATATTTCAGGTATCCATCTTTGTTGCTGAAGAACAGAGTTCTTCCTGCAGCTGCTACCTTTACACCATCATCACTCTTTACATATTCCACTACTGAGTTTACGCTCTTTGTCTGCAACACCTCAATATCTTTAAGTTTATAGCACCAGGTAAAGAGTTCATTGCCATTATCGTCAATTGCCTTTATCATAAGTGCGTTTGCCCCACTTACAGAAGATGGTAGCATAAACTCACCACTCTTTTTGGGAGCTATATCAACCCCTGTAACCCTCTTGTTCAATATCTTCTTTACCTCCTTGTCTATATTTCCAGACAATATACCAACTTTTGATGATGGTAGCTGAACGAAAGTACAATCAAATATACATCCCTTCAAATTCTTAAAATCGTATCTGTTCTCTACAATGATTCTTCCGTCAAAGTTATCGGTCATGCTCCTGTTCATAATCTGAATCGGAGACCATATACGCTTTATTGTATAATAACTTCCCTCTTTCTCATGATGTGGTCCAACAATACCATCAGCACCATAATTGCCTACATTATCAATGAATCCGTTCATATCAACACGTTTCACTCCCTCATCTGCCAATACCCACAGAAAGCCTCCAGCACATCTAGGATGTTTACGCATCATCTCCCAATAGTCGTAAAATCCGCCTCCATGCCCTCCATCATAAAGACCATGCAGAAACTCTGTTGGCATAAATATTTCAGGAAGTCTCATATAGTTCTGACTCTCACCATATGAACGATAGTGCATAGTCTCGTATCCGCTAAAGTTACCTTGAGGATGCAATACAGCTCTCTTTTGTGGATCATACTTATGGAACTCACAATCAAGTTCAGTATTCCATCCCTTTTCATTACCATTGCTCCACCAAATTATAGATGGATGGTTTACGTCGCGCATCACCATCTCCTTAACCAGTTTCTGCCCAACTATTGTCTCATGTTTTCCATGCCATCCTGTCAACTCATCCATTACATAGAGTCCAAGTGAATCACAAGCCTCAAAAAACTCAGGATCTGCAGGATAATGACTTAATCGAACAGCATTCATATTCATACTTTTAATCAGAAGCACATCCTCGATATTCTTCACTTTACTTAACGTACGTCCCGATTCAGGTCTGAAACTGTGACGGTTAACACCCTTTATAAGGACCTTAGTTCCGTTTATATAGAGTCCGTCACTCTCTCTTGTTTCAATAGTTCGGAATCCAAACTTCTGTTGTTCTCTATGAACCTCTTTTCCATTCTTGTCTACAAGAGTAAAAACAGCAGTATATAGATTAGGAGTTTCTGCACTCCACAGAAGCGGATTTTCTACCTTTAAACTCACAAGAGCCACATCGCTTCCTCTTCTAAATTCAGATATAGAGTGTGCTACACTCTTCCCTTTGGAATTTAAAATTGATGTCTCTATTTTAGCACCTTCAACCGCCATATTCAAGAAACAGTTGGCTGTGAATGTTCCATCCGACAAAGCATTTACTGTATGGTGGGCAATATTCTGTGCAGGTTTAGAAACAATGAATACCGGACGTATCAGTCCGCCGAAGTTCCAATAATCAGCACGTCTCTCAGCAAGATTCACTCCTGCATTCTTACTCTCCTTGCTTACCGTCACCTCAAGTACATTCTTCTTACCCCCAAAGAAGACTCTGTCACTGACATTATATATGAATCTGTAGAAACCACCCTGATGCTCAGTCCCGGCCTTACGACCATTAATCTTCACCTCTGTATCGGTCATAGAAGCTTCAAATACAAGTTCTATATCTCTTCCATTCCACTCTTTAGGAAGATTAAACTCATACTTATACAAACCTTTCTCGTCAGCTATTCCCTCCGGGAAAGCCTTACCATAGAATTTCATTCCATACTGATAAGTACCGAATCCCTGTAACTCCCAACACGAAGGCACACCAATCTTGCTCCATTTGCCAGAATTATTGCCACCGGTACAATAAAAGTCCCATTGTACCATATCATCACATCCCTTTCCAGAGAGATATTGTCGTTGTGTCGATGTATTAGTCTGTGACATTAAGTTTGCTGACAATAACGCAGCTGATATAAAAGTAAAAGCTCTATTCATGGCTATTTATATACATTTATTTTATCTTGTTTATTCTAATATGCAAGGTATGAACCTTTTTCTTATCTATAGAGTATTTCTTAAGCACTCCGGGACCACAGCTGCTGTTGCCTAATCCCAAGACTGCAGCATCAATGCTCAATATGGTCTCATCTCTCTGCTTAAGGTCACAATCATGTGTAGTATTATATAGATCATCTACACTATAATACAGTGCTGAGAAGGAGAATGGACTATCAATAGCAGAAATTCTTATGCCCTCTCCTTTTTTATTTCTAAGTATCACATCCGATACATCCTCATGGTTTCCGCTATCTTGCGGACGTGGATAGTGCGTATACTGGTCGGCAACCTTACTACTCCAACGACCGATCATAGCAGAACTCTTCCTGTCAGGATAGCTCTCCCATGGTCCCCTTCCGTACCAAGAGAGATTATCATAACCACCATCTATAGTAAATGATATTCCAAGACGCGGCAGTTCCGGCAGATCACCGTTCAATGTGTAGCTCTGCTTAAGGTCTACAGAACCATCTTTATTGAATTTCTTCTCTGTCATTACATCAATGTTTCCGGACTTGTATCTGCAGTTTACAATCTCCACAGAGATATCTCCCGTTCTCTGCTCACTCTGTTTAACTGTCACGACAGGCTTGTCAAGAGAGCTGTTCTTCCAATCTTTTGCAAGCCAGTTACCAAACCCCTTATCATTATCTGTGGGAGCACGGAAAGCTTGGAATTTTATTTCTTTGAATAGTCTCATTACCGATTCTCCCTTGCTGTCTCTTACCTTGTTCTCTTTGGTAACAGATAGAATGTTATCACTTAAAGCAAACTGTTCATAAGCAACCTCATAGCCTCTATCAGCCCATAATGTTGACGTTTTAAGGAGAACCTTAATGATTAGTCTCACATCTTTTTCCTTATCGAATTTGAATCGAGGAAGCATTATCTCAGCCGTTTCACCAGGATTTATGAGTGGCATATAGAGTTCTCCACTTGAAGTCTGTCGACCGTTTTCCTGCACAAACCACATGAATTTGTAATTCTCTGTTCCTGTATGATGGTTATGATTTGTCACTTTAAGATGCCCATCGCTGTAATTCATATAAATAGGTGCATAGACCTTCTTTACCTCCTGATATTTAGGTGTTATCTCTCTGTCACTTCTCACAATACCATTCATGCAGAAAGCATCTAGGTTTGGGATATCTCCAAAGTCCCCGCCATAAGCAACCATGACTCTTCCATCAGGTAGTTTCTTATGGATTGCCTGGTCAACCCAATCCCAAATAAATCCACCCAACATACGCGGGTTACTATATATTTCGTTCCAATACTCTTTGAAATTGCCCAGTGCATTTCCCATAGAGTGTGCATACTCGCTTGTAAGCACAGGGCGATTGTCATTATCACGTTCTGCAATATTAAGAAGTCTCTCCCATCTGGCATTCTCAGCCTCTCCTTATCCTCATTCTCAGCTATTCCTGGATTAAGATACTCCTCCTTCACTCTTGGATAGAAGCGGCTTATAACATCAACAGTTGCAGGATCGGGATTGCCATCTACACCCTGTGCACCCTCATAATGTACCGGACGTGTAGGATCGAAATCATGCATCCAAGCTGATATGGAAGCAAAGTTAGGACCATATCCACTCTCATTTCCCATACTCCACATTACAACAGAGGCATGATTCTTATCTCTCTCAACCATACGTATCGCTCTATCCATAAAGGCAGCATTCCAGTCAGAGTTGCTTGCCAATGTACCTCGCAAACCATGCTCCTCAATATCTGCCTCATCCATAACATAGAGTCCTATGCTGTCGCACAACTCGTACCATCTTGATACATTTGGATAATGGCTTGTACGTACAGCATTTATATTAGCCTGTTTCATTAGAATGATATCCTGTACCATTCTCTGCTCACTCATCACCCTGGCTGTGTTAGGATCATGCTCATGTCTATTCACTCCCCTAAATCTTACAGGTTTGCCATTTACTAAAAGACGACCACCTTCTATCTTGATATCACGGAAGCCGATATTCTGATTTACCTGTTGTATGACATTACCCTTATCATCAATAAGCTGAAGTTCTAGCTTATACAGATTAGGTGTCTCAGCGCTCCATCTCTTAGGTGATTTAATAACTGCACTCACTCTTCCTGACTTACGCGGTCCACGTTGCGGATACCACTCATTCATCCTTGATGCCTTATGTTCTAAGTCAAGAATATCTTCAACATCTGACTGAAGAGTCTGCACAATGGTGTTATCGTTACTTTTAAGTATTGCTTTAAAAAGATATCCCTTGCCGGTCATCTCATTATGAACCTTAAATTCGGGATCTATATTAAGAGTAAAATCATTACATGATTTATCATTTGCAATAGTTCTCACGGTGAAGTTGCTCAACCTAACATCAGGAGTATGAATTATTGCTACAGAACGATGAATACCGCCAAAGCGCCAGAAGTCCTGGTCTTCCAGATAAGAACCATCACAGTATTTATATACCTCTACAGCTATTTTGTTGAGACCTTCAGTGACATATGGAGTTATATTAAATTCCGAAGGTTCCATACTTCCCTGACTATACCCTACACGTTTACCATTTATCCATACATAGAATGCACTCATCACACCCTCGAAACGTAGGAAGAACTGACCATCTATCCATTGTGCAGGAACAGTAAAAGTGCGTCTGTACTGCCCCACAGGATTACGTTCTTTGAATGTGGTATATGTCTCTTTTGGAGTTGAAGTAACACTTGGAGGATTTACCTTAAACGGGTAGCCGGCAGACACATATATAGGAGTACCGAAACCGTTATTCTCCCAATTGGCAGGTACGGGAAAATTTCTCCATGAGGAGTCATCAAAATCAGGAAGATAGAAATTCTGCTCTCGCTTACCCGGCTCTTCTACCCAGGCAAACTTCCATAATCCATTCAGTGACATAAAGGAGTCATTTGCTTTTTTTGCAAAAGGTATGAATGCGCTCCTTGCAGGTTCACGGTTTATCTGAAGCAGATTTTGGTTCTCCCAATCATTTACGACCTGTGCAGATACAGATAAGGAGAATAGTCCTGATAGTAAAAGTATATAGAGTCTCATATTATTTGTTTATAATATGAGACGTATGAGAATGGATTTTGTAACCTAAGTAGGTATATGTTTTAAATCAAAATATTATTGCACATCTAAAGCATCAAATGCTAATCCCTTCATATCCGGAGCAGAGAGAATCACACTGTAATGACCTGCATTTATGAAACTGCCTGAAGTAGTACTTATCATTCTCCACTTCTCAGGTGTCTCCGCAAAAGTAAGTTCATCACTTTTTAGCACCACCCCTTTTGAGTCCACAAGTTTCATATTAACCTTTACACCTTTTCCTGTAAGGTTCATATACTTAAACCTGAAGGCATATATCTGTGCCAGTCCGGTAGATATATTCCACTTTATACTATTCTCATTACCCTTATCGAAGAAGACGCCTCTCTCCTTTTTCACCTCTTCTACTGAATATTTACCCTTAATAAGAGCATTTTCAGCCTGATAGCTTACAGAAGCACGTGCACTCTTATTTACCGGCAAGAGTGAATCGGGAGTTGTAACCATCACATTGCTCTCCTGAGCAGCCCAACTAAACTTATCATCTTTGATTGTAACTTTAGGAGATGCCATATTATTTGTAGAGGCGATTGCTATTGCAGATATAACTGCTTGAGCTGCCTTTACTTCAGGAAACGATATCTTTATCTCACCACAATCAACATCAACGTATACAACCCTCTTATAGGCTCCATCATGTCCTCTTTCAGCCCACAGATCAAGGTCATCTATCACCTGCTTACCATTTATTGCCACATCAAATAGCCTCATACCTTCACAGTCACTTTTCTCACTTGCTCCTGTACCAAACCATGGTTCCATAAAATAGAGCTCTACCATGTATTTGCCATTCTCTACAGGGAAAGTATAGTTCAACTTATGACGTCCAAAGCGGAAACTCTGAAATAGTTTCCAATCTTTTGTTCCGTGAACAGGATCATTGGTCACCCTCTGACTTGCCTGATAAGGTGTTATCAATCCGTTACCACTATTCACAAACTCATCAGCCCAGGAAGAAGACCATGTTGAATTGTCCTTGTTCCACAACTGTCCATGGCTGTCTGTGTACTCGTCACCACCACAGTTTATGCGATAGAGATAGTTGTACCCAACTGCCCCCTTAATGTCACAAACAATGTTATCGGCTGCAACAGGCAATATAGAATAGGCTTTATATAGATTATCGAATTTTGGAGATTTCTCTAGATTGTCCAGCACCAATATATCTTCTGTTACAGGTTTCCCTTTATAGTATCCTACTGCACGCAACACGTTATATTTAATATGCGCATCTCTCCACTCAAAATGTGTTCCAATTACACCATTTTCTTGTGAACCAATAAGTTGGCCATCAGAAGCATCATTATATAGCAATACAGAATCGCAGTTACTATACGCCTCAATAGTTGCTTTACATTCACCTTTAAATCTGTCATGCCATGTATGTGAAGATAAATAAACCATAGGCTCTTTCTCTGCCGATACATAGTTTGCCTTATACATGTAGTATACATCCAATGGTTCTTCCCATGGAGTGAGCAATCCTTTATAATTAAATGGTCCCACTTTATCTATAACGCGATATGCCTCATCAGGCTGACGACGTCCCGGATTATCGTGGCTCGAGAATATCCACTGGAACTGACCGCACACACTGTCCTTAGCCTCTTCAGCTAAGCGTATTTTTGTCTCCATAAGTTTACACATTCTCTCTTCACTCCATATACCGTTCTGCTCAAACTTTCCAGGTTCTGTGTGGAGTCCCAAACTTCTCCAAGAGCCATATTCACCATTTAGAAGTTGCTCCTTTTTCGATAGTTCCTTACCATATTGCTCTATATCTCCACCATAAGTACCACTCCAATTTTGAATAACGTTCCAATCACTCCCTTCACCACCATTACAAGTAGTTATTACGCGCATATTCACTGCAGTAGGATCCATTTCGCGAATTATATCACAACACTCATTGGCAAAATCCTTTGGAAGAGTACTTTCATTCTGCAATCCCCACATAACCACACTTGGTGAGTTACGGCGTTCCTTCACCCACTGTCTAAGCAGGGATTTGAAATTCTCACGGAATTCTGGTGTGTCATACCAAATATGTGCTGAGAACTGTGGCCAGAAAAGTATTCCATCTCTGTCCCAATATTTTTGATACTCTAAATTATGAGGCTGATGAGCATCACGGAATGCATTAAATCCTGCACCTTCTATCTCCTTAACTCTCGCCTTTATCTGCTCGTTGGTGAAGGCATGGCTCTGTCCGAACTGATGCTCATATTCACATACCCCATTTATGAAAAGAGGTTTCCCATTAAGGTAAAAACGTCCGTCATTATCATTTCGTTTCACAGGCCAGCTAACTGTCCTTATACCAAAAGGAGTGACCATCTCATCTGTTGTCTTGGCATCACGCTTGATCATTGTTGCCAACTTATACAGATAAGGTTTCTCGCAGCTCCACAATATGGCATTTTCTATAGCTGACTGTTGTTTTATCAATCTTGTCTCACCTGGTTTAAGTACTAAATTCTCTGTCAGGCGGAACACCTGTTTACCGTCAGCATTGCTGAATTTATTTACAAGTTCAATATTCTGTTCTTTATTCGAGTAGTTCTTTACCTCCGTCTCCAAATAGATTGTTTTGGAGTTATCATCATTCCATATATGCACTCCGAATGGCTCTATCCTTATCTTGTCAGTAAACTCCAAAACAACAGGACGGAATATACCAAAAGGCTGTGACCCCTCACTAAATCCCCATTCAGAAGAACAACCTCCGCAAACCCATGGCGAATCAGAAATCATCTCAGGATGCTCAACCTTAACTGTAAGTCTGTTTTTACCGGTGTGTATAACATCCGAAACATTAAGAGTATAGGTTGTCCTACCAATAAGGCGACGACCAAACTCCTTTCCATTGAGAGTTATTGTAGCATAACTTCCTACTCCTTCAAAGCGAATGAAGCACTCCCTATTATCTAGTGAGTTTGGCTCCACTGAAAACTCCTTTTCATAGATAGCTGTACCATGAAGATTGCCATGAGTAAGTTGTCTATATCCATAGTAATCATCCCAGTTATGTGGAAGATCTACCATAATAGCTTTCTTAGTCAGAGTTTTATCACCGTTATTACTCTCTGTGATCCAGCTCTTCCAACCACTATTCAAATTGATCTCCTCACGCCTATTTTTGTTGTCACGCTGTGGAAAACTTAAAGCCGACTTACCCATCGGCTTGCTTGTTGCTACAGCTATTCCTCTCTGTTCAGCACTGTTTACGGCACAATAGAAGTGGTAGACAACACCATTATATTTTATAACATAGCTTTTATGTGCAAAGAGTTCATCATACTCTTTAGATGGGAAGATTAAGTCAGCACCATTCCAGTCAGTCCAATTTACTAAATCATAACTTGCTGCAAAAGTATTGAATGCCTTATATCTCCTATCAGGTGAGAATGCAGAGAAGTAGAACATTACATATATATCGCCCATCTTTTGAATATGTGCATCCCCTGTTATAGTACCATTTGCCTCATGAGCAAATACAGGATTACCGGCATAGCGCTTCCATCTCTTCATATCTTTTGATAAAGCTATACCTACTCTCTCTCCCTTTATCCCATTCTCGGGATTACGCCCACCTGCATTGTAGAACATAACAAATGGAGCACCAAGTCTCTTACTCTTATCCCAATATATAGTACTTTTGTACTCAGTCATCTGCTCCCACCATTGAGCATCTTTGTCATATATGCTAATGATAGGTTTATCAAAAGTACTCCATTCAAAAGCCTTATCAAGAGGTCTGTCACTCCATGCCAATCCAATATTAAGAGGTTCACGTACGGCCTCATAACCGGTACCTTTACCACCTATATAGGTCATCCAGTTCTTCCCTTTGTATTTATGCAGTTCATAGCTTCCGCCCCACTCCATATCCGGCAGAGCAGGAAATCCACCACGCTGGTTGCAGTCCCACCCTTCATCCTTATATGAGAGTATTCTTCCTAATGTCTTCCATTCCAGGAGATTATCACTTTGCGCAATCCATGTCTCATACCCACGTCCGTCAGTACCACCCTTACCATTATATACCACATAGGTCATCATCCATTTATCTCCTACACGAAACACCGTGGGACAATCAATCTTATGGTTGTTATCTTCGGGAGCAACAACCAATCCATACTTATATGGAGTCTTTACCTGCTCGTATATATGTTGCATCTCATTCTGATTCACCTGCTTCTGAGCAGCAGTAAGAATGGGTAAAAAACTAATTATAGCAAAAAATAATCTCTTCATAAATGCAATATTAATAGAAAAGCCAGTCGGGAGCATCAGCTCCACCCTCTAAAGCTACATCTCTTTCCTTTATTTTATCCTCTGTAAAGCCCAAAACTCCACAATAACCTTTAGGAAGTATCAGTGTATGTCTGCCTGCTTTGAACTTATATGGATATATGTCTGCCAGAGCCACACCTTTTACATGCAATGCATTTGTAAGCACAGGCTCAGCCTGTCCATAATCATTTGCCGAAGCATCGCTCTCTAATCTTGGAGCTTTTGCGAACTTACGATGGTCGTCTTTAAAGTATGCCACGAGCATAGTAACAGGTGAAGAGCACTCAAACTCTATGGTGGTGGCATCATCACGTTGCTTTTCTCCATTAAATACAAAGCCTGTCAACCCTGTAATTTCTTTGGCAATAGCATCTATCCCTCCATCTATATTTGAGAATATCTTAGCTCCTTTCTCTATTTTCACCTTAGTGAGATTATTGAGTATTTTGACATCAGCCTCTTTTAGAGGAGTAACCTCTACGCACTTACGAACTTTCTTATCTTTCAGCATCTCTATATTTTCCTTGAAGTTATAAAGTTCAGCTTTATAGTGAACAAGCATCTCCGACCATGTCTTATTATTACCATCATCACCTCCAATAGGAATACGTCTCTGGGCTGTCTGCATACTATTGGCAAACAGATATGTATCCTTTGTCAAATCTACAAGCTTGGTATAATGTTTAAGACTCTCCTCCATCAAAGGTACTGCTTTATCCAACTCATCCATATTTTTTCCCCAATGATAGTTAAGAACATGTTGGGCAGCTTTTACTTTGTAATAAAAAGCATAAGCGTACTCCCTGTAGCAATGCATATCATTTTGAAGTCTTCTCAGTTCATCGCTGTTCTTTTTAGCAGAAGAAACCACCTTATCAATTGCTGCTACAGCTTTATCTCCATGTTCGATAACCTGATTTATTATGTCTAATGGCAACTCTCCCACATGTGGTTGTTTCTTCCACTCTTTCTCTACATATTCAATCAGCTTCTCTCCTCCAGGTCCACAGCTCTCATAAAATCCATAATGTATGGTATACTTATATGGGTTTACAAACTGACTCATGAACATGCCAAGAAGTAGTGTCTGACGATTTCCCTCTGTAATACCGAAACGTCTCAGCAATTTTGGAGCTATCTCTCCACTCTCTTCGTATGCTATACGAATATTATCAGCCATTTCAGCAGGAATGCCATAAAAATCTCCAAACTGTTTGTCCCAATATTTTATCTCCTCAAGACGATTACGATCAGCTTTCCAAGCATATCTTCCCCAAGCTTTGTACCAAGCCCAATCACGGTAGACCTGTTCTTCTCGTTCTCCATTGGCAAGTTTATCGGCTGTATATGGCCAATCCCAATAGTTAGCCTGTGGGTAAATATGTAAAGCATTAGCTCCATGAACAGAGTGCATAGCCTTTACTGACTTTTGGATAAAATCAGGCGAACTCCATCTCCATGGTTCAAGGTTAGCCAATATATGAACATTACTGATATGAACACTCCCTAAAGAGCTTAAATCTTTATGTATCTTTGCCCAGGGTCCTCGAGGCTCATAAGTAGTAAGTGACTCCCCATTATATTTATGCATGGTATATAGATTCTTGTAAAGAGGAAGAGCAGCATCTATAACCATCTTACAATCTGTATCATGAGCACGGACAAGTACAGGCGGTTCATCTGTTCTTCCCAACACCTTCAGTCCATCTTTTATACCAGGTATGATTGTCTTTGTGAACCACTCTACATCCTCTTCGTATGTACCTATAGCCTCGCCAAGACATACCAATAGTCCCACATTTGGGTATTTCTCAATAAATGCGGCAACTGACTTACGAGTATAATCACTTATCAAAGGGGTGATAGGACGATTTCTATCCTGAGTTTTGATGCCATAATGGTCAGCAAAAGGTTTACTCACTATTATATTGTAAAACATCTGAATGACAAAGATACCACGTTTCTCAGCCTCAGTAGTAAGGAATGAGAACATCTCTTCATTCTTCTTGAATGTCTCTTCATCAACCTCCAAAGCAAAAGGGTAATCCTTCAACTTGACAAGTGAAGCAAACGGATGACCATTCCAAAGATATAGAGAGTTCATTCTGTTCTCTACCATCATATCCAGATACTTTATCCATCTCTCTTTATCGTAGAACCATGGGAATGATTCAGGAGTATATGGATACTCATATACGGCATGTCCGGGCAGATAAGTTGTCTTTTGAAGACCTATACATGCCCCCCTTAATACCATCTCAGGTGCATCGCTTACCGGTTTGAAATCCATTGTTCCACTCTGGTCAAGCTGATCAATAAGTTCACGACAGCCATATATTATGCCGTTTCCATCATAACCTGTAACATAGGTGTTTTTCCCTTTTGTGCTGATATCAAATCTCTCTTTATTTTTTTTTGTAGTATCGTTCAGAAGATTAAGATATATGCTTCTTTTGCCTCCACCAATCTCTTTCTCATCTGTAGTCTGATTTACTTCGTATCCTTTCTCTACAAGAGCCTGTTTCAGCTGTTCTCCGGCAAAAGCCAAACGTGTTGTCATGTCTCCAGTCATAACAACATTTACCTCAGGCTTACCACATCCTGCCAACATAACCATGCTTAATAGAAACAGACCTGTATTATATCTCCTCATATTGTAAGTTTATCTTATTGTTTAGTATTTAAGAGACGACATTTTAACCATTTTGTACTCAGAAAATAGATAAAGATCTCTATAAGAATGCCCTGTAATGAAGAGTTTTCTTCAACCAATCGAAGACTCTTTACCAACCGATCGAAGACTTTTGACCAACCGATCGAAGACTTTTGACCAACCGATCGAAGACTTTTGACCAACCGATCATGATCGGATGCACAACGAATCATGATCCGATCCACAACCGATCATGATCCGTTGATAAACTCCTCGAAGACTTTTTGGGTATAGAATTGGTAATAATGAAGAGCTATAAACCATATCTTTTTTGCACTCCAAACCTATAATTGGCTCTAGACTATAAAAATAAAATGAGATGTTTAGCAAATACTTCTAAACATCTCATTCAATATAACTAACTGTTATAACCGATTATTTCTCATCAGTTATTTATCAATATCTATCTCAGCATATTTTATCAGTTCTCTACGCCATGTATATATTACATGAAGTTTACCACTCTTTCCTTGGATGATTGATGGATATGAATATTGATTTATTGGAGAATCCTCCAAGGTTAAAATATGTTTCCAGTCAATGCCATCGTTAGATATAGCAATACTCAAAGGAGTTCTCAAGCCCTTTGGATTACCCGGCAATGTTTCGAAATTATTATATATCAGCACATGACGTCCATCTTTCATTGTTACAGCATCAGTTCCCGAGTTATTATTTGGAACATCGCTTAGAGTAACTTTGCTCCAGGTATCTCCCTTATCACTGCTCCAAGATGTTGCAAGCTTTGCATTTCTTGTGCGTGCAAGTATCTGTAGTCTTCCATCTTTATGAATCAGTATACTTGGTTGGATAGCAAAAATAGGCTGCATATCTTTTCCCTGGATTGGTTCTCCTGTCTCATTGTCGCTCTGTACTGCTCCACTCTTTCTTAGAGCTGTTGGCAGATTTAGTTCAGCCTCAAGTGGACCTACCATTTTCCAAGTTTTTCCAAAATCATCAGAGATCTCAAAATGCAATCTCCATCCCATGTTATCTTCAGTACTCGAAGGCGAAATTATTCTTCCATCAAGATATATAGGTTTATTCTTTATCGGACCTAAGAATCCTTTTGGCAGAGGTTCACGCTGGCTCCAACTTTTACCCCCATCTTTAGAGCGTACTAGCCATCCGGTCCAGTCACCAACGCTACTTCCGATCTTATAGAAAAGCAATAAATCACCTCCAGGAACTTGGAAAAGAACAGGATTCCAACAAGCTTTACGGCGTGCCTTATTGATATCTCCTTTGAAATTCTTAGATGCAGGTCCTACATTTGCCATAGTAGTCTTCTCATTTATACCTGAAAGACCTGCAATACCAATCAAAGGATCATCAAGTGAAAAGACACCGTCTGCAGCTATAACAGGTTCACTCCATTCTGAAGAGCCATTAGGTTTACGGCAAACCCATATGCAACAATCAGGATTCTTCTCTTTTGTACCTCCAAAGAATGATGCAACGAGGTCACCATTCTTAAGCTCAACAATTGTTGATGCATGACATTCAGGGAAAGATGATTTAGTATACAAGAACTCTTGTTTAACTATTTTCTCTGACTTTGCAGGTATAGCAACAGTAAACTGATATGTACCCGAACCAATCTTTTCTATCTTTCCATCAGGCATATAAAGTGTTGCTGTAGTATTAGCAGGGATGGTTACCTCCCAATTTAGCTTCTGCAAAGTCTTCTTCCATTTGCTTGTCACCTTTCCATAAGGAGTGATATACGATACATTAGCATTATAGATATTCTGTATATTGAAATCAGGTTTCATGATGATATGTTTGAATGCCACCTCCTTACGGTCGGGAGCTATACCTCCTATATTCTCATAACACCATTTCAACAGATCGCCAAGAAGCATCACATGATTTCCACTATTCATCTCCGGGTTGGCTGTATTACCATTCCACAACTCCCAAATAGTAGTTGCTCCATTCTTTGCCATATATCCATAGGATGGATAAGTATCATTAGTTGCAAACATCCATGCAATATCCGAGAGTCCATATTTTGACAATGTCTTCATCAGCCACTGCATTCCTATAACACCACAGCTAACATGTCCGATATAGTTTGTTACAGGAGTTTTATCCATCATTATTTTGTGAGCAATATTCTTTACCACATCTTCTCTATATTCATCAGGCACAATACCAAAAGCCAAAGGAAGTATATTAGCTGTAACAGTATTATTGCCATAGTAGATACTGTCAGGATATAATATATGTCCAGGCATGAGTGAAGTGCCTCTCTTTACTGTAAGGAATTTACTGTTGAATGCATCCTTCACTTTATGTTCCAACTCTTCGATTTTCTTCATATCTTCACTATATCCCAACACTCCTGCAAAACGGTGCATTGTCTGCAACATCTTCAGATAGTATGCTGTTGCTATTAGTGTACCATCAGTTATACGATCAGGATCTTTGCTATGTATCAAGTCAAGGGTTTCGGGTGGCACACACCAGTCACCATACTTATCTTTTGTTACAATATAGTCGGATGTCATATAGTTCTCACGCATATATTCCAACCACTTCATTATATTAGGATAGAACTTTCTGATAGGTTCAATATTTCCGAAATGAGTATATAGCATATCACAAGCCATAGGCAGAGCAGCAGGCCAAGTCATATTATCGGAATAGTAGTTCCAATAAGCTGGAGCCACATCGGGAATGGAACCATCCTCACGCTGTGCCTCACATATATCATTAGCCCATTTTGCATATAGGTTACTGTTATCAAACAAGAAACTCTCTCCCCAACTGCCCATCACTCTATCACCAAGCCAAGGCTGACGTTCATTACGCTGAGGGCAATCTACAGGCATACCTTTATAGTTATCAAGGATACCCCACCATGCATTTTTATAGACACCATTAAGCATATCATTAGAACATTCAAATGTTCCTAAGTTCTCCATCTCATCACTTACCACCTCACCTACGAAATCATTGATATCAGGATTTTTAGAACCGGTAATCTCAACAAATCTGAATCCATGGTAAACAAATCGAGGTGTCCATGTTAGACCACTGTCTTTACCATTACTGATATATTTATCTGTAACAAGAGCATCTCGCAAATTAAGAATATATAGTTCCCCATTTGGCTGAAGAGTCTCGGCAAAACGAAGTTTTATGGAATCTCCGACTGCGGCATTGCGGATAGTCATCTTTATCCATCCTGCCATGTTCTGCCCCATATCAAGAATATATTTATTGCCAATCTTCTTTATTGTCTTAGGCTTTAGAGTCATGACAACCTTCATATTTGGTGTCATACTTCCTCTTAATGTACCTGAAGGAATACTAACTCTCTCTGCCTGGCTCCATGAAGAGTCGTTGTAACCGGATGTTGTCCATCCCGGCATCTCTTTGCGTGCATCATAAATTTCACCATCATACTCATTATTGCTCCTTATAGGACTCTGAGTTGAAAGTTTCCATGATGTATCGGTTATTATAGTTTCTCTCTCTCCATTCTGATATTCAACTATCAAATTCAACCTAAGCTTAGGATATCCGAAATTGGTAATCTTATATGGCTTGTAATTCTGACGCATTGTATAGAATCGTCCATTGCCAAGTGTTACACCAATTGCATTATTGTCGACGAGCATTGAGGTAACATCAAAACTGTTATATACAATAGTTTTGCGATAGTCTGTAGGAACAGGAGCCAACACTTGCTCACCAACTCTCTTACCGTTTATAAACAGTTCATACATACCCATACCTGCAATATGCACTGTAGCACGTTTTATTCCACCTTTCAGTTTGAATTCTTTTCTTAGATATCGTGATGACAGACGGCTCCATGTTGTCTCGCTGTCACCGGCTGCTGCCCTATCAAGACCAATCCATTGTCCACGCCAATTTACCTCATTAAGAAGTCCAATACTGAAATAAGCACTCTCACTCCACTTTGTCTCACCTTTATTGGTGAAACTCTTCACTTTCCACCAACCATATTGGTTGCTTTTTAACTTCTTTCCGTCATATTTTATTCGGATAGAAGAGGAAGATGGAACCTTACCTGAATCCCATAAATCACCGTTATCCTTATCAAGAAGCTCTTTACTGGAAGCGACTATTATCTGATATTCAGTTTGCAACACATCTCTTTTCTCCGACTCTATTCTCCAGCTAAAATGAGGTTGTGCCGTATCCAATCCTATCGGATTACTCATGTTCTCGGTACGAACAGTAGTGACAGAAACAGCATCGCCCCATGCTGTCTGAGGTAACAGACAGCATAGAGCGATGATTATTTTATAATATATATTTTTCATGTTTATTGATTTCCTGACTGATTTTGTTCAATAAAAGGTAGTTCCATCCACTCTTTCGCAACATAGTTTTTCTCAGAATCTACAGCAATAAGAATCTGGTCATTACCACTCATGTATCCGCTATCGTACTGGAATGTATTGATTTTATTATCAAACTCTCCGAGATATGACAGCTTACCATTTTTAGGACTGTACCACCATACATTTTTCTTCTTTCCACTAATTTTTGTAAGATCTACCTGCATAGGTCTTCCTGAATAATTATAAACCAACAGATAATCTTTTCCACGTGTTGCTATAGCACGATCATATTTCTCACCATTAACTCCGGCAATCACAGATTGGTCGGGTATTCTTTCAAAAAATGGGAAAGTTAACATCAGATTCTTAAGATACTTCATCTGGTTAAAGCCTGGATCGTTAAGTGCATCCCACCAAGATTTCTCAGCTCCATATGCCGCCATTGTTCCAGGACGCATAAACTGCATAATAGAGTTATTGCCATAAGTATGTCCAAAAGAGCCTGCAAAAACAGACCAATATGCATAACGTCTGACATCATAATCTTTCCAACGTATCTCTTTTGGATTATGGAGTCCCTGAGGAATCTCTTCATAGATAGGCTCTCCATCTATTACCGGTTTAAGTGGAGACTTTTCCTGACTTGCCTCAACAAATCTCCAGTTATCCTCCTCTGTATTCTCCTTGATAGGATAATCACCGTCACCATTACGTTGTCCATAACGACGGTGTCCACTTTGGAACATATTAAAATCTAACCATGTTGCATCATTAAACCATGTTGCAGATGTTGTACGTCCGCGAGGATGGAATGTCATTAAATGATTCTTATCATATTTCTTTATTGTTGTGGCAAGCTTTTCCCATATCTCGGTTTTCTTATCACCCTTTATATCTCCTCCAATTATCCAGATTATATTTGGTGCATCCTTATATCTGTTTGCTAAGAATTTACCATAAGCCTCAGCATCCTTTAAGGTCAAAGCACCTGAGTTTACTACACCTCCCCAGACACAGACCATTCCGATATATATACCATTTCTTTCTGCTGTTTTTATTATATAATCCATATGGTCCCAATAACCATACACACCTTTACGGTCAATATTCTCAAAGTTGAATCCGTCAACTAAAGAGTATTGTCCATATTTATTTATAGCAGGTGCTCCGTTGACTGTCTGTACTTGTACACATTGTACCCGGCCATAGCACATTTCTCAAGGTAATACGATGCTTCATCTCTATCCGTTCTTTCCGGCAAAAGCCATCCTGTTTCACCCATCCAGAAGAATGGAGTTCCATTTTCATGTTTTAGATAACGTCCCTCTTCTGAGACGGCTAGTTTACCATTTTTCCAAGGAATATAACTTTTTTGGGCACTGACAAAAGTCACACCTGATATGCATAGCGCATAAAATAGAGTAATAAACTTTTTCTTCATGTTCTATATCTTTTATTTCATTTTTTCAATCTCTATTGCAGCAAGTATAAACGAGCCCACTGATTTAGGGTCATTATCTATTACAGGCTCCCCTACATAATATGCAAAACTTCCATCTCTGTTTCCACTTCCGCCAAGACCTGCAACTGCACAACAATTTGTAATTGTAAAGCTACCATCATCCTCTTTTTTTATAAAATTCTTTATAATACCATCGTAAGCTTTAAGTGTTGCTTTTTTATAATCAGATGATAGATAGCCGTTGTTTATTGATTTAGCAAGAAAATATACAAATAGAGATGAAGCTGATGACTCAAGATAATTTCCTTTTCTATCAGCTTGGTCAGTAACCTGCCACCATACACCCGATTTATTATCTTGGAACTTCAACATGCCATCTGCTAATGTCTTTACCAAGGTGAGTAGAGAGTCGCGTCCCTCTGTCTGCTGTGGTATGTAATCCAAAACATCAACTATACCTGCAGCATACCAGCCTATACTACGGCTCCAGAAATTGCGAGAGCAACCTGTTGTCTTATCTGCCCAATCCTGCTTTTTGCTCTCATCCCAACCATGATAGAAAAGTCCCGTTTTCTTATCGTAAGTATGTGTTGCTATCAGCTTAATCTGCTTTACAGCCTCATCGCATAAGCTCTGGTTTTTAAACTCATTACCATATTGTGCCAAGAATGGAGATGCCATATAAATGCCATCTAGCCACATCTGATGTTCATACTTCTTTTTATGCCAAAAACCACCTTCGCTTGTTCGAGGTTGTTCACCCATCTGTTTTACAAGTGTATCGAGAGCTATTTTATACTTATTATCTCCACTAATCTTATAAAAATCGAATAGAGTTTTCCCGGCATTTACATTATCAATATTGAAAGAGAGGTACTCCATTGTCTTAATCTTTCCATCTTTATCAATAAGTGAGTCAGCATATATCTTTGCATAATTATAATAAAGGCTATCACCTGAGAATTTAGTAAGCTCCATCATAGATTTAACCACAAGTCCATGTGTATATCCCCACCTTGGCTTCTTTGCATTTTCAATCATCCACGGCTCTGGGAATCTTTTTATTTCAGACTTTGCCATCAGCACACTCCATTTTTCCTTCTCTACATTCCTCTTTACACTACTACATCCAAACAGATTGATGGATACAAAAGATACTATGAAAAGTCTTAAAATACTCTTTCTCATCGCTATTATTTTCTTTTTATTATATATTCTTTACCTGCTTCAGTCTGAAAATTATATAGATAACTCTTTGGCAAGTTAACACTATTTACTTGTACCTCTTCACTTATTACAGGTTTTAGTTGTACCGGTAAGGCGAAAAAGCTATTCTTATTTTCTAAATTTGCTCTTCTCAAACTAACAGAGTGTATCTTGTTGTTTCCTGTTAAAGAAGAATCTGATTCTATCACACTGCCAATAGGATTATATGTGCGTATACAACAATTTCCTCCCAATGATGATTTTATAACTGCCTTTTCTACTGCTCCATTCTTCCACTCTAAATCAATTTCAAAACCACCTCTTGCCTTAATACCTTTCACCTTTCCATCTTTCCATCCATCCGGTATAGCAGGAATAAGAAAGATGAAACCATCATGACTTTGTACTATCATCTCAGCTATACCTGCAGTACATCCAAAATTACCATCTATCTGAAATGGTGGGTGGGCATCAAAAAGATTAGGATATGTACCACCTTTCTTCTTCTCATTTCTGACAAGAGTAAGTTGATCGGTTATAAGTTTATATGCATGATTGCCATCAAGTAGACGAGCCCACAGACATACTTTCCACCCCATGCTCCATCCTGTTGACGGATCGCCTCGATGAATCAAAGAAGTCTTTGCTGACTCAAAAAGTTCGGGTGTCCTATATGGAGATATTTGGTTTCCCGGATATAACCCATAGAGATGAGATACATGACGATGTACATCTTTCGGATCATCCCAATCTTTAAGCCACTCCTGCAACTGTCCCCATTTGCCAATATGCATAGGAGCAAGTTCTTTGAGACGGTTTGATAGATGTTGTGCAAACTCCTTATCCCTGTTCAATATAGATGAAGCAGAAATAACCTGATTCCACAAATCAAATACTAACTGATTGTCGAGTGTGCAACCTGCAGCTATAGTTGCCTGATAATTACTCCCTGAATGTACATTCTCAGGGGAGTTACTTGGACATACAACCAGATAACCGCTCTCAGGGTCCTTAACCATAACATTATCAAAGAATAAGGCAGCACCTTTTAGTATATCATAGTTTTGGTTTAGGAAATTCACATCTCCTGTAAATAGGTACTTTTCCCATATATGACGACAAAGCCATGCACCTCCCATCGGCCACATTCCCGAAGGAGCTTTATCTACCGCACCGGTGATACGCCATATATCTGTATTGTGATGAAGTACCCAGCCATCGACACCATACATAATCTTTGCACTCTCCTTTCCACTTTCGCTAACATCTTTTATAAGTCGCATAAGTGGTTGAGATAGCTCACTGAGATTAGTGACCTCGGAAGGCCAATAGTTCATCTCAAGATTTATGTTGCATGTATATTTGCTGTCCCATGATGGAAAGAGTTTGTCATTCCATATTCCCTGAAGATTTGCAGGCTGTCCTCCAGGTTGTGAAGAGGATATCAGCAGATAACGACCAAAATTGAAGTAAGTGGCAACAAGATAGTTGTCATTACTCTTTGAGAAGTTCTCAACCCTTTTGTCAGTTGGAATATCAGGATACATATCTTCACCAAGATAGAGCTTTACCCTATCCATATATCTCTTAAATAGTTCTGTATGCTCCTTCTTGGCAAGTTTATACTCTTTCTTGACAGCATTGTCCATGTTATTCAGTGAACGTTGCTTTGCATCACCCGATATATCCTTATAATTATTGAAATTAGTAGCTATAGAGATGTAGATGACCGCTTCATCAGCCTTCTCAATGGAGATGATACCATCATTTATTTTTTTTGTGCCACCCTTTGTAATTGAACGTATTCTTCCTTGGAATTCAACCTTACCTTTTAGTCCCTCATGAGATGATGAGATTCCATCAAGTGTGACATCATTACCATCTATGAGTATAGAAGCATCCTGATGTGGTGTAGAGAGGTAAGCATTGCAGGTTATTGAACCAGGTCTGTCGGCAGTAAGTCTTACCATGACAACCTGATCAGAAAGTGAGGTTATTGTTTCACGTCTATAATTAACGCCATTTGATTTATATCTAACTATTACACGAGCAGAATCAAGACTTAGTTCACGGTAATAATTCGTGTAATCATTATGCCCCGGAAAGGATATATAGAGATCTCCAAATGTCTGATAAGGCATACCGCTGTTTGTCTTCGACATAATCTTTTCAGTGGCAAGAGTCTGCGCTTCAATATATTTGCCTTTAAATATCAAATCACGTACTTTGGGTACATATTCCAAAGCATCAGGATTAGCATTATTGTTTGGACGTCCGGCCCAGATACTCTCTTCATTAAGTTGTATATGCTCTACAGCCGGTACTCCAAAGACCATAGCTCCAAGGCGTCCATTACCCAAAGGAAGTGCCTCTGTCCATACATGAGCCGGTTTATCATACCACAGCTTATATTCCTGCGCCTTTGTTTGGGAAGCAGATAAGAAACCGGAAAGACATAATATTAATAGTGTTAATCTCATAGTTTTATACTTAATATAATCAGTAGACGGATAACTTTATGATATGTACCCTTATATAGTTATTAGAAGTTGTAACGATCTTTATAATATAATAGACTACCTTCTCTTCAAAAGCTCCTCACTCTCAATAGTAACAAGCTTTTCATTTACCATCTTGATGTCAAGATTAAAAACCCTTGAGAAGAAATCATATACAGCATTGCGTTTGTTTATGCCAAAATCGTGTCCCTCTTTTGGTAAATGCACATTCTCAACTCTACTTCTCTGATTATAAAATCCATATACATTTTGAAGATAAGGATATTCCAATCCAGGTACATCTTTAGTCCAATCTCCACCATCGGATACAATCAGCATAGGGCGAGGTGCAAATGTAGCTGCCAATTCAGCATTACATGTTCCTCCTCCAGCCTGTTGTATTGGCATACCACTTTCGCAAGGACAACCTCCGTCGAAATAGGAAGAGAGGCTTACTACAGGAGCAGAAGCAGCATAGCGGTTATCAATAGTTGTGAGTAGTACACTCTGTGTTCCACCTCCAGAGCCACCATTCACACCAATACGTTTAACATCGATATCTTTACGTGAACTCAACATGTAATCAAGAATCTTCACTCCGTTCACTACTTGCATAACATGTGACATTGGGGTAGCATGTTTATCTGTTGATTCACCCCAACCTACCAAGTCATAATCTACACAAATAGCTCCCATTCTGGCTAATGTACCCATACGTTGCTGTTGGTCTTCACGATAACGTCCTTTATTGAAATGTCCATTAGGGCATATTATCAGAGGATGCTTTCCACCTTTAAGAGGAGAATATATTGATCCACAGACATATTTGCCTTTGAGGGTTTCAAGAGCAAAATTCTGAACTTTATAGCCATTATATTTTCTCTCTTTGGATAACTTAATTGTCGGATTTGGCACACACTCTGAGAGTATATTATCAATTCCTAATTTCTCTCTTACCTCTTTTCTCAGTACAGCAGCTCTCTTTTCGAAAGTCTTATCATCATTATAGAGTGAAGAGAGATAGCCGAGTAATTTCTCGCCATCAGCCGTTGTGCGACGAGCATATTCATATGCTTTAATTTTGTAAAGTTTATCATTCTGCTTTACGAACTTGAAGTCAAATGGAGCTAAAACATTTGTCAGCGACTCCTCTAAAGAGTATGGTCTTATTCTGAAATCAGCATATGGAAGTACTAGTCCGGTGGTATCGACATCATACTTAAGTCTGACACCAAAACGTTTGCTTATATCATCAAGTACTGTTCCAAGAGATTTACTACTCTGAAATGACATAGCTTTATCTGTTGCACTAATTTGGAACTTCTCTCCATTTACAACGACATTATCTAAAACTATATCTTTGCAATCCTTTATGATGCTCTTCCCTTTAGCTCCCTCCATCTGTATGTTCTTAAGAACAATACCGGTTATTGGAGCCTCCTCAAGACCTACTATCTTGAGAGGCGTCTGCACATTACGTACTATAACATCGGATACAGAAATATTCCTATATTCAGGAGTTCGTTCACTTTTAGGTTCTTGAGGCATATCGCTATATTTCAGATTGAATACAAATGCCTCTTTTATATTGCTCATCACTATATTACTCACCCTAACATCTTCAACATAACCTCCCCTTCCACGTAGATTTTATTCTGATACCTCTGTCAGTCCCGTCAAAGACGCAATTGCTTATTGTAACCTTTCTTACTCCACCGCTCATCTCACTACCTATTACAACACCTCCATGTCCGGAGAGCATGGTACAGTTGGTTATTGTTATATTTTCGCATGGTACTCCAATGGTTCTTCCCTGAAGATCACGTCCGGACTTTATTGTTACACAATCATCTCCAACAGATATATGGCAATCACTGATATGTACATTTTTGCATGATTCAGGATTTATACCATCTGTATTAGGAGATGGAGGATTATCTATAGTGATACCTGTTATAGTAACATTATCACAAAATTCAGGGTTAACAGTCCAAAATGGTGAGTTGATGATTTTCACTCCTTCAATCTTAATCCTCTTACACCTTATAGGATGAATAAATGGGGGACGGAAAAACCTCCTTTCCAAAGTTGAGTGCCAATCACTATTTGTATTATCATAAAGAGATTTCATATCATTTGAGTTCTCGAACATCTTCTGATATCTGTTTACCTCTCTCTTACCATTCTTTTGAAGATCAGTCAATACTTTGAAAAACTCGCTCCACCACAGTTTTCCACTTCCATCTAATGTTCCCTCTCCCTTTATTGTTATATTCTCAGAGTCGTATGCATATATAAGAGGTCTGAAACTCTTCATCATTACACCCTCATGACGTACCTCTGTAAAAGGAAGATATTCATCAAAGTTGTCACTGAATTTCAGAACCGCACCAGCTTCAGTATCTATAGTTATGTTACTCTTCATCTCGATAGGTCCGGTAAGATAGATTCCTGCAGGGAAAAAGAGGGTACCTCCTCCTTTAGATGCCAACTTATCTATTACCGATTTTATGATTTCACTATTCGACACTTTTCCACTGTTATCCGCTCCTGCCAACCTCATATCTACTCTTTCAGCGAATGCCTGAGCAAAAAATGAAGATAGCATCAACACCAAGATATATTTTTTCATAATCATATGATATTTACATTAAACTTGTGTACCCCACCCTTAACTTTTATGGTTTCAACCTTTTCGGGAAGTTTGATTTCAGCATCACTGTTTTCGGGTATGACAACCTTCATACTGAATTTGTTACCCTTTCTATTCCACTCTACAGAGACCTTTCCATTGTTTGTTAATGTTGAGGCTTTTACATATTTTAGGTCACCTACCGGATTTGGTGATATGGTGATCTTTCCACTAAAATCAATGTTTATTCCGGCAAGAGAATTAAAGAACCATTCATCTATCTGTCCCATCATAAAATGATTCCATGAAGCCCCTTTTCTAGGATCCCACTGTTCAGTAAGAGTTGTGGCACCGAATTTCAGCTGAAATCCATAACCTGGAGAATCATAATGATTGTGCATCTCATACATTAGTTCATTAAGTCCATTGCGTGCCAGTGTCTGGAACAGATATCTGTTGCCTACATCACCAGTTGTCAGCCTTACACCATGTGCCTTTATATCATTAACCAAATTACTTAGTATATAACTTCTCTCTCCTTCTGGTTCCATATTAAGAAATAGAGGTAATGCATTACTGCACTGACTGCCGGTACCATACTGATGAGTCTCCTTATTATAAAATTTCTCGTTGAATGCTATCTTTACATTTTCTGCCAACTGGCGGTATTTCTCAGCATCACCTTCTGCTCCTACTATTTGAGCTGCCTGACAAATATAGTCGAGCATCATATAGTAGTGTGCTGTTGCAACAAGAGGTACCGGTGTGTTTCGTGAGAAACCAGCCCTATAATCTCCAAAATCGTACCAATCACCAAGTCCAAAAGAGAGAATACCATTTTCAGCCCTTGTTGAGAGATACTCCATATAGGCAGACATGTTATGGTAATATTTTCTTATTAGCGAGTCGTCCTGATAGAAGTCACGATACATAAATGGGAATACGACTAACGAAGCGCCCCACTCTGGCGATTCAGCGAAATCCTCAAGCCATTTTCCTTTGAAAACAACATATTCCGGAGCAGTAGTAGGCATTGAACCATTCTCACGTTGTGCATCTGCCATGTTCTGCATAATCTGCTTTCCGTAATTTCTCAAATCATAATTATATAGAAGACCAGGTCCGTTAAGATGAACCTCCTCCAGCCAACCAAGTTTTTCACGATGAGGACAATCTGTAAAGACACTTTGCATATTGCTGCGAGCTGCCTTCTCAATAATACGATGAGCTGAATTGAATATCTCATTGGAACATTCAAATGTAGATACCTTCTTTGCAGAGTTGTATATAAAACATGAACGAACAGATTTTATGACAGGCAAACTTCCTGATGCAATCTCACTCTTAGTAGAGTATTCACTCAGATAAGCGCCCTCTATCTGAATATATCTGAATCCATAATATGAGAAACGCGGATGCCATATCTCCTCTCCATCTCCTTTAAGAGTATATGTATAGAAGTGTTGTCTTCCTGTCTCGCGTTGGTTTACTGCACCCTCTTCTGTCAAAGATTCTCCAGGAATAAGAGTAACGGTTTGTCCCCTTCTGCCTTTTACCTTTATCTCGGGAAAACCTGAAAGATTCTGAGCCATATCGAGAACATATGCTACCGAACCAATTTCTCTTTTTGTCTTTTTTGATGCAGATGCAATCTCTTCTTGAGATAATCTTTTAGATTTGACAGGTGAGTAATATTCCATAATCTTTACCGGCTCAGCAATCTGTTGCCTCATTACTCCTTTCGGACCCTCTTGTATGACAACCTCTTTCCACCCTGCGGCATTGAAATTCTCTATGTCCCAGCCATCCTGTTCCAATCTTGCATCATAATCCTCACCTCCATAAATACAGTTGAAAAGCACCGGACTAACATCATATCGCCAACTGCCATCAGATACCACTTTATCGGTTGTACCATCCTTATATTCCAACATAAGTACAAATCGTAATGTAGGAGGTCCAAAACTAATCTGCAACTTTCTATACCTTCCACCATTAACATTATAGAATCCGTTTCCTAACATTACACCTACTGCATTACCTCTCTTGGCTAACAACTTAGTAACGTCGAAAACATTATAGAATACTGATTTGTCATAATCACTCCATAATGGTGCAAATTCCATATCTCCAACCTTCTTGCCATTAAGAGTGAATTCATATAATCCCAGCCCACATATATAAGCTGTTGCCTTCTTAAGATTACTTTTTACATTGAACTTTTTACGTAAATATATGCTCCTTTTGGATATCTCAGGAACAGCATTCCATGCATCTTTTACCTCCTGTTTTTTCAGTTCTGCATCAAAGTAATTTCTTCCTTCAGGCAATTTTGCCTCTTTACGAGTAATGGCTCCAATCCAATAGGAGCCATTAAAAGTAGAGCTATTATCGTCCATTGCTGGAAGATAATTAGCACTTATCAAAAGAATAAATAATATGTAAAATCTCTTCATCATAATTCAAAAGTTATTGTAGATAGATTTTCTCTATTTGCAACTATCTTTCCGTCGACCAGAACCATAAATCCCTTTCCTATTCTATATTTATCACCATTCTTATCCCATACTATTGTGATATTCTTACCATGATAAAAAACATTATCCAGACAGAACCAATCCCACTTTCCTTGAGGAATTAAAGGATTTACAGTAACTTTATTGCCAAAAGCAGGACGCAAGCCAACCAAACCTGTAATCAAAAGGTCATTAAAGGTGGAATGATTATAATATCTAGATCTCTCCTGATCACCTTTCAACCAGTATCCTGTTGTCTCATCAAGATATTCACCTATATATGGACGTCCGCGATGATATTGCGATTCAACATACTTTTCCATCTGTGCAAAGTATACAGAATCATTAATTATCGGATTAGAATAGTTATTCATATAGTTTGCCAAAGCTGTCAATGTCTGTGAGGTGGCAAAAGGCCATATCGCTCCATCCCATTCACATTTTCCTACGCCATGTGTTCTAAATTCAGGATGACGTTGTTCAGCTGTTGTAAGTCCATAAGGAGCATCAAACCCTTTGACATCTGTTATCTGCATCCATGCCTGGTCATATCTCTTATTATCAGGGAGGTTAAAGTACCATGGTAAATAACCTATTGCCTCACGGACATTTGCACTAGAGTCACTCCTCATTGTCTCAAAGAATAGTTGCTTCTCATTCCACAATTTATCCTGTACCAAATGTTTCAGAGAATCAGCTTTCATGCCATATTTCATTGACATAGCCTCATCACCTGTTATCATACCTATCATTGATAATGCATTTGCATTACCATACATATAACTGTTTATTGTAGGTCGTGCATATTTCTTCTTTCTTCCTCCACTTATTGACTCCTCCATACCATCTTGCACATCACCTTGCCAATATAATCCGTTTGGAAGACGGTTACTCTGCTCCCATCTTGAGTATTCAGATTCAAGTTCAGGAGCTATATCAACTAAAGAGTTTTTGTTACCATCTACTTTATATCGCCCAAGTATGGCATCTGCATTCCACGAGCTGAATTTGTTCATTTTAGCCATATGCTTACCATCATTACCACGATACCAGGTATTGATTATTCCATCAAGATATTTAGAATTTCTCAGCCAACGGCTTTCATATATATGATGTCCTACAGCACAAGCTATAAGATTATATTTATCTGCATACGAACGGTTAACCAGAAACTCGGTCATTCCGTAACCAACAGGAGTATTCTTAATATGTTTGCGCAATGTCCACCAACGATAGTAGAACATCTCCTCAAAGTTCTTCTGAGGGCATTCGAACAGAGGAATATTCTCTTCCATCCATTCTGCTGCTTGAGAATTAGGGATAGCCTGAACAATATTTTCATCCTCCATATTGTTAAACTCGTCAACATAGTGCTTATAGTCGGAGAACTTGAGCAGTGCAGAATATGGAGAGTCTGCATCTATTGATTCACTCTTAAAATCAGCAATCTTGTATATTGCCAACAGCTCCTCGTCACCAGCTGAAGGGAGTATCCCGTTCCAATCGGCAGGAGTGTCAATGGTAGGATAATTGCGATGGATACCTGTAGCAAATGAGATGCGCTCAATCTTATCTACAGGAGCATCAAATATACGTTGACCAACTTTCTTATCATCTACATATACAACTATCATACGTTTATCAACAGATAGTTCTGCAACCACCTTATACTCCTTGTTTGGAGAATATTTCATAAGATTTCCAAAACGAGCACCTCCTTTAACACGGAACATACCATCAGAAGTTAGTTCCAATCTTGAGCATGCCACACCACTTCTATCGAGGAATTCAATACGTAGGTAACCATTACTGTTTTGGCAAGCCATTATAGAGAAGCTAACTTTTAAATTATCGCTGGCAGGAATTACCCTCTCTATTTTGGAATAGTCGTATAAATCCTTATCCTCAAGAACAAGCCATTTACCCTCCAGACTTACAGGAGCCCACTGAAGAGAGTATATATTCCAATCCCTCAATTGGCTTAAATATCTATATTTTGAAAAGTCGTCATTTGCTTGAGCTGTAGCCTTAGTTCTGGCAGGCACAGTAATATGTGAAACCCATATATCTTCCTTGTTCATGCTATATGAAACCCATATATCACCATCTTTAGGCTTTCCATTACCTTCCTGAATACCCCTTACATACTGAGGTCCAAAAGATTTATAGTTTCCACCATACCTCATTGGGCTTATCTCTCCATGTACCAAATTAAGTGTGGTATAGTTAAGTCCATCTTTACTTAATGATATCGCCAATGGCCATCTATATTCAGAAGGATTATATACTGTAGCATATGAGCCATCGCTTAATCGCTGTCCCCATATTTTTGCATTGCTATTAACAAAACCTTTAGCACGTTCAATAGGTTCCTCCCAGTTTTTTCCGCCATTACTACTTATAGAAGTAAGTGCATGTTTCCATAAAGAGACAAGTCTTCCGTCAGGAAGAGTATAGTCACAATATGCCTTATAAGGTTTATTTAATGGAATCAAAGGATCGTTCCTGTCAGCCTCCTCTACCCATTGCATTCTGTACCTCGGGTTAGCAAGTATCTCATCACAAGCTTTTACAAACTCTTTGTCTTTGCTCTTTTTATAATATGGGAAACTTGTATTCTTCTCGTTGAAACCATGATTATAATATATGAAGAATATATCTCCAAAAGATCCGTCCTTATTTATCCTTCGCACAACACGTCCGATACCATTTCCATCATTTGGATCATCTTTTGGATCTAATGCTACACCATAATTCCCCATTGCTATAAGGATATTACTTTTGGAGACATAGAAACCAACTCGTTGATGCATTATAGCATTAAGGTTATGTGCTTTGTCTTCTCTTCCAGGTTTTGAATATCCCTCTGGAACAAGATATATTGGGAAAAGAGTCTTTGGATTAGTCCATTTATAGCCATCTTCTGATGTCATAAGAAATGTCTGTGATGGTGGAATATGCTCATCACTTGGATCTGAAAGATAGTGCAGATAAAATTTACCATTCCAGTATGCCATCATAGGTTGATGATTGTAAGTCCATCCATTACCATTCAACTCAGATGGTTTCTCACGGTTGGCTCGCATAATCTGTATATTGTGTACCCCAATCAGAGGTGACAGTCCTCCATCATGTAAAGATGGATTAGATAGTTCAGTCCCTGTATAGTGTACTCTATCCTGTCCCTCCATTACACTGCATAGAGAGAGTGCAGCGAGAAGTAAAAGATATTTATTATTCTTCATTATCAGTATTATTATGTAGTCCGTTTTTTAGTTCTAACATTTGCTCTATCATACTTTTGGGAGCCTTGAATATGGTACCATGTTTATGACCAACAGGTACTCTGACCTTATTAGTGATATCTTCAAAATTAATAAAGTCTTTTGTAAAAGCAGCACCATATCGTTTTTCTCTGTACTCGTCATAATATATCACATATCCACTATCGACAAATGCCACAGCCGGTCCTTCAGTTAAAAAACGGGTAAACGATTTAGATGCTTCACTCCACGGGCCTTCAGGACTTTTAGCAAAAGCTACCTTTAAGTTTCTATTTGGACGAGTATTATCTTTTAAAACCATTACATAATCGTCTGCTTCACGTTTTAATATTGTTGCATCAATAACACTGAACTTTGGATCATATAATAGGTTTGTAGGAGTTACAGTATTGAAATCTTTAGTTTTGATGTAGTATAATCTATGGTTGTTCGTCTCCTCCTCTTCTCCCTTTTCAAACTTATAAGGGACACAAGATGCCCAAACGACCATTATACTATCCTTTACGTCATCATAGAATAGATCAGGAGCCCATACATTTACTGTTGTAGTGTCATGACTCATAACTGGAATGAATTTCTGATCAGACCACTCAATCAAGTCTTTACTAGATGAATAACCGAAACCCAAATCCCCCTTCCAACTAGAGGTCCATACAAGATGGAAGATACCGTCAGAAGTGCGGACAATAGATGGATCTCTCATTACCTTATGTTTACCAACTTCAGGTTTAAGCCATACACCAGGTATACTGTCCCAATTAATCCCATCCTGACTATATAGGAATCGCAATCCCTCAGTGGCTGGTTCATGAAATGATGTGAAAACATATATCTCTTTTTCTGTTTTGCATGATACTAAAACTACAATCAACAAAGCAGAAATAACCTTAAAAATCTTCTTCATAAACTATTGATAATTTATGAAAAGACGAGATACCTTGCTCTATGTACTCATTTCTTGCTGATATTTCCTATTAATTTAGAAGATAGAAATCCTACAAGGAAAATAAGTATAGTACCAAAAACGATAGCTAGATTTGCATGAACATATGAGCTTAGAACAATCCATATAACCAGGATTACTCCACAAGCAACACCAATCATAGCATCTATATTACGAACTTTCTTACTCATATAACCAATAAGAAAGAGTCCTAACATGCCTCCACTGAATATGCTACTCAATGCCCACCATGCGTCCAATGCACTATCAACCTGAAGAAAGGCTATAGCTACAAATATACCTAGCAGTCCAATCAACAAACTGCCTAACTTTAGTACCATAAGTTTCTCCTTATCTCCAGCTTTTTTCCTTATCATAGAGTAGAAATCGGTCATAAGAATTGTACTACTACTTGTTACACTGGTAGCAATGGTGCTCATGCCTGCCGCAAATATACTTGCTATAAGCAAACCAGTCAGTCCAACCGGCAATTTGTTAACAATGAAAAATGGAAATACATAGTCAGCTTTTGTACCCGGAGGCAATAGATCTGGATATACCTTAAAGTAAGCAAAAAGAGCAGTGCCTATAAGAAAGAAGACCGCACTTACAGGTATGAAAAGATATCCTCCAAAAAGTGCTGAGAACTTCGCTTCCTTTTCGTTCTTAGCTGTATGATATCTCTGAACATAGTTCTGGTCAATACCATAGTTCTGCAGGTTAGTAAATATACCATATATCAAACAGACCCAGAAAGTACTCTTATCCAGTTCTGCGCCAAAACTTCCAAGGCTGAATTTATTATATTTCATGCCTATCTCAAAAGTCTGTAAAGGGCCTTCAGGCATGCTGAATAGCAACACGACAAGGCATACCAATGCTCCTACTATAAGTATTATTCCCTGAATAGCCTCTGTCCATATTACAGCCTTAATGCCACCTACTATGCTATATATAACTATCATAATGCTTGTAACGACTATAACTGTAGGTATATCCCATCCGAAGAGCTGATTCATTGGCAGCGCAAGAAGATATAAGATACTACCCATACGAGCTACCTGCGTAAGCAGATAACAGGAAGATGCATACAATCTTGCCCATCTACCAAATCTCTTTTCCAAGAATGAGTAGGCAGAAATAGAAGATTGAGATCTATAGAATGGTACAAAATATTTGGCTGCAAAATATGAAGCAAAAGGTATACTAAGACTGAAAACAAATGCATTCCAATCGCCGGCAAAAGCTTTACCCGGATAGCCAAGATAACTTATACTGCTTACATAGGTTGCAAAAATACTCATACCAACAACCCATCCTGGGATGTTACTGCCTGCATTGGTAAACTCATCTGATGAGCTTTTTCTGTTGAAGAAAGAACAACCGAAAACAACGATACCTCCTGTAAAGAGTAGAAAGACTAAGATATCTATCAAATGCATAAGCTAAACATTATAAAGTGAAGAGTTGATAGACAAACTCATAAGTAACATATCTATCTTTTCGCACTCCGCAAAATTGATTTCATCAAATAAATAAGCTATTTTATTACTGAATACAGCTATATGGCCTATAGGATGAGTATAAGTGTTTTTCTCTAGTATAAATTTCATGAAACAAATATATATGTTTTACCATTCATTAAGAACACAAAATTACATTAAGTAACATTTTAATATTATTCTTATATGGATAAAACTATAAAATAATAAGAGCCTATCCGATAAAAATCAGACAGGCTCTTGCTAAATAATAAAACCCTAAATCAAATCAGATAGAACCACCACGAGCTTTTATTCGCTCATACCATGCTTCTCTCTCTTTCACTAAATCATAACCACGTTTAGATAGATAATTATTTATTCTACCTTTATACTTTCCAAAAACTTCATGCTTTTTATTTGATGATTCGGCATCGATAGCCAATTCACGAGCTTCTATCAGCCAAACTTTAATCTGAGCCTTCTCCTCATTCTTAAGAGAAGGTATCATATCAACAGTTGCTTTATATGTTACATCTACCACATTGTATGTCATTCCATCTTTAACATCATCTATCTGCTTTCCATCAAGATAAAGTGACAAATCGGCTGTAAAAGCAAAATGAGAACGATAAAGTTTTGAATCTTTCTCATCTTCAGCCGACTTAATTGCACTCTCTTTTGCCTGACCTGTAAGACTATTCTTAGCTTCTTTTACTTTATTGTCACGGGCAGTGTAGATATCATTAAGTTTAAAATAGCGATTAGCAATTATTGTTGTAACAGACTCTATAGAAGCTTTATCAGTTATATTCAGTTTATCAACAATCTTTTTCGAACGTTTCACTATAGATGAGACATATGCCGTATCGCGTTCCTCTTTATCAAGTTCCACAGCTTGTACGGCAAATGCCACAAACAACATAACTAATGATAATATTACTTTTCTCATATCAGATTAATTATTTATTGCCAAAAATATTACATCAACTTACCTTTTGAGGCAAGAGTATCATAATTGTTATTCAGATTTCTCCAATCAATCTTACTGCTAGTGCTGATACCATTAATATACTTCTCTATGTTAGTATATCCATCACCGTTGCAGTCTCCGTTTGCATCTGAAGCGTCTAGTGGATTCAACCATTAGCCTTTTCCCATGCATCAGGCATTCCATCAATATCGCTATCAATGTACTTTTCTCCTTTATATTCAGGATATCCTCCCATCTGGCGAACATCGGTTATGATACCAATCTTATAAGAGTCTTTGTCCATTCTACGATATTTGAAATAGCCATCTTTATCTTGAGACTTATCTGACAAACCGCTAACATCACCATATGCATCTTTAGGTAACTTCTTCACATAATATGGTACATTTGTCTTAACCTCATCAACAATACGTTCATCTACGATATCACGGCAAGGAATAGTAGCACCCACATTCTTAAGGACGTAACTATATGCCTCATCTGCTGACATTATATTAACAAAAGGCATAGTAAAAGGCTCATTTGATTTCATATAGCCCGTATGACCATCTGTATTGTTCTGTTCCTCAATCTGAATACCTCCATTCCAGTTATTTTTTGTTATCTCAGGGTATCCCTCCATAACATTACCTTCTGCAAAGACTCTACCATATACCTTATGGTCAAGTTTACTTCTTCCTGCTTCAGGTTTTAGAATTCTGTGTCCAACATTAGTTGTCTTTGGTGTTGCAGGTCCCGGCTTATAATAGTTGTTTATCATATTGAACATTGCTGTATAGTCACCACCATCTGATGAACGATGTACCCAGTTATATACTACATTGTTTACAAAATTGAATATACCATTCCATCCTATTGATGGGTTACGGCCAGAGTTACTAGCCCATAGATTGCGTACGAAAGCACAGTTCTCTCCACCAAGTGTACTACCAAATGCATGATTGTATGTATCAAGAGCCTTTGCTGATATAGTATTTTGTATTGTAACATTTACAGTAGGAAGTTTCTCATCTGTGCTTTTGTATTGACCTTCACTTGGGTCATACATGTGACGATAAAAAGATATATTCTCGTCAAGTCCCCATGTACATGAGCAGTGGTCAATCATAATGTTACCTACAGGATTACCTCCGAATGAATCATCACGATGATGTACTTTTGTCTCTCCTCTGCGGAAACGCATATGACGTACAATAACATCATGAGTATTTACCCAGAAAGATTCACCTGCAATACATACACCATCTCCGGGAGCAGTCTGTCCTGCTATTGTAATATATGGAGCACGTACTATTATCGGTTTGCTCAATTTTATAATACCTGAAACATTAAATACTATAATTCTTGCTCCTCCGGTCTCACAAGCTTCACGAAAAGATCCAGGACCATTGTCATTCAAGTTAGTCACAGTAATAACTTTACCGCCACGTCCTCCGGCTGTAAACATACCACCACCCTCTGCTCCAGGGAATGCAGGAATCTTTGCCTGTACAAGATCGTAAGGACGACTTGCCCATGGCACATATGGACGACCTTGAGTTGCCTCTTTCATTACTATTGGCAAAGCTTTTGCCCATGCTGAATCAGAGCTGCTGTTCAACTCCTTTTTCATCTCATCAAATTTCTGCTTAGCCTCATCTGTTATCACAGGATATTGTGCTTTTGCAATATTAGTTGCAAAAATGATGCAATACACATTGCAAATATCAATCTCTTTTTCCTCATATCATATTCTTATTTTTGCGTTGTAATTCTTTATATATTATATAGACGCTCATAATTCATATTTGTAATCATGCTTTTCGCCTTTTATAAATATAAAAATAAAAAAGAGTCTGGTAAGTACAAAAGTTCTTACCAGACTCAATTTATAAATATTTATTTTATTCTGCTAAAGGGTCAAATGTACCATTCGTTCCACCCTTGTTATAGTCTTGCCATCCAATGTTCTGTTCCAACGCTGTATTAACAGTCTGTGCCTTCTGACCAAGGCCAAGGAAATAGTAGTATGGCTCGAAATTCATATAAAGAGGGATATGATTAGAATCATAAGAATCTCCCTTCTTAGTATTTCTTTCAAGATAAGTAGAATACCAAGTCTTCAAAGCCTCAAGCCAAGGGCCTACCTTATTTGGAGCCTGGCTGAAGTTAATTGCAGTTGGTCTTGCTATGCCACTCAATGGATCAGGATTTGTTCCACCTATTGTCCATTCTTTACCTCCAAGACCTCCTTTATAATCACTCTTTACGCGGAATTCAATTATCTCACGGCGTTTTCCGTTTAGTGGTGTGAAACCTAGATAAGTACATGTGTTTCCACCCCAACCTGTAAGTGTCCATGATGTTGGTGCTCCTTCAACATGACCAGCTCCACCATCAAATAACATCCAACGACGAAGATCATCAAAACGTTTTCCCTCATAAGCAAACTCTATCTGACGTTCATAAAGGATAGCTGACATACAAGCTGCCTCACTAGAAGTTAGATTAGCCTGAAGACCGTAGTTGTTGTCTGCAGTATAACCAACACGTGAACGGATACGTTTTAGTTGATCTACAGCAACACTTAAGTTGCCAGAGTTACATGCAGCCTCAGCTAAATTTAGAATAACTTCAGCATATCTTATTTCAATATATGGAGCAGCAGAACGTTTGAATCCACGGCTTGAAGCCTCAAATTCATATAGTGGAGAGCCATTTATATCCTTATCATCAGAACGCTTACGTACATACATACCCTTTGCATTAGCAAGAAGATTATCTGATCCATACTGCTTAGTGCTCTCTATGTTGTTACGGTCTTCAGCACTTGTATACCATACATAATTCCAAAGTTCATAAGTACTTCCATCATATGGGTTATTGTTTCCTGTATTACGTGGGTCACCATTAAATGTCCATCTAACTCCAGGGAAAGCAAAAGTACGGTAGAAACGCTGATCGCGGTTCATAAATGGATAATTAGGATCATATCCCTCTTCAGAAGCCTCTAGCAGAGAGTATGTATTACATGTAGCAGGACGTTTTCCATCTGCCATAGGGAACATATCAATAATCATAGAAGAAGGAGTTTTTCCACCACCTCCATTAGCATTACTTGGACGTATTCCATTTTCCCATGTATTGTTACGGCTATAATCAGGTGCACCTCCATCAGCAATTGTGTTATACTTAGTAAAGAATATAGCTTCAGGATTGTTATCACAAGTTACGAAAATATTAGCCCAATTCTTTGCATAGTTGCCTCCATTGCCTTCAGCTACTAGTGCATTTCCACATGACTCAATTACAGGAATAGATTTAGATATTACATCATATGCTGTCTCCCATCTTGTCTTATCATTAGCACGGTTAAAGAGAGGACTAGCCCACAATATAAGTACTCTACCCTTCAATGCTAAAGCTGTACCGGATGTAACACGTCCGTAATTCTCAGAGTTCCATCCACCATTAGTTGTGAATGGTGCAAGCATCTCGGCTGCTTTATCAAGGTCTGAACAGATAAAATCAATACAAGCTTTAGTTGATGAACGAGGTACAACTGAAGTCTCAACAGGGTCTTGTACTTCTGTAATGATTGGAACACCACCATACCATTTAACCATCAGATAGTAGCACCATGCACGGAAGAAATAAGCTTGACCTAATAATTCATTTTTCTCTTTATCACTAAGTGTGCTTCCTTCTATTCCCGCAATAGCATCATTGATATTACGGATACGTCCCCATGTCATATACTGAATATTTCCATTATCAGTTCCGTTAAAATAGTCTGGAACTTCTTGAAGACCACCGGAAAGTGACTTCATAGGTTTTTCAGGGTCAACAAAAGGACTGAATCCAGCATATTCTTCCGTTGCTTTTGAATGGTCATCAGACAAACCGGAACTTCCATATTTCCAGTTTGGTGTATCATTTGCACTTGGCAATGACCAATAAATAATGTCATCCAAACGTCCTTTAGCACCACTGTAATAGTTGTATGCTTCAGAGTTTGTCATATCATAGTTCTTTAACTCCTGCAGAAAGGAGTCACTGCATGATGAGAAAGCAAATGTTGTCATCAAAGCAATGCCTAAAACTGCTATATTTTTTCTTTTCATATTGTCTTTAGAATGTTAGATTAACACCAATAGTAAACTTTCTCAAAGTTGGATAACTTCCATAACTCATCATTGGGTCCATGAAGTTTTCAGGATAAGGATTGTACAAACTCAATAAATTCTGACCTGTAACATTTAATCTACAGCTCTCAATTCCAGCTAGTTTAGTGAATCTTGATGGAATAGTGTAAGCTAGAGTAAGATTATTAAGTCTAACCTGTGTTCCGCTTATTCTCCAAAAAGTAGATGCCACACTATTTACAGTTGCATACTGTAAGTTAGGATATTTAGCATCACGATTTTCAACAACAACCAAGTTACCTGCATTATCGTATACATTCTGGTAAGAATACATATTATCAGGGTTCCAGAAAGATGGCATATTTGTCATCTCTATTGATGAACCTGTCTTCAAAACAGATGTAGGTAAAACGCTGTAACCTCCCCAACTAGCTGATAGTTGAGCTGAGATAGAGATGCCTTTCCATTCTGCACCTAGATTTGTTGTAAATCCATAAGGATTTGAACGATTTGAAAGTCTTACTTGATCATCTTCATCACTAACGATACCATCAGGACCTAAATATGTACCGTCAGGTTGTTGTTTACCACGTACATCTTTGTAGATCAACATACCTGGTCTAACCTGATCTTTTGTTTTGCCCATATATGATGTGATGTTATATTTAGCAAAATACTCCTCTATATCCTGGAAAGAACGGAACATTCCTAAACACTGCATACCCCATGTTCCAACATCTGTACGACCATCTTTCTGAATCTGGCGATAGATATAGTCTGTCTCCCAGTCCATAAGCAATACTTTATTGTCTGTATATCCCGTATTAACTCCAATTTTATATTTAAAGTCCTTACCGATACGATCTCTCCATGTAGCAGACAATTCAACTCCATAGCTATCCATCTTTCCATAGTTAACCTTTGCAGACTGAGTACCAACTGTACCAGGGATTGATGCTGAATAGTTCAACAACATCTCTCTGTTCCATTCATAATATCCGTCAATATTGAAAGATAGACGATTATTAAGTACATTAAAATCAACTCCGATATTTGCTTTATAAGACTTATCCCAATGTGCATCACGGTTTACAGCAGAGTTTTTCTTATTAAGAGTAATATGACTACCTGCATTATTTCCAGTTCCAACGCCAATAACAGGACCTTTATCTTTATCTGTAGCATATGTCTGCATCCACTGCCATGCTACAGTATTATCACGACCTGTTAGACCGAAAGATCCACGTAATTTTAGATAATCAATCCATTTTACATTCTTGAAAAAGTCCTCTTGTGAAACAATCCATCCAGCAGAGAGTGATGGGAAATAACCCCAATAGTTTTCAGGTGCAAATTTTGTTGATGCATCAGTACGGAACAAGAATTCCAAAAGATATTTGTCAGCGTATACATAGTTCAAACGACCGATATATGACAATGAGCCTGACTCAGCACGAGTAAATGTTGTAGACATTTCACTGCCTGAGCCTACAGAGTTTGACTGACCTGTTGTAAACTCATATGGATTTGTTACATATCCATAGAGGTATTCATTCTCTGTTTCAGATCTTTCAATTGAGAACAAACCAGAAATAGAGTGTTTACCAAATTGGCGGCTATATGAAGCTGTTAAGTTTATCTGATAGCTATCTGTACGATTCATATTACGTGATAGATAACCTGTTCCACTACCACCATTTAGAACTGCTGATCCATTATTTCCAAGTAAGAAATTGCTCTCTGACATCAACTCGTTGTAAGCTTCATCATATCCGTAAATAGGAGTATAAAGATGCTGTCCACTACCTGAACGAATTGCCATCTTATAAATATTGTATGAAGAACCGTATTGGTTACCCTTATCAGTACTTATACTTTTAGAATAAGAGAGACGTAAATTAAGTCCTTTCAATATATTACTCCATCCGAAATCATATTCCAAACTACCGTTGATATTCAAATTTGAGGTCATAGATTTGCTATAATCCCCTGAGTTTTGCAAAGTATAGAAAGAGTAGTTCTGATCTTGGTCCTTCTCAAGGTTGCTAGGGCCATAAGATGCTAGAGCATAGCCATTAACCTCTTCAGGGATATAATATGGATGAGTGAGTAGAAGGTTGTAATCCTTTTCATCATTAGTACCACCTACTTTTACATTTGGCTTATTCTTCTTAGAATAGTCGCCTGAGATCTGTAAGTTTGCTTTCAGCCATTTGCTGACCTTAACATCTACACCAGCACGGTAATTCCAACGGTCATAATCAAGTTTTCCTAAATTACCAGACTGATCAAAATATGATATACCAGCAAAATAGTTAGCTTTTTCGGTTGCTCCACTAACATTTAAGCTATGTTTTTGTGTCAATCCGGTTTCCCAATACTTATCCAATAAATCATAATTCAATCCTTTCATAGCTTCAAGCTCATCTGCTTGGAAAAGATCGTATAGATGATCAAGTGTAGTACTTTTAGGATCTGCTGCAGCTATAGAGTTATATAGTCTTCCATATTGATATGCACTCAGCATCTTTGGGCGGGAAACCTCATCGGTAAATCCGAATGATCCGCTATAGCCAATTTTAGGAGCGCCCATCTTACCTTTTTTGGTAGTCACTAAAATAACACCATTAGCAGCACGAGCACCATAAACAGCAGCAGCTGCATCTTTTAATACAGAGATACTTTCGATAACTGAAGGATCTAGATTATTGAAAGCTGTAGAACCAAGATTTTCTGTGTTGTTTCCAACCTTAACCTCATTAGGATATATAAAACCATCTATAACGAAAAGTGGTTCTTGAGCATTACCACCAACAGAAGATAAAGCATCACTGTTACGTATATAAATACGAGCATTTTCTCCTGGTCTGGATTCACCCCCACTTACGCTAAGACCATTAACCAAACCACTAAGTGTGCTTGAAAGGTTACCTGAAGTCAAGTCTTGAATTTCATTTACCGGAACTGTAGATATGGCACCTGTAAGATGTGCTTTTTTCTGTGTACCATAACCTACAACAACAACCTCTTCCAATTGTTGTGAATCCTCTTTAAGAACAACTTTAGGATCTGTAAACTTACTTAGCTTCTGAGTAATATATCCTATGAATGATACTTCCAACTGTTTACCTTCCGGAACGTTTATTGTGAAGTTTCCATTAAAATCAGAAATGGTACCGGTTGATGTACCTACTATTTTTACTGATGCACCTATTATCGGTTCTCCCGACTGGTCCACAATAATACCTTTATATGTTTGAACTTTCTGAGCTGATAGTGGCATTACCATTAATAAGGTCAGAAATAGCCCAACAACAAATCTAATTAGTCTATTATGTTTCATTTTTTCTTAATTTTCTCTGTTATTATTCGTACCAACGAGGATCACCAGCTGCCCAACTTACAGCATTTGCACCTTGAGGTTTAAAGTTGATTCCACCATTAACCTGTGATAGATCGAGTACCTTATCAATAGGACCAACAAACTGAGGATCCTCAGTTGTACAATATTTAGCATCTGTAGCATCTACAGTATTCAAAATTCCAAATATTGTATTCTTGTCCCAGCTCTTTACCCAATTGCCCTGGAAGAGTTTCTGCAACCTCCATGTATCGTAGAATATACATCCCTTTACATCTGAATAGAACAGATTTGAGTTCTTCACATTATTACCCATCTCCTTAGCACTCATTACCTTTGAAATTGTACTATTAGTAAATATGAATTGAGAGGTTGAACCTGTACCAAATACCTGATTAGGATTAACCTGAGTACTGAATCTGATAAAACGGTTTTTGCTATCATTGCTAAGATTGTATATAGTACTATTCTTAACCATCAAGTTACATATAATAGATGTTGTAGTAGGTTTAGTCCAATCTACATTCTCCATACATATAAAGCTATTGTTGCTTACAGCTCCATCAAAATTCATCTGTACTATACAATCAACTATTCTGAAGTCTTTTACACACCATCCAACTTTATTGTTATGTATGATAGGACGATTATTGAGGCCCTTAATATTACACTCCTGAATGATAATAGGATTATCTATTATATAAGCTTTCTTATCAGCACCCAAAGCTGTATATCCCTTACTTTCTGAACTAGTTGAAGGATCAGGAGTTTTTCCTAAACCTATAAAACCACTTTCATCAGTTAAAGAAGAACAGTCAAAGTTGATGAATTTTATTTTCAAACCATTTTGAGTCATTAAACCTCCTTGTGAACCTACAGTTACAGTAGGACGGTTTTTCTTATTTGATCCACGTAGTGTAATGTAGTTGTTACGAAAATCAACAAGACTATTCATAGTATATTGTTTTCCTCCCTCAAGTTCGAAAGCCTGTTCTACATTACTATCTGTTAGATTTGCATTGATAAATGCTGCTATATCTTGTCCTTCCGGAATAGTTACAGCACTAATCATTGTACTATAAGGAAAAGTTGTAGATTCTAGAGCATCTTTATTATTGAGCTTCTGATTAGCGATAGTCTTAATAGAAAACTCATACTTTGTATCTTCAAGTCTTTGAAAGAGTATAGAACATCCATCAACTAAACTATCTTTTATCAATACAACAGGAGAACTTGGGTCATCTACTATATTTACATTTACCAAATAACCAACTGCCCCACTGACTAGTGGCCAGTTCACTACTACGCTCTCCGAACCATCAGTATTCGCCATAACAGAAAAATTTTCATTTCCCAACTTAGGCGATTCAAGTTGAGTGTTTGTGACATCGATCGTAAATCTCTCGCTGTCATCGACACCATAAGCACATGATGCGAACCATATAGTTCCGATCAGGTACCACAAGTTTCTAATTTGTTTTAAATTCATAGATTATAATTATTATATTAACAAAATTTCTTTACTTATTTTTGAAATATATTTTTCAGATATTGAATATTTGTACCGAAGTTTTTCTTAACGCTTCGTATATCATTTACATCACGAGAACGTTCAACAACCAGCCAGCCACTCCACCCTATTTTATCAAGCGTCTTCTTTATTTTATTAATATCAAAGCGCTTATTATATGGAAGTGTTACTCCATCTGTATCACTAAAGTGAATCTGACATATCCTTTTCTTTCCTAGTAACTTTATCTCTTTACATACATCTCGTTTATTATCCAATGCATTTTGAAGAGAGTAATAAATCTTTATTCCTTCCGAATCAATTTCTTTAAGTAACTTCAGTTCAGACTTTGCATCAAGATGAGTACGAATGCCTATTACCATATTCTCTTTAGCAGCCATATCTCCTGCACAACGTAGACGTTCAATCAACTCTGTACGTGCTTGTCCTGGCTTAGTCCAATCTTCTTTAATACCTCCCAATGGTAAGAAAGCGACCTTTACCCCAACACATTTCATTGTAGCAATACAATCATTAATCAATACCTTATAATTATTATGAGTAAGAAATGATTGTCCATAAAAACCTGACATTGCTACTGATGCTATTTCTACATTGTATTTCCTTGCAGTTTCTGGAAACAGAATCTGAAAATAAGGTTGATGAAACTTATTATCAAATGTATCACGAGTGCCTAGACCGCCAATGTCCATTTCAATTCCGTCACCTCCCAACTCTTTCATCAGTTGGAAAGCACCTATTTTCTGTCTTTTAAGCATCATCCAGTCGCAAGCTGCGATTTTATAGCGCTGTCCCGACAGGTTCTGCGCTTCTACCGGCAACATCAGCAACATCAGCAACATCAATAATAAAAATTGAACAACTCTATTTTGCATACTTATTCTATCTTTTTTACAAGACGAGTTTGATTAATTTTTGTAATCACCTTCTCATTATTAATAAATAATTAAGTCGAAATTTTAACTATCGCCTATGGAGAAAACAAACTTCACTCTACTATTATTCATTAAAAAATGGTTTTTTCATGATTTATAATGAATATGGAGATTATGTTTAGCAATGAATAATTAAGTTGAAAGCAAAAATTGCCTCGACAACATAAACAAAAAAATAAAAAATATTTCTCTAAATATTAGGATATTAATAAAACAAACCTATATATTTGTGATATCATTTTAATATCACTTTAATACAACAAACAAATGGAAAACAAAGAATTAAATTTTAACGGGACAACATTGAATGGTTTCATGGTCCTATTTCTTAATTTAATAGTGGTGCCTGCATTGATTGCACTTGATATTATCTTTTGGGGAGATAATAAAGGATTATCTATACCTATTGCAGCTGCACTTTTTATTGTTTTTATCGTACTTATGCCTGGTTACTTCTCTCAAGAGCCAAATGAAGCACGTGCAATGGTCTTCTTCGGTAAATATAAAGGAACCTGCAAAGAGACCGGATTTTTTTGGGTGAACCCTTTCATGGACAAGAAAAAACTCTCTTTAAGAGCAAGAAATTTAGATATAGAACCAATCAAAGTAAATGACAAGATAGGAAATCCTGTTATGATAGGTTTGGTGCTTGTTTGGAAACTTAAAGACACATACCGTGCAATGTTCGAGATAGATGCGCAGACTATGGCAGATAAGGGAAACGGACAAATAGGAGTTACTGTAGCAGGACGTATGAAGGCTTTCGAAGAGTTTGTTGCTGTACAGAGCGATGCTGCCTTAAGACAAGTGCTGGTGAATATGCATACGATGAGAGTGAACATGGAAGCGATGAACTTACATTAAGAGGAGGTGGTGAAGAGATTAATGACCAACTTGAGAAGAGACTTAATGAAAGACTTGACATGGCAGGCATGGAAGTCGTAGAGGCTAGAATAAACTATCTTGCTTATGCTCCTGAAATTGCAGCCGTTATGTTGAGAAGACAACAGGCAACAGCTATCATCTCTGCACGTGAAAAGATTGTTGAAGGTGCAGTAAGCATGGTCAAATTGGCACTCAATAAACTTGCCGATGAAGAAATCGTTGATCTTGATGAAGAGAAAAAAGCAGCAATGGTGAGCAACTTGCTTGTAGTACTCTGTGCAGATGAGCCTGCTCAACCAGTAATTAACTCTGGTACATTAAATCATTAATTTGTGGCAAAGAAAGATATAAATAAAAGTTTTGTCCTAAGAATAGATGCCGAAACGATGGATGCCATCGAAAAATGGGCAGCGGACGAATTCCGTTCTACTAATGGTCAGTTGCAATGGATTATAGCAGAAGCTTTGAAAAGAAGTGGAAGGATGAATAATAAAAAGATTACAACGAAACCTAACAATGAAGAGAATAAATGAAAAGAGAAGGCATTGCCTTCTCTTTTCTATTTTATAGCAGCACTCTGCTTTTGATTATTATCATTCAATCTTGTAATTCTAGATTAAGATTTATATCTGTCTCCAATTTAGGCTGAGACTATTGAGAACAACAGACACAGAAGAACATGCCATCGCAGCACTGGCAATCATTGGACTAAGCAATATGCCATACGATGGGAACAGTATTCCGGCAGCAATAGGTATTCCTATAACATTATAAATAAATGCCCAGAAGAGATTCTGACGTATCAATCCTACCGTCTTTTCGGATAAAGAAAATGCGCGGGGAAGGAGCATAAGATCGGATGTGATAAGAGTTATCATTGCCACGTCCATAGCAATATCTGTTCCCTTACCCATGGCAATACTTACATCAGCTCTTGCCAATGCTTGCGAGTCATTTATACCATCCCCTACCATTGCAACAACCTTACCCTGAGCCTGAAGTTCCTTTATTACATTCTCCTTATCTGTAGGTAAAGCTTCAGAGATAAATCGGTTTACTCCAATAACTCCAGCTACCGCCTGAGCTGTACGATGACCATCACCTGTAAGAAGAATAACCTGTTTCCTGTGTGCACGTAGAATCTTTACCGCGTCAATAGAAGTAGGTTTTATCTTGTCACTTATTGAGAGGACTGTAAGTATCTTGTCTTCCAGACCGAAGTACACAAGACTCTCTCCATGATTCTGGAATTCAGCTATTTTATTTTTAAGTTCCTCTGATAATTCAACACAATGTAGTTCGAACATACGGTTGCTTCCTGCCCAATATCTCTTGCCATCTTTTGTAACTGTGATACCAAGTCCTGTTATACTCTCAAAAGAATCTATAGTTTCAGGTTTCACGCCCTCTTTTTCAAATGCCTCTACAATGGCCTGTGCCAGAGGGTGCTGAGATTTCAATTCTGCAGCATACAATATACCCTTATGTTGATCTTCCCATCCTGACTGATGCAGCCAACCTGTCACCTCAGGACGGCCCTCTGTTACAGTTCCTGTCTTGTCGAGAACAACCACATCAACCTTTCTCATCAGTTCAAGAGCAACAGCATCCTTTACAAGCATGTGTATCTCTGCTCCCTTACCTATGCCAACCATCATAGCTGTAGGAGTAGCAAGTCCAAGAGCACACGGACATGCTATGACTAGAACTGAGACAGCGACAGCATAGCATAAGATATATTTTCTGTGCCACCAACTACAATCCATATAACGAAAGTCAATATAGCAATCAAAAGGACTACCGGGACAAATACAGCTGTTATCTTGTCCACTATCCTCTGAACAGGGGCCTTTGAGCCTTGCGCCTCTCTCACCATATCAATAATATGAGCAAGCATGGTCTCCCTTCCTACCTTATTGGCTCTCATTACTATGGAACCGGTGGTATTAATTGTTCCGGCAAACACTTTATCGCCAACCTTCTTCTCAGCAGGAATAGGCTCACCGCTAATCATACTCTCATCAATATATGTCTCACCATTATCTATAACTCCATCCACTGGAATCTTCTCTCCTGGTCGTACACTTATCATATCTCCTACTGAAAGGTCACTTATCAGCATCTCTCTTACCTCTCCGTCGACAACAACATGCGCCATCTTTGGCTGAAGTCCCATAAGTTTACGTATAGAATTTGAGGTCTTACCTTTAGCTCTCTCCTCCATAAGTTTACCTATAAGCACAAAAGCTATGATAACAGTTACAGCCTCGTAATATACATGAGGTACAAGTCCTCTCTCCAGCCAAAAAGAAGGTACAAGCGTGTTGAACAAGCTGAACATGAAAGCAATAAAGGTACTTAATGCAACAAGAGTATCCATATTACTAGTGAAGTGGCGTGCCTGTTTGTAAGCATTAACATAAAAGTCACTTCCCGAATAGAATAGCACTGGAAGAGTAAATAACAACATCCACCAATTTATTCCCTCTTCAAGCATGAAGAACATGCCCATGATTGCAACAGGTATTGCAAAAACCCATGCTACTATGGTCTTCTTAAGCAATCTTGAATAGTATTTTTGCTGAGCTTTTTCCTGCTCCTCCAGAGGGTCATCCTCTTCTATTATCATATCATATCCTATACTCTGAACCTTCTTCATCATCTGCTCAGGAGTTATAATTTCTGGATTGAATGATATATTTAGTAATGATGAAGCCAAGTTTACTGATACGGTCTCCACACCGTCCATTTTCCTCAATGCCCTTTCAATATTATTGGCGCAAGATGCACAATGCATCCCTGTTAATGGGAAAATCTTGTTTAAAAGTTTATTCATAATTTATTTTTATTAAAATCGTTTACAATAATAACTAACTAGCACCTAATTTGTTCATATTACTATAACAAATGTGAGGTGATATTTTGTCACTTTTTAGTCAGTTTTTAAAGAACTTATTTTATATTTGTACAGATATGTTTTGAAAAAACAGTGTTCAAAATGTTATTTCGTTATGAAAAAAAGCAATATAGCAAATATAAGAATATACTTATTATCATCTTTGATTTTTTTGTCTGTAGCCTGCAAAGATAATAAGCAAAATGACACAGGCATTGAAAAGGTTAAAATCGAAGAGAATATAAGCCTTAATAAAAACTCTAAATCACCTTCCTGTAAAATCAGCATAGACGTTGATTTTCTCAATTCTCCTAAAGACTCTGTAGCTTTAGCCATTAACAAAACTATTAATGCAACACTTTTGGGCAAACAATATGAATCACTGACACCGAAAGCGGCTGTCGATTCTTTCAAAAATGCATATATTACATCATATAACAATGAGGTTGGGAAACTGTATGAAGAGGATTTAAAGAGTAATCCCGAGCAAAAGAACCTCCTATCATGGTACAATTATGAGTATAAGCTTTCCAGCACCATAACCGATGGAAAAAGCGGAATCATGAATGTAAAAGCCACTTTTTTTGAATATTCTGGAGGCGCCCACCCTAATGAATGGGGAAAGTGGATGAACTTCAGCAAAACAAGCGGAGCATTATTGACCTACAATGATATCTTTATGACCAGTTCAGAAAAGGTTATATCTAAGATGCTTCTTGACAAACTAATTGAGTATATATCCGATAAATACAAAGATGAGAAGGTTAATGGAATAAATGACCTTAATAATCTTGGTATTCTTAATGAATCGGATATGTATATTTCCGATAATTTCTTAGTAGGAAAAGATGAAGTATCTTTCCTATACAATAAATACGACATAGCTCCATATTCTGTAGGTTCGATTATTCTTTCGTTACCTTACTCAGAAGTTAAGGATTATATGTTGAAGTAATAATTTTTTCGTAAAATGTGAGATGGAATTAATATTAAAATATTTTCCTTATATAACTCAGAAACAGAAAGAGCAGTTCGCTGCTCTTTACGATCTATATATAGATTGGAACAGTAAGATTAATGTCATATCAAGAAAGGATATTGAGAACCTCTATGAGCATCATGTCCTGCACTCTCTTGGTATAGCTAAGTTTGTTAATTTCAAGCCTGGCACAGATATAATGGACTTAGGTACAGGTGGTGGATTTCCAGGTATCCCTTTGGCTATTATGTTCCCTGACTGCAAATTTCACCTTGTAGATAGTATCGGAAAGAAGGTAAAAGTAGCAAGTGAGGTGGCTGCTGCCATAGGACTTGAGAATGTTTCTTTCCGTCATTGCCGTGCTGAGGAGGAGAAATCGAAGTTCGACTTTGTTGTTAGCCGAGCTGTTATGCCGTTAAATGATCTGCTTAAGATTATAAGGAAAAATATAAGTGACAAACAGATTAACTCCATACCTAACGGACTTATCTGTCTTAAAGGTGGCGAGTTGGAAAACGAAACACTTCCTGTAAAACATAAGGTTGTGTCTTCTGATTTGAAAGATATCTTCGAAGGGATGTTTTTTGAGACTAAAAAAAATTATTTACGTACCAATTAATGGATAATATTTTTTATCGTGATGAAAATTAAGAGATTTGAATTCAATATGTTTCCCGAGAATTGTTACGTTCTCTCTGATAGTACAAATGAGGCTGTCATAATTGACCCGGGATGCTTTTATGATGAAGAGAAGCAGGCTTTGAAGAAATATATCATAAGCAATAACCTTACCGTGAAACATCTTCTGAACACCCACCTTCATCTCGACCATATTTTTGGAAATCCTTTTATACTAAAGGAGTTCGGTTTGAAAGCAGAGGCTAGCCAACTTGATGAGTTTTGGCTTGAGCAGGCACCAGCACAATCAAGAATGTTCGGTTTCAAACTAGAAGAGCCAATGGTTCCTCTGGGTAAATATATTTGTGATGAAAATATAATTGAGTTTGGTAATACCAAACTGCAAGCAATACATGTACCAGGACACTCTCCTGGTAGTTTGGTATTCTATTGTAAACAAGAAAACTGTATGTTTAGCGGGGATGTACTTTTCCAAGGAAGTATAGGCAGAGCTGATCTTGCAGGAGGAAACTTCGATGAGCTGAAAGAACATATTTGCAGCCGTCTGTTTGTTCTTCCTAATGAGACAGTAGTCTACCCAGGTCACGGAGGACCTACAACCATTGGAACTGAAAAGAGCGAGAACCCGTTTTTCAGATAAAACCTTTGAATATGTTATCCAACTTAATGTAGTATTATGAAGAAAGAGATGTTATCCGACCGTCATATCGGAATCAGGGAAAGTGATATTCCTGATATGTTAAAAAGAATAGGCGTTAAGTCATTAGGTGAACTTATAAGCAGAACCATTCCTTCAAAAATCAGACTTAAAGATCCTTTGAAGCTGAAAGCACCTATGTCAGAATCTGAGTTCTTGTCACACATAAATGCTCTGGCCGCGAAAAACAGAATTTTCAAAACCTACATAGGTACTGGTTGGTATGGCACAATAACGCCTGCTGTGATTCAAAGGAACGTATTCGAGAATCCGGTATGGTATACTTCATATACACCATATCAGACTGAGATATCACAAGGACGACTTGAGGCACTTATGATATTTCAGACTGTTGTGAGTGATCTCACAGGAATGCCTCTTGCAAACTGTTCACTTCTAGATGAAGCTACTGCCGCTGCTGAAGCTGCTACAATGATGCTCTCATTAAGAAGTAGACAGCAACAGAAAGAGAATGCTAATACTCTATTCGTCGACACTGAGGTCTTCCCACAGATAAGTTCTCTGATTAAGACTCGTGGCATCCCTCAAGGTATTAATATTGTTTCGAAAAACTACAAGGATATTGAGTTTACTCCTGATATGTTTGGATGCATAATACAGTATCCTAATGCCAGTGGAAATATAGAAGACTACAGAGAATTTGTAAAGAAAGCCCATGAAGCGGGATGCAAAGTAGCAGTTGATGCTGATATTTTGGCTCTTGCCCTTCTTACTCCTCCCGGAGAATGGGATGCTGATATAGTATTCGGAAGCACTCAGAGACTGGGCATACCTCTATTCTATGGTGGACCATCTGCTGCATACTTTGCAACAAAAGATGAGTTCAAACGAAATATGCCGGGTAGAATCATAGGTCTGTCAAAAGATAAATATGGCAAGCTATGCTACAGAATGGCACTTCAAACTCGTGAACAGCATATCAAGAGAGAGAAGGCTACTTCGAACATATGCACATCACAGGCTCTTCTGGCTACAATGGCTGGTTTCTACGCTGTATATCATGGTCAGGAGGGAATAAAGGATATAGCTATTAGGATAAACAACATAGCATCTTTACTTAATAAGATTTTTGTAAAACTTGGATACAAGCAGTTAAACTGTTCATTCTTCGACACTCTTAGGTTTGCATTACCTGAAAATCTCTCTTCACAAAAGATAAGAACTATAGCAAATGAGAAAAAGATCAACCTGAAATATTATGTAAACGGTGATGTTGGAATATCTATTGATGAGACTACTTCTCTCAGCGACATTAATATGCTAGTGTCAATCTTCTCAGTAGCTGCAGAAAGAGAATATAATGAGATTAAAGAGATTCCAGAGAAGAGTTCTATAATGAAAGAGCTGAGAAGAAAGAGTCCTTTCCTCACAAATAAAATATTCAGCAAATATCACAGCGAGACAGACATGATGAGACACATCAAGCGTCTTGAGAGAAAAGATATATCACTTGCTCACTCAATGATATCACTTGGTTCATGTACAATGAAACTGAATCCTGCAGTAGAGATGATAGCTGTGACGAATCCTATGTGGATGAATATCCATCCGTTAGTACCGGAAGATCAGGCATTAGGATACAAGGAACTTATAAATAATCTTGGCGAGCAGCTTAAGGTTATCACAGGATTCGATGGAATAACATTCCAACCAAATTCAGGAGCTGCCGGAGAATATACCGGGCTAAGGATTATTCGTAGTTATCTGGAGAGCATAGGTCAGGGACATAGAAACAAAATCTTGATACCAGCATCAGCACATGGTACCAACCCGGCTTCAGCCATTCAGTGCGGATACTCTACTATAACATGCGCTTGTGATGATAGAGGTAACGTTGATCTAAACGATCTGAAGAATAAAGCTGAAGCAAACAAAGATGACCTTGCTGCTTTGATGATAACTTATCCATCAACTCATGGTATCTTTGAGAGTGAGATAAAAGAAATATGTGATATCATTCATAGCTGTGGAGCGCAGGTATATATGGATGGAGCAAATATGAACGGGCAGGTAGGAATTACCAATCCTGCAACCATAGGTGCAGACCTGTGCCATCTGAATCTTCATAAGACATTCACCAGTCCTCATGGAGGTGGTGGCCCAGGTGTTGGCCCTGTATGCGTTAAAGAACATCTGATTCCATTCCTTCCGGGACATACTCATTTTGGTGATGCAACAAATCAGGTATCTGCAGCTCCATTCGGTAGTGCCGGTATTCTTCCTATAACATATGGATATATCAGCATGATGGGTGAAGAGGGACTTAAAAGAGCTACTCAATGTGCCATACTTTCAGCCAATTATCTTGCAGCAAGTCTTGAAGATAGCTATGGCATAGTTTACAGAGGCGAGAATGGCTTTGTAGGTCATGAAATGATATTGGAATGCAGAAAAATTCATGAAGAGAGCGGCATTGATGAAAACGATATAGCCAAACGACTAATGGATTATGGATATCATGCTCCTACTCTCTCCTTCCCTGTTCATGGCACATTGATGATTGAACCGACAGAGAGTGAAAGTCTTCCTGAGTTAAACAACTTTATCAATGTGATGAAGAGTATCTACAAAGAGATAAAAGAGGTAGAGAATGGCACCTACAGCAAAGAGGATAATGTACTTGTCAACGCTCCTCATCCTGAATATGAGGCTGTAGCTGATGAGTGGAATCACAGTTATCCAAGATCTAAAGCTATTTATCCAATTGAATCAGTAAAAGAGAACAAGTTCTGGATAAATGTTGCAAGAGTTGACAACACTCTTGGAGACAGAAATCTAGTTCCTTCACTGAATGGTTCTTTAGATTAAGATTACTCTGTAAGAGTCAATTTAGTATAGATTTTATTTAAACAATTTATATTATAACCAAAATCCAGTTCCACTTTATTGTAGAACTGGATTCTTATTTTAAAGATATTGAACATATTATATCAATGCGGATTATAACCTAATTCTAAACTTAAATCTGAGAGGATAAATAATAATGTAAAAGAGCAATTATCGTTTTTTATATCTTTTCTCAGAAATATTATTTATGATAATCCTTCTATCTCGCCATCTACAATATCAATATGAAGTGCTTGAGGCTCTTTTGGTAATCCAGGCATACGCATTATCTCACCGGCGACAACGACCAGCATTTCTGCTCCTGCATTGATTATAATATCCTGAACATGGAACTCGAAATTGTCTACTGCTCCATAGATCTTAGGATCGGTTGAGAATGAATATTGTGTCTTAGCAATACATATTGGGAATGAAGAGTATCCAAGTTCCTGAATCTGCATAATCTTCTTCCTTGATGTTGTACTATAGGTAATCATGCTCGCGCCATACTGATTGCATGCAACTTTAGAGATTTTAGTCTCAACAGAATCCTCTTCTTCGTATGCATAGTGAAGTGGCTTAGAAGCATTTTCATTAATTGTATCTACAACAAGCTTAGCCAACTCCTCTGCTCCTTTTCCTCCATCTGTAAAGGCATTGTTTACAGCGAAACCTACACCTTTATCATTGCAATGCTGCTTAATGAATTCTATCTCATCATCTACATCCTCCGCATATTTGTTGAACGCAACGACAATGCTCTGACCAAAAGCTTTTAGATTACGAAGATGTTTGTCAAGGTTAGATACACCATTCATAAGAGCCTCCATATTAGGTTCCTTAATCTTTTTCTGATCTACACCGCCATGCATCTTAAGTCCTCTGGCTGTAACCACAATAACAGTAAGTTTAGGCTCTATGCCAGCTTTACGACACTTTATATCATAGAACTTCTCTGCACCAAGGTCAGCACCGAATCCAGCTTCTGTAATGACATAATCACCAAATGTCATAGCCATCTTTGTAGCAAGTATGGAGTTACATCCATGAGCAATGTTGGCAAAAGGACCACCATGAACAAAGGCTGCTGTATGCTCAGTAGTCTGCACAAGGTTTGGAGACAATGCATCTTTCAGCAATACTGTTATTGCACCGGCAACGCCAAGGTCTTTAACAGTAAATTTCTTATTATCAAAAGTGAATCCTAAAAGGATATTCTCAATTCTTCTTCTTAAATCTTTCTCGTCGGTAGCAAGGCACAATATAGCCATTATCTCCGATGCAGGGGTTATATCGAATCCAGACTCTTGAGTTATACCATTTGACTTTGGTCCCAGACCGGTCACAATATATCTAAGAGAACGGTCGTTTACATCGAGTACTCTTCTCCAAAGCACCTCTTTCAATCCGAATCCATTATCTCTGTTTTGATACAAATAGTTGTCAAGAAGTGCAGAGATCATATTATGTGCTGAAGTGATAGCATGGAAATCGCCTGTAAAATGAAGATTAATCTTTTCCATAGGCAAAACCTGAGCATAGCCACCTCCTGCAGCGCCACCTTTCATGCCAAAACATGGACCAAGTGAAGGCTCGCGTAGTGCGACAATGGCTTTTTTACCTATATTGTTAAGACCTAGAGCAAGGCCTATTGATACAGTAGTTTTTCCTATTCCGGCTTTGGTTGGAGTAATTGCTGTTACAAGGATTAGGTTGCTCTTTTTTACTCTTTCTTCATCTATCAGATCTTCATTGACCTTTGCTATATATCGTCCATAATTGCTTATGTGATCAACAGGGATATCAACTTCTCTGGCAATATCCTTAATCTTGGTCAACTCAATGCTACGCGCTATCTCAATGTCAGATTTCATATTCATTTAAATTATTATGCAAAGTTAATACAATTCTTCGAAATTCTCATGATTGCACTTTACTGAATTGAAGGCATAATAATAACCATATCCAACCCACTTGTGAGTTATGATATGGTTACCATCATTGATATATATATTTTTAATAATGCACTCTGATATAATCTATAAAACATATCTGATAATCAATCAATATGCTTATTTGAGACTATATATACTATTTGAATGATCCTCCCACGATATCCAATAGTTCGTTCGTAATAGCCTGCTGACGTGTCTTGTTATATTGAAGATTAAGTTCCTGAAGCAAATCATTCGCATTATCTGTTGCAAGCTGCATAGCCATTGTACGGGCTGCATGCTCTGAAGCATTTGAGTCCAGAAGAACAGTATACATCTTTATAAGCAACACCTTTGGCACAAGTGATTCCATTATCTCTCGTGAATTAGGTTCAATAATGAAGTCATCCATATGCTCCGGGAAATGTCTTTCAACTTTCGGGAACTCTATTGGCAGGAAAACATCCTGTGTCAGTGACTGCACAGCTGTATTCTTGAAGTGATGATAAAGTAGTTCAACCTTATCAATCTTTTTCTTCTTGAATTTATCCATCAAAATACGTGCAAGGTCTGAAGCTTCTTCGTATGATGGTTTTTCCGCAAGATTAGTGAAATTACCCTCTATCTTAAAGCCTAGTTTCTTCACAGCTTCGGCAACCTTCTTTCCTACTGGATAGATGTGGATATTTTCTATGCCAAGATATTTATATTCATCCAACATCACAGTAACACGTCGTATCACATTAGCATTGAATCCACCCACAAGGCTGGCATTTGATGAGAATACAACTATAGCTACGCTTTTCACCACTCTATTCTCGGTATAGATAGATCTCTCCTCGCTGTCAAAAGCTAGAAAGTCAATAAGGATTCTATTAAGACGCCTTTCGTATGGAAGCATATTCTCTATACGACTCTGCGCCTTATGTAACTTCGAAGAAGCTATCATCTTCATTGCCGAGGTAATCTTTCGGGTGCTAGTTACCGTAGCTATTCTGTCTTTTACCGCTTTCAGTGATGCCATGGTTAGCTCTTAATATATAACTGTGAAATATCGTGAGCAACTTTCTCTATTATAGAAGTAACCTCATCATTAACCACACCTGAAGCAAGTACATCAAGTACGTCACTCTTATGGTTAGCACGCATATCTTCAAGGAAGGATGCCTGGAAAGGTATTACATTCTCAATAGATATATCTCTTAGTAGTCCTTTTGTTCCACAATAGAGAATAGCAATCTGTTCACCTACAGACATTGGTGAATGCTGAGGTTGTATAAGGAGCTGATTGTTCTTACGTCCTCTGTCAATAGCCATCTCAGTAACCTTATCCATATCACTGCTGAATTTAGAGAAAGCCTCCAATTCACGGTACTGAGCCATATCTATTTTCAATGTTCCGGCAATCTTCTTCATACTCTTTATCTGAGCGCTACCACCAACACGGGATACAGATATACCGACATTGATAGCCGGACGGAATCCTTGGTTGAACAGGTCAGATTCAAGGAAAATCTGTCCGTCTGTGATAGAGATAACATTAGTAGGAATATATGCTGATACGTCACCTGCCTGAGTCTCGATAATTGGTAGTGCAGTAAGTGAGCCACCACCCTTTACTTTACCTTTAAGACTCTCTGGAAGGTCATTCATCTGCTCAGCAACTTCCTGCTGGTTGATAATCTTTGCAGCTCTTTCAAGAAGGCGAGAGTGCAAGTAGAATATATCACCAGGATATGCCTCACGTCCTGAAGGACGTTTTAAGATAAGCGAAACCTCACGGTATGCAACAGCCTGCTTTGAAAGGTCATCATAAACAACCAATGCATCACGACCAGTATCACGGAAGTATTCACCAATGGAAGCTCCTGCAAAAGGTGCAAAATACTGAAGAGCAGCTGGATCAGCAGCTGTAGCAGCAACAACTATAGTATAGTCCATAGCTCCACTCTCTTTCAGCAGATTTACGATAGTAGCTACCGTAGAAGCCTTCTGACCAATGGCAACATATATACAATATACCGGTTTGCCGGCATCAAAATTTGCTCTTTGATTAAGTATAGCATCTATAGCAATAGAAGTCTTTCCTGTCTGACGGTCACCAATTATAAGTTCACGTTGTCCACGTCCAATTGGAATCATGGCATCGACTGACTTCAGTCCTGTCTGTAAAGGTTGGTTTACAGGTTGACGGTAAATAACTCCTGGAGCTTTTCTTTCGAGAGGCATCTCAATTCTCTCACCACCTATCATTCCCTTTCCGTCAATAGGCTCTCCTAGAGGATCGATTACTCTACCCAACATACCCTCTCCAACCATTATGGATGCAATACGTTTGGTACGTTTAACAATCATGCCCTCCTTGATCTTATCTGTAGGACCTAGTAGAACAGCTCCCACATTATCCTCCTCAAGGTTCATCACAATTGCCATGATACCATTTTCAAACTCAAGAAGTTCGTTAGCCTCAGCCTTAAGTAATCCGTAAATACGTACTACTCCATCGCTTACCTGAAGCACTGTACCAACTTCATCAAACTTCATGGATGTATCAATATCCTTGAGCTGTTGCAGCAGCACATCTGAGACTTCACTTGGTCTTATATTATCTGACATACCATTCAATAATTTAAACTATTCTCCTATTCTTTTCCACAAACTGCGACTTAATACGGCGCAGCTGAGTAGCCACACTTGCATCGAGTCTGTAGGTTCCAATTTCAAAAATGAATCCCCCTTCTATTGAGGAATCTATACTGTTGACTAGCTCCAGTTCACCTTTTGTTGTATTAACAACAATCTTCCTGATTCTCTCCAACACCTCTTCAGATACAGAGTGAGCAGTAATGAGTTTACCTATGCTTATATTCTTTTTCTTTCTGTAAATATCGCAATAGGAATTAATCATGAAAATTAATACTGATTCCCTCCTCTGCTCAAGAACGAGTGAGATAAAACGTTTCATCTCATTGCTCACATCACCTCCTGCTGCCTCCAGTAGAAGAGAACTCTTCACACTCGATGGGAGTACAGGATTGTTTATCGTCCGAGAAAGCTCAGGAACATTCGAGAAACTCTCCTTCAAAGAGAGCATCTCATTATATACCTTCTCCTCAGCATTTGATAATGAAGCATACTCATAAAGAGCTTTAGCGTAACGTACAGAAATTGTTCCTATATACATAAATCATCAGTTTTTTGAAGCGGTAATCTCATCAAGCAACCTGTCAATCATAGCTGTCTGCTCAATATCGTTATCTAAGTTCTTGCGTAAAACCTTTTCTGCAATATCTACAGAAAGAGTAGCAACCTGACGACGAATCTCACGTATTGCATCATTCTTCTCAGCTTGAATCTGCAGCTTAACCTCTTCCAACATCTTAGTTGTCTCAGATTGGGCTTTCTCTTTAGCTTCGCGAATGATACGCTCACGTGTTGCAGCAGCTTCATTTAGTATACGAAGCTGCTCCTCATGTGCTTTTGCTATGATCAATTCACCCTCCTGTTTCAAGTTGTCTAACTGTTCGTTGGCTTCACTGGCTACTTTAAGCGAATTGTCAATATATGCTTTCCTTTCATTAACCATTTTGATTATAACTGGAAAACCATACTTGGCAAGTACAGCAAAGACCACTCCGAACGAGAGAAGCATCCAGAACAGCAAGCCACTATCGGGTACCAATAATGACATAATCTCTATTAATTAAGTGCAAGGAAACAAACAACACAAGCAAACAAAGCTACACCTTCAACAAGAGCAGCGATGATAATCATACTCATTCTGATATCACCTGAAGCCTCTGGCTGACGAGCAATAGCATCCATAGCTGAGCTACCGATTCTACCAATACCAATACCAGCACCGATAACTGCTAAGCCTGCACCAAGTGCTGCACCTACTTTACTTAAGCCGACACCTGCGGCTGCCTGTAATAACACTGATAATAACATAACCAATTAATTTTAATTTATTTATTAATACTTATTTTTTTTTATTTAGCATGCTCCTCTTTACCCTCTATTCTTGACAATCCGATAAATACTGCCGAAAGCATAGTAAATACATATGCCTGTATGAAAGCCACCAGCAACTCTACCAGATTCATGAAAAGAGTGAATATGAAAGAGACGAAAGTCATAGCACCGTTAACCATCGGTCCCATACTTACAGTCACAAATATAATACTTGTAAGAGCCAATATTACTGAGTGTCCTGCAAGGATATTTGCAAATAGACGAATCATCAGAGCAAAGGGTTTTGTGAATATTCCAAATATCTCTATAAGAGGCATAAATGGAACCGGACACTTAAGCCATACAGGAACTTCCGGCCACAATATCTCTTTCCAATAATCTTTGCTTCCCCAGATATTCACTGCAAGAAATGTGCAGACTGCAAGGACTAAGGTCACTGCTATATTTCCTGTCACATTTGATCCGGCCGGGAATATAGGAATCAACCCCATAAGGTTGTTCACAAAGATGAAAAAGAACGCAATAAGAAGATATGGTGAATATTTCTCATAACCTTTACCAATACAAGCTTTAATTACATCATCTTCCACCCATACAATAAAGAGTTCCATAAATCCTACAAAGCCTTTTGGTGCCTTAGAACTAGCGGTTTTCTTTCTGTACCAGAATGCTGTGGATAGAACAATAATTAATAGTACAGAACTATTAATTAATAATCCTAGTACAGTCTTTGTTATTGATATATCAAAAGGACGAGTGATGTTTCCCGCCTTATCAACTTCTACAATCTTACCTTCATATTCTCCTTGAGTAGCAATAGTAAAACCTTGATATGCTTTACCCTCAGGAAAAAGATTAGATGAAGAGAATATATGCCAACCACTCTCACCGCTATATAATATTACCGGCAAAGAAATTGATAATTCACTTTCACCCAATGACGTTATATGCCAATGATAAGAATCCTGAAGATGTCCCAAAACTATTGCTCGAGCATCAACATTCTCGCTTTTTTTAGCTCCCTCCTCATTTTCTGCATTCATCCTACCGGAAAAAGTAGTAACATGCATAGTAGAGATATGACAAATTCTTTCAATCTAAACATTTGTTATTCTTTTTTTTTCTCATTTTATGTGATTCATACAAAATGAAGAACCAACATTGAAATACTAGAGAAATGATATAGAACAAGAAAAATACAATTACAAAGTCTCTTGTGTGCTCTTTTATCTTCAAAGTATAAAACAGTACCAATAATATTGATAGAGTTAACTTGGCAAACTTAACGCCCAGGTAGACATTCAACAACTTACTAGGAGTTTTCAACCTGCACTGGTCAAACATAAAAATGCTATATACTTCAAAAAGATAGAAGAAGAGAGGTATTATAGGATAAAACTTGAAATAGTACTCTGGCATGAATAATTTTAAAATGCCATAGACAACTAATGCACTTACACCAATAACTATAGTATCCCAAATAAGGAAATACTTCTTTGTCAGAGTACATTTCATAAGCTTAATTTTTATTGTTCAACACATACTGAAACAACATTCTGCTTTACCTCTACAAATCCGCTTTTAATGACAATTTCCTGTTTGTGTTCTTTCTCATAAAATGTTATTACACCTTGCGTAAGCTGTGTAATAAGTGGTGCGTGAAGTGGCATAACAGCAAATAATCCCATTACGCCCGGCAAAAGTAAACTTTTCACTTTACCCTCAAATAGTACTCCTTCAGGAGATACAATTGTCAAATTAAGCGTTTTGTCCATTTAACCATTATTTTTGTTCTGCTGCTTCAAGCAGTTTCTTTCCCTTTTCTATTGCATCCTCTATTGTTCCAACATTCAAGAAAGCCTGTTCAGGAAGGTAATCCACCTCACCATCGAGAATCATCTTGAATCCTTTTATTGTATCTTCTATTGATACCATAACACCCTGCAGACCTGTAAACTGTTCTGCAACAGTAAATGGCTGTGAAAGGAATCTCTGTACTCTACGTGCACGGTTTACTATCTTCTTATCATCATCCGATAGCTCATCCATACCAAGGATAGAGATTATATCCTGCAACTCCTGATTACGCTGTAGAATCTGAATTACTCTCTGAGCAACATTATAATGCTCCTCTCCAACTACAAGTGGGTCAAGAATACGTGATGAAGATTCCAATGGATCTACAGCAGGATAAATACCAAGCTCAGTAATCTTACGACTCAATACTGTTGTAGCATCAAGGTGACTAAATGTTGTTGCAGGGGCAGGGTCGGTCAAGTCATCTGCAGGAACATAAACCGCCTGCACTGATGTGATTGATCCGTTCTTTGTAGATGTGATTCGCTCCTGCATCTGCCCCATTTCAGTAGCCAAAGTAGGTTGATAACCTACAGCAGATGGCATACGTCCCAAAAGTGCAGATACCTCAGAACCTGCTTGAGTAAACCTGAATATATTATCAATAAAGAAAAGTATATCTCTACTTTCATTACTATTCGCATCAGCCATACCTCTGCCGTCACGGAAAGCCTCAGCAACAGTAAGTCCGGAAAGTGCTACAGAAGCACGAGCTCCAGGAGGTTCATTCATCTGTCCATAGACTAGAGTAGCCTGTGACTTCTGAAGTTCATTGTTGTCGACTTTAGAAAGGTCCCATTCGCCCTTCTCCATGCTCTTTTTGAACTCTTCGCCATATTTGATTACTCCAGACTCAATCATCTCTCTAAGAAGGTCATTACCCTCACGAGTTCTCTCTCCTACACCTGCAAATACAGAGAAACCATTATGTTTCTTGGCGATGTTATTGATAAGCTCCATGATAAGTACGGTTTTACCTACACCGGCACCACCAAAGAGTCCGATCTTACCTCCCTTACTATAAGGTTCCAGCAAGTCGATAACCTTTATACCGGTATAAAGTACCTCCTGTGAAGTTGACAATTCGTCAAACTTAGGTGGATCATGATGAATAGCGAAAGCATCTTTCATATCGAGCTCACCCATTCCATCTACAGATTCACCAACTACATTCATCAGACGACCTTTTATCTGTTCGCCTACAGGCATAGTAATAGGGCTTCCGGTAGGTTTAACTTCCATACCGCGACAAAGTCCGTCAGTACTATCCATTGCGACAGCTCTAACTGTATCCTCACCAATGTGTTGGGAAACCTCTACAATAAGTATTCTGCCGTCTGCCCTTCTTATCTCAAGCGCTTCGTGTATGCTTGGTAAGAGAAGATCGGAACTGATTCCATTTGCTTCAAAATAGACATCAATTACCGGTCCTATAATTTGTGATATATGCCCTACTATTTGCGACATTATATTTAATCTTTTTAATTTTACTACGACAAAGATAATTAAGTTTTTTACTCGTTGAACTCTTAATTATCATTTTTTAAAAAAAAGCTTATATTCACGTATAATAGACCAATAAAAGAGAGGTTTACTAACAATTGCCAGCATAGTTTTTGCTATTAAAACATATAAATCACCCCATTCGGAAGGTCTATTTTCGGTATATGTATATGTGCATTCATACCTTTCAGTTAATATACATATATTACATATTTATGCAATATACAGTTAAATGAGTGTATAAACTTTCTAATCTCCATCAATTGTAATAGTCTATTCTCTCATCTATATTCATCTATGTTGCACTATTCATATTACAACTATAAATGAAAAAAGTCAAATCCATATGGTATGAATTTGACTTTTTTATAATTCCTTATTAATCTCTCTCTATATATGCCAGGACATCACCTTTTTGAACCACATCTCCCTGATTTGCACAAACCTCAATTATTCGTCCCTTGAAGTTTGCTTCAATCTTATCGAAAGTATTCCATAAAGTTGTGATATATGCAAAGGTATCATTAGGATTAAACTGCTGTCCTATCTGTGGAGGCATTGACTGAGCAACCACATCTACCTCCCAAATCAATCTTCCACTAGCAGGAGAAGTTATAGGCTCTGCTTTTGCTCTCTTAAGATTCTTGACATCCTCAATAGAAAATCCCATCTTAACCATATCTTTATCTTTGGCATCGGCAAGTTCATCCTCAAATCTCTTTTTAGCTACACCCGACATATAGTCTCTATACTGCCTGTCGTGCATCGCCAGTTCGAATAGTTCCTCATCATCTTCACCTCTATCCCATCCTTTTTCCTCCATCTCCTTAATATACTCATCAAGCTGATTTGGGTAGTTGTCCTGAGGGTTTACATCAGTGAACTCATAACCTTTATCCTTAGCAAGTTGAATAATCTCATCATCAAGTTTTCCCGGCAACCTTCCATCCTTGCCTAAAATCATATTCCAAGCATGGTTATCTATCATAGTCCATCTGCCCTCACCCTTAACCATAGACATAAGGTTCATCAAAGCGATGTTTTTTACATATTGGCTGAATGGAGTTACTAGTGGAGGATACCCCAGTTTAGGCCATATATATTCCACTTCGTCAAATAGCATCACAAGTAGATCATCAATGCTCAGTTCAGCCTCTCCTTTACTCTTGAGTATCATATTTATGCCTGAATGTACACCTTTCAAATCGGCCATCATTGAGCCCATCATACCACCAGGTAAACCGCAACTTAGCAATAGAGAAGATGTTATCTTATTCGAAGGATCCATGAAAAAGCCGAGGAAGTCATCAATAAACTCCTGAGTAAGAGCTCTAGCCTTCATATAGGCTTTCATATTTATCTCAGGCACATCGAAACCCTCATCCTTGAGCATTGCCTGTACAGATATCACATCCGGATGCACCTTACCCCAAGAGAGCGGTTCCATAGCAACGTCAATTATATCAGCTCCGTTATTACAAACCTCCAATATAGATGCCATAGATAGTCCCGGACCATTGTGGCCATGGTATTGTATAATTATTTCAGGATGTTTATCTTTAATATTTTTGGTCAGTCTTCCCAACATACCAGGTCTACCGATACCTGCCATATCTTTAAGACATATCTCCTTTGCGCCGGCTTCTATAAGCTTATCGGCCATATCAGAATAATATTCGACAGTATGAACTGGTGAAAAAGTGATACATAGTGTAGCCTGTGGAATCATTCCTGCCTGATTGGCATATTCTATTGAGGGTATAATATTGCGGACATCATTAAGTCCACAAAAGATTCTGGTAATATCGACACCTTGTGCCTTCTTTACCACGTACATTAGTTTTCGCACATCCGCAGGAACCGGATACATCCTCAGTCCGTTCAATCCCCTGTCCAGCATATGAGTCTGTATTCCAGCCTCATTAAAGCATTTTGTAAATGCCTTACTGCCTTGTTAGGATTTTCTCCGTAAAGAAGATTTACCTGTTCAAATGCACCTCCGTTTGTCTCTACTCTTGCGAAACAACCCATTTCCACTATTAGTGGGGCTACTCTTTCAAGCTGATCTTTTCTTGGCTGATACTTGCCTGAAGATTGCCACATATCACGATAAACCAAGCTGAATTTTATCTGCTTTTTCATACTTTCATCGTTAATTAATTTATGACTTTTATGTTGTATAAGATAACTCTATTTGTATTAACATATTATTACGGAAAAATTTCTCTATTATAGTGATTATTTTTTGATTTTAAGCAAAGTTTTATAAAAAAATAATATTTATACCTCAAAATTGAACTAATAATTGATTAAGTAGCAACTTTCTAGTATTTTTGCATCTTCAAAATAAAAAAGCAGGACTATGGATACTAACTCAGCTGTCAAAGAAAAAGACAATACAAATCTAAAAGAGCCAAGCAGATATAGTGTAATTCTTCACAATGACGATTTTACCACAATGGAGTTTGTAGTTCTGATACTAACAACAATATTTGGGAAAACAGAGGGTGAAGCAAATGAAATTATGATACAAGTTCATAAGGATGGCAAAGGCATAGCTGGTGTGTACAGCTTCGATATAGCACATTCTAAAGCCAACAAGGCTTCTAAGAAAGCAAGAGATAATGGCTTCCCCTTGAAATTAACAGTTGAAAAAGAGTAATTAGATGGAAATCAGATATAACAAATTGTGCGAAGAGATAATCAACAGAGCAGTAATTATCGGGACACAGCTTAGAAATGAATTTATTACTCCGGAACATGTCATGATGGCTTTTCTGGAGAATGAGGAATTCTGTGAGATTCTCACTGAGTGTGGTGGAGATATTGATTTGCTTAAGACTGAATTGAGTTTGTACGTAAGTAAAGAGATAGATAGCATTGACGGCGATGAAGCTTATACACCTCAGTGCTCTTTCCTCCTTGAGAAGATTCTTAATATGGCATATAGAAATGCCACTAATTCAGATAGAGACGAGATAACATGCAGCATGGTGTTTCAAGCCATGTCAAGCATAGAAGAGAGTCACCTCTCATATTATCTTGCAAAGGCAAACATTGACCCAACAGAGGTACTTATCTATATGATTGATGATATGGATGAAGAAGATGATGATGATGACGATGAGGATGCAGAGGAATCACGGATGTCACATAAGGATGACTGGAAGAAGATGGTCACCTGCCTTAATGAACATGTAAATGATCATAATCCTTTGATAGGTCGTTCCGACGAGTTGGAACGTACCATGGAGGTACTTTGCCGTAAGGAGAAAAACAACCCTCTTCACATAGGTGAACCAGGAGTGGGAAAAACAAGTATTGCCTATGGCCTTGCAGCAATGATAGAGAGAGGCGCTGTTCCTGAACCTTTGAAGGGAACTAAAATATACTCTTTAGATCTAGGTAACCTGCTTGCAGGAACTCAGTACCGAGGAGAGTTTGAAAAGAGATTGAAAACTGTCATGAAGGGAGTTTCACGAGAGGAGAATTCAATAATCTATATTGATGAGATTCATAATCTTGTTGGAGCAGGTCAGACCGGAGAAGGATCATTAGACGCATCAAATATGCTAAAGCCATACTTTGAAGATGGATCAATAAGATTCATAGGTTCAACAACTTATGAAGAATTTAATAGATACTTCTCTAAGAATAAAGGACTAGCACGTCGTTTCCAGAATATTGAGATTCTTGCTCCATCCAATAGTGAGACTGTGACAATCATCAAAGGTCTGCAGGAGAACTACGAGAACTTTCATCATGTAAAATATGACGAGGGTGTGGTAGAGTATGCCGTTGATATGGCTGACAAGTATATCAACGAGAGATTCTTCCCTGACAAAGCCATCGACCTTATCGATGAAGCCGGAGCTTACCGTCAATTGCACCCTGTTGCAGGCGAGACACAACCAGTAGGAAAAGATATAATAAACCTTATCCTTGCAAAGATATGCCGTGTAGACTCTTTCGAACTTAAAGCCGATGAGAGCAAGAATCTGGCATCTCTTGAACAAAGAATACTTACTAAGATATATGGACAGAACGAGGCAGTCGAGAAGATTGTAACATCTGTTCAACTATCCAAAGCCGGCCTTTTGGACGACAACAAACCTATCTCATCACTTCTCTTTGTGGGACCTACAGGTGTAGGTAAGACAGAGATAGCCAGAGTATTGGCAAACGAGTTAGGTATTAAACTGATACGTTTTGATATGAGTGAGTATACCGAGAAGCATACAGTTGCAAAACTTATTGGTTCTCCTGCCGGTTATGTGGGATATGAAGATGGCGGACTGCTTACTGATGAGATAAGAAAGACTCCACACTGTGTTCTTCTTCTCGATGAGATTGAGAAGGCACATTCGGACATTTATAATATCCTGCTTCAGGTAATGGACTATGCCACTCTTACTGACAACAAGGGACACAAGGCTGACTTCAGAAACGTTATACTTATCATGACATCGAATGCCGGTGCACAATATGCTAAGCAAGCTTCTGTAGGTTTCAACTCTAATGTAAGCTTGGGAAGCGCTATGCTATCGCAGGTTAAGAAGACCTTCAAACCGGAGTTCATAAACCGCCTCTCCTCTATCGTCACATTCAATGACATGGACGAGACTATGGCAAGTAAGATTGTGAAGAAAAAGCTGGGTGAACTCTCTCAAAAGTTAGAGCCTAAAAAAGTAACACTTAAGTTAAGTGATGAAGCAACAGAATATATACTGAAACATGGTATAACCAAAGAATATGGTGCAAGAGAGATAGAGCGAGTTATCACTTCACAACTCAAAACCCTGCTTACAAAGGAGATACTTTTCGGTAAACTTAAAGAGGGCGGTGAGGCAAACATCATTGTCGAGAACAACGAACTGAAACTTAAATAGTAATGGCCGTTTATCAGCTTAACGAGGAGTGCTCTTTCCCTGATCCCCATTACGGTGAACCCGACGGACTTCTGGCCGTTGGGGGCGATCTCACCATCGACAGATTAATATTGGCATATTCCAACGGCATCTTTCCATGGCCCAATGAGGAGGATATGCTGATGTGGTTCTGCCCATTGAAGCGATTCGTAATCTTCCCTAATGAGATACATATATCGCACTCTATGCGTACTTTCCTCAATAAGACAAGTTATAAAATAAGTTTCAACAGAGCATTCGAAGAGGTAATATACAACTGCAGCGAAATGCGCAAAGGAGAGACTTGGATATTCGACAATATAAAGAGTGCATATATTGAACTACATAATCAAGGATTTGCAGTGAGTGTAGAGGTTTGGGATGATGAACAACTTGTAGGTGGACTCTATGGAGTCAACCTTGGCAAGAGCTTCTTTGGTGAGAGCATGTTCAGTAAGGTACCCAACGCATCAAAGTTGGCGCTTATCGGCCTTGCCGAATTTATGGAAGAGAATGGTGGAATAATTATAGATTGCCAAATGGAAACTCCTCATCTTAAATCTATGGGAGGAAGATATATCGACTATGACGAGTACATCTCATTGATAAGGGAATAACGATATCCATAAGGAGACTGAACAAACTTAACATAAAATACAAAGAGATGATGAACGGAAGAAGTGAGATTTTTTATCATGTTATAGCAATTATTGTAGTCTCAATATGGGGCGTTACCTTTATTTCAACAAAAGTACTTATTGATAACGGCCTAACACCGCAGGAGATATTCTTTCTACGCTTTATAATAGCATATGTTGGTATGTGTATGATATCGCATAAGAAACTATTTGCCTACTCATTGAAAGACGAACTTCTTCTCATGGCAGGAGGTGTTACAGGCGGTTCACTCTATTTCCTTACGGAGAATACAGCACTTGCCCATACACTTGTTACCAATGTCTCTTTCATTGTCTGCACAGCTCCACTTCTTACCACTATTCTATTAATCGTAGTCGACAAGGATACCCATATCAACCGTCATATCATTGCAGGTTCAATCATCTCTCTTTTAGGTATGGGAGCAGTGGTCTACAACGGAAGTGTTATTCTGAAGTTATCACCTCTTGGCGACTTTCTTGCACTATCGGCAGCAATAAGTTGGGCATTCTACAGTCTTATCATGAGGAAGTTGTTCCGTAAATACGAAACAAACTTCATAACACGCAAGATTTTCTTTTATGGATTGCTGACTATCCTCCCTGTGTTTATCATTGAACCCGCTAATACTCCTTTCAGTAAGATTTTAGAGCCGGCAGTATTAGGTAACCTTCTATTCCTGGGGATCATTGCCTCATTGGCTTATTATGCTATATGGAATGTAATACTAAAGCATATCGGCACTATTAAGGCAACCAACTATATATACCTAAATCCCTTCTCCACACTTATAGGTTCATTCATCTTCCTCGATGAGCCATTTACAATTATGGCTATGGCAGGTGTCATACTTATCATTGCAGGTATGTATATTGCAGCGAGACGATCATAGAGGCAACCCTTTTCTATGAAAGCGGTAAGTTATATCCACCATATTACCCTTCTCAACCATATACATCCGTTGGTTGGTATCTGGAGAGTTCAGTCCGCCTAATCTCTCTATATATGGCCCAAGTTTAATATAATCGAAGTTATCAATAGATATATTCTCATCCAGGTTTTCTCTTCCAGAGTACCATCCTACTTTAATACCTCCTTCATATTTCGAGTGTATATATTTTGCCATGGTATCCACATCTCTCACCGATGAATCACCTCCCATAAAGCATATACAGCTCACCTCATCCCTATAACCATCTATAAGAGAATCAAGGAGGGGTTTATCCAACAGTTCACCTATGTCGTCCATAAGATGCGGGCTATGACAGCCCTTACATCTTATGCAACAATTTGATAAATTTAATGCTAATGTTATTTCATCTGGTATCTCTTGAAAGACTATATCATAGCTTGCCAGCTTCAACATAAAATCGTTTTGCAGCCTCCTTCTGCCTTGCTAATGAGAAGTTGCTTACACGTTTCATATAACCTATAACTCGTGTAAGATAGTCTACATTCTTACTCCTGCACACAGGGCACTCCGTAAGATATCTCTTGTCGATATGGTTACAATCATTGCACACTGTATTAGGAATATTATATGTAAAATAGTTACATCCCTCTTTTGCAGCAACTTTTAGTAACTGTCTATATTGAGCCTTTGAAAGATGCTCCTGTAGGTTCATGTGCAGCGCCGAGCCACCTGTAAGGTGCTCAATATATCTCCTTCCATGAAGACGGAACTTATCAATTATATTAAGCGACTCATCCTCCACAATATAGAAGTAGCTGTTATAGCATTCACGATATGTCTCAAATCCTGCCTCTTTATCCCATTTAGCGTGTTTTACACCTACATTCTCAGCAGGTATCATCTCGCAATTGAATAACACATCTTTACCCCTATACCTTTTGTTATATTTCTCTATCAGTCCCAAAACTTCACCAACAAACCCCTCATATTTAGGGTTATCGTTTATCTCTATTCCCATGAACTGTGCAGCCTCAACAAGGCCGTTCACTCCCACAGTGAGATATTGTCTGCTTATGTTAATATAACCGGCATCGAAGAGTGGCAACATACCTTTTTCCTGCAGTTTTTTGAGATTCTCGTTGTATGCCATCTGCACCTTATGTACCAAATCTATTACCTCCTCGAGGAATAAATTGTATGCAATGCCATTTTTAACAGCATACTGAATACATCTGTTGAGGTTTATTGTAAGCACACTTTTTGAACCTGTAGATACACCACCAGCACCAAGAGTATAGCTGAACCCATTATCCTGTATCTCATTTCTCAGTCGGCAGCAGCTACTTAGTGAGTCAGCATTATCGCTCATATAGGTAAAGAAAGAGTGTCCTTTGGAGTACATATAAGCTGTAAAGTCGCCATACTCCTTATCTTTTGCATCATCATTTTCTGTGAGAAGAGCCATTGTCTCGACAGGGAATGTAAGCACTGATCGTGTACGTTCAACGTTAAACCACTCCATAAACCTCTTCTGAAGCCAACTCAGAGAATCCCAATGTGGAGAACTTCCATCAGGGAAAACAAAGTGTTCGAAGAGAGAGTTGAAGTAGTATTTATCATAATATGATATATTCCAGAACACCGCCTGGAAGTTACGTGCTCCCGTTGGCTGATTGATAGAGTATACAATCTGTTCAAAGCAGTCGGTTATAATCTTATCTATAGTACGTCTCTTTGTCGACAGATCCACCACCTTATCGGCATTTTGGTAGTAATCCTCACCATACTCCTTCTCTATGAAGTAGTTCATGTACATCAAAAATTCAGGTGTAGCACAAGCACCGCTAAGCATACTTGCCACAATGAATACCATATTTACAAAACCACCGCAAAATGATTTTAAGTTTGTTGGTGCTGTAGAGTTACCACCTATAGCCGTTGTACCCGAGATAAGCCATGGATACATGGTGATACTTGCGCAATAGTTTGCAAGGCTTGTCTCATCATTTTTGTAGATGAAATGATTATTAAGAAGTTCCAAGTATCTGTCGGCCAACTCTTTTCCATACATATCCTTTATCCTGTCTGTAATAAGACGTCTGTTAAGACGGATAAAGTTTGACTTAGGCAACTCTCCTATTAATGTAGCAATGTTTTTGTTCTCTACATTCGCATTTGCATCATATTTACTTCCCGAAGCAGGGTTCGACGCATCACAGTAGTCCATAAGGAATTTCAGCTTATCCCTTGTCTCTCTGTCTTCGGTATGTTTCTGTCTGTATAGCATATACGATTTTGCTACACTGTAATACCCTTCGGACATTAAGGCTATTTCCACTTGGTTCTGTACATCCTCCACAGTAATTCCATCATGGATAGATATACGGCTGAGGATATTTGTCAATACCTCCTGCGATGCAAAACTTCCTACCGACAGGAACGCTTTTGAGATTGCATTTTTAATTTTATCAATAGAGAAATACTCTTTCTTCCCGTCTCTTTTGATAATAGATAAATTCGAATTCAACATAGTATAAAATAATTAGTGATTCTTCGCAACCAAATACTATCATACAGGGACAAACAGATGTAACATCTTTGCCTTTCACCCGAAAGCCTTGAATGAGTTCTTTGTTACCGGCAGGTCTTCTGACTTGTTTTATGCAACGCCTTCCCGACCCTTTCAGGTCAGTGGCTTTGGGTTGTTGCAAAATTCATCTCAATAGTATGAGATAAACAAAACTTACAGCTACGGGGATAGTTCCTGAATTTCACAGGATTCCCTTTTAATTCCGTCGTTCATGAGTTGAAGCGGAAACCGATGCTATGCAAATATAGATAATTTAGTTTTGCTAATCCTAATTTATGTGACTATTTATGGAAAACATTTTTTGTCCATTGCGGACTATTTTCATTAACTGATTAGCTCTTAGATTGGTATAATGAGCGGGCTAATTCCAACATAGGAATTGCAGAAGTAACAATGATTATTAAGATGATGAAAAGATTCATATTCTCCTGTACAAACGTTATATCACCGAACAAGTAGCTCCGTAACAGAATAGAATCATCCAGAAAAATGCACCTATAACATTATATCTCATGAAATTATAGTATCGCATCCTTCCCATACCCGCCACAAACGGCGCAAAAGTACGTACAATAGGTATAAATCGGGCAAGTATTATTGTCTTACCACCATATTTGTTGAAGAATGCATGTGTTCTTGTAAGATAACTCCGCTTAAAAATCTTAGAATTCCTGTTTGCAAAGCACCGTTGCCCCATGTAATGTCCAACAAAATAGTTGCATGTATCTCCCAACACCGCTGCAATAAAGACTACCAAAGCAATAATATTCACATCAAGAGGTGTTCCCGGCAGAGCTGAAAGCGAACCGACTACAAATAGTAGTGAGTCACCCGGTAAAAAAGGTGTTATAACAAGACCTGTCTCCATGAATATTACAACGAAGAGTATTGCATAAGTCCATATTTGATATTCGCTGACAATGTATGCAGCATATTTATCAATATTAACTAATATGTCGAACAGCGATTCAAGCATAACAACAACTTTTGCTTATATAACAAATATAACAACTAAAGTATTATAAGCTTAATTCTTAAACGTAAAAAATGAGCTTAATCAAGAAAATAAAGTCATATGACAAGAGTTTAAATATATATTCTTTATCAAACCAAATCAGATCTTTTTTTTTCAGAAAGGATTACAAAAGCAGAGTTTATTTTGCATGATGAATTTATCTTTTATAAGTTTGTTCAAATTCAATATTGAAATAGATATGTATTTACACAAAGAACTGGAGACAATGAGTCGTGATGAAATTAATGCTTATCAACTTGAGAAGTTAAAGAGCACGATAACTCATTGCATGAATTCTCCATTTTACAAAAAACGTTTCAACCAAGAGAAACTATCGGCCGACAGTATAAAGTCACTCGACGATTTAAGACGTTTCCCATTCACGACAAAAGAAGATTTACGAGCTACCTACCCTTTTGGTATGGCTGCAGTTCCACTTGAGAAATGCATTCGCCTTCACTCATCTAGTGGTACCACCGGAAATCCTACAGTAATACTTCACACACGTAATGATATAGAGGCATGGGCTGATGCCATGGCTAGATGTATGTATATGGTAGGCATGCGCCCTAACGACGTATTCCAGAACTCATCAGGTTATGGCATGTTCACAGGTGGTCTTGGTATGCAGTATGGAGCTGAGCGTTTAGGTATGCTCACAGTGCCGGCAGGTGCAGGGAATACAAAGAGACAGATAAAGTTTATGAAGGACTTCGGTACAACTTGCCTTCATGCAATACCATCGTATGCCTCACGCCTTTATGAAGTCATGAAGGAAGAAGGTATAGATCCACGCCGTGACCTTAAGTTGCGCGTCCTCGCCATTGGCGCCGAACCACATAGCGATGAACAGAGACACCGCATCGAGGATATGTTGGGTGTCAAGGCATACAACTCTTTCGGAATGTCCGAAATGTGTGGACCAGGTGTAGCTTTTGAATGTCCAGAACAGAATGGTATGCATATATGGGAAGATTACTATATAGTTGAGATTATTGACCCCGTTACTCTGGAACCTGTTCCTGATGGAGAAATCGGCGAGATGGTTCTCACCACTCTAAAACGTGAGGCTATGCCTATGATACGCTACCGTACCCGTGACCTTACACGCATCCTTCCCGGAGAGTGCCCTTGCGGACGTCATCATAAACGTCTGGCACGTATGCAGGGACGTTCCGATGATATGATAATTCTCAAGGGAGTCAACATCTTCCCTATCCAGATAGAGCAGATTTTGATGAGATATAAAGAGTTGGGAAGTGATTATCTGATAACTCTCAACAGAGAAGATATAAACGATTCAATGACCATTGAGGTAGAGCTCAACCAACTATTCACTGATGACTATGGCCGTCTGCAGTCGCTGACACGCGATATAACAAGAGAACTCAAGGATGAGATTCTTGTCACCCCTTATGTAAAACTTGTATCAAAAGGCTCGCTTCCACGAACTGAAGGAAAAGCTAAACGTGTAGTAGACAATCGTATAACACACTAATATTAAAGCAAAGATTATGACAATACATCAGATTTCAATCTTCATAGAGAATAAGAGCGGCACACTTATAAAGGTGCTGAGACAACTCAAAGAGGCTAAGATACAGATTGTAGCAAGTACCATAGCCGACACCACTGATTATGGTATTTACAGAATTATTTGCAGTGAACCTTTACGAGCAGTTAAGATGCTTCAAGAATCGGGCATACAGGCTAATATATCCGATGTCTTCGCCTTGAAACTTGACAATAAACCGGGCTGTGCTGCCGATGCCTTAGAGATAATTCATAACGCAGGAATAAGTATCTCCTACCTTTACTCATTTCTTCTAGATGGCAGAGGAATACTTATTTTCCGTACCAATCAGCCGGATTTGACCAAAGAGACTATTCTTCTTAATAACATGGATTATATGGAAGAGGATGCTCTGGCAAAAACTATTAATATTTAATTCAGAGATATTGCAGACATGTATTGTCTGCTGCCATCTTATGACGAATATGTAGGCAACTGATATTACATCAAATAAGCTTATCCCGATGACCTTTGGTTAGAATGAGATAATCAGCATCATCCTTACTCAATAAAGCAGAGTGAGGATGATTTTTTATTCTATCTTTTCTACGTTTATATCAGAGAAGTAATACTTCAGATAGCTACCGGCAAACTTTCTACCTATAGCCTCGCTATTGCCTGTCTGCATCATCTGTTGCAGATCTGAGTAAGCTCTTAAGGCCTCATCAGTGACCTCAATTCTGCAAGGAATATTGTTCACCTTACATAACAGAGCAGCCTCCTTATAGCATCCTCGCACCAGTTCAGGTGATGTAAGACAGAAAGGAGCCACCTGTGCAAAAGTTGCAAGATCCTTTTTCATAAGCAAATTACAGAGCAGACAGTCGTTTATTGACGTAGTTGAATATTGACTGGATAGCACACGCATTAGTGTCTTTACATCTGTAGATGCACTGAATAGCTGTGGAAGACGGGGAGCCTCACCTCTACTGGCATTTACGAACTCTTCAAGCTTCGTTGTATTCAGATTACTACGAGAATATATAGAAAGGTATTTCCTTGCCAACTCCTCATTTCCACTGATCTTAGCACATTGAGCCAGATTTCTAAGATCACGGAAATTCATTCCATAGTCCGACATACAAGCATCCTGGAAGAGGTTGTGCATAGCCTCATTTGTCAGATTAAGTGATTTATAGAATCGACTGTTCAATCCATAGGTCATGCGACTGTTGGGTGAAGGATACGTATATTCAAGCATAGGTGTAACAGGAAGCGAGAAGAGCAACTCGGGAAGTTTGTTCAACTCTATCAGGCTCAACACTGAATATTTCATACGAAGATCGTATAGACTGAGTTCACTATCCATCCCCCTCTGAAGTATTCTGTTCCACATCCTATTCTCTGCAAGATACTCCAGATGATAGCTCTCTTCTGAATTCTTAAAGACGCTATCCTTATACAATATAGCAGATGCAGTGCCTAACAATAAGGCAATTATGACATATGCCCAATAAAATGCAATATGCTTTACTTTAGATAGATTGAATATCGAGATCAAACAAGGAAGGAATACAAATATAGTAAGCCAAGTTGGTATCTCTGCGTTGGTAAACATAGAATAACGGACAGCAATAGGCTCATAATAGAAATAGTTCCATATAACAGGAGCAAACGCTGCCAAAATAGCAAGTAGGATATATACCAATGACTTAGATGAACGTGGAGAACGTATCATCTCAACTAATGCTATAGAGATATACAAAAATATCAAAGCTCCTCCGGGAATAAGAAATAACATTATCGGTATAAGAACAGCAAAAATAGCCAATCTTAATGAATAGTTGCCAATCTTACTATATAACAATAATGCACCCCACAACGCTATCTGGCTCACAATTATCACAGGAGAGTGAGCATAAAACGATGCCCACATAGTGGCGACAACAGGTAGAGCAGCAAAGCCCAGCATACCCCCTCCTAACTTGTTCTCTTTCATTGTATAGTAAGAGATAACCCCTAAAAGTGAGAGAAGAACAGTGTTTATAAGTATGCCGACTATCACGTTACCATACCATTGAGCAAGCCATAGCCCTATCCACTCTGCCACACCGGCAGGTGAAGTGAGAACAGCCTTAGTAAAGTCGGAAGTCAATATAAACAAGTTATCTTCCTCCATCTTCCATAGTCTATATGGGTAAATCTGAGAGAAGAAGATATATATTATTACAAACATTAAGAGAAACAATAAATAGTGGTTTTTATTGCCTTCTATAGCTTTTATTTTCAGTTTCATAGTATTGCAATTCTTATTTAAACAACTCCATTGCCTTTTTCTTATCCAATCGTACCGGTGCTTTTATAAACTCAGGTATATTGTATGATTCTAATCTCATGATATTATGCTCTGCCGACTCTTGAGGCAAAAGGAATGGGCGTGAGAATCTGCCTTTACCGTCAAAATGCGCTATGAAGAGACGAGTATAACGTCCATCAAGACGTCGGCTGCTAAATATTACCCACTTGCCGTTTGATGACCATGAGTGATAACTTTCTGCCTCTTTGCTGTTGAGAATGGAAGTATCAGTAAACTTACCGGTCTGAAGATCTATCATCTCCAACTCGCTGTCAGAGTGCCATATAGGGAAAGTAGCAAAGCCTGAACGAGTAAACAACAGGTATCGTCCTTCAGGAGATATTCTTGGGAAAGAGATGCTGTTCATTCCCTTCTCTGCATCGATAATAGTATCTATCTTTTCAGCAAATGTTCCTGTTTCTGCATCAAAACCAACTCTGCATAATGAATAGTGAAGTTTGTTCAGTTCATCCGAGCTCTTTACCTTCTTTGATACACAGTAGTATAGTGACTTTCCATCAGGAGACCAAGCCGGGAATGTCTGCAATAGTGAATCTCCGCAAAAGCGTTGATCTGTAGCCACCTTCTCATCATCAACACGATAAAGTATAAGGTCTGACTCGCTGTCGTAAACCTCTATAGGGTCCTTGCCTGTAGCATAGAAACTTTGCGAAGTAGCATTAGAAGAGAATATAACATACTTTCCTGAAGGATGCCACATAAGGTATACCCCTTGCTTTCCTGGAGCAATAGCCTTCAAATCAATCTTCTTCAACTTATCTCCTTCAACAAAGAGTGTTCCACCACCCTTCTTACGGTAATGTATAAGCATGTTCTCGGGAGAATAGTTATGGAAAGAGTGGCAATTTATACATCCATTTCTATCAGTCTTGAGAATCTCCTCCTCTGTAAAATCGGATAGTCTGCGTTGGCATATCTTCATATCCTGCCAACTCTCATAGCCAGGTTCAATCAATCTGTAAGCAATATAGGGGTCTATACTATCCTTTGATACAAATATAGAGAAAGGTCTGTATCTCACACCTTCAGGATTCGCCTCATCGAAAACAGACAACTCTACTTTAAGCTCCTTACCTGCACATGATGTCATAAGTTCCCTCCACTCGTCGGATGAAATTTTTATTTCTTTATTACCATCTACCGATAATAAAACATTACCATCACAGCTAATCTCTGCATAGAGTGATTTTGCGCCTTCAACCTCAAAATTCAGAGGAGCAATATTGCATGGGACAGTTATATCTTTATAATCAGGAAATATCTTTGGAGATTGGTCTATCTCCCTGTCAGCCCTATGACCGGTCGAACAGCTCATAAACAGCGTAACCCACCCAGTAAGGAAAAGGGATTTAATGAAATTCATAATGTATTGTCACTGTGTTTTTTATTCATAATATAGATTTTCAGTGGAAAGATATATCAAAATTAGAGCAACTCAAAAAAATGAAGATTCATTTATCAAAAAAACTTTATACAAAGTATCATAAAAATAGAAGAATAAAGAGTTTTATTTCTCGTTATTTATTTGTATATTAGAGATATACAAGATGAATTATTCATTTGCCGCCGCCGTCTGATAAGTCGCCGTCGTCGTCTGATGAGATGGTGCTGCCGACTGATTGGCCGTCATCGCCAAACGAACTTTTTATCACGATTATTCACATAAACTTTTACTTTATGACTAAGTATATTAAGCAGGAGATGAATGATTTGAATGGTACCGGAAAGAAAAGGTGCTATTACAGGCTTGAAAGTAGAGGAATTCTTTCTACAAAAGACCTTATTTCTCAGATAGCTTATCCCGGTTCCGGGCTGAGCACCGGTAGTGTGACGCATGTTCTACAGAGTATGTCCGATGAAATAGCGCGCTCTATAAGCAAGGGATATAGCATCTCTATTGAAGGACTTGGCATCTTCAAGGGTAGCATCGGTGTTATAAAAGGGAAAGAGATGGACACCATAGATGGTAATGATCAAAAGAGAAATGCAGCCAGCATAGTCATTGACGGAGTAAGTTTCCGAGCAGACAGAGACCTTATATCTAGAGCAAATCAGAGCTGTAAACTTAAGCGTGGTAAGGTAAACAGGTTGCACATATCACCTTTCACAAAAGAGGAGAGATTGCAGCAAGCACTCACCTACCTCAGTAATCCAGATACACCATTTATGCTGGAGGCGGATTATGCGAAAATTACAGGATTGTCAAAGTTCAAAGCTCATGAGGAGTTGGTGGAACTTAGAAATGATCCCGACTCAGGAATAACTTTTTCTGGTTCAGGAAATAGGGTGATATACTATATTAATAAGAAAGCTAATGAAGATTAGGTGATATAATTAAGGCAGACATATGTTATCTGTACCTATCTCTAGCACTCCGAAAGGTATCATTGCATTAAATAGACATATTTTTGAATATCTTTTTATGGTAGATAGAGGAATATTTTCCTCTTTTATGACATGACCTTCAAGAAGAGTCTCTCTTCTGATACCTTTCAGAAGTGGATATTGAGGAGTGAACCATCTTTTGCCATCCCAAAATGCAACATTGCAGATAGATGTATCGGTCACCATTCCATCTTTTATTATAATTATATCATCGCAATCACTACGCATTGCGAAGAGCTCATTAAGTTTTGCACGGTCAGCACTTTTATAGGAATACTCTATCTGGTCACAAATAACACATTTCAGAGTTCTTACCTCTCTAATTTTATATGGTGAGAGAGTGACATCTATTACCCCATCCTTATCGTAAAGCAATCTTGCCTTATAATTAGATATTTTAATACCAGGAGACTCTTTTTTCATCTTCTCTATCAAGGGATAAACATATTTCTCTATCTCTACTCTCTCATTGAGATAAGAGATATGATGTAGAGTAGCGTTAAGTCGCCTATTGTGATAATAAAGATTTACAATATTATCATCATCAACCATCATTGTCTCAATATATTGGCACATAAACTTTTTGAATTACTTCATTATACTCACTCTCACAACAACTCATAGAGGTTATTCCACCACCGGCTTTGAAATATAGCTTACCATCTTCATTCTCTATAAACCTGATCATAACTCCGCTATCCAAGCATCCTTCCATATAATATCCCATTATGCCGGTATAGAAATTTCTGTCGTATCCCTCAGCCTCAGCTATAATCTCCATAGTTTTTTTCTTTGGAGCACCGGTTATGGAACCTGCAGGCAGCAATCTGAATATTATATCTCCTATCCTCTCCTGATAATCATCGGGCAGATGTCCCGAGATCTTCGAACTAGTCTGCAATATAGGTCCCTTATTTGTATATATGGTATCTACATACCTGTATTTGTCAACCTTCACATCTTCGGCAACCATACTAAGATCATTCCTTATCAAATCAACTATTGTAGCATGTTCAGCAGCCTCCTTCTCATCGTTCATCAAAATCTCCTCAGCCCTATCAACAGACGCTTCAATAGTACCCTTCATAGGATATGAACTTATCACTCCATTTTTATCTATACGTACAAATATCTCTGGTGAAAAACATACAAATCTATCTTTCAAGAGCAACTTATACATAGCTTTAGAATTATAGAAAATATCAACAAGAGATAAGTTTGTAGCAATAGGTACCTTACAGGTAAGATTTACTAGGAAGCTGTTCCCTCGACGAATATTACTAACCACTGTATCAAAGCTCATTTTATAGCTATTAAATAATGGCATATTGTAGTGCCATTCAATATTGCTTACATCTGTTTCTTTATTATAGGAAAAGTTCTTACCAATCTGTAATAATCCAATATCTTTCCTCTTTTCATTAATCGAATGAGTAGAGTTTGATACAGAGTTAAATGAGAAGAGAGTCTCATAAGGATCAACATTCTCAATCCTCTCAATAAATATATTCTCCTGTAAATAGTCAATTATAAAGATATATGGAATATCTGCCTTTGCCAATCTATTCATCTGCTCAATTGCATCTTGCTTACTATATAGCTTCATCTTTTTAAAATTATGATGTAAATTTAGGTAAATTACTATTTTCTCGATGCAATTGATAGCTATAAAATAGTTATCAGCCATAAAACAGACTTTATATCCTCTATCTCCACAAAATACATTTTTATTGAAACAATAATTCGTCGTCTAATGAGATGACGTTGCCGACTGATGACCGTCATCGCCAAACGAACTTTTTATCACGATTATTCACATAAACTTTTACTTTATAAGTAAGAGTAATTCACTATGAGAGCATTCTTGTTTTACTGAATTCCCACTATAATCAATACTACCATAAACAAAATAAAAAATACTTACTATTTTGTAACCTATAACAATAGTATACCTTTGTAATCACTAAAAATAGATTCAGATTGACGTAGGGTTTTTGTCTGGTTTTTCGTCTAATAACAAACGAATATAGAATGAAAATACTATTTAGCAA
>NZ_BAJR01000009.1 GCF_000613805.1 Phocaeicola paurosaccharolyticus JCM 15092 | reverse complement strand
TTCTTATATTTCTGATAGAATGTTGGCTCCTGATTTATGATTACAGAATTATTAGGAAGAGAATCAACTTTTATATTTAGTTGTGACATTCTTTTTGAATCAAAACTATATTCATTTGAAATAAAATGTATTGCCTTCTTATAGCGAGTTTTATCTGTCAAGTAGTTTAAAGCTAAATCAGCTATATCTCTACCAACATTTCTATATTTTGGCATATATCCACCGACTGCCCATGAGCCGAAAGAGTTCGACGAAAGAGAAAAAGTAGGAACTGTAGGGTTTACATCACAAAACATAGATGAAGTATTCTTTAGCACATAGTTTTCAGTACGGTCAATCCTCCATGTTCCAACAAGAACGCAGTCCTCTTTTCCAAGAGGACGAATTTTTTCACTTACATCTAGGAAAGATAGTTTTCTTCCATCAATATAATACACATTCACTCCATTGTATGTATTCATAAATCTACGCAATGAAGATTGCATAACTACTCCTCCAAATGAGTTATCAGAAAGAAAATATATATTTTTTGTTTCGGGATAGAGATCCTTTATAAGACACAGATTTTTTCTTATTCTATAATCATAGACAAAACCTCCAATTATATTAAAGTCATGGAAATCGTCAATAACATCCTTATTTTCAGGATTCCACTCCTTTGTATCAAAAGGTATTGAATCGGGAAGCATGACAGTCTTTGAGCTTACCATACCGCATATTACAGGTATATTCTTTACAAATGAACTCTCTTGAGAAAGAAAAGCCGCCCAAGACTCTTGTCCTAACAGAATAATAATTGATGGAGTTTTCTCTTTGTATTTCGAGAGTATATCTCTCATCCTGTTTTTCCAAAGATGCAGCTCTGACAAGTTTTGGACGTTCATACTCTCCACTAATACAGATAGTTTTCCATCTCTTTTCTTGTATTCATCAACAAACGTTGATATATTTTCTGCAGTCGAACGGGTATCAGGGTTATATGAAGTTATAATTAAAATAGACCCGTAGTCTACCTCAGTAGCATTTATTTTGTGTGAACAGAAAAACAAAGAAATTAATAGTATAATTTCATATTTTATTAGAAGAGAAAATCTATTCATTTATTTAAAATGTTATTCATTTTTTATTACAAATATAATATTTTATATTATTTAGCCAACTTATTAATGCCTTTTTTGTTTACTATAATAAAGAAATAGATATATCATGTCATACATAGATTATTATAAAGTCTTGGGAGTTGAGAAGAATGCTACTCAAGATGATATTAAAAAAGCATACAGAAAGTTAGCTAGAAAGTATCATCCGGACCTTAATCCAAACGATTCTTCTGCAAAGGATAAGTTCCAAAGCATCAATGAAGCTAATGAGGTATTAAGTAATCCGGAGAAAAGGAAAAAGTATGATGAATATGGAGAGAACTGGAAACATGCTGAAGAATTTGAGAAACAGAAACAAAAGCATAGTGAAGGAGGATTCCATTCTGGAGAAGATGGCTCATATTGGTATTCTTCAAATGACACTCACGAATTTAATGGAGATAGTTTCGGTGGTGAAGGAGGTTTTTCCGACTTCTTCGAGAGTCTATTTGGGCAGAAATCAAATACAAAAGGGGGAAGAGGCAGAGAGTTTAGAGGTCAAGATTATAATGCAGAACTAAATCTATCACTTATTGAGGCCTCAAAGACTCATAAGCAGATCATAAATATCAACGGAAAAAATGTGAGAATAACGGTGCCTGCAGGAATAGCTAACGGACAGACAATAAAGTTGAAGGGATTTGGTGCTCCAGGATTCAATGGAGGGCCTAGTGGTGACCTCTACATAAAATTTGTTATTGCTGATGACAATATATTCAAGAGAATGGGGAATGATATTTATGTAAAGGCAACAATAGATTTATATACTGCTGTTTTGGGTGGAGAAACAACGATAGATACAATGAGTGGGAAAGTAAAACTAAAAGTTAAGTCAGGAACTCAAAACGAATCTAAGGTAAGACTTAAAGGAAAAGGATTCCCTATATATAAACAAGACAATCAATTTGGAGATCTAATAGTCACCTATAATGTTCTTATCCCCGAAAATCTTACTGATAAACAGAAAGATCTATTTAAACAGATTAAAGAGAGCAGATAAATCGCAAACAATACTTGATCGTTTTATTGATTTGAAAAAAATGTATAGTATGGATACAGAATTAATTATCATAAAAGATTATTGTGATAGATGCCATGTTGACCCACAATTTATCTTTGAGTTAGAAAATGACGGTTTGATAACCGTGCATGAAGTAAATGAAGAGAGATACATATCGTCAGATCAACTCTCGGAACTTGAATGTTACCTACATCTTTATTATGATTTGGAGATTAATATCAATGGTATTGATGCAATACGTCACATGCTCAATCGAATTGAATCTATGCAGAAAGAGATATTATTTTTGAAAAACCAGCTCTCTTTTTTTAGCAGATAGCATATTATAGATAATAATCTTCCATTTTTAAGTATAAATAAATCTTTTATTCCTTAAGGAACGGAATTATATTATAGTTTTTATGTAATTTTGCGCCGTATTTACAATATTTAAAATGGATGTATATAATTTAATTGCCGAGACTCTACATCTGCAAGCTCATCAGGTAAAGAACACAATAGCTTTACTTAACGAAGGAGCGACAATACCATTTATCAGCAGATATAGAAAAGAAAGAACTGGTAATCTTGATGAGACTCTTATTGAAGAGATTAAAAATCAGAATGATAAATTCATCCAATTAGATAAAAGAAAAGAGGCAATCACAGCCTCTCTTGTCAGCCAAGGCAAATTCACTGATGAAATGAAGCAGAAAATAGCATCTTGCCCATCTTTGAATGAGTTGGAAGACATATATCTGCCTTTTCGTCCTAAAAGAACCACTAAAGCTGAAATAGCCAAGAAAAAAGGCTTATCCCCTCTCGCTGCAACTATTCTTCTTCAAAGAGATAACAAAATAGAACTTACTGCCAGCAAATTCATTAATAAAGAGGTTGAGAGTATTGATGAAGCACTTAAAGGTGCTAGAGATATCATTGCAGAGGTTATTAATGAAGATGATAAAATCAGAGCAAAAGTAAGAACAATATTTGCTAGAAAGGCAACAATCACTTCAAAAGTGATAAAGGGCAAAGAAGAGGAGGCCATTAAATACAAAGATTATTTTGACTGCTCGCAACAATTGGGAAAATGTTCTTCACACAGATTACTTGCCATGCGCAGAGGTGAGAGTGAAGGTTTCCTCAGAGTTTCTATATCATGTGATGAAGAGGAGGCTTTGAATACAATAGAGAGAATGTACATACATACTAAAAATGAGTGTGCACGTCAGTTGGAGCTTTCAATAAAAGATTCATATAAAAGATTACTTAAGCCGTCCATCGAAAATGAGTTTGCTATATCAAGCAAACAGAATGCCGATATAGAGGCCATAAAAATATTTTCAAAGAATCTTCAACAACTTCTCCTTTCTCCACCACTGGGACAGAAAATCGTAATGGGTATAGACCCAGGATACAGAACTGGTTGCAAAGTAGTCTGTCTAAACAGAGAAGGCGATTTTATAGTTAATACGACAATATATCCACACCCTCCACAAGATAGTATAGATGAGGCTAAACAAATAATATTATCTCTATGCCAAAAGTATAAAATAGAGATAATAGTCATAGGTAATGGTACAGCGGGAAGAGAAACAGAGCAATTTGTAAGATCTATTGGTCTTCCTATAGAGATAGAAATTTATAATATATCCGAAGACGGTGCTTCAGTCTATTCTGCATCAAAAAGTGCTAGAGAAGAGTTTCCAGACTTTGATGTTACCGTGCGTGGTGCAATAAGTATAGCAAGAAGAGCGCAAGATCCTCTTGCTGAACTTGTAAAAATTGACCCAAAATCGATTGGTGTAGGACAATATCAACATGATGTGGATCAGAATTTACTAAAAGAGTCACTTGACCAGACAGTTGAAAACTGTGTAAACAAGATCGGAGTAAATCTAAATACTGCAAGCAAGCACCTGCTGATGTATGTTTCAGGACTCGGAGAGACACTGGCTAAAAACATAGTTGATTACCGCTCTGAGAACGGACCATTTAAATATAGAAAGGAACTTCTTAAAGTTGCAAGAATGGGTAACAAAACATTTGAGCAATGTGCCGGTTTCCTTAGAATAACCGATTCTACAAATCCTCTCGATTGCACCGGCATACACCCTGAATCTTATGATGTTGTTGAGAAAATTGCAAAGGACATAAAATGTGACATTAAAGATATAATCAATAATAAAGAGATAATTTCAAAAATAGATATTAACAGATATGTATCCGACAAAGTTGGTATTCCAACCCTGAAAGATATTATAGATGAACTTGAGAAACCAGGTAGAGACCCTAGAATCCAGAAAATGACTATAAACATTGAGAATAGCATTTCTGATATTCAACAATTATATACCGGTATGGAACTAAACGGAATAGTTACTAACATAACAGACTTTGGCTGTTTTGTGGATATCGGTATAAAAGAAAAAGGGTTGGTTCATATATCACAGATAACAGACAAATTCATTAAAGACCCTCATAGCATCGTATCAATAAATCAAAGAGTAAGCGTTAAGGTTATGGATGTGGATATACAACGTAAACGAATACAGCTTACCATGAAAGGGGTAAATCAAAAATAATTATGAGAGAGAAAATATATTGGTTCGTTTTTTTTAAGAAGAGTGTACTTGTAAAGCACAATGAAAAAGGAGGAGAAATACCATTTGATGATAAAACTCCTATTGGCAATGAAGAGAATTTACACATTCTTGATATAGCCACATACTATGGTAAACAGTGCAAAGCATATTTTATAGATGAAGAGGATGTTAAAGAGTTGCCAGATGGATGTGAGTTTATTGACTTGCGTGCATCTTATGATATACTTCCACTTCAGGAGTATAAACTTGCTGGAAGAGCATGGCAGATTCTTTTTTGGGATGTTAACACCAGATTCTGTCCTCATTGCGGTGTAAAGACAATACAGATTTCGAATATTGGAAAGAAATGCCTTGAATGTAATCAGGAATTCTATCCTAATATATCACCGGCTATTATTGTAAGAATTCATAAAGGAGATTCAATACTATTGATAAGAGCTAAGAACTTCCGCGGCACATTCAATGGTTTGGTTGCCGGTTTTGTAGAACCAGGAGAATCACTTGAAGAGACTGTTGAAAGAGAAGTGATGGAAGAGACAGGACTTAAAATTAATAATATAAAATATTTTGGAAGTCAGTCATGGCCATATCCAAGCGGCATCATGATAGGCTTTATTGCAGACTATGTATCTGGTGAGATAAAGATACAGGAATACGAATTAACCTCAGCAGGATTCTTTACTAAAGATAATCTACCTGAGATACCAAGGAAACTGAGTATTGCAAGAAAACTGATTGATGCTTGGCTTCAAGAAAAATAATATTCTCTCTATAATGAATAAAATGAATAAGACAATAATTAATCTATATCACCTTGTGCTACCATATTTGCATAAGGTAGGAATGAAGATAAAAAGCATATATAAAGCATATATAGCATTATATAAAAGATCAAAATGGTATAATAAAATTGCTATTATAGCTGGAACTGGAGTAGCATCACTGATAGTATTGCTCTTTTTAATAGACATAAACTTTCTGTTCCTTTTCGGAAAGTCCCCAAGTATGTTTAATATCAAGGACCCTATGCAAAGCATAGCTTCCGAAATATATAGCTCCGATGGGAAATTGATAGGTAAATACTACTCAGAGAACAGATCTCCTGTTGAATATGATGAGATATCTCCTATCCTTATAAATACATTAGTCTGCACTGAAGATGAACGATTCTACGAACACTTTGGTATAGATTTTAAGGGACTATTCTCAGCTGCAAAAGATTACGTTGTACATGGTGACGCACGTGGTGCAAGCACTATAACACAGCAGTTAGTAAAGAATCTATTTAAAGTGAGATCTCAATACTCAACTGGATTGTTAGGAAAGATTCCTGGAATTAAGCTTCTTATAATGAAAAGTAAGGAGTGGGTGACCGCCGTAAAGATTGAGAGCCTTTATAGTAAAGAGGATATTCTTACTATGTACTTTAATACTGTAGATTTTGGCAGCAACACCTATGGTATCAAAACAGCATGCAACAAATACTTCAATACCACTCCTAAAAAGATTACTGTTGGACAAGCAGCTGTATTGGTAGGTCTATTGAAAGCTACAACTTATTATAACCCTATAATAAATCCACAAAATAGTCTTAATAGAAGAAATATTGTCTTAGGTAAGCTTAAGGAACATAACATAATAAGCAACGATCAATATACCCAAGAGTGCAAAAAACCGATAGTGCTTAGCTCTAAGATTGAAAATAACTACCAAGGCTCTGCCCTATATTTCAGAGATGCAGTAGCTAACTATCTGAAGGAATGGTGTAAAGAGAACAACTACGATATTTATACAGATGGTCTCAAAATATACACTACCATTGATAGCCGTATGCAGAAGTATGCAGAGGAAGCAGTAGAGAAACAGATGCAACAGGTACAGAGAAATTTCAAAAACCATTGGGGTAAAGATGAACCTTGGCGAGATAAGCAAGGAAAAGTTATTCCAAACTTCATTGAAGATCTCTCAACCCGCACTTCAGCATACAGATATCTTAAGAAAAAGTATTCTAACGACCAGGATTCTATCACTTATTATCTTAATAAGCCTCATAGATGTCAAGTATTCGACTATAAACTTGGAATGAAAGATACAACATTCAGTACTATGGACTCAATAAGATATATGGTACATTTCATGCATTGTGGATTCGTTGCAATAGAGCCACAGAATGGTGAGGTAAGAGCCTGGGTAGGTGATATAAATTATGATTCATGGAAATATGATAAAGTTCTCTCAAAAAGACAACCAGGTTCAACATTCAAACTCTTCGTGTATTCCGAAGCAATGAATCAAGGTATGTCTCCTTGCGATACACGAGTGGATGAAAACATACCATGGGAAGTTATGGATAAGGGAGAGAAGAAGATGTGGAATCCACACAATGCAAATGGAGGATGCACTTACGACACTATGTCACTTAGAGTTGCTTTCGCTCAATCTGTAAACACTATTGCAGCTAATCTGGCTCACGAAGTAGGTATAGAGAATATAATTCATACAGCACACTCTATGGGTATAAAGACCAAGTTGGTTAATGCACCTTCTCTCAGTCTAGGAGCTTCAGATGTATCACTTCTTGAGCTGGTTTCATCATATGGAACTGTAATGAACGACGGAATTGCCATTGACCCTATCCTAGTAACAAAAATTGAGGATAAAGATGGTAATGTAATATATACCTCAAAACAGAATAAAAAAGAGGCACTGCCTTACGAAAGTGCATTCCTTATGCAACAGCTGCTTAGAGGAGGACTTACTGAGAGAGGTGGAACATCTCAAGCCTTGTGGAGTTTCGACCTATTCAATTCAGGTACTGAGTTTGGAGGAAAGACAGGTACCTCTTCAAACCACTCTGATGCATGGTTTGTGGGAGTCACACCTAATCTTGTTGCAGGTGCATGGGTAGGTGGAGAATATAGAAGTATCCACTTCAGAAGCGGACAGCTTGGACAAGGTAGCAGAACTGCTCTTCCTATATTTGGCTATTTCATGGAAAAAGTTCTTGCAGACAAGAAATTTAAGAAGTACCATACTAAATTTAGTAAGCCTAACCACAAATTGAGTAGAAGTTATGAATGTAGCACCTATATTCCACATGCAAGTGATTCTGATTCAATCTCTGTTGAGCCAATAGACACATTGTTAGACATTGTAGAAGAAAAAGTAGAATAATTTTCACGTTTATTTTTATGGAATGGCTATATAGTGTCTTCATCGAGCATTCACCGATTCAGGCAGTAATAATCCTATCACTAATAATTGCTATTGGATTGGGATTGGCTAAAATACACTTATGGGGTATTTCACTTGGTGTAACTTTTGTATTTTTTACCGGAATATTAGCAGGTCATATAGGATTATCAATTAATCCCGATATGCTTATGTATGCCGAGAGTTTCGGCCTCGTACTCTTTGTATATGAACTTGGACTTCAGGTTGGCCCTGGATTTCTGAGTTCATTCAGGAAGGGCGGAGTTAAACTAAATATGCTTGGCCTCTCACTTATCCTTCTAGGCACGGCAATGGCAGTATTATTAAGCAAAATCGCAGGCGTACCTATGGATAATATGGTTGGAATCCTATGTGGTGCAACAACAAATACACCTGCGCTTGGTGCTTCTCAACAAGCGCTTTCACAAATAGGAATACCATCCAATGGAGCTGCTCTTGGTTGTGCTGTGACATACCCTTTAGGAGTTGTAGGAGTTATTATCGCTATACTCTTTATGAGGAAGTTTTTTGTAAAGCAGGAAAATATAGAACAAGAGAACCCGGATAATGACAACCAGACTTTCATAGCTACATTTACTGTACAGAATCCTGGTATCTTCGATAAAAACATAAAGGAGATAGCACAGCTATGCTATCCTAAGTTTGTTATATCAAGACTTTGGAGAGATAACAGAGTCACCATTCCTACGTTCGATAAAGTTCTAAAAGAGAATGATAAGGTTTTAGTAATTACAACCGAAAAGGATGTACCTGCACTTACCATATTATTTGGAAAGCTAGAGAAGGAAGATTGGAACAATAATGATATAGACTGGAATGCAATAGATAGTCAACTTATTTCAAAACATATCATAATTAGCCGCCCAGAGATTAATGGTAAGAAACTTGGTTCACTTAGGCTGCGTAATAATTATGGAATAAACATAAGTCGTGTTCTTAGAAGTGGAGTTCAACTATTAGCCACTCCTGAACTTGTACTACAGTTTGGCGACAGGCTCACAGTTGTAGGCGAAAAAGAAGCAATAGAAAAGGTTGAGAAAATTGTAGGTAATGCGGTCAAAACATTGAAGACACCAAATCTAGGAGCCATATTTATTGGGATAGTTTAGGACTTATACTTGGTTCAATACCTATAAGCATTCCAAGCATAAGTACACCAGTGAAGCTTGGACTAGCAGGTGGACCAATTGTAGTTGGTATTCTCATTGGCTGTTTTGGACCACGTTTCCATTTGGTCACATATACAACAAGAAGTGCAAATTTGATGCTAAGAGGAATAGGGCTCTCATTATATCTAGCATGTCTGGGACTTGATTCCGGTGTTCATTTCTTTGATACTATTATGCGCCCTGAAGGTTTGCTGTGGATAGGATTGGGATTTGTGCTTACATTCATCCCTGTAGTTATAATAGGAGTAATCTCTCTTAAATTCTTTAAGCTGGATTATGGACGAATTTGTGGAATGCTGTGCGGTGGTATGGCAAATCCAATGGCATTAAACTATGCCAACGACACGATACCGGGAGACAATCCTTCTGTAAGCTATGCTACAGTCTACCCGTTGGCTATGTTCAGTAGAGTAATAATTGCACAACTTATAGTACTACTATTCTTATAAGTTGTGCAATATTATATTTTCTAAATGATGATCTTATTAGTGAAGGAGTCTGGGAAAATAACTGAAGGGGTAAATGTCTTTGCCTCTTCAAAATCCATCAATGCATATGACATTATAATTACTATATCTCCCACTTGAACCTTTCTAGCTGCAGCACCATTGAGACAGACAGCTCCTGAACCCCTCTCACCTTTTATTATATAGGTCTCGAAGCGTTCACCATTATTGTTATCCACAATAGCTACCTTCTCACCAGCAATCATATTAGCCGCATCCATCAAGTCTTCATCAATAGTGATGCTACCCATATAATTCAGATTAGCTTCGGTAACCTTTGCACAATGTATTTTTGATTTCAATACCTCTACCATCATAATCTTATCCTCTATATTTGATGTTATCTATCAATCTTACACTACCGCAAAATACAGTTATGCAACCAACAATATAACTGCTGTTCTGCCATTCCTCTAGACTCTGAAGAGTATTACCATCAACAATCTCAAAATATTCTAATTTCAATCCGTCAACTGCTGCTATAGAGCTCTCAACAAACCCTTTAGTCTCACGCAATGTATGAGTTTTAGAATAGTCAACCGATTCAAAAAGAGTCTTTGAAATATTTAGAGCCGTTTTTCTCTCTTCCGCAGAGAGTAAAGCATTACGGCTGCTCAATGCTAACCCATCCATCTCTCTTATTATCGGACAACCAACAATTTCAAGTTTAAAGCCCATTTTACGTACCATTTCACGTATAATGGCCAATTGTTGGAAATCCTTTTCACCAAAATATGCCTTATCCGGATCAGCAATCATAAATAACTTACTTACCACCTGACAAACTCCATTAAAATGTCCGGGACGAAAGATACCCTCCATCACAGTGTCTAGTGGTGGAAAACTGAACTGACGTTTGTCCTCTTCAGGATACATTTCATCAACAGAAGGAGAAAAAACTATATCTGCTCCCTCTCTTTCTAGTAGTTCACAATCGGCTTCAAGAGTACGTGGGTATTTTTTCAAGTCGTTTTTATCATTGAACTGAGTAGGATTAACAAAAACTGAAACCACTACGATATCATTCTCAGCAGCAGCTTTTCTAACTAGAGAAGCATGCCCCTGATGAAGAGCTCCCATTGTTGGGACAAGAGCAATTTTCTTTCCTTCCAAGCGATGTGTAGCTAGTACACTCTTTAACTCGTTAATGTTATTAAATACTTTCATCTAATAATTGTATTTATGCTTTGAATTAAAACGAGTGCAAAGTAAACTATAATTTATGAGAGAAAAAAGAGAATATGGAAATTGCGAAAATACAAATCAGATAAAAAGAAAGAAAAATCAATATATGGCGATAAAGAATGTAATCTTTTTAACTTTTAACAAATATCTCATCTAGTTAACAGTTAGTAGGGAATTAATAAACGAATAATCTTGTCACGCGCATCTTTTTTTTATACCTTTGCAAAATGATTATGAGCAATTATAAAGAAATGAAGGTAAACAAAGTTTTATTTATTACACAGGAAATCACTCCTTACGTTTCAGAATCAGAAATGTCAAACACTGGCAGATATCTTCCTCAAGGTATACAGGAAAGAGGAAGAGAAATCAGAACTTTTATGCCTAAGTGGGGAAATGTAAATGAACGCAGAAATCAATTACACGAAGTCATCCGCCTTTCGGGTATGAACTTGATTATTGATGATACTGATCATCCATTGATAATTAAGGTTGCTTCTATTCAATCTGCGAGAATGCAGGTATATTTTATTGACAACGACGATTATTTCCAGCACCGACAGATTCTAACTGATGAAAACGGTGAGGAATATAATGACAATGAGGAGAGAGCAATATTTTATGCACGTGGTGTCCTTGAAACTGTAAAGAAACTTCGTTGGTGCCCAGATGTGATACATTGCCAAGGTTGGATGAGTGCATTTGTGCCTTTGTTTATAAAGAAAGCATATAAAGAGGAACCTTCATTCAGAAGTTCTAAAGTTATTTTTTCTGCTTTTGATGATGAATTCAAGCAAAACTTCCAAGACAATCTAAGTGATAAATTACTTTTAAAGGGTATTGAAAAGAGTGACATAGATAATGTTATTTCTGCTCCATACTCTCATGAAGCAATATATAAACTTGCAATTGAATATTCAGACGGAGTAATTCAGAACAGCGAAAAAATTAATCCTAATCTTATTGAATTTGCGAAAAGCAAAAATATACCATTCTTAGAATATCAGTCATCAGAGAATTATATGGATGCCGTTAATAACTTCTACGAAGAAGTTTGGGCAAATAGTCAAGAATAATCCAATTCCTATAAAAATGATAAGATTCAAATTCTTAAGCATACTTTTCGTCATGGCTCTATTATACAGCTGTGATGATACTACTCCTGGCATAGGTACATCAACAATACCTGAAGAAGATCACATTTTGTCTGACACAGCAAGCTACGAAATAACTACAAAATCTATTCTTGTTGATTCTGTATATGCACGTACAAGAACTGCCTACTTAGGTCGATATACAGACCCTGTTTTTGGAGAATTTAATGCTGATTTCATGGCTCAGTTTACATGTACAGACAACTTTGAGTTCCCAGAGACAATGCAAAATGTGAATAAATTGGATCTTTTTGTTCAATATACGGGATTCTACGGAGATTCTCTTGCTGCAATGAAGATGCAGATTGATACTCTAAACAGGGTTATTCCTGAAGAAGCAAAATCTAACTTCTATACATCTATAGACCCTTCTAAGTATTATAATAAAAATGCAAGTCCTATAGCTTCAGTTACATATTCTGCAGGTGGTGCCTCAGTAGATACTATTTTTACTAGCGGAACTACTAAAGTTTATAACCAGACTGTCAAGTTGCCTCTCTCTTTAGGTAAATTCATGCAGGATAAATATAAAGAGAACAAGAACAATTACAAAGATGCTTCACAGTTTATAAAGAATGTACTTAAAGGTTTTTATATTCATTGTGCCAGCGGTGATGGTTCTGTTATATATATCGACAACCTTGTTTTACAAATCTCTTTCAATTATCTTATTGAAAGTTCAACTGGAAAAGTTGACTCATTGGTTACCGGTATCTCTCGTTTTGCAGCAACAAAAGAGGTTATTCAAGTAAATCACTTCCAAAACTCATCAACATTGAAAGATTTGGCAAACGATAATAATTCAACTTATATCAAAACTCCTGCAGGTATAGTTACAGAAGCTATACTACCAATGGATAAAATTGAGCTAAGTCACTCTAAAGATACATTGAACTCTGCATCTGTTTCGTTTACTAAATATAACAGCGACGATTTGAATGCTAAGTATCCTATGGGTACTCCACAGTATCTTTTGATGATTAGGAAGAGTGATCTATATTCATTCTTCGAGAACAGCAAACTGCCTGACAGTAAAACCTCTTTTCTTACTACATTAGGAACAACTGCTGCAACTAAGAATCAATATACTTACTCAAATATTGCACGTCTAATCACTCATTGTTTAGCTGAGAAGAAAGCAGGATTGAAAAGTAATCCAAATTGGGTAAATGACAACCCTGATTGGAATAAAGTTGTATTAGTTCCTGTAAATGTTGAATATGACAGTAGCTCTACCAACCTTCAGTTATTAAAGTAACCAACTCACTTGGCATGCAAAGCATCAAATTGGTCGGTGGAAAAGACAAGCTTAAGATGAAACTTATCTATACTAAATTTTAAGATATAACAATAAACAACTAAAAGCCTGATAGTAATTATACTATTAGGCTTTTTTGTCTTATATAAATGAATAATCCAGAACCTGCTCTATACAATTTAGACCATATCTCCTAGTTGAATAAAGGAAATATTAAAAGTCTAAATGGTAATAAGAGAGAGTCTTAATTGAAACTGAGTTAGTAGTAAAATAAAATGGGAATGCATAATAAATGCATTCCCATAAATATATAGATATTATGAATATCAGATTCCTAAAGACTTACGTACTTCTTCAACCTTTTCTTCAGCTTCAGCATTAACTGCATTATAGCATTTTGGACATTCCATCTTACCCTTTATCTCCATATAGAATTTAATCTTAGGCTCAGTACCCGATGGGCGAACAGAAATCTTAGTGCCATCCTCAGTATACCACTGAAGAACATTTGAAGCTTCCGGCATATCAATATCAACTACATTGCCCTTGTCGTCTTTCTGTTTAAGAGTCTCATAGTCTTTTGTTATAATAACTTTAGATCCACCAATCTCTTTTGGAGTATTTGTACGGAAGTTTTCCATCATAGCCTTGATCTCTTCTGCTCCGCTCTTACCAGGACGTACTACGTTAACTGTTGTCTCTTTAGAGAAACCATATTGTACATATATATCCATGAGAACATCGAAGAGTGTCTTACCTTGGTCTTTAGCCCAAGCACAGATCTCAGCAAGAAGAGTACATGCAGAAACAGCATCTTTATCACGTACAAAGTCCTCAGCCAAGAAACCATAACTCTCTTCACCACCACCTATATATTGTTTCACACCTTCGCTAAGACGAATTTCACGTGCAATCCATTTAAATCCGGTGTAGCAATCACGCATCTCAATATTGTTATCGTCAGCAACAATCTTGATAAGTTCTGTAGTAACGATAGTCTTAACTATAAACTCCTTACCTGTCATCTTACCCATAGCCTTACGGTTGGTGATGATATAGTAAAGGAATAGAAGACATGTCTGATTACCATTGATAAGTACCCATTCACCTTTATCATTCTTGCAAGCCATACCTACACGGTCTGCATCAGGATCACTGGCCATAACGATATCGCCATCAATCTTTTTAGCAAGGTTAATAGCCATAGAGAGAGCTTCAGCATTTTCAGGGTTAGGAGAAACTACTGTTGGGAAATCTCCGCTTTTAACCATCTGTTCAGGAACACATGTCACATTCTCAAATCCAAGCTGCTTGAGTGCTCTTGGAATAAGCATCATACCTGTTCCATGGATAGGTGTATAAACAATCTTGAGATCTTTCTGACGTTTGATAACCTCCGGATCAATAGAGATTGACATGATCTTATCTAGATACTCTTTGTCGATCTTCTCACCAATTATTTCAATGAGATTTTTATTTCCATTGAAGTTTATATCTGCAGCAGAGCTTACATTGTTAACCTCATCAATAATACCTTTGTCATGTGGGGCAAGCACTTGTGCACCATCATCCCAGTAAGCTTTATATCCATTATACTCTTTAGGGTTATGTGAAGCGGTAAGTATTATACCACTCTGACAACCTAATGTACGGATAGCAAAAGACATCTCAGGAGTTGGACGCATATCTTCAAAAAGATATACCTTTATGCCATTAGCAGAGAAAATATCTGCTGATATTTCTGCAAAGAGACGACTATTATTTCTACAGTCATGGCCTACTACTACAGATATCTCTTTTCTATCACTGAAACATTTTTTCAAATAGTTTGCCAATCCCTGAGTAGCAGCGCCCACTGTGTAAATATTCATACGATTACTGCCAACTCCCATAATACCTCTCAATCCACCTGTACCAAATTCCAAGTCTTTATAGAAGGCCTCTATCAACTCTGTCTTGTCAGGGTTAGAGATTAATCTATTAATCTCAGCCTGAGTTTCTTTATCATATGCAGGAGAAAGCCATTTTTTTGCTTTTTCCGTAACCTGCTCTATAAGTTCTTTATTTTCCATAGAAAAAAATGTTGTTACTTATTATGTATATAACAAAAATATAGGATTTGTTTAATAAATCCTATACTTTTTATAGTTTATTCAATTCTAATTAATCACCTTATACCTATCTCCAGTGGCTTTTACCAATTCCTTAAGGAATTCCTCAGGATATCCAGGACGAATAAGTGGTGCACAATTTCCTGTCGCAGGGTGCATAATCGTACCATCGGCATTAGTCTTCTTTACAACACCATCATTATATTTTACAATAAGGAATTCTCCTAATTTCTTCCAAGTATCTACCGACATCTGAGAAGTCATACAACTATAATTAGTAAGGAAGTCAATAGCCTTTACAGGATCTTTTTCATAAAGAGAAAGAGCTGTTGTCTCAATACCATTCTGTGAATCAGCAAAGTTATCCTCAAGTTTCTTTTGAACTTCCTTCATATCACCAACCATAAGGCTATAACGAGGACGTATCATATCAGCTACCCAGTTATATATCCAGAAAGCAGAGTTCCAAGAGAACGTAACGCAATCAGCACTCTTATCATTATAACAATCTGCTACTTTTGTTGATGAGCAATATATAGGTGAGAATACAGTCATATTTGCATCATCATTTCCAAACCATAATACTCCACCAACAGGATCAGGCATAAATGAACGCATCTGAGCTACAAAAGTGAAAGCTGTCTGCTGAGTTGAGATTGGCCGCTCATTAAAGTACTCTTCTCCATCAACTTTAAATGAAAGTGGTGAAAGTCTGTATGGCATTTTGAAAGGACCTGCGCCTAAATCATTTGTTATATCAAGTGGAGTACCTTCATAGTGATCTCTCATAGCTTTCTGAATATCATGAACAGAGAGTTTCTTATCTATCTTGATATATAAAGGCATTGGCTCCTTAGTCTTACCCTGAGCATATGAAAGATACTTATCTCCTATCTCTTTATTGAACATATTAAAGAATGCCCATACCCTCGCCTCACAGTAACGTGCTCCACCGAAATCCAGAGGATTATAAGCATCAGCAAAACTGAACTCGTTATTAAGACCATTGAAATATCCCTTTTCTCTAGCAAAAGATATCACATCAGGTGAATAGAGACAGTTATCTTTATCGTTCATATCAAACTTATGAATGCGACTCTGGTTAGCATGTGCAGAGATGCAGTCATCAGGTATTCTTACAGCCACCCAAACAGCACCTTTAACTCCAGGACCTTTACCTATCATATCCATAATCCAAACCTCATTAGGATCGGCTATTGTAAAAGATTCCCCTTCACTGTAATAACCATATTCCTTTACCAGGTCAGTCATTATGCTTATTGCCTCTTTAGCTGTACGAGAACGCTGAAGTGCAACATATATAAGACTTCCATAATCCATTATAGCTGTAGAATCTACAAGTTCCTCTCTACCGCCGAATGTTGTTTCTCCAATAGTAACCTGGTACTGATTCATATTTCCAACTACATTGTATGTATTTGGTGCCTCTTTTATACTACCCAAGAACTTACCACTATCCCAATCATGTATTTCTCTCATACTTCCTTTAGGGTGTGTCGCAGCAGGGAAATGATATAACTCCCCAAACATACCATACGAGTCTGCCGAGTAGGATACAATGACAGATCCATCAACAGATGCATTTTTCCCTACTATCAGATTGGTACATGCTATTGCCTGTGAGAAACCGGCAACTAAAACAGCCAATAAAAACATTATCCTTTTTCCCATTGATAATTAGATGTCAATTTAATTATTAAAATATATATTTTTCTCTTACTATGTTTCCACAATTATCTTCCACAAAGACCTCCATGTTATGAGCATTACCTCTAACCAATGACAAAGGGTATTTCATAACCAATCTATTGTTTTTCAAACTATATGCAAAGATGTAAAATTTACCATCTATAAAGACTTTATAATTCTTTATTCCTGTCTCATTATCATATATCTTGAACTGTATATTTCCAGACTTCCAAAGTTTCTTTGACAATGGCAAAATTCTTGGAGCAATAGTATCTACAGCAATCGTGTATGTACCTAAATCTCTTATATTTGCCTTAATCCATCCGTCTTCAAACTTACTACCACCAATATAGTTCTTTCTTTTTCCTACGACTGAAGCAATATAGTATTTATTTGTATCTTTTACAGGTCTGTTCTTTAAACCTAACATCAATGTACAATAAGTATGTAAAGGTATAGGTTCATCATTTATCTGGTATATGTTTGCCAAATATGATGAGTCTTTACTAACCTTGTAGTTTAACTCTACATCATCATAAAGCACACCTTTTGGAATAGCAAGTTCAAATCCGGGCTCCTGAATTACATTTGCCCTGTTCCAATATAGCATTTTTCCTTTTGGTATAAATGGGTCAATATTACTTTTCTTACCTATTACAGTAAAGCTATATTGGTTCTTGTTACCATGAGCATCAGTTATCTGATACATAAATTGATAATTTCTCTCCTCATTTATCTCAACGATACCTCTATCATCATGGGATTCAACAAACCTCAATGGATTTCCAGGAAGAGAGAATGATCTAATAATCCATCTTCTATTTCGTTTAAGTTCACTGAAGTCAGTATATCCGTTTATCCTTCTGTTCTCATCCGACAAGACTCCGTTCATTTGACTACCAAAAATCTGTTTACCATCAAGGAATAGTTTTATCTGATATATGCCATAATGGTTATTGGTATTGTTCATATAGTCAAATGCCTTAATACCGATTCCAATTTTTCCCCATGCTGTGATAGGTCTGGATAGTGCATTCATTGGAATAATCTTCTTCTCTTGAGATCCATTTACAACACCAGTACCCTTCTCCGGGTAAATAGCTATAAGTTGTGCTACCGGAGCACGTTTATCTGCTATTATATCTTTATAGAAAATAAGTGGGTTGACATACTCATTTGTCTGGCTGTTTCTTATTTCGAAATGTAGGTGTGGCCCGAATGACATTCCTTCATTACCACTTGACGCGATGAAATCTCCAGCTTTGAATTTAATGAAGTTGGGTTCAAATTTCAAGTCTACAGCAAATGTCTCATGTCTCAACTGATAATCTTTAATCACCTTCTCAACAGCAGATGAGAAGTTCTTTATGTGACCATATACTGAAGTATATCCGTTGTAATGAGTTATGAATAGTGCATTGCCATAGCCTCCTGCCATAACAAGAACCCTACTTACATATCCGTCAGCGATACAGTAAACAGGTTTCCCAACGACTCCGCCTGTCTTAATATCAAAACCACCATGAAAATGGTTTCCTCTGAGTTCTCCGAAATTTGCACTTAATAATAGAGGGAATTTAAAAGGCGAAATAAATGAATCCTTGGTAATGGTCTGTGCTTTTATTGTGAAAGAACTAAATAGTAATGTTATAATAGTGGCTAATTTACAAATATTCATCTTCTTACATTTTATCAACTATCGATATATCAATCATCATATAAAATATGAATATACCTATGAATCTCTTTTTCTACAAAAATACAAAATATAATCTTTATTCATCAATTATACCGAGATCAAAGATAAACTTTATGATAAAAAAAGTTTTCTATAACAATCGTTTTAAAAATCTTATTTGTTTCTTTACAATAACCAATAACAATTAAATCTTAATATTATGATAATAGGAATACCAAAAGAGATAAAAAGCAATGAGAACAGAATCTCATTGACTCCTGCCGGGGCAAAGGAATTAGTCAGCAGAGGACATATTGTTTATGTTCAGCACAATGCCGGAATAAACAGCGGCTTTACAGATAAAAACTACATAGATTCAGGAGCTTTAATACTATCATGCATAGAGGATATCTATAATAGTTCTGAAATGATAGTTAAGGTTAAGGAGCCTATTGAGGAAGAGCATTCTCTGATCAAAGAGAATCAGATTGTCTTTACATATTTCCATTTTGCTAGTGATGAAGAGCTAACAAAAGCAATGTTGAAATCTAAAGCAATATGTATTGCCTACGAGACAGTGAAAGATAGAAGTGGACAGTTACCACTTCTAGTCCCTATGAGCGAAGTAGCCGGAAAGATGTCCGTTCAAGAGGGAGCACGCTTTCTGGAAAGGCCACAAGGAGGAAAAGGAAAGCTTCTTGGTGGTGTACCAGGCGTATTGCCTGCTAAAGTGCTGGTACTAGGGGGAGGTATTGTTGGTACTAACGCAGCTCTAACAGCAGCAGGGACAGGAGCCGATGTAACAATATGTGATATATCATTAAATAGACTAAGAGAACTATCTGAATTTCTACCTAAGAATGTGAACACACTGTACTCTTCAAGAAGTAATATAGAGAATGAGTTAAAAAAAACTGACCTAGTAATTGGAGCTGTACTGATTCCCGGTGCAAAAGCTCCACATATTGTAACACATGATATGCTTTCATTAATGGAGAAAGGTTCAGTTCTTGTTGACGTTGCTATCGACCAAGGCGGAGCATTTGAAACATCACATCCAACTACTCATGATGATCCAATATTTATTGTTGATGGTATTGTACACTATTGTGTGGCTAACATACCGGGAGCAGTTCCTACTACATCAACTTTGGCACTTACCAATGCCACATTATCTTATGTGATAAAGTTGGCTGATAACGGATGGCAAAAAGCCTGTCAAGAAGATCAAGGATTAAATGAAGGATTGAACATCATAGCAGGCAAGATAGTATATCCAGCACTAAAGTTGCAGTATAAGAACTTATAGAACTATTTAGAGGTCGCTCTTACAACCTTTATGCTGAGTTCATAAAGTAGATATATTGGCATAGCAACCATCAATAATGTGAAAATATCGCTTGTCGGCGTAATAATCGCTGCAACAATCAAAATGATTATTATTGCATGACGGCGATATTTATTCATGAATTTTGAATTTAGAAAACCAAGTTTTGCAAATAACCAACAGAGTATAGGTAACTCGAATACTATTCCCATCATCATACTCAACATCATAAGTGTGTCCATATATGATGTTAGTGTTATTAAATTCTCTACTTCAGGACTTACCTGATAAGTACCAAGAAAGCGGAATGTTAGCGGGAATATCACAAAATAGTTCAGCAGAACTCCTGATATAAAAAGTATATAACCCCAAAATATTATACGCAATGAGTATCTCTTCTCATTATCGTAAAGAGCAGGAGAAACAAATCTGAAAAGCTGATATATGATATATGGAGAACTGACTATCACACCTGCATACAAAGCGGCGTTCATATGTATAAGGAACTGAGAGGCTAGTTGAGTGTTTATTAGCGGAATGTCAAACTTCTCCGGACTAATTGATGTTACACCAAATAGCTCAGCAATTTTATAAAAGAACCTATATGTGATGAAATTACTATCCTTTGGAGCAAGTATAATATCGAAAAGAGGTTTTTTAAAGCAGAAAGCTACAACCATAACTCCAATTACGGCTATTGCTATACGAAAAAGAACACGTCTTAACTCTTCCAGATGGTCCCAAAATGTAAGCTCAGTTTCTGCTTTTGCCACGTTTATTTCTTCTCCTCTTTATTATCTTCTTTCTTATCGGAATTTTTCTCTTCTACTTCAATTCCATTGATTCCATCCTTGAAGCTCTTAACTCCTTTACCAAGGCCTTTCATTAGTTCAGGTATTTTCTTTCCCCCAAAGAGTAACAATACAATAAGAACAATAAATATTAGTTCCGGTCCGCCAAGACCTAAAAGCATTAATGTCATTTCCATAGTGTTAATTATTTACGACAAAGATATACAAACAAAGATATTTATTACAAAAAAGAGACCTCTTTTTCGTAATAAGAAATATTAATAAAATTGCAAAATAAGTTATTGAACTATTTTATATATATTAGCACTATATTTAAAGAGAATATAATATGAAAAGCTTAAAATACTATGTAATACTTTTGTGTACATCATTTGCTTTAAATGGTTTTGCACAGAATAAAAGTTGTACCGGAAGTGAGTATACAACTAATGAACTATTCTACCGCGCTAGTGCTAATGGTTCAAGCATGGATGTTACAGCATCCAAGAAAAAAGCTTTGTCAAATGCCCGTAACACCATCATCACAGATATATTTTCTAAAATTGAGAGTGCAATAGGTAAACAGAAAGGTGATGCGATGTATAAGAAAAAGATGCTTGACCTCTCTATGGCTGCCATAAGACAAGAGGCTGGAAATATCAAAGTAATTTGTGAAAACAGTAACCAAATTAATCAGAAATATGAAAGCAATGTTGTTGTGGAAATAAATAAAGAGAGTGTGATAACAAAAATTATCAATCAGATAACCAGTGATAACACACTCAAGCCTTTATTCGATGTAGATCTGTTCAAGAAAAACTTATGATATAAGGATATATCCAAGGGATAAAAGACTTATTGTAATCCAAAGGAGAACTCCTTGTATAAGTGGCCTAACTCCTACCTTCTTCAACACATCCACAGACAGTGATGCGCCGATAAAAAACATAGTTAGGATAAGCCCTTTTCTTGCTAAAGAAGCTATACCATGACCCACTTGAGTCATGCCATTCATAAAATATGTATTCAGCACTATTGCGATAATGAAATAGAATATAAACCAAGGAATGGCTATCTTCTTACCACCAGACTTAAATATGAGTGCAGTTACAAGTGCCACGGGTATGATCCATAATGCACGCGTAAGCTTTATTGTAGTTGCTACTTTCAATGCCTCTTCACCATATGCTGCACCTGCTCCTACTACAGAACTAGTGTCATGTATTGCTATTGCCGCCCATGTACCAAACTGTTGCTGATCCAATCCAATATAATGCCCAATTATAGGGAAAATAAAGAGAGCTATAGCATTTAGTATAAATATTGTTGCTAAAGCAACAGACATGTCACTCTCTTTAGCCTTAATAATAGGTCCTACTGCTGCTATTGCACTACCTCCGCATATAGCTGTTCCTGAACTTATAAGATATGATGTTTCACGATTTATTTTTAAGAACCTATAACCTATTAGCATACCAATAATTAATGTTCCGGCAACAGATATTATGGTAAATTCCATCCCTTGTCTGCCAGAAGCCAAGGATTCATGAAGATTCATGCCAAATCCAAGACCTACAACACAATACTGAAGTAGATATTTTGAAACTTTCTTATTAAACTTAGGATAAGCTTCACCACAAATCAGTGCAAAAGCAAGTCCAAGAAAGAGAGAAAGAGGTGGAGTCATATAACCTGCGAAAAAAGATAACCAGGGAATATAATCCATGATAAGAAATAGAGTTATAACTGAAATAAGAGTGAAATAGATCTTTTTGTTGTGATTTTGTAGAAAAGTAATTGACATGTTTATCTTGTTTAAATAATTAATCTCTTTGTCGCAGCAAAGGTAATACAAGAGTAGTTACCATACCAATCGTATTTTTTTATCCGCTATAACTTTTGTTTATAATGCATCGCATAATCCATGAAAAGAGAGGGAATGCCACCATCATCTCCATGGAGGCGTACGAAATTGAAATTTCGGTTGAATACACAATCACGTATATCAACAATCCTGAATCTCTCTTGATTCAACTCTCTACGGATAGACCTTACGGACACAATGCTCATACAGTCACTATTCTCGATGTATAGTTTGATGCTCTCCGTACTACCAAGATGCATCACTATATTAAGATCTGATAGCCTGATATTATAATTAGATAATACATTGACAATGACGTCCAAAGTGCCTGAACCTATCTCACGCAAGACCAATGGAATATCCTTAAGTTTATCTACAGAAATTTCTTCAAGATTTTTCCACTTTCCTCCGACTCTCGTTATCAATACCAATTCATCATCCATGAAATATGTATATTTCAGCGCAGGTTGCTTTATGTTGCCCTCAACAATAGCAATATCTATGCTATGTCCCTGAAGCTCCTTCTCTATTGTTGTAGAATTACCACTAGTGAGGTTAAGTGTTATATCAGGAAACCTGTCTACAAAACTTGCTAGCAATGGTGGCAGAACATATTGTGAGATAGTAGTACTAGCACCAACCCTCAATTCACCTACAAAACGATTCTTCAGGAGATTCATCTCATACTCCAACTTACCATAGTCATCAAGAATTTTATCACAATGTTCTAGAAGTAGTTTACCTGAGTCAGTCAACTGAATCTTATTTCCAAGACGTTCAAAAAGTCGCGTATTATATACAGTCTCCAGCTCATGTATATGTTTGGTTATAGCCGGTTGGCTTATGTAAAGCTCTTGAGAAGCCTTGGTAAAGCTTAAGTTACGAGCTACACAGATGAATACTTTTAATCTGAAGTCTGATGACATAATTACTTTAGTTCGTCTGCCCTTATTCCAAGGGATTTCATAAGTGCATAACCCATAGTTTCCCACTTAGCATTAGAAGGAAGAGTAACAGGATTCATTCCAAAGAGAGTAATATTATCTTTACCATCTACTTTTGAAACAACATTACTGAGTTCCTCATCAGATATCTCTTCAGAAGGAATGATTATTGCATTCTTAACATCTGCAGAGTCAAGCACAACCTTCATAGATTCTTTGAACAGTTCATCTCTTGTTACCATGTCCGAAGGTTGGAAACAGAATAGAGAAAACTCTCCCAAATTACTCTTAAATGCCATATTCTCTATTTCGTTCTTCAAAGAAGATGGGTTGAATGATTTTAACTCATCATTTCCCGAGTCATATATAAATATTACCTGAATAGAGTTTTCTTCTGATTTCACATCTGCTTCAAGATATAAACACTCAAGGAATAAAGCTAGATCTGCTTTTGGCAGTTCACGTGAAAGAATACTAGAAAAGTGTCTTCTGAAATCAGAAGCTACATTCTCTATAAACGCAACATCGATTAACAGTAGAGTATCTGTGAATTTAATATTTTCCTTATCCATCGTAATTGATTTTGAGATTCAAAGATATGTATAAATAGCTTGTCATTAAAATTGTGATGTGCCTTTTTGTTATAATACAAGACTTTTTTTCTTGAAATCAAAGAGTTAACATGTCAATTTGTCCACTTATCTCTACTTCAATGGTACATTTAATAAATGGCAGCAAATTTGATGTTTATATTATGTTACGTTTGTGAACAAATACTAGATTGGTATGTTTCACATAAGTAGCCTAGTTAATGATAGAAGGAATAAAAATAAAGAAAATATGGATTTTAACAACTTTACAATTAAATCACAAGAGGCTATTCAGCAAGCAGTGAATATAACCCAAGCTCATGGTGAACAGACCATTGAACCTGTACACTTGCTTGCCGGAGTGCTTAAAGTTGGAGAAAATGTAACCAACTTTGTCTTCCAGAAACTTGGCGTCAATGGAGCGCAGATTGCACTTGTTGTCGACAAACAGATTGAATCATTGCCTAAGGTATCAGGTGGTGAACCTTACCTAAGCCGTGAAAGTAATGATGTACTTCAGAAAGCTAACAAGTTATCAAAGGATATGGGCGATGAGTTTGTTCCTCTTGAGGCTATTCTTTTAGCTATTGTGAAGAGCAATAACACTGCATCAACTATTCTTAAAGATGCAGGGTTGACAGAGAATGAATTGAAATCCGCCATAACAGAATTAAGGAAAGGAGAAAAAGTTACATCTCAATCCAGCGAAGATACATATCAATCGCTGAACAAATATGCAATAAACCTTAATGAAGCTGCAAGAAGCGGAAAGCTTGACCCTGTTATTGGTCGTGATGAAGAGATAAGACGTGTTCTGCAAATTTTAAGTCGTAGAACAAAGAACAACCCTATACTTATAGGAGAACCAGGTACCGGAAAGACTGCTATCGTAGAGGGTCTTGCCCATCGTATCATTCGTGGTGATGTACCTGAGAACCTTAAAGATAAGCAGATATTCTCACTTGATATGGGTGCATTGGTAGCAGGTGCAAAATATAAAGGTGAATTTGAGGAGAGACTTAAGTCTGTTATCAACGAGGTGACTAAATCAGATGGAAACATAATCTTATTCATTGATGAGATTCATACACTGGTAGGTGCAGGTAAAAGTGAAGGTGCAATGGATGCCGCAAATATTCTTAAACCTGCTCTAGCCCGTGGTGAGTTGAAGAGTATAGGTGCAACAACACTTGACGAGTATCAGAAATATTTCGAGAAAGACAAAGCACTTGAGCGTCGTTTCCAAACAGTTATGGTTAGCGAGCCTGATGTGATGAGCACAATCTCAATTCTTCGTGGATTGAAAGAACGTTACGAAAATCATCACCAGGTACGTATCAAGGACGAGGCAATAATAGCAGCTGTTGAATTGAGTAACAGATATATAACTGACCGTTTCCTTCCTGATAAAGCTATTGACTTAATGGATGAGGCAGCAGCAAAACTGAGAATGGAACGTGACTCTGTTCCTGAGAATTTGGATGAGATATCACGTCACATTAAACAGTTGGAAATAGAGCGTGAAGCTATAAAGAGGGAGAAAGATGAATCTAAGCTACAGCAGTTGAGCAAAGAGATTGCTGAACTTAAAGAGCAAGAGTATTCCTACAAAGCAAAATGGGAAAGCGAAAAAAATCTTGTAAATAAGATACAAAGCAATAAAAAAGAGATCGAAAACCTTAAGTTTGAGGCCGAGAAGGCTGAACGTGAGGGTGATTATGGCAAGGTTGCCGAAATTAGGTATGGTAAACTCCAGGCACTTGAGCAAGAGATTAAAGATGTACAGGAAAAACTAAAACAGATGCAAGGTGACTCAGCTATGATCAAAGAAGAGGTGGTAGCAGAGGATATTGCAGATGTAGTCTCTAAATGGACTGGAATACCTGTAAACAAGATGCTGCAGAGTGAACGTGACAAGCTACTTAACCTTGAGAAAGAGCTTCATCTGAGAGTTGTTGGTCAAGAAGAGGCTATTGAGGCTGTATCTGATGCAATAAGAAGAAGTCGTGCCGGACTTCAGGATCCAAAACGTCCTATAGGCTCATTCATTTTCTTAGGTACAACCGGCGTTGGTAAAACAGAACTTGCAAAAGCTCTTGCCGATTACCTTTTCGACGACGAGACGCTTATGACACGTATAGATATGAGTGAGTATCAGGAGAAGTTCTCTGTATCAAGATTGATCGGAGCGCCTCCGGGATATGTTGGATATGATGAAGGTGGTCAACTTACCGAGGCTGTAAGACGTAAACCATATTCCGTTGTACTATTCGACGAGATCGAGAAGGCACATCCTGATGTGTTCAACATCTTGCTTCAAGTGTTGGATGACGGACGTCTTACTGACAACAAAGGTAGAGTAGTAAACTTCAAGAATACCATAATAATCATGACATCTAACCTTGGAAGTTCATATATACAACAGCAGTTCGAGAATATGAACGATAGCAATAAAGAGATTGTCATTGCGGATACAAGAAAAGAGGTTATGGATATGCTTAAAAAGACTATACGTCCTGAGTTTCTGAACCGTATTGATGATATAATAATGTTCTTACCGCTTTCAAAAGAGCAAATAGAAGAGATTGTAAATATTCAGATAGGCTCAATAAAGAAAATGCTTGAAAAGAATGGAGTCAAGTTGCAACTCACCGACTCTGCAACAGAGTTCTTGGCAAATATGGGATATAATCCTGAATTTGGAGCCCGTCCTGTGAAAAGAGCTATACAGCGTTATTTACTCAACGACCTCTCAAAGAAATTATTGGCCAATGAGGTTGAAAAGGATAAAACTATTATTGTTGAACATGGAGCCGATGGATTGGTATTCAGAAACTGATAGTGTTACATTATAAGCAAAAAAGGAGAGATGATAAAATCATCTCTCCTTTTTTGTATCTATTACACCAATCCCGACAGTACATAACACCATCAAAGTTGGAGAATTTTTATTATAAGAAATTATTCTGCTTCATTAGCTTCACTTTCTGCTTCAGCTTCAGCTACAGAAAAATCAGAAATTCCATTTTCAATAAGAAGGTTATACCACAAAAGAAGTTTCTTTATATCGCTTGCATGTACTCTATCACGATCGAAATTAGGAAGAACTTCACCAAAGTAATCAAACAACTCAGAATTTGATGCTTTCTTATAGTTAATAGTTGCAGCAGCACCATTCTCTTTATTCTTAACCGATTCAAGAACATCACTTAGCGCTACCTCCTCAGCATCAGTATACATAGCTATATCGCCTAAAGATATCACTTTCTCACTTGCATATACAGGAATTCTTTTCTTAGCTACATCTATAGTCTCTACAATAAGCATATTCTTACCTTGAGAAATAAGATTATATAATCCAGGTTTACCTGATATTGATAAAATTGTTTTCAACATATTGTTCTATTTTATATTTCTAATTGAGGCAGCAAAAGTACTATTACACCTTTAAACTCCCAAATTATTACTCTCTAAATTCTTTTAATAATTGCTCAATAACCTTTTTTACTTGAAGAATCAGCTCAACATCTCCACTATTATCAATTACATAGTGAGATAAATGTCTCTTTTTTTCATCATCCATCTGAGCAGAAATACGTGCTTTAATCTCATCTCGACTAGCATTATCTCTTGCCATTGCTCTCTCAATTCTCAACTCTAATGGAGCATAAACCATCACTACTCTATCTACATACTTATCAAATCCTGATTCAAATAGAATAGCAGACTCCATACCAATAATATTACTATAGTAATGTTCTTTACTCCACTTAAGAAAATCCATATATACATAAGGATGTATGATGGAATTAACAAGAAGTCTATTACAATCCGAAGAAAAGATAAAATCTGCAAGTAGTTTCTTGTTTAAAATGCCACCTTTATAGCACTCATCTCCCAATATATCAATAAGTCTATCTTTTATTTCAATACTTGATGATACGATCTTTTTAGAGTTCTCATCAGCATTGTATATCGGTACATCAAAAGACTCAAAGATCGAAGAAACATACGATTTACCGCTACCTATGCCTCCAGTTATCGCAATTTTAATCATTCTTCAATAAGATAATCTACTTTAGTAGGATTTAAAGTTATATGTTTTACAAACGAAGGGTATGATTTCAATACTATGGTACATTTATCATCCTTACTATTTGCCAAATCTTCATAGTTCACGCAGATAAAGAAATCATCAGGAGTGACATTCTTAAAGTTCTTGAGTCCGATTTGGAAATTCACCTTTACTTTTGATGGAAATGTACGCAAGGTCTTCCCTACCGGAAAATTAACACCTTGAATAGGAACATCCAGACTCTTCTCTGAATATATATCAACAGCCAATCTTAACTTTACTTTAGACGGTATAAATTTAGCACCATTTACCTTTGCCAAGTCAACCTCTATATTTTTGGTTTCTCCAATATTCTCCATGTATATCGGTGTTGTATATGCAACATTTATTTTATCCAAAATCTGAGATGGTGCATATACACTCACTGAATCAGGGTTGTATACAATATTAGATATGTAGTAACTCCTTTTGGGAGTTATATCACCTTTTATCTGTACCGGAATTTTCTTTGATTTACCTAGTGTATATATAAAATCAAACTTTTCCGGTTTTATAGATAAAAGCTTGGTTGACTGGTTAAGCTGATAAGTTATGATTTTGTTGAATCTCTCTGTTAATATTTCAACTTTATTCTTTTCATTATACAGGTCCATGAAGTTGATTTCTACAGGAGAAATTGTTTTACCAAGGAAGTAGTTTATAAGAATTGTTCCTTTGTCTCTCAAAACAACTTTCAAATCACTAGGTATCTCAGATGTTATCAATGCATTCTTTGGAACATTTGTAACCTTTACTGGTATAGCGACCTCTGCCTCATATACGTCATTCAGAGTCTGTAATAGCCAGAATAGAGAAGCTACAAAAATAAAAAACAAGAAAATCAGGAAATCTCTATTGACTTTCATCAATAGAAACGACCTGATTATTCTAGATATCTTTAAATAATTAATAATATCCTTCCGTTTAGCGGACATCTTTTATTTTTTATTTTGCTGCTGGTTTGCTGCATCAGCAAATATAGAGTTTTTATCAATCTTAATTCTAACACTAGGAGCTATTTCCAAAGTAACAGTATTATCATCTAGATCTTTAATCTTTCCATAAATACCACCTGCAGTAATAACATCCTGCCCTATTTCAAGGCTCTTGCGGAAGTTTGCTATTGCTTTTTGTTTCTTATTCTGTGGACGTATCATGAAGAAATACATAATAGCAAAAATTGCTACCATCATTATCAGGAAAGTGTAATCACCACCTGCTGCGCCTTGCTGTAAGAATACGAATGATAAATTCATGATTTAATTTTTTTTAGTTAGTATTATAGTATTAACAAAGTTATCAATTTTTCGTTAACTTATTATCTTTTTTTAATTGATTAACTATTCCGTCAAGAGTACCATTAATAAAACCGCCACTCTTGCCTGTGCTATATAGCTTAGCAATCTCTACATATTCATTCAAAGAGACATTGATAGGAATATTTGGGAAACTCAAGATCTCAGCTAATGCGATCTGCATGATAAGCATGTCCATAAATGCAATTCTGTCAATATCCCAGTTTCTTGTTCCTTCTGCAACAAGATGACGATAGTAATCAGCATTCAAAACAGCACGTCTGAAAAGACGGCTTGCAAACTCCTTATCTTCTTCGTCTTTAAATTCAGGAAGTAACTCTTGTTTACCGCCTTTCTTCTCCTCAAATCTCTTTATAGTTTTTAGAACAAATGTATCAACTATCTCTTTGTCATCGTTCCAATACAAACTTTGATCCTCAAGTACCTGATCTAAGTCTGCATCTGTAAAGATAATCTTTTTGTACAGTTTTCTCCAAAGATCTTTATCGTCTTCATATGAAGATAAATCGCTCTCCATATACTCTTTGTAGATATCACTATTCTCTATCTTTTCAAACAGTTGTTTGATATATTCAGGTTCATTATCCCAGGTCTTCTTTTGATTATTAACAAAATCAAGTAGTTGTTTATTCTCAGAGAGCTGAGCTATGAACTTATTGTTTACAAATTTACTATTCGGGTTTAAGTCGTCTTGTGTTGGAGATAACCTGTTTTTTGCTGAAGCCTGTTTTTTGCCAGCATATTTTGTCACCTCAACCATAAGTAATAAAAGGTAATTGTAAAGGTCATAAGCCTTAGCTAGGCTGTAGAACAACTCCTTTTCTGCAGTTTCAAGGTTTTTTCCTCCATTCTGATAATATGCATATATTATCTGAACGACCTTGAGACGGATAAGAACTCTATTAATCATAATTCAAAATAAAATTATTTTAGGAAATGCAAAATTAGGTATTTCAATTGACTCCTCACAATATAATTACATTTTTTAATTGAAAAACTACCATAAGTACGATTAATTTTTTGCTTTACCGAAGTTTCTGAAATATTTTTTTGTCAATTTAAAAAAAATGACCAAATTTGGCTTCCGTTACTTAATGAAAATTGATATGGAAGATAATAAAAAGAAAAACACAGTTGAAAATGACAAGGAGATAGTTTTTTCAAAAGCTGTTAAAGCAGGCAAACGAATCTATTACTTAGATGTCAAGAAGAACAGAAAAGATGAAATGTTCCTTGCTATAACAGAGAGCAAAAAAGTCGTTTCAGGAGAAGGTGATGATTCATTGGTTAGTTTTGAGAAACATAAAATATTTCTTTACAAAGAAGACTTCGAAAAGTTCATGGGAGGACTTCAACAAGCTATACAATTTATTGCAGATGAACAAGGTCCTATAGCATCTAACTACAGTTGCGAAAATGAGGCAAATGAAGAATGTTGCGTTGAAAAAGAGGAGAAAGGAGCAATAAAGATTGATATAGACTTCTAAATATTAATCAAATAGAGTTTCAAAAAACATAATTTACTTTGATTTTATAAAATAAAGAGCTATTTTTGCACCGCTTTTCAGGCATCGTGTGATAATACCACATCGTGTGATGGCGAATTAGGCAACAAGAATTATACTTAATTTAGAGTAACACAAATTTTATTAAAAATGAAATCAATTGAAATTAAAGGTACTGTAAGAACAGACCTAGGCAAAAAAGCCACTCAAGAACTTCGTAAAAACAACTCTGTACCTTGCGTTGTTTATGGTGTAGAAAAAGACGAAAAAGGTTTACCTGTTGCAACTCATTTCAGCGTACCAGCAGATGGCCTTCGTAACTTGGTTTACACTCCTCACATATATGTGGTAAATCTTGATATCGATGGTAAAGTTGTTAATGTTATCCTTAAAGATATTCAGTTCCACCCAGTAAAAGACACTATCCTTCACGTTGACTTCTATCAAATCGATGAGTCTAAACCTATCGTTATGGAAGTTCCAGTACAGTTGGAAGGTCTTGCAGAAGGTGTTCGTGCCGGTGGTAAATTGGCTCTTCAGCTTCGAAAACTAAAAGTTAAAGCTCTTTACAATACAATTCCAGAACGTCTTAAAGTTGATGTTACACCACTTGGTCTTGGTAAGACTATTAAAGTAGGTGAACTTCACTATGATGGATTAGAATTGATGAATGCTAAAGCAGCTGTAGTTTGTGCTGTTAAGTTGACTCGTGCAGCTCGCGGTGCTCAAGCTAACTCATAATTTTTAAAATTTTATCCTCTCAATGAAATATTTGATTGTAGGATTGGGGAATATAGGTGATGAATACCGAAAAACCCGTCACAACATAGGATTTATGGTATTGGACGCTTTTGCTAAGGCGTCCAATATTGTTTTTGCAGATGGACGTTATGGAGCTACCTCTAACCTGTCTGTTAAAGGCAGACAGCTTATTCTTCTTAAGCCTTCTACATACATGAACCTTAGCGGTAATGCCGTAAGATATTGGATGCAGAAAGAGAATATTCCATTGGAAAATGTTCTCATTATAGTGGATGATCTCTCTCTACCATTTGGTACATTAAGATTGAAAGGAAAAGGAAGTGATGCCGGACATAACGGACTAAAGCATATTGCAGCTACCCTAGGAACACAAAACTATGCCAGACTGAAATTTGGTATAGGTAATGAGTTCCCCAAAGGGGGACAGATAGACTTTGTCCTAGGTCATTTTGATGAGAAAGACATGGAGACAATGGATGAACGCCTTCAATTAGCAGGAGAGATTGTAAAGAGTTTCTGCCTTGCTGGTATAGACATTACAATGAACCAATATAATAAGAGATAATGGCTGAAGCAAGAATAGATAAATGGCTTTGGGCTTCTCGTATCTTCAAGACGCGCACTATTGCAGCTGAAGCATGCAAAAAAGGAAGAATTTCTATTAACGGAGCTCAGACTAAACCAGCAAGAATGATTAAGGCCGGCGATGTTATACAAGTAAAAAAGCCACCTATTATTTATTCATTCAAGGTATTACAACCTATAGAAAAGCGCGTAGGAGCAAAACTGGTAAATGATATCTTGGAGAATGTAACTACTCCGGACCAATACGAACTGATGGAGATGAATAAGATAAGCGGTTTTGTTAACAGAGCTCGTGGCACTGGACGTCCTACCAAAAAAGATAGACGAAACATGGACGATTTCGCTTCTCCTGAATTCAATTCAGATGATGATTTCGACTTCGACTTTGATTTTGATAATGAGTAACGAAAAAGCACCATATTTCATGGTGCTTTTCTGTTTCTGCATATAATTAAAGATTCTCCTTAATAGCCTTAATCATCTCTTCGTACTCCTGATTGCTTAGATATACTTTTCCAGGATTCATCTGAAAGACTGAACCATAGTCAGGACCATCAACATATTTTGGAGCCAAGTGGAAGTGAAGATGTGATAGTTTGTCACTATATGCTCCATAGTTTATCTTTTCGGGATGGAAAACTTTATCCATAGCCCTTGTCACTCTTGTAACATCATCCATAAAGGCATCTCTTTTCTCTGCAGAGAGTTCAAACAGGTCGTTAACATGTTCATCATATGCTACTAAACATCTACCTCTATAGGTTTGCTCTTTAAACAAGAATACTCTGGATACAGATAGGTGTGCTATCTCAATCATCAAATTGTTTAATGCCTCATTGTTCTGACAATAAAGACAATCTTTTGGGTCTGTTTTCATAATATTTATTTAGTTATTATATCAGATATTTTCTTTAAGTTTTCCTTTTCTCCAACCAACCATATCATATCGCCCTGTTTAATAGGTGTATCTGTTGACGGGACTATCAATTCTCCATTCCCTTTCTCAATACCAACTACAAGACAATTATATTTATCACGGAAACCTATTTCTCGTATGCTATGGTTAATCATATATGAGTTATGTTCAACAGGCAGCTGGTTCAACATAATTTCGCTCTTCTCTATCTCGGAATAGTCAACATCCAAACATGCTTTATCTGCTCTCTTGGTAAACTCATCTATCTGAACATCGGTACCGATAATCTGCAGGTTATCGTTAGGGAAGATTACTGTTTCTCCACCCGGAATATTAATCCTATGATTGCCTCTGATTATTGATATCACATGAACACCTAGCTTACGACCTATATTAAGATGGGCAAGAGTCTTACCGACCCAAGAAGAATCTGCTGATACAGTATAATTACTTATATGTAAATCATGCGACAGAAGAGTATCTGCATATTTGGGCCTCTTCTTTCCTGAGAACTCAGCCTCAATATCCCTTAACCTTAGGTTCTTTATAAAGACTCTCTCCATATAGATAGATTGTTTCTTCAGCCATCTAGAAAACATCATTACCAAGACAAGCATAATGGCAATTCCAATAGTTATTGTTATTGATGCTCTATACTTAATATTTATCACAAAAAGAACAAATAAAATATCTATCACAAATCTTAATAAAATTGTAGATATAAGAGGAGCACGATTACGTCGGTTATTTTTCCATAAAGCACGAAACTCTATCGAATGATTCTTCTTCATGACAATAGCACGAAGGAAAGGTGCTATGAGTATTAAAGTGATAAAAGTTCCAATGAAATTCGACCATCCCACAGAGAGAAAATGTTCAAGCAAATGGAAAAGGAACTTCTTAGATAACAATATAACTGCAATTGAAAGAATAGAATAAATGGATACTATCTTAATGATGTCTACAATTAGATATTTCCAATAGTTACTGCGAGTTATATTTGAATATTCAGAGGCATATCCATTTACCATCCATTCCAAACGGGAAGGGAGACGCCTCTCTACATAGGAATATATAGGTGTTGATAAACGAATCATATATGGGGTAAGGAACGTCGTTATAACTGAGACTGCAACCACTATAGGATATAGGAAATTGCTTGTAACATTAAGGCTTACACCAAGAGAAGCGATAATGAATGCAAACTCTCCTATCTGCATAAGACTGAAACCACACTGAATTGATGTTTTTAAAGGTTGTCCAGAGAGCAAAACGCCACCTGTTCCAAATATTGCCTGTCCAAATATTATTGCAAGAGTAATTATGACAATTGGTCCAATATATTCAGTAATCATGGAAAAGTCAACCATCATACCAACTGATACGAAAAATATGGCACCAAATAGATCCTTCACCGGAGCAACAAGTTTCTCAATCTTCTCGGCCTCTACAGTCTCAGCTAGGATGGATCCCATAATAAAAGCACCGAAAGCGGCTGAAAAACCTACATTTGTTGCAAAGACAGCCATTCCAAAGCATAAGGCTAGAGAAATAATAAGCAACATCTCATTGGTAATAAACTTTTTAGCACGACGCAACAAAATGGGGATTATATAGATGCCGACAACAAACCATAGTACAAGGAAGAAAACCAACTTAGCCATGCTAAACATAAGTTCTGTACCCTCAAAGTTCTGACTAACAGCAACAGTACTCAACAAAACCAATAGAATAATAGCAACTATATCTTCCAGTATAAGTATACTTAGCACGATACCTGCAAACTTCTTTTTGAGTAACCCTAGATCTTCAAATGCTTTATAGATAATTGTTGTAGAAGACATAGCGAGCATACCACCTAGATAGATACAGTCCATACGCTTCCAACCAAACGATAATCCTACAACTAGACCTATACATATCATACAAAATATAATTGTAGAAGCGGATATTATGGCTGTACCTCCAACTTTCAATATTTTTTTTATGCTAAATTCCAATCCCAATGCAAAAAGTAGGAAGATAACTCCTATTTCTGACCATGTATGGATACTGGCTGTATCTATAACACTGGGTGTAAAATTTATATTTGGGCTTGCAAGAAAACCAGCCACGATATAACCAAGTACCAATGGCTGTTTGAGTTTTTTGAATATGACAGTAGTTATAGCTGCACAAAGCAATATCAAGCTAAGATCACTTATCAAAGGTGGTAAAGTCGTCATAATCTCTAGATTGTTTTACAAAAGTAACAATTGTAGATAAGAAGGTTTCTAATTTTTCGAATATATTTATAAAAAACGCCACTATATTTTACTATAGCGGCGCTCTATATATGATAATTGTAAATCAAAGATTCTATTTTATCCTCTATTTCCTAAAAGGAGCCTTAACGACTTTAGCTTTCAGTTTTCTTCCTCTTACATCTATAAATATCTCGCTATCAACCTTTGATAACTCATATTTAACATAACCCATGCCGATGCCAATCTTTAAAATAGGAGACATTGTACCACTTGTTACTTCTCCAATATTTTCTCCATTAGCATCCAAAATAGGATAATGCTCTCTAGGAATACCACGGTCAATCATCTCGAAGGCTACCAACTTTTTGGAAACGCCATTCTTCTTTTGAGCCTCTATAATGTCACGTGCTATAAAGTTTTTACCGTCAACAAATTTAGTAATCCATCCCAAGCCTGCCTCTATAGGAGAAGTTGTATCGCTAAGGTCGTTACCGTAGAGACAATAGCCCATCTCTAATCTCAATGTATCACGTGCTCCAAGACCAATAGGCTTGATACCCTCCGGCTTTCCTTCTTCAAAGATTGCATTCCATATCTTCATCGCATCAGAAGGATAAAAATAGAGTTCAAAACCTCCAGCACCGGTATATCCTGTATTAGATATTATAACACTTTTACAGCCTGCAAACTCACCAGTCTTAAATGAATAATATGGAATGTCAGATAGCTTCACATCAGTAAGCCTTTGCAGCACATCAATAGCCTTTGGCCCTTGAATTGCAAGTTGTGCCATATTGTCTGAAGCATTTTCCAACTCAGCACCTACCTCATTATGTGAAACACACCAGTTCCAATCCTTATCAATATTTGCAGCATTAACAACAAGCATGTACTTTTGAGGTTCGTAATGGTAAACCAGAAGGTCATCTACAATACCTCCTTTATCATTAGTAAAGCAGGTATATTGAGCTTTACCAAGTTGTAATATTGATGCATCATTAGAAGTTAATCTCTGAATGAAATCCAGGGCATTAGGCCCCTTCACCCAAAACTCTCCCATATGTGAAACATCAAATACTCCCACTCCATTGCAAACAGTAATATGCTCATCAATTATTCCGGAATATTCAATAGGCATATTGTATCCTGCAAAACTGTGCATCTTTGCCCCAAGGGCTACATGCGTTTCTGTAAAAGGTGTACTCTTCATATCTAATATTTTAAGGTCAGTAATATTATCGGTTTGCAGTCTCTTCTACAATCTTTATAATGACATTCATTGCCTTCTCCATAGATTGTACTGGAACAAATTCAAACTTGCCGTGGAAATTAATACCACCTGCAAAGATGTTTGGACAAGGAAGACCTTTAAAAGAGAGTTGAGCCCCATCTGTTCCACCGCGAATTGGCTTAACTTTAGGTTCTACTCCTGCATCCTTCATAGCCTTGTAAGCAATATCAATAATATGCTTTACAGGCTCAACTTTCTCACGCATATTGTAATACTGATCCTTCAGCTCAATTTTTACGGTTCCGTTACCATATTTAGCGTTAATCTTTTCAACCCAAGTAAGCATATTCTCCTTACGTTTTTCGAATATCTTAATGTCATGATCACGGATAATATATGATATTGCTGTCTTTTCTACACTGCCCTCTACAGATATTAGATGATAAAAACCCTCATAACCTTCTGTAGTCTCCGGAGTCTCATTTTTCGGTAACATTGTGATGAACTCGTTAGCTACAAGCAGAGAGTTTAGCATCTTATCTTTTGCATATCCCGGGTGAACATTACATCCGGAGAATGTCAATTTTGCAGATGCAGCATTGAAGTTTTCATATTCCAACTCTCCCACTTCACCACCATCCATAGTATATGCCCATTGGCAACCAAACTTATTAACATCAAAGAGATGAGCTCCCATGCCAATTTCTTCGTCAGGATTGAAACCTATTCTTATCTTTCCGTGCTTAATTTCAGGATGATTTTTAAGATATACCATAGCTGATACTATTTCAGCTATTCCAGCCTTATCATCAGCACCAAGAAGAGTCTTACCATCGGTTACTATCAGATCTTCACCTTTATGATTCAACAAATCAGGGAATTGACGTGGTGAAAGAACAATATTATCTTCTTTAGAAAGCACAATATCTCCACCGTCATAGTTATAAACTATGCGAGGATTAACATTTTCTCCACTCATATCAGGACTTGTATCTAGATGAGCTATGAATCCAATAACAGGAACCTCAATATCGACATTAGCAGGTAAAGTAGCAAAAAGATACCCATTCTCATCAAGCGTAATATCTTCCAATCCTATGTTTTCAAGCTCTTCTTTAAGATACTTGGCAAATACCATCTGTTTCTGTGTACTTGGACAAATACCTGAATCCTCATCCGATTGTGTATCGAAACTAACATATTTCAAAAATCTTTCTATCAAGTCCATTTATGTATAATTTTAGTATTTTAATAATGCAGTAAAATTAAAAAATAATCCATTTATTATGTAATTAATGATAGACATTTTGTCTCTATTCTGACTTAAATATCTGCTTCAACTTACATTTTATCTATATATCTCAAGCTTTCAGTGTAAGACAAACTGAAATACTTAATTATTGGCATAGTAGAAATTAAAGTATACAAGAGTAATAAAGACTCTACTCTGAAAAAATAAATATAGTATCAAATAAACAATTATAAAACATAAGTAGTGAAAATTAAAATATAAGCTTGGGATATTAATCCTAAGCCTTAGGATAATAAAATATAAGCTTAGGATAATAAAATTATATTTTCGTACATTTGAAGATAAGAGAAAAACAGATAGATTTATAGATAATATATTTTTTTGAGTTTAAACCAAACAATGTTATCAAGTTGTTTGTTTTATTATATCTAAACCACAATAATATAAATATATGGAAATAGTAAAAGTTATCGGTAGGGAAATCCTTGATTCACGTGGCAATCCCACAATTGAGGTAGATGTCTTCACAGAAGCAGGCGTTATGGGTAGAGCTTCCGTACCATCGGGAGCCTCAACAGGAGTAAATGAAGCTCTTGAACTTCGTGACGGCGACAAATCTAGATATGGAGGTAAAGGTGTATTGACTGCTGTTGATAATGTAAACAAAATTATTGCTCCTGCTATTACTGGTATGGATGTTTTAGAGCAGAGAGCTATTGATGATAAGATGCTTGCACTTGACGGCACACCAACAAAATCAAAACTTGGTGCAAATGCTATTCTAGGCGTTTCACTTGCTGTAGCAAAAGCTGCTGCTCTTGAATTGGATATTCCTCTTTATCGCTATATTGGCGGAACAAATACATTTGTTCTTCCGGTACCAATGATGAACATCATTAATGGTGGTTCACATTCAGACGCTCCTATTGCTTTTCAAGAATTTATGATTAGACCCGTTGGAGCAAAGAGTTTCCGTGAAGGATTAAGAATGGGTGCTGAGGTATTCCATGCTTTAAAAGGTGTACTAAAAAAACGTGGGTTAAGTACTGCTGTAGGTGATGAAGGTGGATTTGCTCCAGTTCTTGATGGAACTGAAGATGCTCTCAAATCTATTCTAGCTGCTATAGTTGCAGCCGGATATGAGCCGCTTAAAGATATAACTATAGCTTTGGATTGTGCATCATCTGAGTTTTATGAGGATGGCGTTTACGATTATACTAAATTTGAAGGAGATAAGGGTGTAAAACGTACTCCGGCTGAGCAGATAGATTATCTTGAGAAACTGACAACAGAGTTCCCTATAGACTCTATTGAGGATGGTATGGCTGAGAATGACTGGGAAGGTTGGAGACTGCTGACAGAAAGACTCGGTGACAAGGTACAGTTGGTTGGTGATGACCTCTTTGTAACAAATGTAAAATTCTTAGAAAAGGGAATAGCAAAAGGTTGTGCTAACTCAATCCTTATTAAGGTAAATCAGATTGGTTCTTTGTCAGAGACACTTGATGCTATAATGATGGCACAGAGAAATGGATACACTACAATTACCTCTCATCGTTCCGGAGAAACTGAGGATGCTACCATTGCAGACATTGCTGTAGCTACCAACAGTGGACAAATCAAGACAGGTTCTTTGAGCAGAAGTGACAGAATGGCTAAATACAACCAGCTTCTTAGAATTGAAGAGGAGTTGGGAAATAACTGCCAATATGGTTATAAAAAGATAAAAAAAGAGTATTAAAATAGTTTCTCTGTCTACGTTATGTAGATATAAACGTTTATACTTAATAAGACAAAATCCTTGCTGATAATTCAGCAAGGATTTTTATTTGATATTTTAATGTTTGGGATAACCCAACAATACTTAATCGAGATAGAGAAGAAATCAGTCCCAGATATTTAGGCTGTTTTTTCTTGCCTCATCCAAAGAGACTGTCCCTACACTGTTTTTCTTACCTGTCTTACGAAGTTCTTCATAATCTTGTTCCAAACGATTTACAAACTCATCCTTCTGAGATGGATTCAACAATTTAGATGCTACCAAAGAGTTCTGTGAAGCATCTTTCAGATGAACAACCGGTGCACCATACACTGGGGCAATCTTTAATGCAGTATGTAGTTTTGAAGTTGTTGCCCCTCCAATCATCACAGGAATATTAAGACCCTGGTTCTGAAGTTCCATAGCCACATGCACCATCTCATCAAGTGAAGGAGTTATCAATCCACTAAGTCCTATTATATCAACGTTTTCTCTTTTTGCCACTTCAACAATTTTCTCTGCCGGCACCATGACACCAAGGTCTATTATATCGTACCCGTTACAAGCCATAACCACAGAAACAATGTTCTTTCCAATATCATGCACATCGCCTTTAACTGTGGCAAGAAGTACCTTACCAGCACTCTTTACTTTGCCGGATCCGCTTTTTTCGATATATGGTTGCAGTATCTCCACTGCCTTTTTCATTGTCCTAGCACTCTTCACAACCTGAGGTAAGAACATTTTTCCTGAGCCAAAGAGTTCTCCTACCTTATTCATTCCACCCATAAGCGGACCTTCAATAATATCTACAGCTTTACTATATTCTCTCAATGCCTCATCCAAGTCCTTCTGAAGATAATCTATTATACCCTTCATCAGAGCATACTTCAATCTATCTTCAACAGAAGCACCTTCTCTCCATGCATCTTTGGCAACTTTATCAGCGCCATTAGCACCAGTTTCTTTATTTCTGAGTTCTTCTGCAATCTCAATAAGTCGTTCAGATGCATCCTTTCTTCTGTTCAAAACAACATCCTCAATTCTCTCAAGAATATCGGCAGGAATATCGTCATAAATTATTGATGTAGCAGGGTTGACAATTCCCATATCCATGCCTTTTGCTATAGCATGATAAAGGAATACAGCATGCATGGCCTCACGTATATAGTTGTTTCCGCGGAAAGAGAAAGAGAGATTACTTACACCTCCACTGATATGTGCTCCCGGTAAGTTATTCTTTATCCAATCTGTAGCATTTATAAAGTCGACTGCATAGTTATCATGTTCCTCTATACCGGTTGCAACAGCAAGTACATTTGGGTCAAAAATTATATCGTTAGGATTAAAGCCCACCTTATTCACAAGAAGAGTGTATGCCCTTTTACAAACATCAATCTTTCTTTGGTAAGTATCAGCCTGTCCCTTCTCATCGAAAGCCATAACAACGACTGCTGCTCCCATGCGCTTTATAAATTCAGCATGTTCAATGAACTTCTCCTCTCCCTCTTTTAGAGATATCGAGTTTACTATAGATTTTCCTTGAAGTACCTTAAGTCCGGCACAGATGACATCCCATTTTGAGGAATCAATCATTATGGGCACCTTAGCGATATCAGGTTCCGACATAATAAGATTAAGGAATGTGACCATCTCCTCTTTTGTCTCAAGAAGGCCATCATCCATATTCACATCTATAACCAAAGCTCCATCTTCAACCTGCGCTCTTGCAATCTGCAATGCCTCATCATATTTCTTCTCATTTATAAGGCGTAGGAATTTGCGAGAACCCGCTACATTACAGCGCTCCCCAACATTTACGAAATTAATCTCAGGACTCTTCTCAAAAAGTTCCAATCCGGAAAGTCTGAGATTATTATTGACCTTACCTTTTACATGAGGTAACTTATCTTTTATAATATCTGAATAGAGTTCAATATACTTTTCTGTTGTACCGCAACAGCCACCTATAATATTTACTAGCCCCTCGTCGACATATTCAGCTACCTGTTCAGCCATCTCCTCAGGAGTCTGGTCATACTGCCCCAATGAATTAGGTAAGCCGGCATTTGGATGTGCAGAAATATAATATGAAGATTTATTTGAAAGAGTCTCTAAAAAAGGTTTCAACTGTTTTGCTCCAAAAGAGCAGTTCAATCCGATTGAAAAGATATTGACGTGCTGCATAGAAGCCATAAATGCTTCAAGAGTCTGTCCGGAAAGTGTTCTTCCCGCTATATCTGATACAGTAACAGAGATCATTATTGGCACTTCCCTTCCACTCTGTTTCATTGCTTCATGAGCTGCGTAAACGGCAGCTTTAGCATTTAGTGTATCAAAAATAGTCTCTATTAAAAGCGCATCAACTCCACCATCAATAAGTGCTACCATCTGCTCCTTATACGCATCAGACAGTTCATCGAAAGTCAATGAGCGAAAAGCCGGATTGTTTACATCAGGGCTCATTGAAAGAGTCTTGTTTGTTGGCCCTACCGATCCTGCAACGAAACGAGGTTTATCAGGATTCATTGCAGTAAACTTATCAGCACATTGGCGAGCTATCATTGCAGCTTCAAGGTTTATCAGTCTACAATACCTTTCAACATGATAATCAGCCATAGAAACTCTCTGTGCATTGAAAGTATTTGTTTCAATGATATCAGCACCTGCATTAAGGTACTTTGTATGAATCTCTTTTATAACATCAGGACGTGTCAAAGAAAGAATATCATTATTACCTTTCATCAATCCAGGGATATCTGCAAATTGAGTACCTCTAAAATCTTCTTCTCTTAGATTGTAACTCTGTATCATAGTCCCCATGGCTCCATCAAGTATGAGGATTCTCTCTTGTATTGTCTGTTGTAACGATTTCATCTCTTCAAATATACTATGGTTAAAACGATATATGAGTTTTACCTCTTAAACATTCTGTCCATTTCACGTCTATCATCTTTTTCTCTGATAGACTGACGTTTGTCATACTCTTTCTTACCTTTGGCAAGAGCAATAACTATCTTAGCCAAGCCCTTATCATTTATAAACAGCCTTACCGGAACTATAGTGAAGCCCGGATTTTTACCGGCCTCCTCAAGTTTCCTTAGTTCTTTTTTTTCAAGAAGTAATTTACGTTCACGTCTAGCTACATGATTATTGTATGAACCATAGAAGTACTCTGTGATATGCATATTCTTAACCCATAGCTCATGGTTTGCAAAATAGCAATATGTATCCACAAGACTAGCCTTTCCAAGGCGTATGGATTTTATTTCTGTACCTGTTAGAACAATGCCTGCAGTAAATGTATCTATAAATTCATAGTCAAAAGAGGCACGTTTGTTTTTTATGTTTATTGCAGAAGGTTTCATTAGTTTAATACTTCGGATAACTTATTGAATATCCATCCTATCAGTTCGGGACTAAAAATAATTATTGCTGATGCCATCAGCGTATAATGAGTTAATTTTTCACGTTCAACATTCATTAGTGAACGAGCACCTTCAAAAGCCACAAACAGTACATATATCTGTAGAAGCCAGAAGAGTAATTTAACTTTTATAATGCCGGATATAATATGTAGAACAAAAATAACAGACATAGAATACCCAACAAACTTAGAAGATAGCTCAAATTGCGGACCTCTTTTAAGGAATTTCTGACCTAACATATCAACAAGATATGATGCAAGAAAAAAACCTCCGAAAAGAGAAATTGCTACAGCACAGCAACCAATCATGGCATCGCGTACAATATCTACCTCAGCATTATTTTGTATTAACACTCCTATGAAAAAAGATAGGGCACAAAGGCCAATCATAGGATATACAAAATCTGACATCGCATTATTATGACTATCCTCCTCTTTTATCTTGCTCCAAGCCTTTTGTGGTGATGATAAAAGAGCAACAACAATATTGAACAAATTCTTGTAATTCAAAGCGCAAAAAAATATTAATTATTAAGTTATGCAAAGGTATAAAAAAATCCTCATGCCGTTATAGCATGAGGATTAATTATATATTATCAAAAAGATATTATCTCTGTGAAGCCTTATACTTTGTTGTTCTTATTACCGGTGCATCTTTTCCATAAACTTTAGCCGATAATTTAATGACAATTGTATCATTTTTTGGCTGTAATTTATTGTATAAAGTATAGAAATCAGGCTTGTCAAAAGGCATAGAATAGCTTATCACTTGAGGAGTTGTAACATAATATTCACCATTCTCAATATTACGCGATTGCTGCATAGTTAAAAAAAGAGTATCCAACTTAGCATCTGTTGCGAATACATTAAATTGATAAGCATTAATTTTACTTGTAGCCGAGTAATAATATGTAAATGGTACATTTAAATATCCATAAGCAGCCCAAAGTTTAGAATTAACATCTGCAATACCATAATTACCACTTATTGTATCAGGTCTTGTTGTCATTGGTTGATAAATAAGGGAAGAACTAACAGCTACAGATGATATCTTAAAACTCTTCTTATCTGGAGAATACACTTCTCCTGTACTTAGTTTAAACCCACCAACAAAACGTTTCAAATAAGTTCCATCTTTTAATAGTATACTTGATAAAACAGATATGTTCTCAGGAATAAAGGTTACTCCGCCATCAGTTATAAAATAGTAAGCTCCTAATCCATCTGACTTTAAAGTGACTTCTGCAAAAGCATCGTAACCATCATTGTTACTATCGTTCAGACATGAACTAAATGATAGAACAGATATTAAAGCAGCAAATATGACTGCAAATTTGATATTTCTCATTTTATTAATTTATAAATTTTAGGTTTGACAAATTTAAATAAAAAAACACGTGTAAAGATATAAAAAGCAAATCTATTGCAAATTCTTTCAATGAATGAATGCAAAATAGCTACGAATACTGCACTAAAAGCATTTATTTAACTTTTATTTATATTGTGAAAGTAAATTTTGAAGCGAGTATATCCATCCGAGTAGGTATGAAGTGAGAATGTACAATTATGTTTTTTCAATACATCCCTAATAAATATAAGTCCTATTCCCTGACCATTAGGTTTAGTAGAGAAAAAGGGCGTAAACAGCTTTTCTTCAACTTCTTTACTTATTCCATAGCCATTATCTGCTATTTCCAGCATAACAGGATTATTGGTTGTTTTAATAATAATGTCGCCACTCTGTCCTATACTTTCATTGGCATTTTTTATTATGTTTACCAATACTTGTTCAAAGAGAGAGATATCTATATCCACAATAGGGTCTTCGTCACACAATTCAAGTTTTATATTAATATCACTGCTGGCGCTTACTCTTTCCATAAATGTCTTACATGATATGACAACCATTTCTAGAGACAGTCATAGTCACATAATTTTATGCTGTAGAATATAGAAATGGAGTATTTTTATAAATAAATGGACTGATTTGCTATTTATTTCTCTAAGCACAAATTTAATTGAATTTAAATCACTAATTTTGTAGTTGAAAATATAAAAATGAAGGTTTATGGAAAAAATAAATCGCATCAAGGTAGTATTGGTCGAGAAAGATAAGACCAATAAATGGCTGGCAGAACAGCTGGGTAAAGACTATTCGACGGTCTCAAAATGGTGTACAAATACCACCCAACCTAATCTTGAAACACTCATCCAGATAGCAAAAGTTTTGGGTGTAGAAGTTCAAGAATTGTTGGTAAAACAACCTGTTGACAAGTGATTAATACCATATTGTTCATTTAAATAAAAAGAATGCAGAAAGGCTGCATCGTTAGTTTGTTACTTTGCAACTAATAAAAATTATATGGCGACAAAGAAAACATATAGACTATTTGAGGATATCAGTGATGTTGATGTCTCTGAAACGGATATCTGGGAGTATGACCCTGAAATCCTCAATCATCTATTGATAGACCATACCATGTCTGCAAAAGTTCGAAAAGAATCTAATGACATGACTAAGTTCGCGAATATCTTTTGGGCGACCAATGACTATTCTGAACGAAATGACGGCTATCAATATGATGATCAGATTATGCCTGAACGAATAGTGGGGTTGAATGGACGTGTTGTCATGCCACGAGTTTTGAAAGACAAGCAATTGCAAGATGCACGCGTAAAAGATAAGGCTGAAGTTTTCACTCCTTCTTGGGTGTGTAACGCACAAAACAACCTAATTGATAATGCTTGGTTTGGACGTGAAAATGTATTCAATGCGGAATTTATAGATGCCAATGGTTTTCATTCTTGGACTCCTACTGATGGAAAGATTGTTTTTCCTGAAGAAGATAAGCAAAAAACATGGAAAAAATATGTTTCGGAAAACCGTATGGAGATAACGTGCGGTGAGGCACCCTATTTAGTGAGCCGTTACGATACTACCACCGGCATATATATACCTATAGGTCGTCGTGTGGGCTTGCTAGACCGTAAATTGCGTGTAGTAAGTGAGAATACGGAAACACCAGGAGAATGGTTGAAGATGGCTCGTAAAGCCTATGAACATACTTATGGCTATGAGTGGCAAGGTGACAATTTGTTGTTGGCACGTGAAGCTCTTCTTTATACTTTCATTGAACATTACATTGAGAAATTCAACGAGAGAGATGCTGATGGCAAAATCATCGTAAAAGAGATTCCTGAAAAGAAGTCTATCATCGGCATAGCACGCATTATTTCGTGGAATCTTTGGCAGATGGATGGAATCAAAATGGTCGTTCCTGATTCTTGTGATAAAGTCTATTCTGTTGGCCTTTTTGGGGATGTCGAAAAGCAGGAATGTCAAGCTTGTAAAAAAGGAGAAAGTATAGGTCACATCGGCGTTCACTGTCTTATTCGTGATTGGAATTTGACAAAGGTTCAAGCTGAAAAGAATGGTTGGAAACCTCAAAACGGTGAAGATCCCAAATCAAGCCCTTGGCAAAAAATTCGTTTTTCCACTTTACTTAACGGTAAGCAAGTAGAAACTGAAAATGAAGAATTAGAAGAATCTTAAAAATATATAGTCCTATGAAATACAAAATTACCCAATCAAGGCTTCTGTATGTCATGAGTATTGACGACAGAAAGCATAAAGGACTTTTAAAGGTCGGAGAAGTATTCGTTGACAACGAAATCGCTGACAGTAACGACAAGCAGCTTTATAATAATGCCATTCGAGAGATTCTTGATAGCCGTTCTTATATGCATGGCGTAGGCAATTATCGTTTGGAATATGTGGAATGTACCACATACGAGCAGAACACCAAATGCTACAAAGCCGACGATGTTCACCGCACTTTACGAAAGATGGAAGTACCATCTAAAATGTTAGGCAAAATAAAAGGAAATGAAGTTGACATCTGGTTTGCATGCTTCATTGATGAAGTGAAAGAGGCCATCAAAAAGATTAAGAACGGACGTGGAGCAGGACATGGAGATATAAAGTTTCGTCCTGAACAAGAACAAGCAATCGATGATACCGTTTCTTATTTCAGCAAACAATTTAAAGATAAAGATAAAGGCAAGGACTTCCTTTGGAATGCCAAGATGCGTTTCGGAAAGACACTTAGTGGACTGGAGGTTGCTAAGCGTATGGATTATAAATCAACGCTTATCATTACCCACCGTCCGGTAGTGGATGAAGGCTGGCACGATGACTTTAATAAAATATTCGGCAACGATTCAAGATATACATACGCCACCCGCATGAGTGACGATGAAGCCGAAGGAGGCGATTTCTATCACATAACCAGATCGGTTGATAATGGAAACAAACGTTTGGTATTCTTCGTCAGTATGCAGTATCTTCGACTTTCTCAGTTTGTTGACGGTAAGGAGAAAAACTTCGACCCATTGAAAAAAACCATTATGATGTATGATTGGGACTTCGTAATGGTTGATGAAGCACATGAAGGGATTGAGGCAACAGCTGGAGTTCGTGTTATGGATAAGCTACGAAAGGATAATACTCGTATCCTTTCTCTATCAGGAACTCCGTTCAATCTTCTCGATAAATATGAGGAAAGCGAAATCTACACTTGGGACTATGTGATGGAACAAAAGGCTAAACAGGAATGGGACGACAAACATTTTGGCGACCCTAACCCATACGCCGACCTTCCCCGTATGCAAATTCTCACTTTTACTTTTCCTAAGATGCTTCGTGATGCAGCTATCAAGAATAATGAGTTTTTCAGATTTCACGAGTTCTTTCGTGTTTGGACTGAAGACGATATAGCAAAACGTCAACTACAAATAGATAAAGAAACTAATGCGCTTAAAAAAGTGCAACTACAAGCTCAACTTGCAGAGGTGCATGTAGGTAAATTTGTTCTTGAAGGAGCTGTCAAGCTATTTCTCGATAAACTTATCCATAAATCTGACACAAGTCAATATCCATTCTCTACAAAAGAATTTCGTGATAAATTCCGCCATACCTTTTGGATCCTTCCAGGCGTGAAGGAAGCTGCCGCACTTGAGCAGTTACTTTTGTTACATCCGGTCTTTGGAGTAGAAAAGGGACAGTTTAAGATTATCAATGCTGCCGGTGACGGTAATATTGAAGATAAAGACGGTAGTGCATTGTCTGAAGTTCTTGATAATATACGCGGCAATAAAGAAAAGAATATATCTGCAAAGGCGCGAACAATAACACTTTCATGCGGCAAACTTACCACCGGCGTTTCTGTACCCGAATGGACAGCTGTGCTCTGTATGAAAGGCTCGGAGAATACTCCGGCCGCCAACTATATGCAGACCATCTTCCGTGTTCAAACCCATGCCATTCTTAATGGGCGTCAAAAGTCCGACTGTTATGTGTTCGACTTTGCTCCCGACCGTGCACTTACAGCCGTGGCAGAAACTTCAAAGATGGCTGTATATGCTCAAACAGAACGCGGCAAAGGGCAACTGAAACTATCGCAGGCAAAAGAAGAGGAACATTTGGAAGCTTTCATCAAACTTTGTCCTGTTCTGTCTATGGACGAGGGCGAGATGGGCAGAAACTTCACGGCTAATCAGATATTCGAGAAACTCAGCAATGTATATATTGAGCGAGCTGTGCGCAGTGGATATGCCGATAATAGTTTGTATAATCCTGAACAGTTGATGAATCTTACTCCTGAACAAGAAAAAGCTCTTGGCGATGTGCACGACCTTTTAGGAAGCTTGCCAAACAATTTTAAACCCGAGAAGATTAACATCAATAACAATGGTATTGGCAACACAGATGGTGCCGACCAAATGAAATACATCTATTATCTTACAGCCAATAATGTTGTTCCCGATCGTCCAACAAAGGCGGAAGAAATGGATGAAAATGGTTGCCCTACCACACATGATGACGAATGGAGTGACGTGATGTCTTTACCTACTGCATTGTTTAGATACCTTTATGTGTCAAGCAGCAAGTTAATAGATAATGAATGGACAGATTTCTCTAATCCCGTACTATGGAAAGAATATACTGATGCAAAAAGAGATGATAACGATGCCAAAAAGCAACGTGACGAGGAGAATAAAGAGAAGAGAGCACGTATGTCTGTGCTTCGTGGCGTGTCTATCCGTATTCCTCTATTGGTTTATGGTGCAGAAATCAATGACGATGCAGGCGAAGAGATTACAATAGACAACTTTGCAAGTGAAGAAATCGTAGACCAGGCTTCATGGGATGAATTTATGCCTAAAGGTTTTACCAAAGAGACTTTCAATATCCTAAAGGATTGTTTCGACCGTTCAATCTTTACAGGTGCAGCTAAGCGTATTCGTGCTATGGTGAAAGAGGCTGACAATCTTAGTACAGAAGACCGTATAGACAAGATTGCTACCATTTTCTCCTACTTTCATAATCCTGATAAAGAAACCGTTCTAACTCCTTGGAGAGTGGTCAATATGCAATTGAGCGATACATTGGGCGGTTGGTGTTTCTACAACGAGCAGTTCGATGCCATCAACACCATAGAGAATGAGTATCAAGAAAATATTAAGTTCCCACGATTCGTTGACCGTGGCAATGTTACTAAGGATGTATTCACCGATTACAATTCACGAATACTAGAAATAAACTCTAAAACAGGCCTTTACCCTCTCTACATGGCATATTCCTTATTCAAGGAAGCAAAAGAACCAGCTTATCGTGAATTTAAGTTGACGGGGGAGCGAGGGAGAAATTCTGATGCTACACAATACAACAGACAAGCCGGAAATGACCTTGAGATTTGGAAAGATGTTTTGCAGGACAATATATTTGTGGTGTGTCGTACTAAAATGGCTGTCAGCATCACTAAACGCACATTGGCGGGATTCCGTAATGACATTCGCATGAATGTGAAATGTTACGAACGTGAGGTGTCTGTCAATGACCTTGTGAGTGCTAATATAATAAAGACTAATGATGAACTAGTAACCAAGAACAATAAAACCTATTTCTATGAGGAAAAAGAGAGTTTGACATGTGATATGATTAATGTACTTCGTGCCAAACCAAATTTTTTTAATGAAGATGTTGTACACGGCTTTAACTTCTGGCGTGTGTATAATGCTATTCCAAAATCAAATAATGAAGATATTAATAATATGAAATTTAAAGCAATTGTAGGGAATCCACCTTATCAATTAATGGGTGCCTCTGGTGGTAATAATGACGCACCAATATATCAACATTTCTTTAATGCAGCTAAGGAAATTACTAATAGTTACGTTTCTTTTATTATACCATCAAGATGGTTTGCTGCTGGACGAGATAATTTATTAGGCGATTTCCGAAAATATATGCTTTCGCAAGAACATGTTAGACATCTTACAGCTTTTGTAAATAGTAAAAATTTATTTCCAACTGTAGAGATAAAAGGAGGTATATGTTATTTTCTTGTAGATGTCAATTATAAAGGAATTTGTCATTATGCATTAATAAATGAGAATGATAAGGAAGAACATGACCTTTCTCTTGGCAGTTTTAATATAATGATTAGAAGTCCCAGAATGGCACCTATAGTTAAGCATATTTGGGATAAGGCCAATAAACTAGAACTAGGAAATATGTCTGCATTAATTTCGAATGATACACCTTTTGGTATTCCATCAAATCCACATTCTAGTAAAAAGAATCCATATAATGTTAGCCCATTTCAAACCTCAGAATTTAATCTTCCTCTATATATTAAAAATAAGAAAAGAGAAATTGAATATGTTCGTCGTTCTGACATACGCAAAAACATTCAAGATATTGATCGAATAAAGGTTTTAATGCCTGGAGCAGCTGGTACTGGCCAAGATTCTATGATTTTAGGTAAACCATGGTTGGCTAAATCTCCTTCTGTTTGTACTCAGACGTTCATATATGCAGGTTTTGATTCAGAACTAGAAGCTAAAAATTACACATCTTACTATAAAACAAAGTTTTATCGTGCATTGGTTTCTGCAATTAAAATAACACAGTCAGCAGCAAATGATGTTTATCAATTTGTTCCAGCTTTAAACTTTAAAGAAACTTGGGATGATAATAAACTCAATAAGTTATTTGAATTAAAGGCTGATGAGATTGAATATATCAATAGTCACATCTCTAATTGGAATGAGAATATAGAAGAAATAGAAGATTAATCAATATGTCTAAGAAAGATTTTACATCAATACCAGTTAAACTTTGCAAAGTCTATACATTTATCAGCCTTGGAGCTTGCAATAGTTTATGTAATATAAGTTAATGAAAGCTCTTTATTATCAGCCTTCTCTAAATTATAAATAAAGAAGAAAATAAAAAAAGGAATAAATCAAAGCATGAACGAACAGCCATACACAAAAGAGCAGCTTCACACAGCCTTGCATGAGTATCTACTTTCTAAAAAGGAAGAAAGTGGAGCCACAGCCATCTTGCAAGAGTTGGAGAACGAAATACCTGGCATGTTACAAGAATATTTTGGCGCAGAGCTTAATAATATATATGAGCTTAATGACGAAGCAACTATTGTATCTTATCAGAAAAAGATAAAGCTACATCCCATACTAAGAAATGTGGAGATGCACATGGAGCCTCGTTACACTGAAGCATTGAAATGGTATCGTCTGTTCATCAAAAAAATATCATCAGCAACCACTCCTTTCTTGGTCCCTGGAGAAGAAGATTTAGCAAATTACAAAGTCACAGAATCAAAGATACCATATCCTAAAATTGTCATTAAGACCATCTATCTGGAAGGTGAAGCCGGAGAAGCACAACCAAAAGAAATACGCATCAGAAACAAAAAATTACGTGAAGCCTGCATTGATTACTTCAAGTTTCAACATAATGGTTGCATCGTATGTGAGTGTTGTGGTTTTGATTTTTCTCGTGCATTTGATATTCCGGATGAATATATAGAAGTGCATCATCGCTACCCATTCTCCCAAACAGAAGGAGAACACGAAGTGGATGCTATTCAAGATTTAGTTCCACTCTGTGCCAATTGCCACAGGATGATTCATCATCTTGCGCCAGGTAAAGGCACATGTGTAGATTTTGAAAAACTGAAAGAAAAATATAGAGGTGTAAATTATAAAACAATAAAGAAGTAAGCCTATGAATTTATCACCTTATACAGATGCCGACAACATACTACTTGGATGTTTACAAACTAAAGTAAATAGTCTAAGGAAAAATATCTGCAATGGCAGGCCCTACGTATGGAAACTCAGACTCTCATTAGGTGACTTCTGCACACTGGAATCTGCCATACAGAATAGCATGTCTTCTCACAACAATGACTACCATCATTTGCTGTCAGAAGATTTTGCCGTTATTATAGTAATCTATCTTGCCGAATGGTATAAACGGTTTTATAACGGTTCTGACACGATGGACGAGAATAAGGTGTTGAGCCTGACTTCCAAAGAATTAGAGAGAATATATGACTTGGCTGGAATAGACAAAAATACATTTGTATATAATGCCTCAAAGAACCCTGACAAAACATCATATAGGTGGCTGGAATCGCTACAAGTGTTGGGCGGTTTGGCTGTAAATGCTGAATTGAAAAGAGATCAGACCGATGCACTACTGCCTCAATTATGCAAGATATTTCATGGCGAGGAATTGGAACTTGACGACATTAAAGACCGTAATCGTGCCGTAGCTTTTCAAGAATCCATATTACGTCAACATAGTCTGTATGACTATCTTGATTGTATTCTTGACAAAGCTAAAGAGCCTCCATTTGCACCTTCGGATATAAGGGATGAAAGCACTATGATTCCCGAACTCATCAAACGTATTGAAAATGCAGACAGACAAGCCAAAAGAGATAAGTTCGATTTTGAATGGATTATAGCATATACCGCCAAAAGTAACCAAATGGTAAGAATGCTTCGTGTGAGACTGAAACCGGAGATTATTGGCGGTGGCAGAAAACAATATATCGGCTATGACCGTCTGCGTCAGCCTGAATGGGGCGTGGAACATCCTGAAGAGGTGGGCCGTATAGAGCTATTCCTTCGATTCAAAGAGGGTAATCATTATATAAGGGAAGAGGGTAAATGGGATGACCCTATCTTTAAATATGATAATACAGGCTGCGAGAGAACGGGATTCCTTTCAGTAAATAAAATGGATGAAAACACCTTCACTAATGTGCCTGCGAACCGTTTCGATAAAGTAGAAATGGTGATGAAGTATGGTGATAAAGCAAAGATAGTTCAAACGCTTGAAGTGCCCGACTACATGCAAGTTTACTCCATTCCAAAGAGCTGCAACAAGTTTACAAGCCGCCGGAACTCTCAGACCGCTACAGTGGTTATTTTTTCGTCTGATTACCATTTGGCTGATGACTATAAGGATATACCAGTAGTATATGCTCATTATCGCAATGGCGAACAAATCAGCGAAGAGTATTGCTGGTGTCCCATTAACGATAAGGTAGTGATTGCCGATTATAACGGCAAGGAGATTTTGCCTCCGTTCTTTAATCGCAATGGACTTTATCAGGTGGTAACTCGTAAATATCTCAAGACCATAAAGTATCGAGACAACGTTTTTGTACTCTATCAATATATAGATGCCGATATGGACGAAGAAGAATACACGTGTGAGAATATCCCGGTTCTTTTCGGCCGTAATGGTTTGAAAGTTCTCCATTTCGATTCGGGTCAATCAAAAGAAGGTTCGCCTGTGAATGACTATGATCTGGAATGGATGAAAGAGAACAAGTATGTGGATTGGAAAACGGAAGAACCATCGCAAGGAGCTATCCGACTGAGAGTAACTGTGAAAGGTATTGTTTTTAAACCAAGAGTTTACTATGTTCCATTCGCACCGGCAGATACAGAAGAAGCTCCAATATGGCGTGACTTCGAGTATATGCGCATCCGTACCTCGCTAGAGGGTGTAGAGGATATTCAAGACTCTTTCGTGAAACAGAAGGGAAACAAGGAATCATCTACCAAACAGTTGACAATAGGGAATGAAGATTCAAAGATACTAATAGATGTTTATCGTCCGATTATACTTCGGGAGTTGTCACAAAAGAAAGACAACAGCGAAGATAGTCAGATTGTAGAATTTGCAGGAAAGAATGATGCCATACATATACCTCTTATCAACTGTGAGCAGTTCTCATTGCGAGACTTCTCTGAAAACGGAGTTCGTGAGTATCAGATTAACTGCAAAAACACAGTTTACTATAATTTCATGACCATTGATCGTATAGGACTGAACATATCTTCATATACACAAGAGGAATCCATATCAAGACTCACACCTGAGATTCCACTGGACTACTTGAAAATATATATCACCAAGGCCATGGACAGTAAGGTGACAAATCTTTATGCATGGAACTATAAGGATGATCCAAAAGCAGTTGACTGCTCCAATGAACTGAAAGAAGCTGGTATCGTGTATCAAAGTCTGAAGGACAATAATTTTCCAAGACATTATGCCTGTCCAACCTTCAAGACAGATGATGACGATGATTGGTGGGACGATGATGATGCCAACAGCAAAGATGAAATTTATGTTTTGAAATGCTTTGAGACCATTTCAGAACATAAAACTTATTTCTTTTTGTTCGAGCCTATGCTCAAAACCATATCATCAAGAAATCAGATAAAAGATATAATTCTGCCTCTGATTGTGAAGCGGAATTACGAACTGACTGATAAAGATGTGAAAAATCTATATCGGTTTGCCATCCAATTTCATTTCGACTGGATGCTATTACCTAGAGACCTATGGAATGATCAGATTGAGCAATTTACAAAGGTGGGGGAACAAAGGGCATTGCTGAAAGATGCAATAATCAGATTTTTCAGAACGACACCTAAATGTACGGATGAAAGAGAAGCGGCATGTCTGAAAGAGTTCCTTTCAATATACTGGACGTTTAATTCCTATCCAAACGAACTTGACAATGTAGCCAAAGCAGCATTGAATTTAATAAAGGACAACCCTGATGCACTTACAAGGTTCAATAGCCTTAAAGATTTCCTAATTCCGTATGATGAATGCAGGTATAAATATAGCGAAATGTGCAAAGCTATAACAAGTGAAACAGATAACGAATGATCGAAATATGAAGCAGAAGTTAGATTTGCAGAGTTATATAAAAATAACCGCACGGCAGTAGAGAAATCACTATCGGCCATGTGGTGTGGTGAAGCAAGAAACGAAGCCCAAAAAGGATATATCGAGCAACTGAAAGGACTGATTCCTGAAGTGTTCGCACCTAAGGATGCGATGCCTTTGGTGCAATGTATGAACAGTTATGAGAGCGTATATCCGGAACATCAGGCTGAAGCTGAAGAAATGCTGGGTGAACTGTGGAAGAAGACATTGCCTAAGGATAAATACTATGCGCCCTATGAACATCAATATCAATGTTGGAAAACCTTATTGAAGGACAAAACGCCCGATGGAAAATATAAAAGCATAGTAGTTTCCACTGGAACAGGTTCAGGTAAGACGGAGTGCTTTATGCTTCCGTTGGTACAGGACTTGATAGACAACTACGTGCAAGAAGAGGTTCAAGCAATCTTCCTCTATCCACTAAATGCTTTGATGGAAGACCAAAAGAAACGTATGCAGCAACTATTGGCAGGAACTGAATTGAAGTTCGCTGTCTATAATGCGATATGCCACAAACAGTGCCTTCACCAGAAAGTAAAGCATATAAGAAAGTGATGCGTAAAGTAGATGCCATTCGTGGTATCACTCGCGATGAAGAAGGAACTGTTATTGAAGAGAAATACCCCAATATCATAGCTACTCGTGAAGAGTTACGCCAACATCCTGCCAATATTCTTTTGACAAACCCGACTATGTTGGAGTATGTACTTCTGAGAGATAAGGATAAAAAACTGATTCGCGAAAAGAAACCTAACGAAAAAGGTACTCTACGATGGATAGCTCTTGATGAGACCCACACCTATACTGGTGCAGGTGCTACAGAGATTGCTATGCTCATAAGAAGAGTGCTGATGGCTTATGGTGTGACCACTGATGATGTTCGCTTTGCTACCTCTTCAGCCACCATCGGTAAACAAGGTGATGAAAAATCAAAGAACGAACTTTGCCATTTTATAGCTGATATTGCAGGATTACAGCTTAATCAAGTCACTTATGTAGATGGTAACAGAAAGGGTATCGAACAAATCCCACACGATGAATTTGAGTCTTATTGGAATCGGCTTATCAAGGAAAATAAGGATGGATACCTTAAATTGGATGAACTTATCACCGATGGAGAAACCATAGAGGACAAGCTTAATATTCTCGACATTATGTGTCAAAAGGCAGAGGACGAGAATCTGGCAGACCTTCGTGTAAAGGTGCATTACTTCTATAGAGTGCCTAATCATGGATTGTTCATAGATCTTTCTGATTCTCATTATAAAGAAGACGGTAGTTTTCGTATTTATACTGAAAATAAGTCGGAAACCAGTGAAGAATACAAAGCACCGCTACTAGAAATGAGCCGCTGCAAACATTGCGGAGAATATGTGGCTATTGCCGAAGAAGTGAAACTTAATGATGGCATAGCATACCAACCTATCACTATGGATGATAGTGACATGTTCGACCTAGACAATACAGAAAACACAGGTAAAACCTACTATATATTTGGTACATCAAATAAAGACACAGAATTTGACAATAATGTACCCTATACCATCAAAGGTAACAGGATGTTGAACGTAACGGCAGGAAACCCGGCTGCCAAAGGTTGGCACGTAATAGCCAATGCACAATGCCAATGCCCTTACTGTGGAACAAAGTTGACAAAGCAAAGTAAACAGGATGAAGATAATCCTGATGCTGTTCAACTTGATGAACAAGACAATAGAAAATTGCAGAAATTCCGTTTGGCTCCTGATTTTATTTCAAGACTGATAGCTCCGTCAACACTTGATTTGATGACAGAAGCGAAACCTAAAGATGAGAACAAAAGTTGTTTGCACAAAGGACAGCAGTTTATCAGTTTCGTAGATAGCCGCCAGTTGGCTGCTCGCTCCACAATCAAGCAAAATCTTGAAGAAGAACGCTTGTGGGTATACTGCACCATTTTCCATGAGTTGAGCCGTATGGCTTCAACAGGAAGTACGACTAAGGAGGAAGCTCTAAAGTATTATGAGGATATTTATGAGAATACCAACCGCAAAGACCCTAAGCATAAGGATGCGGAAAATAAACTCGATATACTTGAATCGGATGACCAGACAGCCATCAATGTGATTCTTGTAGATATGAAGCCAAAGTCTTTCCTGAGCTGGCAAAATATCCAGGATATACTCTATAATGATAATTTGGCCGACATATTCTGCCAACAGTTTGCGGAACGTTCTGAACTTAGTCCTGAACTTGATGAAGATGGCAATATCTTACCCGAGACTAAACGAAAATATATTCTTGCCATCATGGTGGAATATCTATCCAAACGACCATTGACTGCTGCGGCACCGGAAACAATGGGATTGTTTACCTCTTATTATGAAGATTTGCAGGAAGTACTTTCATCTGAGCTACCTGAAGAGGTTAAAAGGTTTAACGGAAATTTATCTTCCGAAAACCAAATTACAAAAAAAGATTGGTACGCATTGATACAAACGTTTCTTGACTTTACGGTTCGCTCAAACCAATCAGTCTTTTTAAAGATGTATGATGATGATGTGCTGGATATATTCGATTCAGTACGTTTCGCTACACAAAAAGAGCGTCGTCGTCCGGTTCATAAGCCTGAGATTAAAGATAAGGGCGCAAACCGTTCACGTATAATACGCTTAATTGCTAAACTTGTGGCGAATGATAAGCATATCAGTATTCAAAATGCTATCAGCAGCTACAAGAACGATATTCAATTGGTTATTGATTGCATGTGGAATGAATTAACGATCCACTACTGCTTACTGGAACATAGTACTCAATATGATGAAGAGCTGCACTGCCATGTAAAAGATAAAGACGAAGTTATTGATGATGTTCATTTTACTCCATATCGTTTGAATCTTGCAAAATTAGGGTTCAAGCTTTATGAAGATGTTTACTTATGTGATGCAAATACTGGCGTTGATGTGCATCACGTAGAATGGCTACAACCTATGGAGATTACTTTCCATGGTTATTCTCCTTTTACAATTGGTGGAGAAACTGTTCCTTTGAAAGAAGAATTGCACGAAAAATGGGCATGCTATCCTTATCATATTCATAGTAATCATCCCAACCCTACACACGAAGAGATTGAAGAATGGGCAAAAAAGAATAGAAAACTGCTTTGGGAACATGACATTTGGGGAAAGGACGGCACATGGGCAGACCGATTGTTACAGATTCATCAATTCCCACAATATTTCATTCAAGCTGAACATACAGCTCAAGTGGATAAAACCATAAGTAGACAAGTACAAGATGACTTTAAAGATCATTTGATAAATATACTTGCCTGTTCCACTACCATGGAGATGGGCGTCGATCTTGGTGACTTGGAATTGGTGATGATGACCTCAGTGCCACCTATGCCGTCAAACTATAAACAGAGAGCCGGACGTAGTGGACGACGAGGACAGGTACGCAGTGCTTGTGTCACGCTGTGTGGTTCTGATGCTGTGGGTATAAGAACACTGTTGAACCCGATGGAAAATGTTATTCTTCGCCAAACAAACACTCCTACTGTTGATCTACAAAGTGCTCAGGTCATTCAACGTCATGTCAACTCTTTTCTCATTAGAGAGTTTGGCGTATTCGGTATGACAGGTGGAAGTGTTACTGGTCAGGTGCTTAGTTATTATACTAATTATGAGCTTGTTCCGGATGGCGACAAAAGTATTCATTTCAAAATCAAGAAAAAGATAGACCATGCACCGGTAAGTCCTTTGGATGGTTTGGGAGATGAAACAGGAACTCCTTATGAAGAGTTTAACAATAAGTGTGGTGAGACTCTGAGCAATGAATTAAGACGCAAACTGAGAATATTGCTATCCGGCACTATCTTCAGTAGTCGCACTGCTCAATATGTGATTCAGAAAGCACGAAAAATGAATGAAGACTGCTATGCCGAGCTAGAACTTCGCATACAGGATTATGCCGAACCATATAGAAAGGCAAAGAGCGTGAAGCAACAAGGATTCTTCGAAATGAAATTCATTGAACCACTTGCAGCCCGATTGTTGTCTTATTGGGCAACTCATCGTTTCACACCAAATGCAAATATGCCAGTGAATGTGATAGAGTTTGACATTAATTCTACATCACAAAAGGGATATACACTTGTTACAACTTCAAATCCCTCTTATCCTCTGCGTACAGCCTTATCACAATATGCTCCAGGTAATCCGATTGCTCGTGATGGTATGGTGAAGATTGTAAGAGGTATCAGATATACAAATTTTTTCAAGCCTGAAGTGACTTTCAAGAAGCTTTATTTTAACCGTGAACAGGTTGTCATTGATACGAAAGACGAATTGGACAGCTTGGAGAAATGGAGAGTAAGCGCACAGACCGAACTCGACCTACTTCAACCAGCTGAGTTTATACCTGATATGAATGAATCTGCAAGTAGAATTCTTGACCAAAACGTTTATACGAGGGTAAGTGCACAATTGATTGGTGCTGATGAATGGAAACAAGACAAAATAGAGCCGCACCTATTCGATACTAGAAGCAGCCGTGAGAGTGGATATGGACAAATTCTGTACTACAATGAAGGTACTGGGTTTGGTTATTGTCATTGCACGAAATGCGGAAAAACTGTTTTGGAAAGTTGGCCGGCAGCATCTTCAAGTGACCCGGAGAAGCTACCTACGGAAATGAATAATATTTCATCGAAAGATTCGGAAAAAGAGGATTTTCATTTTTCTCTCATCAGAAAAGGTAAAAAGCCCAATCGCTGTATAGGATGCAATAGTACAGACTATATAAAACGTAATATAGTATTAGGTAATACCATACAAACAGACTATACAGAGATAAGAATACGCCATTTCAAGAAGAACTGGATAAATACAAGAAATGAAGAGGAAAATCTTCTGATTACTCTTGGTCTGTTATTTGCTAGATCTTTATCCGAGGAACTAAACGTGGAACGTACCGATTTGGACTTCACAATTACTCCCAATGGTCATATATGTATCTTTGATGCCAATCCAGGTGGCTCCGGCTATTCAAATCAATTGGTAGCAATGGACTTAATGAAGGCAGTCATTGAACGTTCTACATCCATTATTGAGACCGCCGAAAGGACTGGAAACAAGGAGGCTTTAATTGATAGATTTACCCTCTATTATATAAACAACATAGACGTTCAAGCAGCAAAAGACTGGATTATTGAGGAAAGGTCAGCTCGTAAAGTTATACCTGAAAACATCGAAAAAGTATTTGGTAATAATGTGACGGAAACATCACTTATTCAGATGCAAAAAACATTTGCCTTGTCGCAAGACGAAAAGGTGCTGTTTGTGGATGATGACTATGATCACTGGGAATATGATAATACTAATCACTGTTGGAAAAATCAGTTTTTCAATAACTTTGCTTCGCACGGACAAGAGACATCCTTCTGTGTGGCAAGGTGCAGCAATATACCTTTGAAAGAACCAGCCCTTAATGCTATACGAATGATTAAAGGTTGGGCTAAAGAAGTGTTGCAAATCAAAAATCCGTTTGCAGAAAACAACCTTTATCCGTTGGCTTACTTCGACGGACGACTCTATCTAACCAACAATCCGAACCATATCACCATGAATGATAGATGGGGAAATGGTACAATCTACTATATACGCACGAATAATATTGCAGCTACGGCTGATTTTATCAATACAGAGGTGGAAGAAAGTCATACAAAGATTTTCACGTTGAAGGATAGTGATCCAAAGATTATCAAAACATCTGAGCTGGGAGAACTAATATATAAACGTTCAAGCAATATATTCGATACATTCATTGCCCATTGTAAAGTCAATGAAGGCTCTGTTATCAAGGTTGCCTACCAAGATGAGCACATGAAGAGTATATTGGCCATCATGACCAGTTTGCAAACAATTCGCTATATCGTCAAGATGATAGGAAGTCCATTCTCGCTTGAATTTAATATCGAACGTTATGCCATTGATAATGCGAAGCGTGACACACTCGGCGGCAATCAGCCATCTTCAAAAGATCGTGATGAGTGGCTAGAAAACATGGCTATAGCATGTATGGATGACCTGAATAGCGAGGGACTTTCGGGTAGTCTTGTTCCTGTAGAGTCCAAGCCGAAGCATACACTGACGCACTGGCGAGTATTATCGTTTGAATGTGCAGGAAAGAAACTATCTATTTATCCTGATGGAGGGTTCATGAACGGATGGTATATCTATAATAAACCTGGAGAATATAAAGTGTATGATTTGGCTGAAATCATGTATGATACAGAGGTCAATCTGGTAAGGAATGATGAAATTAAATTTGATGTAACTATAGAAGATATTGACTAAGATATGAAGAATTTTGTTGCTGACAATGCAGATACATTGCATCGTTAGCAATGATTTTTACATGTAAACTATAAATAAGACCAATTATGCCAACAAATAAAAATGCTCAAATCCGTTACCAGGCACTTGATAAGTGCTTGGGCAATTGGGGCCGCAAATACTATATTGAAGATCTAATCGAAGCTTGTAACGAAGCTTTATACATCTATAATGGTCCTTCCAGTAAAGGTGAAGGTGTAAAAAAACGTCAGGTTCAAGAAGATCTGAAATTCATTGAGAGCGAAGAAGGCTATCGTATGTTGATTGACGCCATTCAAGATGGTCATAAGAAATACTATCGTTATCACAAACGCAATGATTCCATAAAAGAGCAACCTATAAATCAAGAAGAAATCAATCTTATTCATGATGCACTTACTCTATTGAAGCGTTTTGAAGGTGTTCCTCAATTTGAGTGGTTGGAAGATGTGGAGAATCACCTTTATTCTACAAGTCAGCTTGGTGAAAGTGCTAAATCTGTAGTTAGTTTTCAAAACAATCCATATCTGAAAGGTATGAACAATTTCTACAAGCCTCTATTTGATGCCATTGCAAACAAACGTGTGATAGAATTGAAATACCAACCATTTGGAAAGGACGAACGAACTATCATTGTAAGTCCATATCACTTGAAACAATATAATAATCGTTGGTTCCTGATAGCCAAACGGTCTGATATGGATGAATATCTATCGAATTATGCAATTGATAGAATTATATCAGTAAAAGAAAATTCAAAGCCTTTTGAGCCATTAGATGATGATTTTGATTTTGATGATTATTTTGGTGATGTTGTTGGAGTGTCTGTAACGAATAATCCAGTAGAAAACATTGTACTACATGTGAATGAGAAAGCTCTTGGCTACATCATGACCAAGCCATTGCATGAATCCCAATCTTCTAAACTTGTTAAAGTTGATGATAAGCATTGGGAAATAACTCTTAAAGTGAAAGACAATTATGAGCTGCATTCACTGCTTCGTTCTTATGGCGACCAAATCGAAGTAATAAAACCTGAGCATCTAAGGACAGAAATGAAGAGATTGGCGGAAGAATTAACCAATATGTATAGAAAAGATAAATAGTCGGGTAACTATCCTGCCTTTGTGAATTATACTATATGAGAAGAGTGTAGAAAGACTGCACTCTTCTTTTTTTATTTGCATCATCATAACGACAACAAGATACAATGATGAAAACAAAAATGATAAAGACAGAGATATTGGAGAGAAGGTTTAAGAAGCTTCATACTATGACAGAATTTGCACGTGACAGTTGTAAAGCAATAGTTCTGCATGCGGATAGACTGGCTAATCTTATGCCCACAGAAGAACAAAAGAGTGCACATAAGAATATGATTATCTCTATCAATGAGTGGTGTGATAATCTGGATATTCTGGATTCTACCATGAAGGCAACAGAAACCATGTACTATAAACATCTTTCTGCTGACGGAATGAATTGTGAGGTAATAGAATCTATCCCTGTATGTCCAAAGGGATATATGCCAAATACATTTCAAATGACTGAGGCTTTTTATAGAGTAGGCTATTATGCAATAGAAGGAGACCCTTTTAAGATATCTGAAAGAGAATACACAACCGCTGACATTATGAAAGACATTCAAGAATTGAATACTAATGTAGTTCTTTGCCTTAAAGCTCTGATAAATGCTTCATATAATGGTATTTGGGAATCTACAGGCTTACTCGTAAACAGATTATACGATTTTGAGCCTAATGTTTATATCTACAAACTGCTTAAAAGTTATAATGTGGATATGGAAGAGGAGATTTTATGAATCAGAAAACGCAATAGTAGAATAATTTTTCTCAATTATGCAGAAAGGCTGCATTGTCGGCTTTTTGATTTGCATCATTATAGTATTTATAACCTTTGGTTTAATATTCACATAAATAAAAATAGAGTATGAAAAAAATTAAAATGGTTTTGATTACATTATTCAGTGTTATCACATTCTGCTTCTCATCATGTAGTGATGATAATGTCGCTGTTACAAGCATAACATTAAACAAAAGCACTATTACTTTAAAGAAAGGTAGTTCGGAAACTCTTCTAGCTACAATCCAGCCAGAAGACGCAACAAACAAAAACTATGTATGGAAATCAAGTGACCAAACAGTTGCTTCTGTATCAAGCCAAGGTGTTGTTACTGCACTAAAAGCAGGCACTGCCACTATTTCAGTAACTACGGAAGAGGGCACATTTTCTGCCTCATGTAAAGTTGATGTTATAGTTGATGTATCTAGTTTACAATTGTCTTTGACTCAAATATCAATCATTAAAGGTACTGTAAAAAAAATAGATGCAAACATTCTGCCAGAAGATGCTACAAACAAGAATGTTATATGGAAAAGTTCTGATGAATCAGTAGCTTCTGTTGATGTTGATGGAAATGTAAAAGCTCTTAAAGTCGGTAATGCAACAATCACAGCTATCACAGAAGATCAAGGTATTGAAGCCAAATGCGATGTTAAGGTTTCCTCATCCGAAGACATAAAGTATAACCCTTATGGCGATTCTGAAAATTGGTAATTAAAAATAAGAAAACATGAAAAAAAGAATTATAAATATATTAGCTGGCTTGCTCATAATAGCAACATCCTATAGTTTGTATAGTTGCAATCAAGAAAATATAGATGAGAATACCTCTTCACAATATGAAGATTTAGTCTTCAAGGTCAGTATTAATAATACATCTGCTAATAGCCGTGCAGCATCAGACAATAAACAATCGTGGGTTAAAGGCGATCAGATTTATGCCTCTATTGATGCGTCCAGCAGTAATATTTGTTTGATAGAATTTAATGGTGAAGATTGGGATGTAAAAAAATTAACAGAACAGGTATCTTTCTCAAATTCCGGCAAAATTAATGCTGTGCATGCTGATAAGCTATCTTATATAGAAGGTAAAGTAACTACTTTTGGTGACATTATATACACTACTGCAGGCACATATAAAAAAGAAGACAATATTGTTTTAATAAATCTTGATCTGAATAACAGACCATTATCAAAAATTAGGATTAAGGGTGTTCCTGATGGTTTCTATCTTGATGGTATAAAAGAATTTACGGAATTAGATATTTCGAATATGAGTTGGAGTGAATCTAACTCCAAAGGACAGCTGTGTTCTGAATTAGAAAACGAAAATGATTATACCTATTATGGATTAATTAAAAATGATAACAACAATACTACAATTAAACTAATAAATGGTAAGGGTGCATATTATCAAAAGAGTTTCAATAAGTCTCTTGAAATAGGCAAATCTATCATAATTGATGGCCCATTGATAAATAATGAATGGATAGCAGAAATACCTTTAGAGGGAATATCTGCAAATAATCAAACAATATTAATAATGGGCGAAACAAGATCTATAAATGATTTCATTACTTATAATCCAAGCAATGCAACTAATAAAAAAGTTAATATTTCATCTTCCGATGAAAGTATTGTAGAAGTTGATAAGGATGGTAATATACAAGGTGTTACTATTGGAGATGCTGTTCTTATTGTAACTTCTGAAGATGGAAATTATAAGTGTGATGTAAACGTCAGTGTAAAGGATATTACATCATTTATATCTGTTGAGATGACTGGGACTTCATTCGTAATTACAGGTGGAGGAGCTTATTATGGGAGAGAATATACTATTAAGAATTCAGGCGATTATAATGTCTATTTAACAGAAATAGGAACAAGTAACTTTACTGATATTAATAAAACTTTAGATGCACATAGCAGTCTAATAAAATCTTTATACTTTAATTTTAATGTATATCCTACTGTAACTGTAAGATTTACATATAACGGAAAAGCGTATGAGATACATAATTGATTTATAATATCACATGAATAAAGGAAATAAAAATAAAGATATGAAGAAATTATTAATGTGTTTGACGCTGATTTGTTCAGCTTGTATGGTATCAAATGCTCAGAATACTTCTGGCAAATGTTATCGGGGTTTTGTTGATGCCGGCTATGATGTAGCATAGGTGATTATGACTTTGGTCGTTTCGTGATTAACACAACTCACGGCTATCAGTTCAACCCATACATCTTCCTTGGTGCAGGTACAGGTTTGCACTTTATGCCGAAGTATGAAACTAAAAACATGGATATACCATTGGATATTAGAGAAAGTAAAGTCGATATTCCTGTCTATGCGAATGCCCATGTAAACTTCACAAAAGGCAAGATAGCTCCATTCGTAGATGGGAAAGCAGGAACTTTCGTCACCAATAATGGCGGTATGTTTTGGAATATCTCTGCTGGATGCAGAATAGCCACCAACGAAAAACAAGCTGTAAATATTGCCATTGGTTACGCATCAGAAAAGCTAGAGTTTGAGACATTCAATAAATTTAATAGCTCACATGATATGAGCTACACTCGCAAGCCAAGAGCATTGGATACAGAATGCGTAACAATAAGGGTTGGGTATGAATTTTAATCATTAACTTATAAATATCAATCTTATGAGAAACTTTATCAAGTTGGCATCTTTGCCATCAATCAAAAAACAATTATTTGTAATCCCTTTCATGGGTTTGCTCCTATCTTCTTGCGGAATGATGCAAAATTATATGGCATCTTATTCAGTAGGTCTTTCATCCGTTGAAAGTCCTGCAAATGCAAAGCAACAGTTTGGAGAAACAAAAGTAGTTGACTTTAAGGATGGAGAGGTTAACAAATATCGCTATGAGGACGACTATATAGAGATAGTGTGGTTCGTTAGCTCTAAACAGTTTAATTTTGAACTAAAGAATAAGACTACCCATTCAATGAAAATAAATTGGGATGATATAAGTTTTGTTGATATTAATGGAAAAACAGGACGTGTAATGCATTCAGGTGTAAAATATACAGACCGTAATAATAGTCAGCCGTCAAGTACCATTCCTAGAGGTGCTAGTCTATCCGATATCCTTTTGCCTACCGATAACGTATCTTTCATTTCAGGACAATATGGAGGTTGGAGTGAATCTAACCTTATTCCATCATTCTATAAGACTCAGGAATTATTGAATGCAGGTGCGCCAAGTTTTGTTGGTAAGAAAATGACAATCCTTATGCCTATTATAATTGAGAGCGTTCAGAATGACTATACGTTTGAGTTTAATGTGGACGAATGGATTAACAATAAGAAGAAATAATAAGAATATGAAGAAATTTTTATTCATGGCATTTTTCCCAATGATGATGCTAATGATTACATTGACATCTTGTTCAAAAGACGATTATAGCCCATTAGACGGTTTTGACTATCCTGCTGAAACTTTATATGGTACGTGGAAAATAATAAAGGTTGGTGGTATATCATGGCCATACAAAACAACTACGGCAACATTCAATTCCGATGGAAGTTATTCCGGAAAAGGATATTTTGGTAATGGTAATGGGACATACACAGCCAAAGGAAAAACAATTAACTGCTATGTAAGTGGAAAGTTGTATTGCACTTATGAAGTTCAATCTCTATCAGGAACGACAGCTGTTTTGAAAATGGCTTCAGATGACAATAGTTCTACAAGCTTGACATTGACTTGTGAAAAGCAATAATATGACACAGAAAGGGACATGAGGAGATAATCTTAATGTCCCTTTTTTATTGATTCTCAAAAACAAAATGCTCATAACTATACCAAAATGATTCTTGATAACAAAATCATTAAGATGGTAGCTTTATCGCAAGATAATTAGTGTATAGCACCATTATATAAGCGGAATTTGCTATTTTTGTAGTCAATTAATCGTAAAATATGAGACCAACAAATCGCTTAAAAATTGTACTTTAAAAGTTACGAGAATAACATTACAGAGTAGCCAACTCTTTAACGCTATTTCTCTCGTGACACACTTGATGATACAAAGGTATAGGGTCGTTATACAGCCTTTTTGCGTAGCCAAAATTATTTTAGATTTTTCTTGAAAATAATGAGATTCTCTTTGCAATTATTATAGTTCTATGCATCGTGACGGATCAAAACCATTACTATATTCCCCATAGGATACATAACCCATCTGATTACAGATTAGCTGGGTATTGCCTATTTGTCCATTGATATTTGAATGACTGTGGCCAAAAATCCAAGCATCAATTCTACTCTCTGAAATATAGTCGCCCAATTCTGTTGCAAAGGCTGACGTAAGACTATCTCCTTTGTAATAAGGGGCGACAACCTCATAAGAAGGTAGATGGTGCGTGACCACAACAATCTTTGCTGCATTGCTTTTGGTAATAGCTTGCTTGATGAATGATAGACATTTATCGTGTTCCAAATTAAAATCGTCTGTTGTGAACCGTCTCTCGTTATATCTGATTTGACGAAAGTCGTTCATACCTCGTGCTACAAAATATTCATCTTCCGGTCGAATATGTGACCAGAGTGTAGATAGTATGAAATCAGTATCATCTATTTGTACTACTTTATTCTGATAGTATCCTGCATTGGAAAGTCTCAACATTTGTATTATATCTCTTTATAGCTATTGTATCGGATTCCTGAGCAATATCTAACTGGTCACGTTGATTGTTGAACTGTTCGACAAGGATAAACAAATTCTGATTAAACTCCATACTCTCCTTTTTTAACTTGCTTTGAGTGACCTCTCTATTACTCTGGGCAACTTTAACTTTACCGCGACGTTTACCCCAATCAAGGATTGGTAATTTCACCCCCACCTCTATTACGCTATTATCCTTCAGGCCTCTATATGATTCATTAATTACCGAACCTTTGCCTGTAAGACCTACTTGTGCGTACATAGTTATCTGCCTTAGATCACCTTTTGCTTTAGCCACTTCATAATCTGCTTCCAGTTGTCTCCTCTGTATGTTAAGTGCAAAAGAATTATTAGATATAGCCTTATCGAGAACATCATTATATGAAAGTTTCATTGCAGGAATTGTATCAGGCAAAACTGGTTCCAACTCCTGATTATCATCTAATGAGAGAAATGTCCTCAATTTAAACATCACACTCTTATAATTACTCTGATTATCTGTAAGTGATGACTTAGCATTAAGCACATTTAGCTTCAGCTGAAGGAGATCATTCTCACTTATCTGTCCCATCTTTCTCTTTGCCTTAGCCACTTCATAAAGTTTGTTGGCATTAGCAAGATTCTGTTCACTGATATTTACGTTCGCCTTTGCCAATAGCAAATCGAAAAAGATATTAATAGTATTAATTGTCACATTTTCAGTAGCAGATAGAAAGGCAGCCTTTGCCTCTTTATATCTCACAGGTTCAATTCTTCTGTTCCATTTAATTTTATTTACGCCGAATATCGGTTGATTTAAAGTCAGTGCTACAGGTATTGACATATAGTTGCTTCTCTTATTACCATCAAGTTGTTTAAGATATTCAAGAGATGTATTCAAAGATAGAGAACCTCCTGTAAGCCATATATTTTGATCTATGCTCAATTCACCATCAATCTGGAGATTGTTTTCTTTATTAAAGAGATACGAACCATCATCTTGAGGATATAGGCTATATCTGTTTTTGTAATTAGGCAAAGTAGCATTTAGATTCATCTCAGGCAAAAGATCTGCCTTATAAGTACGAAATTCCCAATATGCCCTTTTCAACTCGTTAAGAGCGACAGCTGCATCCACACTCTGAACTCTTGCCAAAGTGATTGCCTCATCAAGTGTGATTGCTCTTTTACCTAAAGGTTGAGCAAACATAGAGGTTGATGCCATAACAACTCCTAAAAGTAATATAAATTGTTTTTTCATAATCTTTATATTTATTCTTCATGTAAAGCCTCTGCTGGTTTTATCTTCATCGCTCGATATGCAGGGAAGAAAATGCCCAGTATAATCATTAACATAATCAATGCAAATGCTGAAACAAAACATATAATGAAGCGCAAAAACGAAATATCTATAAGAGTATTTATTGTCAAATCACTATGCATTATATTCAAAGATATCACCAATGCCGGCAAGGCTGCTATGATAAGAAGCAGCATCGACTCACATATGTAATAGGTAAATATCCCATTTTTCGAAGAGCCCAATGCCATGCGCAATGCAATCTCACTTCGGCGTTTACGAGTACGGAACCAGAAGGTACCAAGCATGCCGAGGAAGACATTAAAAATAAAGAAACCAATCATGGCATATGTTGAGTTTAAATAGTTTACCGTTCCCTCTTCAATATCGTAAGCCTCTTTCATATCTTCATAAGAGTTTATCTCATAAAGATGAAATGGTCCTATGGCAAGTTTTGCAGGCATCTCTTTAAGAAATTTCTCCTTGAAGCTTGGTATTGCATCCGGATTTACCCTAATTGCTATATGATTCCAAAATTTAATATTCGAAGAGATAGGCAAATAGATAAATGGCTCATATTTAGAGTAATCATTTAGTTTATGTTCAGATAGAACTGCCATAACTTTATAGTTGGTATAAGGCCTGTCACTTCCCAAATAGTATGGATTAAAGCATGTCTTACCTACAGCATCTTTATTTCTGAAAAGTGAATCACTTAGTGTCTTACTCATAAGCGCAGGAAGAGGATACTCTCCACTCTTCCAAAGTGATTCATCTATTTTCCCATCAATTTCTTTTAGACGAAACACTTTAAAGTAGTCAGCATTAACATATCGTATATAGCAGTCTACAACATGAGTTGAATCTGAATGAGGAGAGTATCCTTCAAACATATTATCATTTGTATAAGGTACACAACCTTGATAGTAGCACTCACTCTCCACACCTGGAAAAGATCCTATAAGCTTATATATCTGATCCATGTATTCAGTTGAATGGCTCATCATTACTGAATCTTGCATAGCCTTAGGTTCACAGACTACAGTAATATCAAATACATTTTCTGTATCAAAACCTTTAGGCTTAATGGCACTACACTCATAATTGTATATAATATCAATCCCATACCACAAAAGGACAATCACCAACATCATTTCGATGAATATCCAAAGGTTTGATTTTCTTTGGTTCCAAATCTGTTTTAATAAACTCTTTATCATAATCATTCCCCCTTTAATGTAGATGCAATGTCACGTTTCATTAATAACCAAGCCGGTAATAGAACAGATAACAGATTAAAAACAATACAAACTACGAATATTGCCAAAAAGAGAATTGGACGGAGTAATATACCATCTCCAAAGGTTATCCCCGATATATCGACTTCACCACTTCCCAATAACCAGGCTCTGCAGAAACATATTATGATACATGAAATAATATATCCAAAAATGCCTCCTATCAGTGTAGAAATAAGATTCTCTGAAAACAATTTAGTCATTAGTGACACATTCGAGGCACCATACGCCTTCCTAACAGCTATTTCCGATTCTCTTTTCTGCATCTGAGCATGAGTCATTCCTGAAATATTAATTGCAGGCACAATTAGAAGCATAAGAATAAGAGCTGAATAAACCAAAGAAGCATTTATATCTTTACCCCGGAAGAAAGTATAATCTATGTGTCCGAATAGTCTATTTATTTTCAATTCATATTTAGATCCTAAATTATTCACAACTTTTTCCCTTCGGTAAATTTCCTCCTTGACCTTTTCTCTGTCTGCTCCATCTTTAAATTTTAAAACACCAAAATACATTCCGGCTAGTCCATCTCTCCTACTCATCTGATTATCCTCATTTTGTGTAGAGAATGGAATAAATGCATCAGCATATGCAGTCTGAAATATAGAGTTAACATCATCTATAACCCCAACTATCCTTGCAGGAAAAAAGTTGATATTAAAATCTTTGCCGACTACATCTGTAGTTCCATACAGAAACATGGCAAGTTTACGCGTTACAACACATACCCAACGTTTAGAATCATACTCCTCTTGCGTAAAAAATCTTCCACTTATAAACTTATATTCGAAAAAGCTAAACCAATTGGACGCAACAGGACGGACGAAATAGCTAAATGTCTTATTAGAATTTGGCAATCCACATAATGATTTTGATGTTTTGGAATACCATGTGACCTCTTCAATTCCATCTATGTTATCAGTCAATAAATTAAAAGCCTTTCTTCCAAGTCCGGTCTCACTTACGTCAGAATGATCAGTTTTAATATATGTGGTTGCCATATCAGTATAAAGATATCTACTTCTATCTTTCTCGGGAGCGATATCGGATATGCGGAAATCATACATCATTATAACTACCATTACGAAGGCAATTGTAACAGCTGTTCCAACTATATTAATTATTGAATAGAGCCGGTCTTGCCTGATAAGGTTATATGTCTGTATAAAAATATTTTTCATAATAGTTATTATTCTTCATGTAGAGCAACTGCTGGATCTATCTTCATAGCTTTGCGTGCAGGAATTGAGATACCAATAATCATCATCAAAGCAATCAGAATACATGATGAAATTAAGGAAAATGAAAAACGTACTATCTCAAATGTCTCTCCATTGTAATTTTCAGTTATATCTGCATGTGCTAGATTATAGTCTACAATTATGGCAGGTATAGTGGCCAACAGCAATATTATAATTCCTTCAGATAAGAGCCGCATATAGACACTCTTGTTTGTCCCGCCGAAGGATTTCATAAGAGCAATTTCTCCACGTCTCTGTTGAGTACGGAACCAGAAAGTCCCCAAAAGTCCCAAGAAAATGTTAAGAAGAAGGAACCCCATTCCCCAAATAAATAGCTTGAAATGATTCCAATCTTTTGATATATGGTTTGCTCTAATATCATCAAAGGATTTCACATTCGATATATACATATTTCCTATATTATATCTCTTCTGACTCTCTTTTAAGAGTGTATTAGCAAAATCTTTGTCATACTCAGGTCGTACTCTTACACAAAGTTCCAAGCCCATCCATCTGTCTTTTGGGGCAAGAGCCTTAAGAATACTTGGAGTTAATGATACCTCTATAAAATCACTATATTTTATAGGTACTAATGCTCCTGCTAAATAGTGAGTATTGACTGTATCACCACCATATATAACCTTCTTACCCACAATATTTTTAGCTCCTCCCTTTATCTTATCCTTGAATATATTGTTTGTGACAAGCAGATTATTGCCTTCAAACTTAGACGCCAATTGCTCTGGTGTTTCTCCATTTATACCTGTGTATCTAAATACCTTAATAAAACCTGGAGTTATTACACGGTTTAGTATCCAACCTTCCGCATATATAGTATCATACTTAAAAAAGGTAGAGCTATTACTTCCATTATATGGATAGGAATTATTTCCAAGTCCAACAGCTTCAATAGCCGGATTATGCTCTAATCTATCACACAACTCATTTATATGAATTGAAGGATTTGTATCTTTTGGATTATATAAATCGGACTTATCTGTGAGTTGACCTAATTCGACTAGATAGCAATTAGATATGTCAAAACCTTTTGGCTCATTATATACAGTCATCTTAACATACATATAATCAACTATATACCACATTACTACACTTACTAGAAAAAGTTCGATAAAAAGCCATAGATTTGGCTTCCATTCATTTTTTATCTGTTTAAATAATTTTTTATTCATAATGCTCTCTATTTACATAATTTTACCCCCTAAAGAGTTGACTATATTTGAGCGTGAGGCTCTCCAAGCAGGTATTCCACAGCTAAGTATATTAAGTACAAAGCAGAAAAGAATAGCATAAATGAATATCTTAGGTTGGAACAGCATAGAAAAGTCAATCTGTGTTTCTGTTAGGGACGGATTCCATTTAACTTGGAAAAATTCAGATGCCATTGTGTTTGCAAATATTAAACTTAAGATCAATCCTATTATTCCTGCTATCAATGTAATTATCATGTTCTCGATTATAATTTGATTTAATAGTTGCATATGAGTACTACCAAAAGCTCTTCTAACCCCTACTTCAATCATTCTCTGGCGAAGTCGGCTATGTGTCATACTCGCCAGATTTATGGCTGGAACAATAAGTAATATTACATATATTGTAATTTCAATCTTTCTCGCTTTATTTACATCAGGTTCAAGATTAGCACCAATAACCTGGTTTTCAGTCTCCTGATCATACGGACGACTTCTAGGTATTATATGGAAACCTGTAGGTTCCAAGCTTTTATTGTATCCATCAAGTCTCTTATTATACTCTTTTCTAATATCATCAAAGTCATCTCTATCTTTAGCTAAAATTGTAGCACTGAAAGCACCCATTATTCCACTATTATCATGGTAAGTAGCTGTAGGAGATATAGTTCCAATAGGTACCCATATCTCAGAAAATCCTTTTTCAGCAAGAATGCTCACATTCTTTACTACTCCAACAACCTTGCATGATGAATAATTTATAAGCATATTTTTTCCTATAACTCCTTTAGAAGTTCCAAAAATAGAGCGTGCTGTTGACTCAGTTATTACAGCTAGAGGTATATGCGACTCAACCTCCTCTTTATTATATGGTTTCCCATCTAAAAATGTATAATCGAATACCTTAAAATATTCAGCATCTGTCTCACGCATCTCCAAATTAACAAGATTCTGTCCGGGAATAGATGCCACTACTGTACTAGGGAAAATGGTATATGCTGTTACACATTCAGGTGTCTTAAGAGATTTATATATTTCATTAATTGATTTTAAACTCATAGGTCCATTACTGGATGACATGCTATCATCTCCCCAATCCTTATTTCCAATGCTAATGCATGATCCATGAAGAAATCTATCTCGATTTGATTCAGGAGAGAAAGATAAAATACCGATGTTATTAATCATAACCACAAGCATAATAAGAAATATAGCAAGAGAAGTACCCATAATATTTATTGAACTTATTAGTGGGTGCTGCTTTAATTGTCCTATTGCTTGGATAAAATATTGTTTAATCATAAGATTTTCAATTATATAGTATCATTCCACCCTTCTTCCATCAAAGAATCTGATTGTTCTATCAGTCTGCTTTGCCTGAGATTCATTATGAGTCACCATAACTATTGTTCTTCCATCCTCTTTATTAAGCTTATGAAGAAGCTCCATAACCTCTGCTCCCATCTTTGAGTCCAAGTTACCGGTAGGTTCATCGGCTAGGATAATCTCAGGGTTACCTACTATAGCACGAGCTACTGCTACACGCTGACACTGACCTCCTGAGAGTTGAGAAGGCATATGTCGAGTGCGGTGGCTCAATCCTACTCTATCAAGAACCTCTTTAGCCAACTTAGTACGTTCAGATGAAGAGATCTTTCTATATAATAAAGGCACCTCAACATTATCTATCACGTTCAAGGAGTTGATTAGATGAAAAGACTGGAATACAAAACCTAATGTTTTATTTCTAAATTTTGCCATCTCCCTATCGTTGAAATCCTTTATATTATTACCACAAATTTCTATAGTACCCGATGTAGGAGTATCAAGCAAGCCCATTATGTTTAACATCGTAGATTTTCCACATCCAGAAGGTCCCATTATACTAATAAACTCTCCCTTCTCTACTTCAAGGTTAACATTTTCTAGAGCTAAAGTCTCTATCTCATTTGTACGGTACACCTTATTAATACCTTTTAGTGAAATTATTTCCATCTCCTGTATTTTTAATTATTTATTATTTATCTGATTTGAAGTTTATTCTATTTTATTTTCAAAGAATTCTTATTCTTAAATTCCGACATATCGCTTACGACTACATTATCTCCTGGCTTAAGTCCACTTACTACCTCGACATACTCAAAGTTACTGTCGCCAAGCTCAACCTCTCTTTTTACGATCTTATTCTCTCCATCCAATACAAATAGTTGATACGAACCTCTGCCTGTATAATATGAACCGTTAGCTACTCTGGTAACACCCTCCTTAACAGCATTCATTACGTAGACATCTGTCTTCAAGCCTGAACGTAGAGATGAGTTGCTGTCGTCATTTAGTTTCACTATAAATGAGATAACACCATTCTTACTTAGCGGAGTAACACTGTTTATTACACCCTCAAGTTTCTTGCTTCCCATCTTTACTATAGCTTTTCCGCCTGCTGATACTCTATCACCATAGCTATCTGCAATTTCAGCTTCAACCCTGAAATGACTTAAATCAGACACTATTGCCACTTGGCTACCTTCCGAAATTTGTGCTCCTACCTGGTTGTTTATATATGTGAGTATACCATTTCTTGGTGATAGAACCTTAGCATCATCCAGTAAGCGTTTCATCTCTGATATGCTCTTCTGTGAAATATTCAGCTCAAGCTCCTTTACCTTTAGATCGGCAGCTTTTACTTTTTTCTCATTCACATACTGTTGCTTCAATTGCTCTAGTTCAAGTTTTCCGGTATTGTAAGCCAACTCTGCCTGATGTACTTTGTCAGTAGTCCCCGACCCAAGACTATCAAGATATTTCTCATTTTTTAATTCTACAGCCATACGGTTCAGTCTCATCTCTGAGACCTTTATTTTCATAGCTAAGTCATTAAGATATGTCTGGTTATTCATTTTTAGTTGTTCCAACTGGTATCTTTTCATATTACCTTCATCAACCATTTTCTGATAATCAGTCTGAGTACTTTGAAGGTCTAGTTTTAAAATAGGAGTACCAATTTCAACGCTGTCACCTCCTCGTTTATACACCTCAAGTATCCTTGTATTTATTGGGGAATTAATAATCTCTTCCATAGAAGGTTCAACCTTTCCAGATGCACTGACACTAATCTCAATAGTCCCTTTGTCAACCTTAGATATTACTAGGTCTTTCTTGTACACAGAACTATGCAAACTTGATATAAGAGCAATAATTCCTATAAAAATAGCTAGAGCAATAGACCCATATTTTATTATGACTCTTATTCTACGCTTTCTTTGCACTTCCTTTGGTATTTCTATATCCATATATTTATATGTATTATTAGTTATTTCTTATATCATATATGGCAACGAGCGTGCCAAACAGATAAATTACTAATTGACAGATATATACAAAAAAACAGAGTGTCCGTTTCCGAACACCCTGTACGATATTTTAAAATTAAGGAGTTATCTCATCCTTATTATTGTTCCTGCTGCCGGAGTAGCATCATCCTCTGACATTTTATTCAGTTTATATAGATTCTTCAATTTTATACCGAATCTCTGAGATATAGAATGCATAGAATCACCTCCTCGTACAACATATACTATATTGTCTTTAGAAGCACGACTGTTTTTCTTCTCTAAATAGATTATATCACCTTCAGAAGGTACATAACCTTTATATAAGTCATTGTATTTACGAAGTTTACGTTCGCTAATATCAAATTCTTCGCTTATTTTCTTTAACGTATCACCATTTCTAGCTATGATATATAGCAAATCATTTGATATATATGGCTGATGAGTTTCAATATTATTTTTAGCCCATTTTATTTCACTCTTTGTATCATATTTGTCCAGACCATAAAGTTCAATAATATTAATAAGGCGATATGCATATTGTGGATCTGTAGCATACCCGGCTTTTTTCAATCCATGAGCCCACCCTTTATAGTCTGTTATATTAAGTTGAAACAGAGCTGAATATCTTGGTTTGAAACGAAGGAATTTAGAATGATCTTCGTATGACTCCCTAACATGCGAATAAGCACGAAAACACTCATTTGGTGCGTCATCAGTTTGACTTACACTGCGTCCGTCCCAATCGCCACCACATTTAATACCGAAATGGTTGTTTGATTTAACAGACAGTCCACTTTTTCCAGCACCTGATTCCAAGAGACCTTGAGCAAGAGTTATACTTGCAGGAATCTTATATCTATTCATCTGTTCAATAGCCAAAGATTTATACTGCGTTATATACTCTTCATAATTTCTATTACGTGACTGAGAGAAAACGCTTAGCGGTAAAATTAAATATATGAAAATAAATGAAAGCAATATCGATATCTTATTCATTCTGTTATTCTGTTAATGGTTTCTTTTCCAAAAGTACAAAAAAATCATCAGTACAATCATTCCGACTATACTGATGACTTTTCCAAAAAATAAGTTATCACAATTTTACCTTAATTTGCCTATTGAAGATTATCATTTAATACATCATTTTTTATCGTTAACATCTATTTTTACGTTTCTTTCTCTATCCCTATTTCTATCAGCACCCATTTTCATTTTTCCATCAGGTCTCATAAATTTACCCTCTTTCATCTTTCCATCTCTCATTTTACCATTCTTCATATTACCATTCATTGGGGCAATCATTTTTTGAGCTTGTGCAGGAGTCAGGAATTTTGAGAACTCATTATAATATTTCTCTTTTAAATCAATCATTTTACGTTGATGAGCAAAACCTTCTCTTGTCATCTTATCTCTTTGAGCATCATCAATTTTCCCTTTTATCTCAGCTTTCTGAGGACGTAGCTCCTGAATTTCGTTGAGGTAATTCTTATAAACAGATGCAAATTTAGCGCTTTGTGAATCATTGAGCATCAATTTTGAGGACATCCGTTTAGTCATAATTTCTATTCTCTCTTCTTTTGTTGGTCTATCTTTCTTTACTTTATCATTATCTTGAGCGAACAGAGTAATACTAGAAGCAAACACTGCTAATAGTAGCAAAACAAATCCTTTTTTCATAATTTCCTTTTTTTATTGTTTATACTAATAATCCGGATATATCAATTAGAAGGATGTAAAAACAAAAGGTTTAATTTGATAGCTTATTTTTACTTTTATTAAAAACTTGTAGTACTATTTTTCGAAAGTAAGCCCAATACTCCTTACTCTCCGCTCGAAATCTTCTCTATTACCATTAGCATTATTTTTCACACGTGCCCTATAATTATAAATGGTATTTACTGAGTAGTGAAGAAAATCTGCAATTTTGGAACTATCATCAATTCCAAGGCGTATTAGTGCAAAAATACGCAACTCAGTTGTAAGTATATTAACATCAGTAAGAGTTATCTTCGAATCTTCTTTCAATAGAGCATTGAACTCCTCAACAAAATTTGGAAAAAGATGAAGGAAAGCATCATCAAAATTAGAATATAGTTCAGTCAACTCCTTCTCTCTGAAATCAAGAGATTTGGTGAGCTGAAAAAGTTGCTCCATCTCATTATTCTTCATTTTCTTATTTACCTGTTTTCTAAAACCATCCAGCTTGTCTATATAAATAGAGCATAAGCTGAGGAAACGACCAATATACTCCTCCTTAACTCTATTTGACTCATTAAGCCGGCTATTTGAATGTGACAGTTTCTCGTTAACGACTGATAAATCGTGATTGCTCTTATCAAGATTATCGTTTACTGTACTTAGCTCATCATTCAACTCTTTAAGTTGATTATTGATAATTTTCATCTGGTTCCTTGCCATTGACAATTTCTTTCTTTGGTGATTGACATAGAAAACACCAATCAGCAGAAGAACAGATAAGACACTGATAACAATAACAAATGTTCTTAGTTTCTCATTTCTCTCTTTTATTGAAGTCTGATATTTATTATCTATCATTGACAAAATAGGCGAAGCTAACCAACTTCTTACTCTTGCATTAAAGACAGTAGTTTCATTCCATGATAACTTGATATACTTGTACGACCTATCCAAGTCACCATCTTTATTCAGTAAATCTGCTAGGTTCCATAAAGAAGCGTGGTCCATAACTGAGTTGCGAATATCACTTATAGCTGAAAGGGCAAGCCAACATTTCACACTATCCAACTGATTCATACTTCTGAAAATCTGTGAGCGGTAGTATGATACAATAGCATATTCGTGAGTACCATAAGTGACTTTTTTCAGACGTTCATCATTCACCTTTAGAGCCTCTTCAAGTCTATTCTCATTTACAAGCTGTGTCTCCTTTTTCAAAAGATAATCTTCACTAGATGGATCTACAGTATAAAAGACTGAATCTCTATATGCATTAGCCTTATCAGCATAAAAGGCTCTTAAATGATTTAATTGTGTATAATATGATAGCTCACCATATACATGGTTAAATGCTATATAGTAGTTCCCTAAATCCTCTTTTTTTAAATTCCTTTTGTTTATACTTCTTAGAATATCTAATGATTCAGTATACATTCCTGCTGTAGAACATTGAAAAGCAAGCAGAGATTTACAATTATCAGAAAGATCTTTCCTATTTATCTTATCAGCATAATCAATACATTTCTCTATATATGTCAAGGCTGAATCATTGATGAATGATTTGTACTCCTTAAATATTTTAAAAGAGATATTATATTTTTCTTTACCATCCTCAACCTCTTCAAGCATTTTCTTAAGAGTAGAAATCTTATTTTCATGTTCAGTTACATAAATACTTGAACTGTTTATCTCTTTATCAAGACACTTATAGAGAGAGTCTAAGTTTACAGATTGTGCAGTAAAAATGGCACAAAATGAGATAAGCAATGATAGGAGTATTTTTTTCATATGATTAGATTATAGTGAAAAATAATGCTTTTTATTTATAACGCAAAAAAGAAAAAGACTTTTTGATAAAGTCCTTTTCTTTTACATCTACCTTAAATATTGAAAAAACATCAGATTATCGCTTCAGTTCAAAGTTTATCTTACCTATAATATTATCAGAAGAGTTACCAATCAGAGCTGTAAATTTCCCTGGTTCAGCAATCCACTGACCTTTTGTATCATCATAAAAGCTAAGTTCCTTCTTACCTATTGTGAATGTAACTTTTTCAGATTCACCAGGCTCCAAGAAGACTTTCTTAAATCCTTTCAGTTCTTTAATAGGACGTGGAAGAGAAGATTTTTCATCACTTACATATAGCTGAACAACCTCCGCTCCGGATACTTTTCCTATATTCTTCACATCAACAGTAAAAGTGATAACATCATCAGAAGTCATACTTTTTGTACTCTGAGAAAAACCAGTCATTGAGAATGATGTATAACTCAATCCATGCCCGAATGCAAATTGAGGTTTTGTTTTATTCTTATCTGCCCATCTGTATCCGACAAAAATACCCTCATTGTACTTCTGATCATAAATATCTTCATTTTCTCTTTTTACACCTGGATATTGACCAAGTTTATGTGCTCCCACATCCTCAAGTGATTTAGGAAAAGTGAACGGTAGTTTACCAGATGGATTAACAGCACCAGTAAGTACGTTAGCTATTGCATTTCCTGCTTCTGTCCCAAGATACCACACCTGAAGTATTGAAGAGACCTTATCAACCCAAGGCATCGCTATTGCATTTCCTGAAATATTAACTACAATAATATTCTTATTACATTTTGCCAATGCATCAATAAGTTTATTCTGAGCATATGGTAATTCTAATGAAGTTCTGTCAGAGTCTTCACAGTCTTGATTTTTACTTTTATTTAATCCTCCAACGAATATAACATATTCAGCATCTTTTGCTACTGAGACAGCCTCATTAATAAGCTCTTGTTCACTTCTTGAATCATTAAGATCCTGACCTGATTTAACTCCATTATATTCACCTCCAGGATCACCTACATAGCCTCTTGCATATACCACTTTTGCTTTATCTCCAATCTTTTTGATAATACCATCAAGTGGAGAAATTTCATATTTCACTTTCAGTGAAGAGCTACCTCCACCTACAGTCATCATCTTAAGTGCATTCTCACCTATAACTGCAATCTTCTTATTTGTAGATAAATTAAGAGGTAAAATATTACCACTATTTTTAAGAAGCACTATACCCTCTTCACCTATTTTTCTTGCAGCATCACTATGTTCCTGAGAACAAAGAGTTCCGTATGGACGATTTCTATTCATTGATGTTCGGAAAATCAATCTCAAGACTCTTCTTACTTTATCATCAAGTTCCTTTGTACCAACCTCTCCACTCTTAATCATTTTCAGATAAGGGAAAGCCATATAGTAGTTATCATAAGCATTGGATGTACCATTAGACAATCCATTTGTCCAAGAGCCAAACTCCATATCAAGTCCATTAGTTATAGCCTCTTTTGTATTATGAGTTCCTCCCCAGTCAGATACAACTACTCCATCGAATCCCCACTCTTTCTTAAGAATATTATTGAGAAGATATTCATTATGGCAGCAATGTTGGTTCTTGTATAAGTTATATGAACCATTATTGCCCAAGCTTTTCCTTCTGTAACAGCAGCGTTGAATGCCGGAAGATAAATCTCCCTCAATGTTCTATCATCTATTATCACATTTGTAGTATGACGATTTACCTCCTGATTGTTAAGAGCATAATGTTTTACACATGCTGCAACACCATTGCTTTGTACTCCTTGAATGTAAGGTACTACCATCTTAGATGCCAGATAAGGGTCCTCACCCATATATTCAAAATTTCTTCCATTCAAAGGAGTACGATAAATATTAACGCCTGGTCCTAGAAGAACTGCCTTGTTTCTATATCTTGCCTCTTCACCAATGCTCTTACCATAGAGGTAAGAAACATCACTGTTCCAAGTAGCAGCAAGACATGTAAGTGCCGGGAAAGCTGTACATGAATCATTTGTCCATCCAGCTTGGTCCCACTCATCCCAAAGAACTTCTGGACGTATTCCATGAGGTCCGTCAGTCATCCATACATCTGGAATTCCCAAACGTTGTACTCCAGGAGATGAAAATTTAGATTGTGCATGGATCATCTTTATCTTCTCCTCCAGAGTCATTCTGTTAAGAGCATCTTCAACTTTTTTTTCTATAGGCTGCGAATCATCTAGATATGCAGCAATATTCATCTGAGCAAAAGTCTGATTTGCAAATAGAAACAGGCCAAGACAAATATTAATAACCTTCGATTTGTTCATGTTTTAATTAGTTATTGTCAGTGTTTATATTAAGTGATTTGATATAGCTATCTTGTACTAAGCAGTTCTCAAATCTTGAGTTTTCAATAAACTTTTTCAAGAGCTCTTTAGTTACACCCTGGTCAGGACGCGCATCCCTTATATCTTTGAAGGTAATCCTTGCTTTCTCGGAGTAATCTATAATAGATTGCCATCCTTCAGGTCTTTTTATAGCCATGAAACATGAGTTGTCCACTTTTTTGTATGGCCAAAATGTATAACCTATATTATTATCTCTCATAACCTTGCAAAAATCAGCTTGCCATTGATCTGTATTATGTCCAATCTCTCCCATATACATAGGAAGATTTACCTTATCACGGAAATCAATAATCTGTTGTATTGCCGCTTTTGTAGCCTCACCACCATATCTATGACAAGTATACATGATATTGTTATCATAATTCCAGTCTGAAAATGGTTTAAAATTCCCATTCCATTGAGCACCTCCAAGAAGAATTATGTGTCTTTTATCTTTTCTTCTGATAGCTTGAACAGCACGCTTTTGAAGAAGTTCTAATTTGGCATTCATCTCATCCATATTTGAGAAATATGGTGCTATAGGCTCATTTATGAGTTCATAACCTAAAATTACCGGCTCATTTTTATAGTGTTCAGCTATCTTCTCCCATATATCACAAAACTTTTTCTGGCTAGTTTCACTCTCGAATAGCCATGGATAACCATAACTGTCATCTATATTATCACCAGTCTGACCACCAGGAGCATCATGCATATCGAGTATGAGGTATATATTATATTTCCTACACCATTCTACTACTTTATCTACAATTTTGAATCCATCCTGTTGAGAGGTTAATCCCATATAATCTTCATCTGTAAAAAGTTTATAATGGAATGGCAATCTTATTGTATTTGACCCTGTCGATGCTATGAACTCAATATCTTTCTCTGTTATATAATTTTCCTTAAACTCCTTCCAAAATTTTGCGGCATCATCAGGACCAATAAGCTCACAAAGCATCTGGTTTATCTTCCAAGGCGCATTAGTCTTCTGAAAACCGAACATATAACCTTCAGGATTAAGCCAGTTTCCCAAATTAGTACCTAGAATTAAGTGTTTAGATCCATCCTCTTTAACTATATTTTGTTCTGACACTCTCAAAAAAGAGACTATTCTATTTTGAGCATTTTTTATTGTTGCATAAGAATATGTACCTATTGAAACACATAAAAGCAACAGAAGTAATATTTTTTTCATACCTATTAATTTTTCTGATATACACGAACATAGTCTATCTCATATGTCGTAGGAAGAGCTGTTTCATCAACTCCTTGTGCTCCTCCCCAATCGCCACCCCAAGCAAGATTTAGTTTTAGATAAAAAAGAGTATTAAATGGCCATGTATTTTTATCACCTTTGTTATCATTATTGAAAGTGAAATGGCATTTTCCATCGACGAATCCTTTTATATAGCTCTCTGTCCACTCCAGAGCATAGATATGAAAGTCGTCTGAACAATCTGCAATATACTGTTCGCCTGTTTTCTGAGTACCTATAGAGTGATAATATGATTTACAATGTATTGATGAACTAACGTATCCCGGTCTGTATCCTACCTCTTCCATAATATCAATCTCTCCATCATCTGGCCAAGCATTGAAATTTACCGGCATCATCCAAAAAGCCGGCCATGTACCTTTTCCTTTTGGTAATTTGAGCCTTGCCTCAAAATATCCATATTTCCAGCTTTTATTGGTATTCATTCTAACAGACAACACCTTATCCTGAACCTTTTTTGCTATTATTTTTAATGATCCATTTTTTACTATTGCACAAGTGTCGGTACCTTGAAAACCAGCTACATAATTTTGTATCTCATGGTTTCCCCAACCTCCATCACCTTTTTCATACCACCATTCTGAACTAGGTAGAGAGGGCTTGCCACCAGCAGCAGCCTCTTGATTGAATTCGTCATTCCAAACAAGACTATATCCCTGAGGTACATAGCTTACTAGAACTCCCTTAGCTTGAGAAAAATGAAACTCTTTTATACAATCATTACCCACGTAAAACTTAAGTAATCCCGTTCTAACTTTATCATCAAGATTCCTCTGTGTCTTAATTTTTATAGCAGACTCACCAGTATATCCTCTGTCAGCAGAGAGTGTATACCACTCCTGATTATCAGACTTTATATTCCATGGATGAGTTGACTTAATCACTATAGTTTTCTCACCACCTCCAGAATCTGCAACAAAATTATCTTGAGTAACCTCAATACTTACTTTTTTTCATCTGGTAACTCATCATTTGAACTTGAGCATGATACACAGATAAAAAGAGGTAATGTCCACCAAAAAGCCATAACTTATTTTTTTAAGTAAGAGGTAGTTATTTAAACTACCTCTTATTACATGTTTATATTAATTTATTCGCTAAATGAGAAATCATCGAAGAAGAATATTCCAGGAACATTATGGCCTTCACCGCCGAACTGTATTACTATCTTATCATAGTCTGTTCGATCTTTCACAGTGCTGAAGTCAAATTCCAATTCTATCCACTTATCTGTAGGCAGATCACCCTTAACAACCTCTGTCTGTGTCTGCCAAGCATTTCCACCATTATCATTATTCTGAAGTTTAACTGCAACCTGTTTCTTAAGTTTATCAACAGAATAGTCATTGTAAGATGGAATAAAGACCTTAATTCTTACCTTATTCAGAGTTGAAAGATCAAATTTATAGCCTGATACAGTATATGATACATTAGAGTATAATTCTGTACTCTTCTCGTAGAGATAGACTCTCTTAGAACTGTTAAGAGCTAAAGGTGCAGGATTAGAATAAATAGAGTCTAGTTTACCCATACTCTCTCTCTTAAAATCAATCTTCAACTTTTCTGCCTCAAAATTTTCAGCTAAAGCCACAGCTTTCATAGGAACAATAGGTTTGACATTCTTCTCCTTTGGAACAAATCTGTACCACCAACCATTGCCTGGTTCAACTGTACTAACAACCTTAAGATACATCTCATCATCTGTGAGTTTAAGAATCTGATATGTTGAAGTACCGGTATAATGTCCGAAGAATCCACCATCGCTTATAGTAATAGTTTTGTTTACCTCATCAAGAGTATAAGTATATGATGTTTTAGGTGTATACTCTACATCAAAGTCACCGGCTCCCGGCACAATAGCAGTACCTCCAAGAGCATCTTTACCTGCTGAATTTGTATATACATATCCATTGTTTTTCCATATCATCTTAACACCTACCTGTATAAAAGTGAACTCCTGGGTATACATGCTTGATTGCAATTTTCCATCAGCAGGACATGACCACCAAGATGGAGTACTTCCGTCAGCAGGTCCAACGCCGAAGTGACCGGCTACATATTGATCAAACACCCATGTCTTACCATTAAGATTTGCAGCTCCACCGGTTAGTGCATTGTACATAGGAGTATCAAGAAGTGACATATCATCATTGGTAATAGATATTACTTTTGTTATTGTAGTTGATCCTCCAGTAGTATAAAGAGTCATAGAGATAGTATAATCACCCTTGAAAGGGAATGATGCAGTTACATTATCACCTTTACCCTTACCACCATTACCAAAATCCCAAGTAGCTACACCATTAAGAGATGATTCATTCTTTAAAGCTACCACATTAGGTTTCTCTGCCGATGGTGTGAAAGTAAAGTCCAACTGACTAGCCAGAGGTAATTGCCCTAAAGCATTGTCATCATTATCTTGTGGATCACATGAAGTCATGACAAAAACACCCATGAGTATCATGACAAGTGATTTAAATATATTTTTCATCATTGTATAGTATTTACAATTGGTTAATACTCATTCTGTTTTAACTCAAACTCTGTTCCTTTAGTCTTCTCAATTTCACTCAATGGAATAGGAATAAATCTATTTTTATCACTATAAGTACGGACAGAATTGTGTGCAGCATCGTTTTCTGTCAATACGGTAGCAGCATCACCCCATCTAACTAGATCATAGAAACGCATTCCCTCACCAAGAAACTCTTTATGACGTTCTGCCTTAATATTGACAGCAGTTGCAGGAATTGAGTTAGGTGCACCAAATGCTCTCTCTCTTATCTGATCAAGACACTCCTGAGCGCTAACACCTTGTTGTTCTGCTACACCATTAATCTTTACAAGCTCAACATAGTTGAGAAGAGTCTCTGCATATCTGAATATACGGACGTTGTTACAGTAATTCAAGTCAACATCTCCAGGAGGAGGGTTGTATCCAACACGGGCTGCATATTTTTTCAGGAAAAGACCTGTATCTTGGAAACGTTTACCATAAGTAGCCTCACGCCAATCATTAATAGAACCGTCACGACGCTTATCACCATCTTCATACATATTGTAAGCAGCCATACGTACTGGACCAAAACCCCAACCACCTTTAAAAATATCGTTAGGATCTTTTAGTTCATTTGGAGAGATGAAAGCTGGCAAGTTTGTTCCATATCCACCCCAGCCACTTGACCAAGTTTTACCTTCAGGCATCTGATTGCTTTCAAATATTGATTCACTGCAAAATTCATTCTCATCAACCCAGATAGCATTAAAATCTTTCATTAGTTTAAAGTTGCCACTCTTTATGATTGTAGCCATATCATTCGCAACTTCTGCATATTTTGCTTCATCTTTTTGATACATTACGACTCTGGCTTTTAACATCAAAGCAGCAGCTCTAGAAACACGTCCTCTACTGGTACCGTCATTTGTATTCATTGCTAAGGCACCATCCTGACATGCTATTTCAAGATCAGCAAGAATTTTTGTATAAATCTCGTCTGCACTGAGCTGTTTTGCCATATATGGATCCTTTAGAGGCTCTTCAAAATATGGTATGTTTCCAAAGAACTTCCACAACAAATGCAAATAATATGCTCTTAGAAAATGAGCCTCAGCATTATATTGAGTTTTCTTGGCATCAAGCACACCTACAGCATTATTACATGCTATGATGACATTGTTGCAGCGTGCAAGACCAGTAAAATAGATACTCCAAAGACCACCAAGACTTTCAGATGGGCTGATCTTGAATTGAGAGAGTGAATAAAGTGCTGATTGGTCACCGGCATCACCACCACCCTTATATATATCATCAGAACGAAGGTCAGACATTAATAGTATGCTATTATAGTTATTGTTTGCATAACTGTCGAACAAGAGGATCTGGTATGCAGAGCCTAAACTTGAAAGTATAGCTCCTTCAGTAGCTTCTGCACCAGCTTCAGGCTTCTCAGTAGGACCTGCAGTAAGAAAATCATCTCCGCAGGATGTCAATGTGATCAAAGATGATACCATCAACGAAGCGGCATATATAATATATTTTTTCATATTCTATTATTTTTAAGGATTTTAGAAGTTATGTTTGCACCAACAGATATTGTTCTTGATTGAGGATAGATGCCCTTATCAACTCCAATAGTTGTATATCCACCTGAAGCTAGCTCAGGTTCAAATCCATCATATTTTGTAAATGTCAACAGGTTCTCAGCAGATACATAAACTCTTAATTTCTGAATAGAAGCTTTCATTGTTAGATAAGCAGGTAGAGTATAACCAAGTTGAGCTGTCTTAAGACGTAGATAAGAACCATCTTTGATATAGATATCTGAAGCTCTCCAGTTCTTGTTTGGATTTGCACTTGTCATTCTTGGAATCTTATTAGATGTACCCTCACCGATCCAACGATCCATAACCCATGCAGGACGATTCATTGCCGGTATATCACCTCTTTGTGCAAAATCAAATATATCATTTCCTAAAGTACCTTGGAAGAATAGATTCAAATCAAATCCCTTCCAATCAGCTCCAAGTGTTAAACCAAATGTCCAGTCAGGCATACCTTTACCAATTTTGGTACGGTCATCATCATTTACTACTCCATTATTGTTTGTATCTACAAATTTAACATCACCAGGTTGTGCGTCTGGTTGCATCTTTTGACCTTTATCATTAACATATGCATCTATTTCAGCCTGATTCTGGAATAATCCGTCTGTCTTCATTCCATAGAAATATGGCCAAACTTCACCATTCTTTGCATGAACGTAATCTCCAACACCTGAAGCTCCTCCATTTTCATAGTTTGTCTCACCTGATGCATTTCCTAAATTGATAAGTTTATTTTTCAGATAAGAAGCATTAGCAGAGATACTATATTGGAAATCGTTTATAGAATTCTTCCATCCTGCTTCTAACTCAATACCCCAGTTCTTCATCTTACCAAGATTACTCATTGGAGCACTCTGTCCAACATAACTTGGAATAGGCTGATCCATCAACATACCATTTGTTTTCTTATCGAAGTAGTCAATACCAAAGCTAAGTCTGTCTCTGAAGAAACGAGCATCAAGACCAAGGTCAATTTGTTCCGACTCTTCCCACTTGATATTTGCATTTGCCAATGCTGATGGAGATGAGCCATATTGCATTTCACCACTTTTCGCACCATCAGCTACACTATAACCTCCACCGAAATAGTAGTTCTGACCACCATCCATAAGAGCTGTGTAACGGAAGTTACCTATGTTTTCATTACCATTCTTACCCCAGCTAAAGCGAAGTTTCAAACTGTTGAACCAATCAGGACGAGCATCTTGTAAGAATGGTTCATTTAATACATTCCATCCTGCAGAAACAGCTGGGAATGTAGCCCATTTATGATCTGGACCGAAACGTGAAGATCCATCACGACGTACAGTAAGCTGTAACATATAACGCTCTGCATAGTTATAATTGATACGACCGAAATATGAAGCCAATGCAGTAAAGTTATAACCACCTGTACCACCCCATACTCTCTCGTCATCACGAGTACCAACAGCTGAATTAATATTTGCTTTAGTTGGATCAGTCTCTAGAAGGCTATAATCATTACCTCCAAGATTACGATATGTATATTTCTGTGCTGACTGACCAAGAACAACTGTGAAATTGTGTTCGCCTAGACTCTTATTATATGTAAGCAAGTTCTCAACCTGCCATTTGAATCCTCTGTTCATCTCACTCTGTACCCAGCTCTGCTCATTCTTTTTCATAGAGCACATATAATATTCAAAGCCATATCCATCTGCACCCCAGAAAGCTAGGTCTGCTCCATAGCTGCTCTTAAATGTCAATCCAGGGAGAATATCAAGTTCAGCATAGAATGAACCAACGAACTTGTCTTCATTATTTTTTGTCAAAGTTGGAGCATATAGTTGTGCTACCGGATTAGCAAGCTCCTGATATCCAGATGGAGGGAGAGAGAATACACCACCTCTACCATCAGTCACAGCTGTAGGAAATGCTTTAAGAATAGCATCACCTTCCTCTTGAGAAGCATAAACAGGAACTAAAGGTGAAAAAGTTACAGCAGAACCAAGAATAGATCCATATTCTGTGTTTGTCTCAACACCTGTAGAAGTAATCCTTGAATAACCTATGTTCACTCCTACCTTTAACTTATTAAGGAATTTTCTTGAAGTATCTTCAAAGATTGTGTGGGTTGAGTTAGAACGTAAACTCCAACGTTTGTAGTTAGACTTGCCATGATTACCTCCCACAATACCTTCTTGATCAAAATATCCTAAAGAGAGGAAATATTGGTTCTTATCATTACCACCATTTATACTAACCTGATGTTGCTGAATAGGTGCATCATAGTTAAAAACTTGATCTTGCCAATCAGTACCTTTACCGGCTTGTGCAACTTGTTCTTGAGAATAACGAGGAGAATTACCATCATTAATGTCCATCTCATTCATTATAGTCATATACTCTGTTGCATTAAGTACAGCTTTTTTCTTCCATGGATTCTGCCATCCATAACTAAAATCATAGTTTATGGTTGTTTTGCCGCTAACACCTGTCTTTGTTGTAACAAGTACAACTCCATTTGCTGCTCTAGCACCATAGATTGCAGCAGAAGCAGCATCTTTCAAAATCTCTACAGATGCAATATCAACAGGATTAAGGTAACCAATGCCACCATCAACAGGCATACCATCAACTATATATAAAGGTTCAGAATTGTTTACTGTACCGATACCACGAATCCTTACCTTTGAGTCAGAACCTGGCTGGCCGGAACTTTGTGTTATCTGAACACCTGAAACCTTTCCTTTCAGAGCGTCCTCTACACGAGATGGCTTAGCTGAGTTTAGTTCTTCAGCAGTAACTTTACTTATGGCTGCAGTTACTACACTTTTTTTCTGAACACCATAACCAACAACTACAACTTCATCAAGAGTTTTTGTATCCTCTTTAAGAATAATAGTAATGTTTGTATCAGTTACCTTGACATCTTGTGATTGATAACCGATGTAAGAGATAATTAGTGTCTTTCCTAATGCGACGTTCAAATCAAATTTGCCATCAATATCAGTAATGGTACCATTCTGAGTACCCTTTTCCAATACGGAGGCTCCAATGATTGGCTCATTAGATGAATCGACTACTTTGCCAATGACCATTTTATTTTGGGCTGACAATGTTACTGGAAATAATACTAGTAACATTATTAATAATAAGCCCGAATAAATAAATTTGGTAACCTTGTTCTTTTTCATAAATCATTCGTTTAATAGGTTAACTATATATTTACTTTTTTGCCACTTCTTTATTGAGGCAAAACAAATATATTAATGAAAATGTGAATAAAATCAAACATATAATAAGTAAGTGGATTATTATTAATCCTTATATTAATTATATCGTTGATTATAAACATATTATAACGTTATGATTTGTTATAAAAAGTGGATGTAATATAGATAATATTAATAATGAAAGAGTATCAAAAAGACAAAAATAAGCAACAATAATTGTATAAAACACACTAATAAATATGTCTTTTTCATACTATTTTATCTATAAAGATGTATTCATTTTTATGGCTTACTAAGTAACTTTGGCGATTAAACAATTCCTATTTCCCCTTTATAATAATATTATCTTTTTTCATGCAAAGTAAAAAGAGGATCAACTTTTCTGATCATTCAGAAAACGAATCACGATAAACTGTTCAACCGATCATGATTCATCACTCAACCGATCATGATTCATTGCTAAACCGATCATGATTGATTTATTAACCGATCATGACATATTTTGCGACACAGCTATATTAACTGAGCCATTTTTATAATTGCAAGCATAATCTCTTATATATAAAAAAGGCTTCCTTGCAACATATTGTTGCAAAGAAGCCTTAGCGACATTTACTACTTACTAAACTTAAACTGATTAATCTTCTATCTTAACTGCGGTTCCGCAGGCTGTTACCATAAGCATACTACCGCTTGATCCTATTGTTTCATAATCTAAATCCACACCAATAACTGCATTAGCACCTAAAGACATTGCTTTCTGTTCCATTTCACGTATTGCAGTATCCTTTGCTTCACGTAAGACTTCCTCGTAAGCGGCAGAACGTCCACCTACAATGTCACGAATACGAGCAAACAGGTCTCTAAACATATTTGCACCAATTATTGTTTCACCGGAAACTATGCCATAATATCTCTCGATTCTTTTACCTTCAATAGAGGGTGTTGTTGTTACAATCATATTATTTATGTTTATTATATTAGTTAGACGCAAGTAATAGAATAAAAGTTGCAGGATTATTTATAAAAAATGAAAAAAAATAATCACTCTTGCTACAATTGAAAAAATATAGAGAAAGTTGTAATCAACTTATAATATATCATCAAGTAGCAAGAGTGATTAAATCATAGCGAACTCAATTATCAAGTTACGCTGTTACAGAGATATCTGTTTATTTGTTAGGTGTCTCCCATATTTTAGTTTCAGAACATTTTATTTTCATATTCTGGTCTCCGCAAGCTATACGGAAATCACCTTTTTCAAGTATCCATTTACCATCATAGCCAACAAATGCAAGATCACTACCTTTCAGTTTCAGACTTACACTCTTTGTCTCTCCAGGTTTAAGAGATATCTTATCAAAGTTACGAAGACGTTTATTATCAGGAGTGCTGCTTGCTACCAAATCGCTAGTAAACAGAAGTACGCTCTCTTTACCCTCTACTTTACCATTGTTTGTCACATCTACAGTGAAGGTGATTTCGTCATCTGCTTTGAAAATACTCTTGTCAGCCTTAAGATTACTATATTTATATGTATTATAACTCAATCCATAACCAAATGGCCACTGAACATCCATAATAGCATCGTAGTTATAGTTTCCATCCATCTGTCCAATATTTTCACATGGTTTATAATCATAAGTAGCAAGTGAATTAATTAGTCTAGGATATGTAAATGGCAGACGTGCGCTGAAGTTTGCATCTCCAGCTAAAAGATTTGCTAAAGCATCAGCTCCATAATTACCAGGAAGAAGTATATCTACAACTGCCTTAGCCAGAGGTTCAATTTGATTTATTAGTCTAGGACGACCTTCATTTAGAATAAGAACAATAGGTTTACCAGTTTTAGCCAAAGCTTTAACAAGATTAATCTGATTTTCAGAGAGAGTAAGGTCTGTTAGATTTCCAGGAGTCTCACAGTATGAGTTCTCTCCTATACATGCAACTATTACGTCAACATTTTTAGCTGCATCAACAGCTTTCTGAATATCTAGAACATTCTCTTCCCACCACAAGCTCTTAGGCTCACTCTTATAAGTTACACCTGCTTCATAAACAATGTTATCTTTACCATATTTGTTAGATAATGCCTCATATATAGTATTATAATCACCAGCAAATTCATCTACCTTATCACCTTGCCATGTATACGACCAACCACCGTTAAGACAGCGCATAGAATTAGCATTTGGTCCAGTAAGAAGAATTTTCTTTCCTTTCTTAATTGGCAAAATATTATCATGATTCTTTAGAAGAACCTCTGACTCTTCAGCAGCTTGAATAGCAAAAGCAGCCGATTCAGCAGAAGCGAACTTATCATACTTCTTTATATTCCAATATGGATTTTCAAAAAGTCCAAGACGGAATTTTAGTCTTAAAATACGTGCAACAGCATCATCAATTCTTGACATTGGAACTTCACCTTCCTGTACCAATGCTTTCAGATCATCACAGAAAGATAATTCATAAGGTACCATTGACATATCAATACCTGCATTGATAGCTATTTTTATTGCCTCTTTTTTTGTCTCAGCAATATGGTCTCTTACACATAAGTTATTTATATCAGCCCAGTCTGTAACAATCATACCATCCCAATTAAGATCTTCTTTTACCCATTTAGTAAGAAGTTCTTTATTTGCATGGAAAGGAAGACCATTATCCACTCCCGAATTAACCATCAATGAGAGAGCACCTGCCTTTATACAAGCTAGGAATGGAGCAAAATATTTTTCACGCATATCTGAACGTGATATAGAAGATGGAGTTCTATCTTTTCCTGTTACAGGAACACCATAACCCATAAAGTGCTTTATACATGCAGCTACATTGTTAGGTCCGATATTGTTTGGATTCTCTCCTTGGAAACCTTTGAGAGAGGCTACTGCCATCTCCTGATTAATATATGTATCTTCGCCATAGCTCTCCCACATTCTTGACCAACGTGGATCACGTCCAAGGTCCATTACAGGAGCATAAGTCCAAGGTATGCATCCGGCTTTTGTCTCATAAGCAGATATTTCAGAAGATTTCTTCATCAAATCACGATTAAGAGCAGCACCCATATTAATTCCTTGTGGAAAGAATGTACCACCTACTGTGTATGTTGTTCCATGAATCTGGTCAACACCATAGATACATGGAATACCCATAGTCTTCATCGATTTTTTCTGAAGACGAGTTATCAGATCAGCCCACATCTCTTTTGTCTGAGCCTTACTGAATGGCACATTAAGAATAGATCCTACCTTATATTGTCCAATGACTTTGTCGATAAGCTTATCACTTATCTTTGGATTCTTTGGGTCTGAAAAATCTGAGATAACATCTACAGTTATTTCACACATCTGACCTATCTTCTCATCAAGAGTCATTTTTGATAGAAGTTTCTCTATTTTTGATTCTATAACAGGATCTGATGGAATTGCTGGTGGCGCTTGTTGTGCGCATAAAGAGAATATGGAGCCCGTGTACATAATTGTAGATAATAATAATTTTTTCATGGTAATTAGTAATATTATTTTAACGTTTTAATAGATTGTTGGCAAATATAAAAAATATAGAGTTTTAAATTCAATATGATTTTATCATAAATGTATACTTTTAAAACTTAGAATGAGAAACAAACTTAACAAGAATAATTGAAATATAAAACTTCAGTAATACTCATATTTTTGTTATATAATAAGAAAAATATTAAATTTGCTAAATTGATAAAGTAAATTATTATGAAAAAGATAAAATTAGAAATCGATATAGAGTCATGTAAATACGCAGAACTGCAGCAGGATGATAAGAAGCTAGTTGATGAAGCTTGCGAAGCAACAAAAAATAGTTACGCTCCCTATTCAAAATTCTCTGTTGGTGCTGCAGCACTTCTAAAGAATGGTATAATAATTAAAGGTAACAATCAGGAAAATGCAGCATACCCTTCAGGTATTTGTGCTGAACGTACCACTATATTCTATGCTAACGCACAGTATCCTGAGCAACCTGTAGTAACGCTGGCTATTGCTGCTAGGAATGAAGATGGATTCCTTGACTCTCCGATACCTCCTTGTGGAGCTTGCCGTCAGGTATTACTCGAGACTGAAAAGAGATTTGGAAAAGCTATGAGAGTTATTCTTTACAGTAATGATGATATATATATTGTAAAAAGTGTAAAAGATCTTCTGCCTCTCTCTTTTGATGAATCATTCCTGAAATAATATTTTAGCTGTTTATCTCTTCATATTCTAACCATAATAGAAAATGAAGAGATACAATATTAAACACTAATACTATATATAATGAGATTTGAAAAAATACCTTTACTCAAGGTAGCAGCAGTGTTGAACATACTCTTGGCTGTTGGTCATATTATCTGTATTCCCTGGCTGGATGAAGCCTTCAAATTATATGGGATAGACAACCTTATGAATCAGATTTCTTTATCTTATGGGGAATACATACCCTATATTATTACAATAATTATAGCAGTATGCTTTGCTTTATGCGCCTATATGCCTTATCAGCCGACGGTGTGATAAGGAAACTACCTCTTCTATGGCTAGCCATATTCACTATTGCTTCCATTTTTCTCTTGCGAGGGACAGTAGGCTCTTTTTCCATGATAAAAAGCGGGCTTTTTACTATGGCTAACATAACCTCTGCTATAATAGCAGAAATAATCGGATTTCTCTATCTTATTGGTGGAATCCAAAAAATGAATAAAAAATAATATACAATGAACCCAGAACAGATATATCCAAGAAAAGGAAAAAACAACACCGAAAGTGTATATCTTAAATCAGTTATCACTGACCCAAGTATAATTGTTGGCGATTTCACTTTCTATAATGATTTTGTGAATGATCCAAGAGATTTTGAAAAGAACAATGTGCTTTATCACTATCCTCTTTGCAATAATGAACGTTTGGTTATAGGAAAATATTGCTCTATAGCTTGTGGAGCCAAGTTCATGTTTACAGGTGGAAATCATACTATGAAATCCATATCAACATATCCCTTCCCAATATTCCCCGACGAATGGGGACTTGATGAATGGAAATGCGGCCAGGCTTGGGACAATCATGGAGATATAATCATCGGGAATGACGTATGGATTGGTTACGAGGCAGTTATAATGCAGGGAGTAACCATAGGTGATGGCGCAATAATAGGAACACGTGCTCTTGTGACAAAGGATGTTCCTCCTTATACAATAGTAGGTGGCTCACCGGCAAAAGTCATACGCAAACGTTTTGATGATGAAACAATTAAAAAGTTGCTTGAGATAAAATGGTGGAATTGGCCGTCAGACAAGGTTAAAGACAACTTACAGAACATTATGAATGGTGTGATATCAGAGTAAAACGATAAAATACAATCAAGACTTGTCACAAAGTTTATTTTTACTTGATTTTAACTATTCAACAAATAGGGAAATAAAAAATGGAGATTGATAAATTTATCAATCTCCATTAATATTTATGTTGTCTTATTATACTCTTAATCTGTGTACATTCTAGATCTCATCTCTTTTATATGATCGGAAGTAATATATTCATCATATTCCATCATCTTATCAATGATGCCATTTGGAGTTAGCTCTATTATACGGTTGGCTACAGTCTCAATGAACTCGTGGTCATGTGAAGAGAATAGTACATTGCCTTTATATAACTTCAAATTATTATTGAATGCCTGAATAGATTCAAGGTCAAGGTGGTTAGTTGGTGTATCAAGGATCAAACAGTTAGCATTTTTCAACTGCATACGAGCAATCATACATCTCATCTTCTCACCTCCCGAAAGTACATTTGCCTTTTTCAATACCTCTTCACCCGAGAACAACATACGTCCAAGGAATCCTTTCATTTCAACTTCATTACCTTGACCAAATTGGCTCAGCCAATCTACAAGGTTAAGTTCGTTTTCAAAGAATTCAGTATTATCTACAGGAAGATATGCAGTAGTGATAGTTACACCCCAGTTGTAATGACCGGCATCAGCTTTTCTGTTACCGTTAATAATCTCAAACAGTGCAGTCATAGCACGTGGGTCATGGCTAAGGAATACTATCTTATCACCCTTCTCAACATTGAAGTTCACATCATTGAACAATACCGTTCCATCATCAGTAACAGCTCTCAAGCCTGATACTTCAAGAATCTGATTACCTGGTTCACGTTCAGGAGTAAAGATAATACCCGGATACTTTCTTGATGATGGACGAATCTCATCAACATTAAGTTTCTCAAGCATCTTCTTACGGCTAGTTGTCTGCTTACTCTTGGCAACATTGGCGCTGAATCGGCGAATGAACTCCTCGAGTTCTTTCTTCTTCTCCTCAGCCTTTGCCTTCTGATTCTGCTGCTGACGTAATGCCAACTGGCTTGACTCATACCAGAATGAGTAGTTACCTGCAAACATATTTACCTTACCGAAGTCAATATCTACAGTGTGAGTACATACTGAGTCAAGGAAGTGACGGTCATGGCTCACAACAAGTACTGTATGTTCAAAATTAGAGAGATACTCTTCAAGCCATGTTACAGTATCCATATCCAAGTCATTGGTAGGCTCATCAAGAAGAAGATTGTCAGGATTTCCATAAAGGGCTTGAGCTAGCATTACGCGTACTTTCTCTTTACCACTAAGATCTCCTACATTCATATAATGCTTGTTCTCTTTTATTCCAAGTCCGCTAAGAAGCATAGCTGCATCACTTTCAGCATTCCATCCGTTAAGTTCAGCAAACTTCTCTTCAAGTTCAGACACTTTAATGCCATCTTCGTCAGTAAAGTCTGCCTTCGCATAAAGTACTTCACGCTCTTTCATTATATTCCATAATACAGTGTGTCCCATAAGAACTGTATCCATTACAGAATATTCATCCCACTTAAAGTGGTCCTGACTCAGAACAGAAAGACGTTCACCTGGGCCTAACATGATAGAGCCTTTTGTCGGATCTAATTCTCCCGATATAGCTTTCAAGAATGTTGATTTACCGGCACCATTAGCACCGATAATACCATAGATATTGCCACTAGTAAACTTCAAGTTAACATCATTGTACAATACCCTTTTACCAAATTGAATGGCTAAATTTGAAACTGTAATCATTTAAAATATCTAATTAATTATTTTTTCAGGCTGCAAAGGTAGCTATTTTAATTCATAAAATATGCCAGTGTGACATATTTTGCCTACTTTTGCAAAATCTTTAGTCCACCTAAACAACTCGGCATGAATTTTGCTAGCTGTTTATTAACACCAAAAAAGGTGACTAATCATTAACAATAAAAAACTATAAGAATAATATGAGCTCTAAAGAGAATAGTACAATTGATGACGAAAAAATCAAAGAGAGTGCAGATACTGTAGATAACGCTAATTCTGCAAGTGATAACTCAGCAAAAGAGCATGTATCAGATGAGAATAATGATAGAGAGCTTACTCCTGAGGAGAAACTTAGCAAGGAGTTGGAAGATTCTAAGAAAGAGTTGGAAGATCAGATGGATAAATATCTTCGTCTCTCTGCCGAATTCGATAATTTCAGAAAAAGAACTATTAAGGAGAAAGCAGAGATCATTAAGAATGGCTCTGAAAAAACTATTACAGCTATCCTTCCTGTTCTGGATGACTTTGAACGTGCTCTTAAAAATCTCGCACCATCAGAAGAGGCTAAACCTCTTTTTGAAGGAATAGAATTAATATTTGATAAATTCCTTAAGACTCTTAAGCAACTGGGTCTTGAAAAGATAGATACTGAAGGTCAGCCTTTCGATACAGACTACCACGAAGCAATAGCTATGGTGCCTGCTCCTGAAGAAGATAATAAAGGAAAGATACTAGACTGTGTTCAGACAGGTTATAAACTTAATGATAAGGTAATTCGTCACTCTAAGGTTGTAGTGGCACAATAATATTCTATAAGAAGCATGGCAAAAAGAGACTATTACGAAGTACTGGGCGTTGAGAAAACAGCTACTGTCGATCAAATAAAAAAAGCATATAGAAAGAAAGCTATCCAATATCATCCTGATAAGAACCCTGGAGATAAAGAAGCTGAAGAGAAGTTTAAAGAGGCTGCTGAAGCTTATGATGTATTAAGTAACCAGGATAAACGTGCTAGATACGATCAATTCGGGCATGCAGGAATGGGAGGAGCTGCAAGCGGAAACTATGGAGGCGGAGGATTCGGACAGGGAATGTCTATGGACGATATTTTCTCTATGTTCGGTGATATATTCGGAGGTCATAGCGGAGGTTTTGGAGGATTTGGATTTGGCGGTAACAGCGCGTCACAGAAACGTAAATTCAGAGGCTCAGATCTTAGAGTGAAAGTAAAACTTAATCTTAAAGAGGTTTCTACCGGCGTAGAAAAGAAGTTTAAGTTAAAAAAATATGTTCAGTGTAACCATTGTCATGGAACAGGTGCAGAGGGTAATGATGGCAGTGAGACATGTCCTACTTGTCATGGTACCGGTAGCATTACAAGAACTCAGCAGAGCATTTTCGGTATGGTACAGTCGCAGTCTGTATGTCCACAATGTCATGGTGAGGGAAAGATTATTAAGAACAAATGTAAAGTCTGCTCAGGTGAAGGTATAGTTTATGGAGAAGAGGTTGTAGAGGTAAAAATACCAGCGGGAGTAGCAGAAGGAATGCAAATGTCCGTTAACGGGAAAGGTAATGCGGGAAAACATAATGGCATTCCTGGTGACTTGCTCGTTGTTATTGAAGAAGAACAGCATCCTGAATTGATACGCGATGAGAATGATGTAATATACAACCTGCTGCTTAACGTTCCTACAGCTGCCTTAGGTGGTGAAGTTGAGATACCTACTATCGACGGTAAGGTTAAGTTCAAGATCGAACCTGGAACTCAGCCTGGTAAAGTTCTTCGATTAAGAGGCAAAGGACTTCCTAATGTTAACAGCTACGGACAGAGCTCTGGTACAGGTGACCTTCTTGTCAATGTTAGTGTCTATATTCCTGAGAAACTGACAAAGGAGGAGAAGAACATTATGGAGACACTTGATGCTTCTGATAACTTCAAACCAAATTCGAGCGTTAAAGAGAAGATATTCAAGAAATTCAGAAATTTCTTTGATTAACTTTCTGTAACTTTACATACTATAGATAATTGTTGTCATTTTGAACGTTTTCATTTTCCTAAATATGGTTTGTGATAACGATCAAAATGACAATCTATTTAGATAATATAATTTTTACAATTATGAACTACGAAGAGACATTAGATTATCTGTTTACCAGTGCACCACTTTTCCAAAATATAGGGAAAGAAGCTTATAAGGAGGGACTTTACACCACCAATAAACTTGATACTTTTTTTGGACATCCTCATCGTAGTTTCAAGACAATACATGTTGCCGGCACTAACGGCAAAGGTTCTTGTTCACATACCATTGCAGCAATACTTCAGAAGGCTGGATATAAGACAGGCCTCTTTACATCACCACACCTTGTAGACTTCCGCGAAAGAATAAGGTAGATGGCAAACCCATATCAAAAGAGTATGTGGTCGATTTCGTAGAAAGATACAGAGATACATTTGAACCAATGCATCCCTCTTTTTTCGAACTTACAACCGCTATGGCATTCAACTATTTCAAACAAAAAAGAGTTGATGTAGCTGTAATTGAAGTTGGACTCGGAGGGCGATTAGACTGCACAAACATCATCACTCCCGATCTATCTGTAATAACAAATATAAGTTTTGACCATATACAGTTTCTTGGTGATACTCTCGCAAAAATAGCCTATGAAAAGGCAGGAATCATGAAAGAGGGTATTCCTGTTGTCATTGGAGAAACTACTTCCGAGACAAAAGAGGTCTTCATCACTCATGCAAACTTAGTAAAGTCACCAATCATATTTGCAGAGGAAGAAAAAAGGGTTATCTCGGCAGATATAGATAACAGTGGAAAAAGAGTTTATCAGACAAAAGAGTTGGGCACAGTTATCGGAGAACTAGGGGGATTGTGTCAATTAAAGAACACAAACACCATACTATCTGCCATTGCAGTTCTGCAGAAGAAAGATTACAAATTGTCTGAAGAAGATATAAAATTCGGATTTGCTAACGTTTGCGAACTGACCGGTCTTATGGGAAGATGGCAGAAAATAGGTGACAATCCAAAAATTATATGCGACACAGGACATAACATTGGTGGAATATCGTATATAGTTGAACAGCTTAAGCACGAAAAATACGATAACTTACATATCGTTATCGGTATGGTAAACGATAAGGATATAAGAGGGGTACTTAACATTTTGCCAAAAGATGCTAAATACTATTTCACAAAAGCGAGTGTCAAAAGAGCACTACACGAGACTGAAATAAAAAAGTTGGCTGAACAGGCAGGGCTACATGGAAACAGCTACAGTGATGTCCACACGGCACTTAATGCAGCAAAAGAAGCAGCAAAAGAGACGGATATGATATACATTGGAGGAAGTAGTTTTATCGTTGCAGATTTATTAAAAATTCACGACTAGGGGCTCTTTCTTTTTAATCTTTTGTTTGTTATTACCGAAGAAAATCTTTTTATTTGCATATTAATAAAAACCCAAATAAAAAGATTTTCAATATCATGATAAACACATCAAACCCAGATGAGAATTTATGCGGCTTGAAAAGAGCCGATTTTCAGAAAGAAATTAACGGAAAATATACTGATCTTTTTGTTCTTAGAAACAAAAATAAAATGGAGTTAGCTTGTACTAACTATGGTGGTGCCCTCTTAGCAATAATGGCTCCTGATAAAAATGGCAAATTTGCCAATGTGGTACAAGGACATGATACTATTGATAA
>NZ_BAJR01000010.1 GCF_000613805.1 Phocaeicola paurosaccharolyticus JCM 15092 | reverse complement strand
TTATATCTTAAACAAAAAAATAAATAAAATGAATTTATCTATCGTATGGAATAATGATCCCATTTTTTTAGAACTAGGAAGTTTTCAATTGAGATATTATGGGTTGTGCTGGGCTATTGGAGTCGCTGCTGGATGGCTTGTACTAAAATCAATATATAAAAAAGAAAAGCAATCAGAGGATTTATTAGATAGCTTGTTTTTATATATTGTGTTTGGTGTAATTATTGGAGCAAGACTAGGGCATTGTTTTTTCTATGATCCGTCTTATTTTTTGTCACATCCATTGGAAATGCTACTGCCAATTTCTAAGGATGCTTTAGGCAATTATCACCTAACAGGTTATGCAGGATTAGCAAGTCACGGAGGGGCTATAGGTATTATAATTTCTATATTATTATACTCTAAAAAGAAAAGAGTATGTATATGGGATACATTTGATAAATTGGCATTAGTCGCTCCCCTTACTGGCTTTTTTATCCGAGTAGGAAACTTTTTTAATTCTGAGATCATAGGTGAACCTACAAGTGCCCCATGGGGTATTGTTTTTATGAAAATAGATAATGCAGCAAGACATCCAGCTCAATTGTATGAAGCATTTATCTATCTAATTATATTTCTTGTTTTATACCGTTTCTATTTTATAATAAAAGATAAATATCAATCGGGTGTAATTTTTGGTATTTCAATCTTTTTTATATTCTTATCTCGTTTTATAATAGAATATTTTAAAGAAGTGCAAGAGTCGTTTGAAGTTTTTATGAGAGAAACTTTCTTTATTGATATGGGACAGTTACTCAGCCTTCCTTTTATTATCGCAGGGACTATCATAATCATAAAACGAGCACATGCTAAAATAAATAAATCATAGAAAGTATTATGAAAATCAAATCATGTTTAATTTTAACAGGAATTGGGGATTATTCATTAACAAAAAACTTTTATAAAAAAAATGTTATTGATCAATATTCAGCTTTGATTGCTACTGTTTTAAAGGAGAAGGGAGTCAATATTTGCTTTATAGATGTGAGAGATAATTGTTTTAATAAATCTTTATTGTATTCAACGATAGAGGCATTAAAACCTGATTCTTGCATAATAAGAGGTGAGCTGTTTAATTTGAATAATATCTATAATTTACATTTAGATAGTCATATACCGGAAATTTTTATTCTATCTGAAAATTCATCAATAACCTTATCTGCAAATTATGATCTATTATTATGGGATAATACACAAAATCATGAAATAAATCTATTCAATATCTTAGAGAAGATGCAACTAGGTATTGAGTTAGAAAATATTAAAACATTAATAGATACTTATGAATATTGGCATTTTATTGATAAAACAGCTCATCCTTATACTGTAAGTATTGATTCGGGGTTTGGGTGTAATAGGTTATGCTCTTTTTGTAATATGAAAAATTCATTTTATTCATCAAGAAATAGCCGAGATTTAGTCAATGAAGTTGAATATTTAATAGGGCAATTAAAGCTAGAGAAATTTATAATTGGTACTCATTGTTGGACTTCTGATCTTGACCAGTTCTGTATGTTTTTTGAGTATTTGGTAAATACAAATTTAGTAAATAATAAATTCACTTGGGCATGTACTATTTTACCTGAATCTCTACCTGAAATTGTAAACAATGAGCAGCTAATAAATAATATAAAAAAATCTAATTTAGGACAGATATTTGTTCCTTTAGAGCATGTTAATGACCAAATATTAGATGATTTGAATATATCCTATAATAAATCAGAGTTAATTCATTCACTAAAAAAGTTAGAATCTATTGGTATTCCATCAATTGTCATTAATTATATAATTGGTTCTAAATATGAATCTATAGACACCATAAATGAACTTATAAATTATTCTTCAGAAATTCTAAATAATGTTTCATGTGTCGAATTTAATGTCTCGTACTATTCTAATAATATTTTGCAGAAAACTAGAGAGGCTCAAGATACAGAGTTTATAACTAGACAGCAAATGATGACATTAAAGCAATATATCCATTCTCAATTTGTATCATTTATGCAGCAGAATATTTCGAAGATGTCTTTTCAGAATCAATTAAAACAAATTGAAATAAATTTATTCGGTTTAAATACACAGATCTTTACATATTACTTAACTAGAACTCCACTCGTAAGTATATATAATAACACAAGAAATCATAGACTATTAAAATTTTCATTTGAAATTACTGACAATATATTAGAATACAGGCCTGTTTTTCACTCTGTGATAGAATATAATAAGGATAATAAACCCTTTATTCAAATAAATCCTTTCCTTAGTAAAGATGGGCAGGCTATCAGGCTATTAAATCAGTTAGAATTTCAATTTGTAGAACAAACAAAGAGATACTCGACTCTCAATACTATTATAATAAGAATTGCAGAACAAGAGAGTCTTTCATATGAAATAATCAAGCAAGATATTCTTGATTTTTATTCTCAGCTAGAGTGCTTAGGATTGTTAAATTATACACGAATGTTAAAAGTATAAAGTGATGGAAGCAAAGCAAAGAATTGATATATTATTTCTAGATGGTTTTTTTTCTGGATTTGAATTGACCTCATTTTTAGGATATATATATCCTATAGGAGCAGTTCTAAAGAAGTTTAGCTACAATTATAAAATATTTAATCTACAATTATTGCCAGAATACACTATTGAAAATTTATTATCTGAAATCGAGAGCTTAAATATTGGGACTATTGGAATCAGTACCCATGGTGATAATGTAAAATTTGTTTACGATGTCGTTAATGAAATAAAATCAAAGTTTCCTAATCTTCCGATAATATTAGGTGGTGCACAAGCATCCTTTAATGATCTAAAAATTATGGAAAATTGTAAAGCCGATGTTATAATTCGCCATGAAGGGGAAATCAAATTAGTTAAGATATTAGACTATTTTCTGAACAAAACAGGAGCACTCAAAGATATTGGAGGTGTTACTTATAGGGAACAGAACCATATTATTTCAAATAAAGACATTGAAGTTATTGATTTAAATGCGATTCCAACATTTGATTATAGTATAATTAATGACATTAACTATTGGCATGTCCCTGATTCTTGTACTACACAAGAAGTGAATAATTTTCTCTACAGAATTAATTTAGAGAATAATGTTTATGTAGGTAGTAGAGGATGTCCATATAAATGTATCTTTTGTGTTGAAGGTAACTTAAAACAAAAGCATCGGATGAGAAGTCCAGAAAATATTTATAAAGATTTAGAGTCATTATTACTTAATACCAAGAGTCAATTTATAATATTTGGTGATGATACTTTTACAGCAACAAAGTCTCGTATAATTGAGATGTGTAAGATTATTAATAAGTTGAGGGAAAGATTTGACTTTTATTGGTTTGCTGAAGGAAGAGTTAATGTATTAGCGAAACACCCAGAACTAGTTCGATTTATGGCTGAATCAGGAATGATTATCTTACAAGTGGGAATTGAATCTGGTTCCCAAAAGGTTCTTGATGCAATGAATAAGAAAATCACAAAAGATGAATTGAAACGAGTTTTTCAAGAAATTGGTTCCATCAATGATATAGACATACGAATAACAGGGAATCTTATACTTGGTTGCCCAGAGGAAACTAAAGATACCTTATTAGAAACACTGGAATTTACAAAAGAGTTACATTATTTAGCTAATTTCAATTCTCAGATTCAGTATTCATTTTTAGTTCCTTTCAAAGGTACTCCTATTGGTGATAATCCTGAAAAATATAATATAGAGGTTATTGATAATGAATTTGAATTAAGCATGCATCAATTTAGAGAGATTATATGTCATTCTAAATATATATCTTATCATGAATTAGATAGAATGAATTCTTTCTATAATAAAGAGTTTGTCGAATTTTATAAAAGTAATATATTTAATTTAAGTAAAGAGGTTATTGACCGACGTATAATGAATGATAGATATTATTCTAAAAATTACGGAATTCGTTTCGATATAAATTCTTGGTTGGTAACTATTTATTCTTATATTTTTATTTTGTCATATTATAACTTATTTGAGAAACGATATATAGTTAAAAATATTGATAACATAGATTTAGACTTCTATCCTGTTGGACTTTGGGAATTAGATTTTGATATTAATCGAAACTGCTATACTTTTGAAACCTTAGCAGGTGAAGAGATTCTGATAAAAGGAAAGCATATTTATCTATGGGAAATGGCAAATGGTCAAAATACGATTAAAGATATAATATATAATGTGAATAGTCCATTCAAAGATTTGCAAAATCCTTTAAATGACATCTTGAGTTTTTATAATTCATTATTCAATACTTTTGCATTAGTATACTCCGAAATTTAATTGATGGGGCAGAAATTGCCATTTCTGTCCTATATCTTTTATTTACATTTACTTTCTATATTGCTTTTTCAGACTCAGCGGATATTTTAGGTTGTTTTGGAATTGATCCGTTAAATCTCAAATGTTACGGAGTGAGCCTCTAAAATTAAAAAGTTTTGAATCTAAGCTGAAATAACAATCCTGTTTATCGGTTAGTGTAATAAAACCTGTCGTGATCGGATAATGAACCAATCATGATCGATTCGTCAATGAATCGTGATCGGTTGAGCAATGAATCATGATCCGTGAATCAATGAATCATGATCGGTTGAACAGTTGTAAGCCTTCGGTTAAATGCATCTTTTATCATAATTACTTCCTTTTTATTTTTGCCTCAAAACAAAAATTATGATGACAAAAGAAGAAATAGCTTCCATAGTTCTTTATTGCAAAGATAATAATGTAAGCTTTAAGAACCGTTTGAAAGAATTAGGAATAACACCATGGCGTTTTTATGAGGCAAAAAGCAAGTATGTAAAAAACAACAATAATGAGTTATTAGAAATAGGGAATAAAGGTAATTTCATTCCTTGTCCTGATCTTACTAGAAAATGTGCTCATGCGAAAAGAGCCTCAGATGAAACAAAATGTAGTAATATAAATATTGAATTACAATCTGCAAACGGCACCATCATGAGAATACATGGCGAGCTTAACAACTCTCAACTCGAAAGTATCATCTTATCAGCCACACATCATGTTTAGCCTGGGTGACAGTAACCGTTATCTGCTGTTCAGCGAACCAACGGATATAAGAAAGAGTTTCCATACATTAAGCGGACTTGTGACCAATATCATGGGTGCAAATCCCCATAATGGCGATGTTTTCATTTTTATAAACAAGCATCGTAACCGCATAAAACTCCTTCATTGGGAACCGGGAGGTATGGTAATATACAGTAAGATGCTTGAAAGAGGGACCTTTGCACTTCCCGACCTGTCTTTTGTCACTTCTTCATCATATGTCATGCAATGGCGTGATCTTGTGCTCTTGGTTGAAGGAATTATGGAAAAGGCAGATAGTCGTCAGAATCGTCTCGTGCATCTGAGAAACATGCAGTTATAGTAGTAATTATATTTACATAAATTTGTTTAATAGGTTGATTATCATTATATTTGTGCTATAATAAAACACGAAAATGACAGAAGCGGAAGTAATAGCCCTACAGCAAGAAAATGAACGTCTGAAGAACTTGGTAAGCAGCCTTGAAAGCCAGCTTGCGTGGCTCCGTAAGAAAGTTTTTGGCAGTATGAGCGAGAAACACCTTCCGCTTAATCCTGATGAGCTTCAACTGAATTTGTTTCCTGAGCAGATGAGTGAGGAAGAGAAGGCAAGGCTTGAAGCTGAAGTCTCTGCAGAGCAGAAGAACATAGACAAGATAATAGGTCGGACAAAGGAGAAACCTTCCAGAAAACCTCTTGATACATCCAAACTGCCAGTCAAGGAAGAGCATATATATCCGCAAGGAATAAACGCAGATGAATACAGTGAACTTGCTCCCGAAATAAGCGATTCTCTTGAAAGAATACCGGCAATGGTATACATCAGGAAAATAATACGCCATAAATATGTACTCAAATCTGATATACAGATAAAAAGTCCGGAAAGGAAAGCCTTTGAAATCGCTCCTATGCCGTTAGCGCCTGTTGACAAGTGCATTGCAGGTGCATCTGTCCTGACAGATATCATACTTGACAAGTTTATGTATCACCTTCCTTTCTATAGGGTCATCCAAAAGTACCGTGAAAGTGGCATTGTCTTCAATGACTCTACCATGAACGGTTGGTTCAGTGCCACATGCGAAAGGATAAAGCCACTGTATGACATTTTAAAGTCAGAGATACTCTCAAGTGAATATATCCAGGTTGATGAGAGCACAATTCCTGTGATAGACAATGAAAAACATCGTACGGTAAAGGGCTATATGTGGTGCGTGAGAGACGCATTGCACGGATCGGTATGCTTTAGCTATGACTTCGGTTCAAGAAGCAAGGCTACAGCCCACAGACTTCTGCTTGGTTATCATGGAAATTTACAAGTTGATGGCTATAATGTATATGATGACTTTGAAAAGATTGAAGGTATAACACTCTATGGATGCTGGGCTCATGCACGACGTAAATTTGTAGAAGCACTTGAGGAAGATAATCAGAAAGCCACACAAGGCCTTGTATATATCAATAAACTGTATCATATCGAGAGTGTAGCCGATGATATGAAAATGACAGCAGATCAAAGGAAAGACAAACGTAAGACTGAAGCGTATCCAATTATCTGTGAATTTGAAAAATGGCTTAGCGATGCATGGTTAAAAGTTCTTCCAGGCAGCAGAATGGGGAAAGCCATACAATATAATTATACACTCCTGCCACGTCTTGCCCGTTATGTCAATGATGGAAGGATAAATATAGACAATAATCTCATAGAAAATGCAATAAGGCCTTTAGCCATCGGCAGGAAAAACTATCTTTTCTGTGGAAATGACGAATCAGCAGTACGTGCAGCAATAATTTATTCCTTAATAAGTTCCTGTAAGGCTGCCGGAGTTGATCCAAGAGAATGGATGACTGATATCTTAAGAAAATTACCTGTATACAAAGAATCAAAGATGGATATCAAGGAACTATTACCCATGAACTGGGAAAACAGAACTGATTCTTCAAATTAAAACCAACTCGAATAAAATAGTCCCAACTTGCATCAAGTTCTTCCAAGTTGAACAAACTTGGTGCAAGTTGCTACTTATTTCTGATTAGACGTACTTTACCGAAGGCTTACTATTGAACAAGGACTTCCACAAGGCGAGCGACTCCTTAAACTCAATCAGATAGCCATTCAGCAAATGAAAGTGCTTGAAGACGATAACGATAGAAAGTTATTAAAATAGCATTGCACCCATGCAGTAATTTCAATAGAAAAGCATTTAATAAGAAATAAAATTAAAATGATATGAAGAATATTAAATCATTTATCGGACTTACGTTAGTTCTATTCGCATCATTCACCTTCACAGCATGTTCCGATGAAGACGATGCTCCACTTTTTTCGGAATGGAAAACTTATTTGGATAATCATGGAAATAATTATGATTATGACGATAATGGACGATGTTTCGGAGACGGCGGAGGAATAAGTAAAGAAGATTTCAACCAAATGTTCATTGGACATGGTTGGAAGAACTATGGCACATGGGAAATTGACGAGAACGGAAAAAGACTTTCAAACGATTATTACAGTAACATGTTCGGAGTAAGTCCTACTTATTATTATTTTGACAATGAAACTCAATTGACAACATATTATCATTCAGATGCAGAAGCTGGCGCAGTTAAGAAGAACGTCATATCATATAGTTTCAACAATAGATATAATGGTTCGTCAAGAACTGTATTGTTATTAGAATCCGACAAATACCTTCAGGTAACAGGTTGGACTCTAGGAAGCCAACCAAGTTTTTGTATGGTACATTCGTTGGGAGTAAGAAGTAATAACAGAGAAATCTATGGGGTTTCCATATACGTACAAATGACTGATAAAGAATTAAGTGATTTACAGAATAGCGCCAAATATAAATTGTTTGATATGAAATATTAAATTATATGGTTGGACTTACATTAGTCCTATTAGCATAATTTGCCTTCATTGCTTATTCCGATAAAGACGAGGATTTTCTATCCACAATATCACAACCCCAATTCAATATGGCTATACTTGAATTTAATGCAGGTAATCCATACAAAATGAACCCTGATAATGATTTCTTTAAAGTATTGTAATTAAGAAACTTACAATAGTAAAGGCCGCAAATAATTGGATCAAGAATAGATATCAAGCGGATAACCAAGAAGAGGAGTTCATACGAACTCCTCTTCTTGGTTCCATAAAAAATACTTCGGCTGAATTGCAGATATATTCCAAAAGTCGTTTCTACTCTACAGAACTAATTATCAGAATAAAGCCCTATGCTATTCCCTTCACTATCTACGAAAACTGCAAAATAGCCCATTCCATCGGCTTGGATTTTTGTTTTATCAATTACTGTATTACCACCATTCTCATTCACCAATGACAAGGTGGTATCAATACTGTCTACAGAAAAACTTACAAGCAGACCATCTTTTGAAGGATGAAATTTTGGCGACCAAGATATCGCGATATTTGGCTCTAGAGAGAAATCTCCGAAGAAAGCCATCTTCTCAATATCACCACAATCACATACCGACATCTTCAGATTGAATAAGGTTTCATAGAACTTTACAGCACGATAAAAATCGGCTGCAGGAATCTCAATAAATTTTACTAATGGTTTCATATTTTATAATTTAAATGACATTCCAAAGATGGTAACTCTAAAAAGCATAAAATTGGAAAAACGCGACTAATAAGAGAAATAATCAGAGTTTGGAGCACAGATAGATATATATTGAGTAGGAGAATAACCAGAAAACAGCTTGAACTCATTGGTCATATGTGATTGATCATAATAGCCACTTTCATAAGCTAACTGGGTAAAACTGATTCTTGGATTGTTCTGAAGGATATAAAGGGCTCTCTGAAAACGAACTATCCTCATGAACTTCTTGGGAGATATTCCTATATAATCATTAAAAGTACGCTCCAGCTGTTTCTTTTCAAGGCAGACACTATCGGCTAGTTTCATAACAGACATATTCTCATCAGGTGTATTTACAACATTGATGGCAGAGAGCAATCTCAAATAATTATGTTCTTTGTAAGGTTTGAAACTTTTTATAAGATAGTTTTCTATAAGGCTGACACATTCATCATCTGATTTGGCATTAAGAATTTTATCCTCAAGTTCATTCAATTTTATATCAACTTCACCAGCCGAAACAACAGAATCAGCCAACTCCCCTATTGGCATATTTAAAAAAGCCTTAGCACCGAACGGATGGAATACCACGGCAATCATATTCACCTTTCCCATGGGATGTAAGTCGGTGAAAGAAAAAGATTGTCCAGAGATAGATGAGACTGGAATAATTCTTTCATTATTCATCATTGATTCACCTCTATGAAATATCAGTTCTACATTTCCTGTCGGGATAATACGTTGAGAAGTTAGAACATCATCGGTCTCCAAGAACCAATAATGTTTAACGTATAAAGCTAGCAAAGCAGAAGGATATACTATTCTGAAACTTTCCATATGGTGCAAAATTAATTAATTGGAAACATTAGCATTTGGAAAAAGGCGACAAAATATGGATGAAGAGTTCTACAAAATTAAGCAACCTTATTTATTTTCAAGATTGATCCCAATAAAGTACAGGCTGAAATTAATACTTTTTCAAATTAAGCCTATATTATCTAAATGAAAATTACTATTTTGCAGCAACGAGAATATTTTTTTACTCACGAACTCAAAATAGTGTAAAGCAATTTAGACTAATGAGATGTAGTTTAATTTAAAATAGCTCATCATCAAATAGTTCGAAAGTCAAACAGCAAGTAATGGTTGTTCTAGTAAAATAAGAAAATATATTGTTTAATGTGATAATATACTTATGAAGATAAGATTGCTTTCTGGAATTCATCGTAATGTGATGGCTACAGGACTTACCAGTTTTTTTACTGATATCTCCACAAAAATGGTCTATAGTATTATGCCATTATTTTTGATGTCTATCGGCGCATCGAAAACAACTATATCTTTGATTGAAGGAATTGCAGAGAGTACAGCATCTCTGCTAAAAGCGGCATCTGGTTATTGGAGCGACAAAATAGGACGTAAAAAACCTTTTATGGTTTTGGGTTATGGAATTACGGCGATTGTCACTCCTTTCTATGCTTTAGTAACAGCTCCATTTCAAGTCTTAATTGCCCGTTTCTCAGAAAGAATAGGTAAGGGACTGCGTGCTGCCCCAAGAGATAGCCTGATTGCTGCTTCTATTAGCAATAAAGAGATTGGCAAGAACTTTGGGTTCCAAAAAGCTATGGATAATAGTGGTGCTATTATTGGTCCACTACTTGCGAGTTTAGCTCTATTCCTTATGCCAAATAATTATCACAGTATATTTCTGTGGGCTACCATTCCAGCGGTTTTGGGTGTATTGGTTGTGATTATTGGAATAAAAGAGTTGAAGTCTGCTGACAAGAAAAAGAAAGATATAGTATCTATAAAACTACTACCAAAACGTTATTATCTTTTTATGATGATAGTTTTATCTTCTCCTTAGGCAATTCTTCCGATGCCTTACTACTAATAAAGACTTATGAAACAGGTATTGAAAAGGCATGGATACCATTTATCTACATGATTTTTAATGCGACGTCGGTATTGTTGGCAATTCCTATTGGAAAACTGTCTGACAAAATTGGACGTGAAAAGCTTATATCTCTAGGATTTGCTGTTTATGCTATTACTTATCTTTTCTTTGGATATTGTGATAGTTTTACTGCTTTTATACCGCTTTTTATTCTTTACGGCATTTATAGTGCACTTACTGATGTTAGCCAAAAATCGTTTATTTCTGACATTACAACAAAAGAGATGAAAGGTACTGGTTATGGACTATACCATGCTACCCTTGGTCTTACACTTCTTCCTGCCAGTTTTTTGGGTGGATGGATGTATGATAACATAAATAATCAAATACCTTTCTACTTTGGTGCAGTAATGGCATTGACGGCTTGTATCCTTATGTATTTTATCTTTATCTGCAATAAAGATAAGAAAAGCTGTTCTTGATTTCTAAATATTTGTAGGCTATTCACACCCAGACTCAATATTTATTCTAGCTTTTCGAGCCTGAGAATGCTGGAACTGTCGTTTGATAGAGTATGTCTTACCATCTTTAAAGAACAGTGCGCCTGTCTGCTTAAACCAGAAAGATACATTCTGGGAGAGGCATGTATTTCGCAAATTGAGTACCCAGTTATAATCACATACTCGAGCCTGACTGCCGGACTCACCTCCTGCAACAACCTGATCAATCCACTCTCCTATCTTAAATGGATTTAAATCAATGCCCTCTAATAAGGGTTCGCAAATTATAATTTTATGCTTAATTGCTGAGTCCTTATAAATGGGTAACCGATAATCAGCATACTTCTGATTCTCTACTGTACAACAGATTGTAACATTGTCATATCCGTCTCCCCAATCATTAGGTACACACTGGGAAAAACGGTCAATACGTTTTGTGATAATAAGGAAATGAAGGTCATTGCGTTCACGTATCATATTCCAAGCTTCATTTCGCCAAACATCAGCATCATCAATAAAAAAATCGGAAGTAAAACAGGTATACAAGAGAGTACCAGAGGAAATCTTATACTCTCCATTTCTCTTTCTTCTTATAGGCAAATCAAAGTTCTTTGTTTTTGTAACAATGTTACTATCTACATCACGCTTAGCATCACCTCGATAAACATAGCAATTCATACAACCTGGGCTAACCTTATGGCATCCATGCCACAAGTTCCACATAGATGAACCTTTTACTATAGCATTTGGTATCATTGATTATCGTTTTGCAATGGTAATTATAGAACAAAACTAAAACAAAACTCCTGTAATTATTAATGAACAGGATAAAATATATAAAGTAATAATGTGGAAATTGCATTTTAAGATAAGAAAAGTAATACAGGAACTCATTTATCCGTTCTACCCGAAATCTTTTATTTCTAGTAATAAACTGAAGGACTGTTATAATAGAGAGGCTTAGATTATCTACCTGATAATTAGCAACCTTTGTCAACAAACAATAGTTATATGATATCCTATCATATATTTATCAGGAGTAAGCTCACATCATGTTGTTTCAATAAAAGAGTCGATGAAATGGGGAAATGTAGCGAAAGATTTTAATTAGAAGTGATACTTTGCATTTTTTTTTGAAAATATAGGTAAATTTGCACTAATCAAACTACATTTTAATGGGTAAAAGTAAATTAATTCTCTTTCTATTGTTCATTTCTCTACTGAATAACACAAATGCATATTCACAGATTAATGACTCTATAGATACTTATACCAGCGATTCGATGATGATAGATATCCTTCAGAAAGAGGGAATACCTATCACTTCCAACAACAAGGTTAAGTTACTAAAAAGTGGTAAAGAGAAGTTTAATGATCTGTTTGATGAGGTAAGGAAGGCAAAACACTCAATTGAGCTAGAATATTTCAACTTTAGGAATGACTCCATAGCAAAAACTCTTTTTGAATTGTTAGCTCAAAAGGCTAGAGAGGGAGTAAAAGTTAGAGCTTTGTTCGATGCTTTCGGTAATATGTCAAATAATAAGCCGCTTAAAAAGAGTCATCTGAAAGCTATTAGAGAGAGCGGAGTAGAAATTATTAAATATGACCCGATACGTTTCCCATGGATTAATCATGTACTGAAGAGAGATCACCGAAAAATCATTATCATAGATGGAAAGATTGGCTATACAGGAGGTATGAATATAGCTGATTACTACATTACCGGTTTACCAAAGATTGGTGACTGGAGAGATATGCATGTCAAGATAGAAGGGGAAGCAGTAAAAAATCTTCAGGATATATTTATCTCTATGTGGGAAAAAATCACTAAAGAAAAGATAGATAGTGACTTCAATAAATATAAAGATAGCATAGATGCACCAGTAATCAATGGATGTAATGTTGCTATTCTTGACAGATGGCCTGGCAAGACTCCTAAGATAATGAGAGAGTTTTATGTTAACTCTATAAATTCCGCCAAAGAGAGAATACAGATTATTAATCCATACTTCGTACCGACAAGTTCTATTCAAAAAGCGCTGGAAAAGGCTTTGAAAAGAGGAGTTAACGTACAAATTATGATTCCTGGTAAGTCGGACATCTATTTTACTCCTGATGCGGCCTTTTACAATGTAAACAAACTGAGAAAGAAAGGTGCTGAAATTTACATCTTCAACGGAGGTTTCCATCATGCAAAAATCATGATGATAGACGGCCTATACTGCACAGTGGGTAGTACAAACTTGAATAGTAGAAGTCTCAGATATGACTATGAGGTAAATGCCGTAATTTTCAATAAAAAAGTCGCTAGTGAATTAATCAACACATTCAATAATGACAAGAGTCAGAGTACATTACTAACAAAAGAGATTTATGATAAACGTACTCCGTGGAAAAAATTTGTAGGTTGGTTTGCCAATGTCCTTACACCTTTCTTATAGAGCAATAAGATAAATATTTTTTATCTACACAAAAACATTCGATTTAATAAAGAAATGCATCCATAAATTTTGGGAAAATGATCTCAATAGGGAATTTGATTACTTGTTGATCGGCTTAAACTATATCGATAACACTATTAATAGAGTTATTGACTCGCCTTTATTGTAAATCGAATTCATGTTTTTTCACATAGCTCCATTAACTATGCTCTATTTATGGACAAAAGTTCTCAAAATATTGAGAATCCATCCCAAATTAATGCAATAATTTTCTTATTTTTGTCCAAATATGTATTTATGAAATTGAGAATCAAGCATAATGAGAATAGTTGATTTAATAAAAAATTCAGATAAGACAGCATTTTCTTTTGAGTTGTTACCTCCATTAAAGGGAACCGGAATAGATAAATTGTATAATAACGTTGAGACACTTTTGGAGTTTGATCCTAAGTATATCAACATCACAACTCATAGAAGTGAATATGTATACAAGGATCTAGGTAACGGGATGTTCCAAAGATCACGTGAACGCAGACGTCCTGGTACTGTAGCTGTTGCTGCTGCTCTTTTAAATAGATACAATATTCCAACTGTCCCTCATATTCTATGCAGTGGGTACAGCAGAAAGGATACCGAATATGTGCTGCTTGATCTTCAGTTTCTAGGTATAACAGACTTGCTCATTCTAAGAGGCGACAAAGCAAAACATGAATCTTCATTCGTACCGGAGCCTGAAGGATATAGTCATGCCTTGGAATTAGAGTATCAGATTAACAATTTCAACAAAGGACTCTTTGAAGACGGATCTCCTATCAAATCTCCAGGAGCTCCTTTCAGCTACGGAGTTGCATGCTACCCGGAGAAGCACGAAGAGTCACCAAATATGGATCAAGATATTTACTGGCTCAAGAAAAAGATTGAGGCTGGTGCAGAATATGCTGTTACACAGATGTTCTTTGACAACCAGAAGTACTTCGACTTTGTTGAGAGAGTTAGAAAAGAGGGTATAAACGTACCTATTATCCCAGGAATTAAGCCATTCCGTAAACTTAATCAATTGAGTATGATTCCTAAAACATTCAAGATTGATTTACCACAAGAACTTGCTGCAGAGGCTTTGAAATGTAAGAATGATGATGATACCACAGCGCTTGGCATAGAATGGTCTATAAACCAGTGCAAGGAACTTATCAAATGTGGAGTACCAAGTGTACATTTCTATACTGTGGGAGCAGTAGATAGTGTTAAACAAATAGCAAAGAATATTTACTGATAGATGTTTTTTAAAGATATAATTGGACAAGAAAAAGCAAAAAGAAGGCTTATCAATGAGATAAAAGAGGGCCGTATCCCACATGCACAGCTATTCTGTGGTCCTGAGGGAGTGGGGAAGCTGCCTCTTGCCATAGCCTATGCAAGATACATAAACTGCCAGAGCCCAAGCGATGATGATGCTTGCGGTACTTGTCCAAATTGTATTAAATTCAATAAACTTATTCACCCGGATCTCCACTTTGTATTCCCGGTGGTTAAGAAAAAAGGTGCCTCTAAGCCTGTGGTCTGTGATGACTATATTTCGACTTGGAGACAATTTGTTCTGAATAACCCATACTTTACACTCAATCAGTGGACTAAGGAAATGGGAGTTGAGAACCAACAAGCAATAATATATTCTAACGAGAGCGATGAGATTCTTAAGAAACTTAGTTTCAAATCCAGTCAAGGAGGATATAAGTGCGTAATAATATGGCTACCCGAAAAGATGAATGTCGAATGTAGCAACAAGCTGCTTAAGATACTGGAGGAGCCACCTTCAATGACCATTTTCTTACTTATCTCTGAACAACCTGACACTCTTCTTACTACAATTTTAAGCAGATGCCAAAGATTTAATCTGCCAGCCATATCTGAGTATGATATGACAAATATGATTACAAATCGATTTGGTATTGAGGAGATAAGCGCAAAAGAGATAGCTCACGCATCACAAGGCAGCGTGCTTAAAGCTATAGATACTATCCAGACAAATGATGAGCACAAAGAATTCTTTGACCTGTTTGTCAGTCTTATGAGGCTATGCTATGCACGCAAGATACGTGAGATGAAACTATGGAGTGAGACTCTTGCAAGTATGGGAAGGGAGAGACAAAAAAATTTCCTTACCTATTGCCAGAACATGATTAGAGAGAATTTCATATACAATTTTCACAAAGATGAACTGAACTATATGAGCAGCTCTGAAAAGCAATTCTCTCAAAAATTTGCTCCTTTTATAAATGAAAAGAATATATTTGGCATAATGAATGAATTAAGCGAAGCACAATCGCATATAGAACAGAATGTAAATGCTAAAATGGTCTTTTTTGATTTTTCTTTAAAGATGATTGTGCTTCTTATACAAAAATAATATATAGATATTATGGGTAATTGTTTCAAATTAAAGAACGGAAGTGGCTGCATGGATTGTAAAGGCTGCGGAAGACAAGATAAACAACTGAACACATATGATTGGCTTTCTGATGTCCCTGGGAACTCAGACGAGCAGAATATGGTAGAGGTTCAATTTAAAAATACCAGGAAAGGATATTTCATCAATAGCAACAAGCTCAAAATAGAAAAGGGAGATACAGTTGCTGTTGAAGCTAGCCCAGGCCACGATATTGGTGTAGTAACTCTGACAGGCAGATTAGTGCCTCTACAGATGAAGAAGGCCAATCTTAAACCTGAAGTCGAAATTAAGCGTGTCTACAGAAAAGTTAAACCTGTGGATATGGAGAAATACGAAGAGGCTAAAGCTAAAGAGCACGAGACTATGATCAAATCAAGACAGATTGCAAAGAATCTGAACTTGAATATGAAGATTGGTGATGTGGAGTATCAAGGAGATGGAAATAAAGCAATATTCTACTATATAGCAGATGAAAGAGTAGACTTCCGTCAGCTTATCAAGGTCTTGGCAGAGACATTCCATGTTCGAATTGAGATGAAACAAATCGGAGCCAGACAAGAAGCTGGTAGAATAGGTGGTATTGGTCCTTGCGGAAGAGAACTCTGCTGTGCCACATGGATTACTAGTTTCAGTTCTGTATCTACTACTGCTGCAAGATTTCAGGATATATCATTGAATCCTCAGAAACTTGCAGGACAGTGTGCAAAACTGAAATGTTGCATGAATTATGAAGTTGATGCATATGTAGAGGCTCAAAAGAGATTCCCAAGCAGAGAAATACAACTCGAAACATTCGACAGTACTTTCTTCTTCTTTAAGGCTGATATATTAAAGGGACAGATAACATACTCAACCGACAAGAACTTCCTTGCTAACGCTGTGACTATTTCAACAAAAAGAGCCTTTGACATTATAAATATGAACCGTCGTGGGGAAAAGCCGGAATCTTTGATAGAACAGACTAAACAAGAGCCTTCTAAATCAATGGATTTGTTGGAACAAGAAAGTCTAACTCGTTTTGATAAGAGAAAGAACTCAAAGAACAAGAAGAGAAGAAATCAAGATGATAATAATAGACCAAATGGTAATCAACCAAGAGGAGAACAACAGAGAGAAAATGGCCAGCAGAATAATATTGCTGCAAACCAGAACAATAACAAGAATAATAGGGAGGTAGCAAAACAAGGCAACCCTAAAAACAATAATGATAACAGAGGTCAAAAGAACCAAAATAACAGACCTCAAAACCATAATCAAAATCAGAACCAAAACCAGAATGGACAACGTCCTCCAAAAGATTATAATAGAGAAAACAGGCATAATGATCAGAATAATGGTGGTTCAAATGGTAACCAACAATCTGCTCATAAAAATAACAATGGGCAGAATAACAATCAAAGAGAGAATAGACAGAATAATCCTGTAGATAATCGTCAAGGTAACAATAAACCTAAAAATGAAAATCAATAGTTATATAATTCTTCTGTTTACTTTATCCTTGGCTTCTTGCCAATGCAATACAAAATATCACTCTTATTGCTCTACATCAACTGGTGGCTGGCATAAGGGTGATACCCTTTCATACGAGATTCCTTCAAATTTGGAGAAAGGAGAATATATAATTGAGGTTGGTATACGTCATAGCGGTATTTATAAATACAAGAATATTTGGATTGAGGTTGCGAACAATTTCACTGACTCAAAAAAAATCAAATGTGACAGCATTCAACTTATTCTAGCTGACAAAGAAGGCAACTGGCTAGGCAAAGGTATTTCGGGACTATATCAAAAAGATTCTCTTTTGACTAAGAAGTTTACTGTTACCAATTCAAATAAAGCTAAGATTTCTGTACGCCATATAATGAGGGATAAAAACCTACCTGGGATAAGAGATTTTGGAATCAAACTGATTAAAGTTTCAAACTGATTAGTGTCCGAAACTTATTGATATGAATTCTAATTTATGGCAGTCGTGTTTAAGAAAAGTAGAATTTCTCTTAGTTTCTCTTTCTAGCTGCATCCATCCTCAAGAATACAAAGAGAAGTATAGTAAAGCCCCATAAAGAAGATCCACCATAGCTGAAGAATGGCAGAGGAATACCAATAACAGGTGTAAGTCCAATAACCATACCTATATTAATGAACATATGGAATAGGAATATACTTAATACAGAATAGCCATAAACTCGCGCAAAACGGCTGTATTGCCTTTCTGAAAGAACTATTAGACGTAATATAAGAATCGTAAACAATAGCATTACAGCTGCTGAGCCAATAAAGCCTTGTTCCTCTCCCACAGTACAGAATATAAAGTCAGTATCCTGCTCAGGTACATATTTAAGCTTAGTCTGCGTTCCATTAAGGAAACCTTTTCCAAACATACCTCCTGAACCTATTGCAATCTTACTTTGATTCACATTATACCCAGCCCCAGTAAGATCCTCTTCCATACCTAGCACAACCTTTATTCTTATCTGCTGATGATCTTCAAGAACATTTTCAAACAAGTAGCTTGCAGAGTACGAGAAACCTACAGAGCCAATTGCGAAAAGGGCTATATAGAAATAGTTCTTCATACGATCACGAAGAGAAAGAAATATCAGATAAAAAACAAGTATGGCACATATGACATACTGAACTATAGCAACATCAAAAGGATAATAATTGCTTACTAACAACGCTAAGCCTGTGATTAAAGAGCCTCCAAACAGTATGTATAGAAAGACAGATGTCTTGTTACAGTACACCTTCACCAATATTGACGAAAGAATTATTATCAATGACAAAACAGCGAAATCACCTAAAACTGTAGCCCCATCGGCTAGCATCTCCGTACTGAATTTTATGCCAACAACGAAGTATACTACAGCACATATTCCAACAAAAAGTATAGATCCCGGCATTCCCTCACGGTAAAGCATAAAGAAGAATGCAAGATAGACCAATGCCGATCCTGTTTCTCGCTGCATGATTATCAGAAACATAGGCAACAGTATAATAGCAACAACTGCTGCAAAGTGTTTGGTCTTTTCGATATTGAAACTGTAAGAACTCATGAACTTAGCTAAAGCTAATGCCGTTGCAAACTTTGCAAACTCCGCAGGCTGGAGACTTATAGGACCAAACTTAAGCCATGAGTAAGAACCCTTAGTATCTTCTGCTAAAAAAGGAGTTATTAATAGTAGGAACATCATTCCTATATAAAGAATATATGAGAACATATCATACAACTTATCCTCAAGCATGAGCAATACAAAGCCAAGACAGAGCGAGCATCCTATCCATACCAACTGCTTTCCGGCACGAGAATCGAAACTAAAGAAGTCAAAATCTCCATAGTTATAGCTGGCACCGCAGACACTGAACCATCCTAAAATAACAAGAATCAGATAGATGCTTATTGTTAGCCAGTCAACTGATCTCCATAAATTAACGTTGGTGGGTGCCATAATCAATAATTTTATTTTGTATTATCTCTGCTTTTGCCTCGCTGGCTTCAGAGAGTGCTCCTTTTAAGTATTTCTCCATGATAAGTGATCCAATAGGTACACCATAAACAGCTCCGAATCCTCCATTTTCAACATAAACTACAATAGCTATCTTGGGATTATTCATCGGTGCAAAACCCATGAAGGCTGAATGGTCCTTGCCTCTATTCTGAGCTGTACCAGTCTTTCCACACACCTCAATACCAGGGATATCAGCACCTCTACAAGTTCCTCCAAGTACAGCAGATCTCATTCCCTGAACAACTATATCATATTGCTCCTTTTGAACCTTTGTGTAGTGTTTCTCTTCATAAATAGGATCAAGAGGTTCACCTTGAACACTTTTTACTACATGAGGAGTGATATAGTATCCTCTATTTGCAATTGTAGCTCCAAGGTTTGCTATCTGAAGTGGAGTGAGTGACACCTCACCTTGTCCGATAGCGATAGATATTATAGTAAGTCCATTCCATGAACCGCGGTAATTCTTGTCATAATACTGTGCGTTAGGTATCATACCTCTCTTCTCTCCCGGCAAATCAACGCCAAGTTATATCCGAATCCCATAGATACCATATAGTCACGCCATGTAGACATAGCATTCTGTACAGAACCATATTTTCTCTTATTACCCATCATGTGGTATAGTCCCCAGCAGAAGAAAGAATTACATGATGTCTCTATAGATGGGATAACACTTAATGGTGAAGGATGTGAATGGCATCCTACACGTAGTCCGGCGTGAACGAAACCATGATAGCATGGATATTGTGTATGAGTATTTATTATACCTTCTTGCAAAAAGGTAAGAGCCTGAGACGTTTTGAATGTAGAACCGGGAGGATAAACACCCATAATAGATCTGTTCAGAAGAGGTTTCCATGAATCTCTTATAAGACTAAGATGATTCTTACCCCTTTGACGTCCCACCATCATTCGTGGGTCGAACGTAGGAGTAGATACCATACAGAGTATTTCACCTGTCTGAGGATCAATAGCCACTATACTTCCAATCTTATTCTGCATAAGTCTTTCAGCAAGCATCTGAAGTTCGATGTCTATGCCAAGGGTCAGGTTTTTTCCGGGTACAGGGGTCTTATCATACTTACCATTCATATATTTACCCTGAATTCTTCCTCTTGCATCTCGCAGAAGAATCTCCACACCCTTCACTCCTCTTAACTGTGTCTCATAAGATTTTTCGACACCTTGCTTCCCTATGAAGTCTCCTCTTTTATAGTAATCATCGTTGGCTATATCTGCCTTAGATACCTCAGCAATATCACCAAGTACATGTGCAGAAGATCCATAATTATATTGTCGAATTGAGCGACGCTGAATATAAAATCCCGGGAATTTAAATAATTTCTCCTGAAACACACCACACTCTTCTGCTGACAACTGAGTCATCAGTACCTGGTTGGTATAGCGGGAATAACCTGGATTTATACGTCTATCTTTGATCTCGCCGAATCTTTTTCTCAGAAACTCAGGAGTTATATTGAGTGTCTTACAGAAGTCCAAAGTATCAAGATCTTTAATCTCATTAGGAACAACTGTAATATCATAAGAGGGCTGATTGTATACAAGTAGTTTACCGTTTCGGTCATATATACCACCACGGCTTGGATATTGTATCTTATTAAGAAGAGCATTACTATCGGCATTCTTCTTATAGTCATCACTCATAATCTGAAGGGCAAAAAGGCGAATAAGATATACAAGAACAATAACAATAACTGCTCCTCCTATAACATACTTCCTCTTTTCAAGATTATAATCTCTTTCCACTGTTATCTCCTCCAGACTGCATCAACGCATAAAATACAAATTGCTGTAGACAAAGTATCTGTTAATATCTTAATTAATAGTTGAATAGGGTCAAAGAAAGAAAAAGAATTCAATAGTTGCAAACAGATACAGAATATAAGAGTTAAGGCAACAATATACTTTATGAAGGAGTTTAATCCCATAGATGATATACCTGGTTCGAAAATCTCATTATTATCATGAAGTGTGAATGAGTTCAATATAGGATTTCTGATAAATGCCAGAAAGGTAGCCGATGCAGTATTTATTCCAGGTGTATTGGTAAATGTATCTATAATAAGTCCTATGAAGAAAGCCCACAGCATCAAAGTATTCTTGCTTGCGTTAGAGCTATATATCAACAAGAAAAATATATATAAAAAAGGGGTTCCATATCCGTATATATGGATATTATTCAGTATTAATACCTGCAACAGTATCAATCCAACAAACAGCCCAACTCTTCTTAAATAAACTATCATTAAACTATTATTTCTGTTCTATCTGGTTTTCTAGTTCAATCTGCTCACTTACATCTTTTCTGGATATGACTCGTACATCATGCAACTTAGCAAAGTCTGTAAACAGTTTCACTTTTAGTTTGAACGACAATCCATCCTGACTATTATTTATATTGTGTACTGTACCGATAGGTAATCCTTTAGGGAATACAGCACTATGTCCACTTGTAACTATAGTATCTCCTACAGATAACTCGGCATGACGTGGCATATCATTTATGAATCCAAACTGAGAAGATCCACCTTCCCATATCATAGCACCAAAATATTCGTTATTTTTAAGTTTACAACTTATGTTACTCTTTGAGTTAAGTATAGGAATTATTATTGAGAAATGCTTTGAAGTAATATATACTATACCCACTACACCTGTACCACCAACAACACCCATTTCACTCTTTATTCCGTCTGCCTCACCTTTGTTTATTGTGATGTAGTTATCATTGAACGTGATGCTATTGTTAATCACATTTGCACCAATTATATCATAATCCATCAGCACATCCTGCTTCATTCTGACTAGCCCAGTACTATCCTGAGTAAGGTCCATAAGTTTGTCACGATAGGTCTGCAGCTGCAAAGAGAGTTCAGTATTTTGTTCTACCAGCTCCTTATTGACAGTTCTTAGGTGAAAGTATCCTGTCAGTTCATTCTGAACCTGATAAACATTCCCAGTAAAATAGTTAGCTGAAGTAAAGAAGGCACTTCCCTGATAACTGTTGAAATGAAATAATAAAGTAAAACTGATTCCTTCTAATAAAATAAAAAGGAACCAGTAATTATACTTTATAAGAAAATTCAATAAATTCTTCATCAAAAATTGAATTTCATTTTCTATATCATCTCATAAGGAAAGAGAATCGATTAACATTCTTCAATGCAACACCCGTTCCTCTTGCTACACTAAGCAACGGATCTTCTGCTATATGGAAAGGTATATTAATTTTATCAGTCAACCTCTTGTCCAATCCTCTCAATAGAGCACCACCACCTGCGAGGTATATTCCATTAAGAACAATATCTGCATACAGTTCAGGAGGAGTCTGCTCCAAAGCACTAAGTATAGCAGTTTCAATTTTAGCAATACTTTTCTCAAGGCAATGAGCTACCTCCTGATAGCATACAGGAACCTCCATAGGAAGAGCTGTAATTCTGTTTGGCCCACGAACGATATAGTCTTCAGGAGCATCATCGCCAAGATCTGTAAGTGCAGCACCTACTTGAATCTTGATTCTTTCGGCCATACGCTCACTTACTTTAACATTATGTTGGCGACTCATATATTCCTGTATATCTGCAGTAAGATCATCACCAGCAATGCGTATAGAGTTGTTAGAAACAATACCACCCAAAGATATAACTGCAATTTCTGTAGAACCACCACCTATATCAACAATCATATTTCCTTCCGGTGCTTCAACATCTATACCTATACCTATGGCAGCAGCCATTGGTTCGAATATCAAGTATACGTCTCTACCTCCAGCATGTTCTGCACTATCACGTACAGCACGGAGTTCCACCTCAGTACTTCCTGAAGGAACGCCTATTACCATTCTTAAAGAAGGAGAGAAGAATCTACGACCCATGTTAACCTTCTTAATAAGCCCGCGCATCATCTGCTCGCAAGCGTTAAAGTCGGCAATTACTCCATCGCGAAGAGGTCTGACGGTACGAATATTAGGGTTTTCCTTTTCGTACATCATCTTTGCTCTTTCACCTACGGCTATCATCTTATCTGTGCGACGGTCTAGTGCTACAACAGAAGGCTCATCAACAACAATTTTTCCATTTGATGTTATAATGGTATTGGCAGTGCCAAGGTCCATTGCGATTTCCTGTGTAAAAGAGAATAATCCCATTTTATTTTTTTCTTAATTAATGTTTGAAATGACGGATTCCGGTAGTCACCATAGCAACGCCATTCTTATTGCAATATTCAAATGTAAGTTCATCTTTTACAGAACCGCCTGGCTGAATAACTGCCTTGATTCCCTCATTATCTGCTATTTCTACACAGTCAGGGAATGGGAAGAAAGCATCACTGGCCATAACTGCACCTCTCAAGTCAAAGTCGAATGATTTCGCCTTATCTATAGCCTGTTTTAAAGCGTCAACTCTAGAAGTCTGACCTACACCACTAGCCAAAAGTTGTTTATTTTTTGCTAGAACTATAGAGTTACTCTTACTATTCTTAACAATCTTGTTTGCAAATAGCATATCAGCAATCTCTCTGCTACTTGGAGCCTTTTCAGTAACCTGTTTTAAGTCTGCTTCAGTCTCTACATCAAGATCTTTCTCTTGAACTAGGACACCATTCAACAGAGAGCGGAACTGCTTCTTAGGCAATTTAGCCTCTTTACGAACAAGGATGATACGATTTTTCTTCTGACCAAGAATCTGAAGTGCATCTACATCATAATCAGGAGCTATGATAACCTCGAAGAAGAGTTTGTTTATCTCCTCAGCTGTCTCTTTATCTATTGCAGCATTAGTTACAAGCACACCACCGAAAGCAGAAACAGGATCACCTGCAAGTGCATCAGTCCATGCTTCAAGTAATGTTGGTCTAGAAGCTAAGCCACAAGCGTTATTATGTTTTAATATTGCAAATGTTATCTCATCAAATTCATCTATCAAATCAACAGCAGCATTTATATCAAGAAGATTGTTATAAGAGATCTCTTTTCCATGAATCTGATCGAACATCTTGTTCAAATCACCATAGAAAAATCCTTTTTGATGAGGATTCTCACCATAGCGAAGTTGCTTCTGATCTTCAAAAGAACAACGGAAAGCAGATCCTTCATCACCATCAAAATGGTTGAAGATTGCTGAATCGTAATGTGAAGAAACAGCGAATGCCTCTTTAGCAAACCAACGTCTCTCCTCCAATGAAGTTACAGCTCCGTGTTCGATAAGCATATCACTAAATGGCTTGTACTGTGCCTGACTAGCTATGATAACTACATCATTATAATTTTTAGCAGCAGCTCTTATTAAAGAGATACCGCCTATATCTATCTTTTCTATGATAGCAGACTCTTCTGCTCCAGATGCAACTGTTGCTTCGAATGGATACAGATCAACTATCACTAAATCAATTTCCGAAATATCATATTTCTCAATCTGTTGCATGTCCTGCTCCAAAGCACGACGACATAATATTCCTCCAAATACCTTAGGGTGCAAAGTTTTTACTCTTCCTCCCAATATAGAAGGATAGCTTGTCAAGTCTTCCACAGCTTTACAAGGGAAGCCCAAAGATTCAATAAACTGTCTTGTTCCACCTGTTGAAAGGAATTCCACTCCTTCTTCATGAAGTTTTGTGATGATTTCATCCAAACCTTCTTTGTGATAAACCGAAATTAATGCGGTTTTAATTCTCTTTGCCTCTGACATATTCTTTTTATTATGTATTTGGAATACAAAGGTATTAAAAAACACCGTATAATTTATAAAGAAAAAAGATGAAATATTATTTTATACATGATATTTATTATTTTACTATATTGTAACAGTTTTGTAATATTTATGACACGTTATTATAACATCCTTGAAATAGTTTTGCATCACTTTAAAAACAAATAGAGAACAAACTTTTATGAGTACAATATTTCTAGGAATTCTGATTTTCCTATTTATTCTTGCTATCATAGACCTGATGGTAGGTGTAAGTAACGACGCTGTGAATTTTCTTAATTCGGCTATTGGTGCAAAAGCAGCCTCTTTTAATAAAATAATGATTGTAGCAGCAGTAGGTATTTTCATTGGCGCTACAATGAGTAATGGAATGATGGATATAGCCAGGCATGGAATTTTTAGACCAGAGAGTTTCCATTTTCAAGAATTGATGTGCATTTTTCTTGCGGTAATGGTCACCGACGTAGTACTACTTGATATCTTTAACAATCTTGGGATGCCAACCTCAACCACAGTTTCAATGGTTTTCGAACTATTAGGAGGGGCATTCGTTCTTGCTTTGATTAAAATTGCAGGAGACTCCACTGGACAACTTGGCTTTGCAGAACTGCTTAACACAGAAAAAGCGCTCTCAGTAATCATGGCAATATTTCTTTCGGTTGCCGTAGCACTCTTCTTTGGTATATTAGTACAATACATCTCACGACTTATCTTCACCTTCAGTTATACAAATAAGCTCAAATATTCTATAGGGCTCTTTGGAGGTATAGCTATCACTTCAATTATATATTTCATGTTGATTAAAGGTGTGAAGGATTCATCTTTCATGACTCCCGAAAATAAACAATGGGTGCAAGACAACACGCTTATGCTTGTTTCAGTATCTTTTGTATTCTTCACTATATTAATGCAGGCTCTTCACTTACTCAAAGTCAACGTATTCAAGGTAGTAGTACTTTTCGGAACTTTTGCACTGGCTATGGCTTTTGCTGGCAATGACCTTGTAAACTTTATCGGTGTACCATTGGCGGGATTCTCTTCATATACAGATTACGTACAGAATGGTAGTGGCGATCCATACAATTTCCTCATGACATCGCTAAACGAACCTGCAAAGACTCCATTTATCTTCTTGCTATTAGCCGGTGCTATTATGGTGGTATCACTGTTCACATCAAAAAAGGCTCACAATGTAATAAAAACATCTGTTGATCTATCAAGACAGGAAGAGGGAGAAGAGATGTTTGGTTCATCAGCTGTTGCCAGAAGCCTTGTTCGTTCAACAATGAACATGTCATCAACTATTTCAAAGTACATACCTGACAGTACAAAACAGTGGGTGGAGAAACGTTTCTCTAAGGAGGTTATGATTATCGAGCCCGGGGCTGCTTTCGACCTTGTTCGTGCCTCAGTGAACCTTGTACTTGCAGGGCTTCTCATCGCTCTTGGCACATCATTAAAATTGCCACTATCAACTACATATGTAACTTTCATGGTAGCTATGGGTACTTCTCTTGCCGACCGTGCTTGGGGACGTGATAGCGCTGTATTCCGCATTACAGGTGTTATTTCGGTTATCGGTGGATGGTTTATTACAGCTGGTGCAGCGTTTACAATATGTGCCATTGTGACTCTTCTTATGTACATAGGTGGCATACCTGTTATGTTCATTATGATTGCAATAGCAATATTCCTTCTTGTCAAAAGCCATATTTCATTCAACAAGAAACAGACTAAAGAGAAGAATTGTAAAGATGAGATATTCACACAGTTAATGACAACGAAAGACAAGGATGAACGTTGGCAACTTCTCAAAGTGCATGTAAAGAACACCCTTGTCAGTGAGATGAACTTCACGATGGAGAACTATAAGCAGATTACTGATGATTTCATAACTGAAGATATAAAGAACCTCAAGAAGTCGCTCAATCGTATAGTTAGTGAAAAAGAGGCATTAAAAAAGACTAGAAGAAAAGAGATAATAGGTCTTCGAAAAATTGACAACTTCCTTGCATTGGAGAAAAACACATGGTTCCACCTTGGTTCCAATAGCTGCGAACAGATGCTATATTGCCTCAAAAGAATAGCCGAGCCATGTAAAGAGCATGTAGACAATAACTTCAAACCTCTTTCAAAAAGAGCTGTTAACGAGTTCTTACCTATCAGGGAGGAGTTGATAAACCTTATGACTCAAGCTATAGATGTTCTTGAGAAATGTGACTTTGAGAGATCTGATGAGATATTATTAAAGGGAGATAATCTTAAGAATAAGATATCAGATATACGGAAATCTCTTATTAACAGAATCCAGGAAGAAGATGTAAATGTTCAAATATCATTGGTATACCTGAATATACTTCAGGAATCACAAGAGCTAGTTAGCATTTGGAGACACCTACTCAGGGCTGGAAAAATGTTTCAGAGTGAGTACCCTAATCTAAAGAACAATATTGAAGAATAAGAGATTTTATTCCTAATCATAACTTAGCGCTTCCACTATCAAAATATAGTGGAAGCGCTTTTCTTCAACCCGTGTGCGATAACAAGTTTTTTCGTGTGCGATAACATAAAATAAATAAAAAATAATAAAATTGTCAATTAAATAGAAGGAAGACCTTTGAATAATAAATAATTGGCCTTATTTTTGGCAAGTTTTATTTCTAACAAGAAAAAGTACCTACCATATTAAATATACGGAAAGGTCTATATAATAATCTAAAATAAATCTATTAAGATGGAAGCACTCCAAAATGGGAATGACAAAATGACCAATTACAGATGGGTTATCTGTTCTATGCTGTTTTTTGCCACTACAGTAAATTACCTTGACCGACAAGTCCTCTCTTTAACATGGGATGAATTTATTAAACCCGAGTTCCATTGGAATGAAAGTCATTACGGAACAATAACATCAATCTTCTCTCTTGTATATGCAGTATGCATGATTTTTGCCGGAAAGTTCATTGACTGGATGGGAACAAAGAAAGGTTATCTTTGGGCTATAGGCATATGGAGTTTAGGTGCTTGTATGCATGCAGGCTGTGGAATATTTACTGAGTATTGGACAGGTATTGGCAGCAAAGCAGCACTTATAGGCGCAACAGGCGATGTAGTAGTTACAATATCGACTGTGAGTATGTATGCTTTCCTAGCTGCTAGATGTATATTGGCACTTGGTGAGTCAGGAAACTTCCCTGCTGCAATTAAAGTTACAGCTGAATATTTCCCTAAGAAAGATAGAGCTTACGCCACATCAATATTCAATGCAGGAGCATCTATTGGAGCACTGATTGCTCCACTTACAATTCCATACCTTGCTAAATTCCTCGGATGGGAAATGGCATTTATCGTAATTGGTGTTTTTGGCTTCGTATGGATGGGACTTTGGGTTTTCATATACTCTACTCCAAGCAAGAGCAAGCATGTTAATAAGGTAGAACTAGAGTATATTGAACAAGATAAAGATGACAATGATACTGTTAAAGAAACAGAGCATAAAGAGAAGTCAATAAGTATTTGGAAAGCTTTCTCATACAAACAGACTTGGTCTTTTGCTATAGGTAAGTTCGCTACAGATGGTGTATGGTGGTTCTTCCTCTTCTGGACTCCGTCATACCTTAGCACACAGTTCAACATAAAGACATCCGAAGGATTAGGCATTGCACTTATATTTACTCTATATGCTATTACAATGCTCTCAATATATGGAGGTAAACTTCCAACTATAATAATTAACAAAACAGGACTTAATCCTTATGCAGCACGTATGCGTGCCATGTTAATATTTGCATTTATTCCACTTCTTGTTCTACTTGCTCAACCACTTGGTACTATTTCTCCATGGTTACCTATTATAATGATAGGACTTGGATGTGCTGCACATCAATCTTGGAGTGCTAATATTTTCTCTACTGTTGGTGATATGTTCCCTAAATCGGCAATCGCAACAGTTACAGGTATTGGTGGTATGGCAGGAGGTATAGGATCTATGATTATGCAATATGTTGCAGGTAACCTATTTGTATATGCAGCAGGAACAACATTGGTAGACGGCCAAGAAGTAGAGATGACTAAGGAGTTGCTAGCACAAGGTGCTACATTTCTACAACCACAAATGGAATTCATGGGATTCTATGGAAAACCTGCAGGTTATTTTATTATCTTCTGTGTATGTGCTGTATCATACCTGATTGGATGGATTATAATGAAGAGTTTGGTTCCAAAATACAAACCTATCGTTTTAGAATAAAATAATAAAATCTATAATACTACTCAATTTTAAAGGTTCAGAATCGTTGTTATTAATTGACGACAATTCTGAACCTTTAATTATATATACAACTTGGCATTATTTATAAGGTTGTTCCTTTAATATAATCTATCAGATTTCTATATATCACATTATTCCGCAATATATCCTCAACTCCGGTTATATATATTCTTCTTCTTGATCTTGTAAGCACCACATTAAGTTTTCTGTCAATCAGATTTCCATTCTCCTCAATTATATTTGGAAGCATTTTAAGTTGATAAAGGTAGTTAACAGAAAAGGAGTATATTATTATATCTCGCTGGCTACCCTGATATCTTTCAACGGTATCGACCGAGATCTCATCTAATTGCGGAATGTCAAGATCGTGAATCTCTTTCCTTATCATAGCTATCTGACTCCTATATGGCGTTATAACACCTATTGAAAGAGAAGGGACAAATCTATCTCCAAGTTCAAAGAATAGCTTCTGAACAATATCAGCAACTATCTTAGCTTCATACTTGTTACTCTTTCCTGAGATTGAGTCAATATCTCGTTGGGAAGGGATGAAGTTCATAGCATTATTTATATTCTCCAACTGGTGTGGCAAACCTACCGGAATCAATTTACCCTCATAAAACTCTTCATTCGGGAAAGCCTCAACCATAGGGTGCATTCTTCCCTGTCGGCAAAGCATATCTATACAATATGAGCAATCACTATTTTTATACTTTGTATATAGTCGCTCGAAGAAAGATTTTTTTAGTGATTCAAAACCTAGTTCTCTTAATGTGTTATCACACACAATGGCGTCATCGTCACTCTGCAGCACTACGGCAGGCAACTGTTTATAATCGCCAATCAATACAAACTTCCCTATAGCATCCCTGCCATCGGAGAACTTTGCCGATAAAATACCTAACAATTGCGGTTCAAGCACCTGTGTAGCCTCATCAATTAAAGCAAGATCAAAGCGCTTAAGTCTGAACAGTTCAGGTTTAGCAGAGATGCTTGCTACCGTGCCTATATATACACGACACTCAGATATAAGCCTTTGAACATCTGCTCTCTTCTGACAGTTGTCAAGCACATTTTCTATAAGAGATCCGCGATATCGTGCATCACACGAAAGTTCGCTACCAACACGTATATATCTTATTTTAGGTGTAATCGACTCTACCGACTGGCATATTTCATCAACAGCCCTATTTGTATATGCCATTATCAGCAACTGTTTTCCACTATTGAAAGCTCTCTCAACTATTGTTTTAAGAGCGCAAGATGTCTTACCTGTTCCAGGAGGTCCTACCAAAAGGAAACAATCTTTTGCAGCCTCTACTTTTAAAGCCACCCTCTCAAAATCATTCGATGAAATGGCTATTTTTTCATCATAAGAATCATCATGTTCTGGTTCTCTTATACCAAGCAACAGTTTACGACGCATTGGATTTGCTTTAATAAACTGTGAAAGTCCGGTATACATAAAGCGAAAAGTAGTATCCATAACATCATGTTCAACTGCATATTTGCTCTCTTGAGGGAAAACTCTGACATTCTTTTGTGAAGCACGAAGGCGTATTGTTATCTTCTCATCATTAATATTCTCAATATTTCCTTTAAATACCATCTTATTGGAAACATTATCGTCATTTGTATTCCTCTCATACAGTACTACGGCATCACCATTTCGGAAATTAGGCAGATACTCCTCTCCATAATCAGGAATTTCTAGTGTAATATGGGCTTTATGCAGTTCAGCAACATGATTATCACTGATTATTAAATCATAAAGAATCTCACCTGCCTCACACTTCTCATCGAGGGATGTGCGCCAAAGAGCAGAAGCCCCTTTCCTTGCACTTTCATACTCTGCATCACCTGACTTTGATGTATATAACTCTTTTGTTATAAAGTTATATAACTGATATAGATATCTCTTCTCAATATCATCAAGTGCTTTTATATCAATATCCAAACTATCAATAGATGGGCGCAGATATCTCTCCCAAAAATGATTTGATAGTTTTTTAATATTAAGAGTAGTTGAGTTAATACCAGAGAGTAATTCGGCAGTATAATCAATATTGTTGTGTAGTTGAGTTCCGTAATCCTGTTGTAAAATAAGGTTTCTTAAGTTTATAATATGTCTGAGCTGAGTCCAAGATGCACGAGCCGGGTAGAGCATCGGATACCTGGAATAAAAAAGATACGGGTGCACTGACCTTCTTGATCTACCCATACTATAATCAAGTACAGCCATATAAAGCAACATTTGAACTCTATTATTCTCTTTCGGCTCAATTTTACCGGGAATAGCATACTCATCAGCCTTACCCGATTTCATCTCTATGAAGCTGCTCATATCACGCTGCATATAGTCTAGTCTTCCCTGAATACCCAATGCCTCACATATATATGAAGGTTCAAGAACGGCATCCTGCTTATCAAGTCTATAACCGGGATCAACAAATGTCTCTTCAACTGTTTTACGGATATTATCAAAATGCAGGCGGCAACTATTAAAGAACTCCTTCTCTTTTATAGGGTCCTTTAGATCATCACATGCAGCAAGTTCAATAGGATATTGTCGGAATGCCATCTTCATGCACTCCAAATAGTCAGGTTCACCATCTTTAGAGTGTATCCACTCATCAAGAAAAAGATTAGCTATATTTCCTAAGAGTAAAGGTCTGGTATTATCAATAGGCATAAGACGACTCAATATATAGTTGCCAGGATGAGACCCATAGTCACGGTAACATTCAGCTAGCGAACTGATATCTATAAGATAATCAGGCTCCACAACAATGAATGAAGGAGTATACTCTCCCTCATCATTCACCTCAACATCAAGAAGGTTGAGTTGTGCAAAGCGCCACAGGTTATCAATACTCTCAGCAAACTCCTCGTTAACGCCTTTGATATTATATCGTACCTTTATATAGTCATCGTCAATACTATCCGATGATCTTACATATAGATATGTTTCATCAGCATAGTCAAAACATACTCTCACCCTCTTTATCTTCTTTGAAGCTACTCTCCTATATTCAGAAGTTGAAGAATATTTGGGTAAGACAGAGAAAAGGTTAAGAGGAATATCTACTTTGAATATCCTCTTTAATGCAAAAGAGACAGCGGATAGGTGACGTAAAAAATCTTCATTTGTAGGTTCCAACCGATGATTAAGAATCTCATTTGAAGTAAGACGGAACGAATGGATATTATTAAATTCAACATTATCCATATTGCTCATGGTTGCAACATAATTCAACCGTGCAGCAAAGTCAGTAGTCTGTAGAGAGGTATCCTTAATCTGTGAGCGGACTGCCCTTTCAAGCAGTTCACGCATCTTTCTATATTTGCGCTCAAGGGTCTGATTTCCTTGATATATATTAAGTAATTCCTGATAATACTCTCTTATCTCTTCGTTCATATAAATTGTTTAAAACAAAATTGTCTATTAAAATGTTATACTTGTATATAACACTAATATTAACAATTATGAATGCATTGTACAAATTTCTTTTCCCTAGTGAAGAGTCCACAAAAACAGTATCAGTAGCGATACTGGCACTAAGATTAGTTTTTGGTCTTTTTATCATTAGCCATGGTTATATGAAATTGACCAGTTTCAGTACATTAGAGCAGAATTTCCCTGATCCTCTCGGTGTAGGTTCTCAGCTTTCTCTTATGCTTGCAATCTTTGCAGAGCTTTTCTGCGGACTTGCATTCACTTTTGGATTTATCACTAGAGTAGTGCTTATACCTCTGATATTTACCATGTTAGTTGCTGTATTTGTGATACATGCTAACGATCCGATGGCAGTTAAAGAACTTGCAATACTATATCTTGCGGTTTTCTGTATCTCTTATATTTCAGGTCCAGGAAGATATTCTGTTGATTATCTAGTAAGAAATAAATTAATTAAGAAGTAAAGCACCTTTAAGTTGCTCTGATATATGTTGCATTCCAACAACAGATGGGTGCCCATTTTTCTTATCAATATTTTTCAACTCTATAAGAGATATTTCATAATGTTTGCAAATATCTTTTATAGAGTTGTTTATCTCCTCTTTAAGCCCATCATTCAGTATATAATATATCTTTATGTTAGGATAGTAGTCAATCATATTTGATAGCAGATATGATAGTGCAGGTCTGAAATTATAGAGATCTTCCTTTGTCCAATCAGAGTACTTAAAATCCCCTATAGGAGAGTTTGCCCAAGAGTCATTTGTTGCACCAAAAATAAAGATTACATCAGGGCACCCAAGTCTTTTCATTCTTGTTATAAACGATCTGTCTGTATAGTCCTCTTTATTATATCCTGTATTACATATTGTAGAGCCAGAATATGAATCATTCACAAGAAGTTTGAAATTATTCTCTTTTACAAACTTATGCCACCATGTCTGGGTTACTTTATCAACATCAGTTAATGAAGGATTTGGAGTCTTCCAATACCATATACTATTTCCATCGGGAATAAAACCCTCGAATGTAGAGTATGAGTCTCCAAGTATAGAGACAGATTTCAGGCTCTGTGCAAATGTCACATTAAATGTCAACAGACAGAGCAATGACAAAAAAAAGTATGCGTGCTTTCATATTAAATTATTATTGTTAATCGTGATAGTATACTCTCTTTACTCTGTTCGATACACTTGTAAGTATCTCGTAAGGTATTGTGCCTAACTTTTCCGCAAGAAGTGTTACAGGAAGATTATCACCGAATATCTCAACTTTATCCCCCTCTTTACAATCAATATCGGTTACATCAATCATACATACATCCATACATATGTTACCAACATAATATGCCTTCTGTCCATTAACCAGGCAATATGCATTGCCATTACCAAGATGACGGTCAACTCCGTCAGCATATCCTATAGGTATAGCTGCTATCCTTGAGTCACGATTAAGTTTTCCCTTTCGGCTATACCCTACAGTCTCCTCTTTAGGTACATCATGAATCTGTAGTATGGTCGTCTTCAGAGTTGATACATTATGCAAAATTTTGTTTGTATAAGGGTCAACTCCATATAGTCCCAAACCTAAGCGGCACATATCAAACTGAGCACCTGGAAATCTCTCAATACCTGCAGTGTTACAGATATGTCTTATTATCTTGTGTGAGAAAGCATCCTGTAGTTCAGTAGATGCCTTCTCAAAAGTCTCAATCTGACGTTTTGTAAATGAGTCAAATTGATCTGAATCACTACCAACAAGGTGTGAGAATACCGAACGAGGTATTACCGCATTCTGAGACTTAAGGCGTCTTATCAACTCAGGAATCTCCTCAGGTATAAAGCCAAGTCTATGCATTCCAGTATCTAGTTTTATATGTATAGGGAAGTTTGTGACTCCCTCTTTTTCTGCAGCTTTTATCAGTTCTTCAAGAAGATTGAAACTATATACCTCAGGTTCTAGTCTATAATCAAACATTGTCTTAAAAGCGCTCAGCTCAGGATTCATAATCATTATAGACGATGTAATTCCTGCTTTTCTTAACTCAGATCCTTCATCAGCCACTGCAACAGCAAGATAGTCCACACGATGGTCCTGTAGAGTCTTAGAAATTTCAAAAGAGCCGGCACCATAAGCAAATGCCTTTACCATACATACCAATTTTGTCTCTGGTTTAAGCTTATTTCTATAGTAGTTAAGATTATCTACTATTGCATTTAGATTTATCTCAAGTATTGTCTCATGAACTTTAAGTTCCAGCAAGTCAGAAATCTCTTCGAAATGGAAGTTTCGTGAACCTTTTATCAGTACGACCTCATTCTTCAAGGATTGAAGCATTTCCGACTCTATTAGTTGCTGTGTATTCTGAAAGAAGTATTTCTCTACATCAAAGCGTGATGAGGCAGCCTGAATATCATCTCCAACACCAATAATCTTATCTATTCCACGACTATGAACAAGTTCTGCTACTTGACGATAAAGCAGCTTACTACTCTGTCCCGTCTGAAACATATCCGATAGTATAAGTGTACGCTTCTTACCCTTGTCATCCGAACGTCTAGACATGAAGTCAAGTGCTATGTCAAGTGAAGCAAGATCTGAATTGTAACTATCATTGATAAGAACACAACCACTCTTTCCCTCTTTAACCTCAAGACGCATTGCTATATGCTCCAGCTTTTCCATTCTTGCAGCTATCACATCCTGTGGTATCATGAAATATAGAGCTATAGAAACACAATGGATTGAATTCTCAATAGATGCATCATCGATAAATGGGATGGTATATTTTCCCGGCATACCGATATAGCGGTATGTTATTGTTGTAGAATTATCACCCTTATCTATTGATTCTATGAATAGAGGACGTTCATTATCCTTTGTACTCCATGCAATCTCTCTTGATGTGAAGAGTGATTTCAGTACTGAGCTGCTGATAAGTTCATTATCTCCATTATAAACTATCACATCACAATCTTTAAATAGTGACAGTTTCTCCATACACTTCTCCTGCATTGAAAAGAAGTTCTCTTGATGAGCACCTCCGATATTGGTAAGTATACCTATAGTTGGACGAATAATATTACGGAGTTCCTCCATCTCACCCATTTCAGAGATTCCGGCTTCGAATATGCCCAACTCAGTATTCTCATTCATCATCCATACCGATAGAGGAACACCAATCTGTGAGTTGTAACTTCTTGGTGAACGTGTAATAACATAATTCTCATTGAGCAACTGATAAAGCCACTCTTTGACTATTGTCTTTCCGTTACTTCCTGTGATACCTATCACTGGAATCTGGAAATTCTCACGATGCTTCTCCGCCAATAGCTGAAGAGCCTTCAATGTATCGTTTACTAATAGAAAATTGCAGTTTGGATAGTTATCTTTTTTTTCTGGAAGAGTACTTACAACAAAGTTGCGTACCCCTTTTTCAAATAATTCATCAATATATTTGTGACCATCATTCCTTTTTGTCTTTAATGCAAAAAAGAGAGTTTCTTCCGGGAAACACACTGAACGGCTGTCTGTAAGAATCCAATCAATATTACTTTCATAACCACCAATCAGTTTAGATTTTATTAGTTTGTTAATGTTTTCAATTGAGCTTGACATTGTTCTATTTCTTTATTTATTTCAAAATAAGGGTACTTTTCTTTAATTCGGTTTATATTTAACACTATTTGCGTTAAAAAATTTATGATAAGAAGGTGATGCAGGGTCGAAAGGACGATGGTTTAAAGCCTTTTCAATACCACTCCACTCCTCAACTATTTTTTTTGTCAATTCAGAGAAGAATGTCTCCGAAAATTTCATCCATATATATTCAACAGCAAGAGATGACGGATGCACCATATCATCGGCATAGAATCTATAATCTCTCAGTTCATCCATCATTATCTCATAAGATGGAAAATAGAATATATTATCCCTCATCTCACAAAGTTTTTCTGCAGCAAGCAGCAAAACAGACTTGCTTATCTGATTACCATGCAATCCATCTTTTATATGGCGTATAGGGCTTATTGTCAAAATAATTTTAAGATCTGGATTCTTTTCTCTTAATCTGTCAATCATGGCTACATACCCGTCAACAATTTCATCACCATCAAGTCTTACTCTGTTGAAGAGAGAATCTTTCTGCTTGTGGCAGTTTCCCACAACAAACGGCTCTTTATAATCGGACAGATAGTATGCATAGGCAGTGCCCCAGGTAATTATTATAAAATCGAGGTTATTAAGATTTTCATGAGACTGTGCAATCCTACTGTTTATATTCTCGCAGCACTCATTAACATTAGCTGAAGAGAATGAGCTATGATGCATCCAACTATGCCACTGTCTTCCATCATACTGCAGATCATCAGCTGTATAGGTCTTATTTTGGTATATTTCTTCTAACGCCTGGAGTATGGAGAGTGGATTGTAAAGAATGCCAAAAGGATTAATATCACATCTAAACTTTTTAGAGGAAAGAATTTCTCCCATGTTCTGAGCGAAGCATGATCCTAAGACCATAATTCTGTCAAAATGATTAATTTCTTTAGTTCTAGGCATCTCTACCCTTGTGATAAGCTCCATATCCACTCTATAAGGTATAAATTTTAAAACAAAAGTAATCTATTACATATTAATATTACTATTTTTGCACGATATTTATTTAGTAAAAGGATGAAAGAAAACACTTCATATAGTTTGTTGAACAGCATCAACAACCCTAAAGATTTGAGAAAGCTAAAAACATCTGAACTTCCTCTGGTTTGTAAAGAGCTACGAGATAAGATCATAGATGAACTTTCATGCAATCCCGGCCACTTTGGTTCGAGCTTAGGTGTTGTTGAACTTACTGTTGCTCTTCATTATGTTTTCAACACTCCAATCGACAGACTTGTTTGGGATGTTGGACACCAGGCATATGGACATAAGATCTTGACTGGTAGAAGAGATAATTTCTGCACAAACAGAAAACTTAACGGTCTTACTCCATTCCCTTCACCATCCGAAAGTGAATATGATACTTTCACTTGCGGACATGCATCAAACTCTATATCTGCAGCTCTAGGTATGGCGGTAGCTGCTAAAATGCACAATGAGAATGGTCGTCATGTTGTTGCTATCATTGGAGATGGCTCTATGAGTGGTGGTTTGGCTTTTGAAGGTCTTAACAATGTATCATCCTCTCCAAACAACCTACTTATTATTCTTAATGACAATAATATGGCCATCGACAGAAGTGTCGGTGGTATGAAACAATATCTCCTGAATCTTCAGACCTCTTCATGCTACAATAAAATAAGGTTTAATTTATCCAATATGTTCCTTAAATGGGGTATACTGAATGAAGAGAGAAGGAAAAGTCTTATCCGATTCAATAACAGTCTAAAATCTATGCTCTATCAGCAACAGAACATATTTGAAGGTATGAACATCAGATATTTCGGACCAATCGACGGGCATGACGTAATTAACCTTACAAAGGTCCTTAATGATATTAAAGATATGAAGGGACCAAAACTACTTCATATACATACCAAAAAAGGAAAAGGCTTCGCTCCTGCTGAAGAAGCAGCTACAATATGGCATGCCCCGGGTATATTCGACAAAGAGACCGGTGAGAGAATTGTAAAGGACACAAATGGTATTCCACCTCTTTTCCAAGATGTTTTCGGGAATACACTCCTTGAGCTGGCAGAACAGAATGATAAGATTGTCGGAGTTACTCCTGCAATGCCTTCCGGCTGTTCCATGAATATAATGATGAAGGCAATACCGGAAAGAGTTTTCGACGTTGGTATAGCAGAGGGACATGCTGTTACATTCTCTGGAGGTATGGCCAAAGATGGATTACTACCTTTCTGTAATATCTATTCATCATTCATGCAGAGAGCTTACGACAACGTTATACATGATGTAGCTATACAAAAACTGAATGTAGTGCTATGCCTTGACAGAGCAGGACTGGTAGGAGAAGACGGGCCTACACATCATGGAGCATTTGACCTTGCTTATATGCGCCCTATTCCCAACATCACCATAGCATCTCCTATGGATGAACACGAGTTAAGAAAACTCATGTACACTGCCCAATTTCCTAACATGGGACCATTCGTGATAAGATATCCACGAGGAAGAGGTGTACTTGTAGATTGGGAATGTCCTCTGGAAATAGTCGAGATAGGAAAAGGAAGAATTATCAAAGAGGGAAAAGATATTGCAGTAATAACTTTAGGGCCTATAGGAAATGTTGCCAAAAGAGCTATTGCAAAAGCTGAGCAGCAGAGTGGAAAGAGTATAGCCTTATACGACTTGCGCTTCTTAAAACCTCTGGACGAAGATATGCTGAATTGTATAGGTAAGAACTTTAAAAAGATTCTTACTATAGAAGATGGTGTAAGGAAAGGAGGAATGGGATCTGCCATTCTTGAATTCATGTCTGATAACGGATACAATCCTGTTATTAAGAGAATTGGATTACCTGATAACTTTGTACAACACGGTAATATTACTCAACTACATGAAATTTGCGGACTTGATGAAGATAGTATCTGCGAAGATTTGTTGAGTCTATAAATATGGTGAAATGAAAATAATTATCGCTGGTGCAGGAGCTGTTGGAACGCATCTTGCTAAACTACTATCAAGAGAGAAACAAGACATTGTCCTAATGGATGAAGATGAAGACAAATTGGGAAGAATTGATTCCAATTTCGACTTGATGACAGTATGCGCTTCACCAACATCTATAGAAGGGTTAGAAAGTGCCGGAGTAGCCGGAGCTGACCTTTTCATCGGAGTTACTCCCGAAGAAGTAGAAATATGACTGCCTGTATGCTTGCTACAAATCTTGGAGCAAAGAAGACTGTGGCACGAATAGATAATAATGAATACCTTCAACCAGATCATAAGGAATTCTTCGCTAAACTAGGAGTGAACTCACTTATCTATCCTGAGATGCTTGCTGCAAAAGATATTGTAGATGCAGTAAAGATGAGCTGGATACGACAGTGGTGGGAGTTCTGCGGCGGTGCATTAGTCCTTATTGGAGCAAAGATGAGGGAAACAGCCGAAATTCTCAATGTTCCTCTTCATGAGATTGGTGGAAAGAATATACCATTCCATGTCGTTGCTATAAAAAGAGGTAGCGAGACTATAATACCGAGAGGTGATGATACCATAAAGCTATATGACATTGTATATTTTACTACCACAAAGAAATATATTCCATACATACGAAAGATTGCTGGCAAAGAGAACTATGCTGATGTTAAGACGGTGATTATTATGGGTGGAAGCCGAATAGCTGTAAAGACAACTCAGTTTGTTCCCGACTACATGGAGGTGAAGATTATCGAGAGCGATATAAACAGATGCAACAGACTTACGGAGTTGGTCGATGATAAGGTGATGATTATTAATGGTGACGGTAGAGACCTTGAGTTACTTGAAGAAGAGGGACTAAGAAACACTGATGCTTTTGTTGCTCTTACAGGTAATTCTGAAACGAACATATTGGCTTGCCTTGCTGCAAAGCGTATGGGAGTTAGTAAAACTGTTGCCGAGGTAGAAAATATTGACTACATAGGCATGGCAGAGAGTCTTGATATCGGTACAGTAATAAACAAGAAACTTATTGCGGCAAGCCATATCTACCAGATGATGCTCGATGCAGATGTATCAAATGTAAAATGTCTCACCTTTGCTGACGCCGATGTAGCTGAATTTACTGTAAAAGAGGGATCAAGGATTACAAAAGACTCTATAAAGAATATGGGGCTTCCTAAAGGAATCACAATTGGAGGACTTATCAGGAATGGTAACGGTATACTTGTAACAGGAAATACCACAATACTTCCTGGAGACCATGTAGTGGTATTCTGTTTGGGATTTATGATTAAAAAAGCAGAGAAATTCTTTAATTAATTTTTTTGATATTTATAATACTTATTTTTATATCTTTGCACCGCATTTTAAACCTATAATGGAAAAACTTCTAAAATTTTTTGTCTATGTGTCACTATTTGTGCTTATTTTGACGATAAGCAAGAGTGAGATGTCAACATCTTATACAGCAGTTGATGTCCACGAGACGAACTATAGCCAGAAGAATACGCCACGAGAAAAAACAATAGACTTCCTTTTAGCTAATCATTTCTTTGAAGTTTTACAAGCCGTTGGAAGCAATACGATTATCAAGGCCTGCAAGTCTAAAAGCCTTTTCTCAAATATTACCAGTGAAAATTTCGGAAACATACATACAGATAACAGATTGCTTACAGCCCAAATTGTAAGCAATCTATTTTTGTTTAAAGACTCCCACTATATATTCAAGCTCCGGAAGATTATAATTTAAACGATCAGCCTTATCATGTCAAAACTTTTCAATTTTTTCGGATATTACAACCTGTTACACAAGCACATATATGCTGATATAACAAACCAAATAAACTATTCGATAATCATTGTAGATAAATAATAATAATCAATATAAAATCTATTACGCATGTATTTTACATTATTAATTGTCGTAATACTTACGGCAATAGCAATGGTTGCAGTAGCACTTGGAATTGCACGAGCCATATCTCCGCGTTCATATAATGCCCAAAAAGGTGAAGCATATGAATGTGGTATGCCTACAAGAGGTCAATCATGGATGCAGTTCAAAGTGGGATATTACCTCTTTGCAATCCTATTCCTTATGTTTGATGTGGAGACTGTTTTTCTTTTCCCTTGGGCTGTAGTGGTACAGGAATTGGGAGTGTATGGACTTATAAGCATTCTGTTCTTCTTACTAGTATTAGTATTAGGACTTGCTTATGCATGGAAGAAAGGAGCACTTGAATGGAAATAAAGAAACCAAAAATAAAATCTATCCAGTATGAAGAATTCAAAGACAATGAATCTCTGGAGAACATGGTCAAAGAGCTCAACGAGAATGGCTCAAATGTTATTGTCGGAGTACTCGATGATGTCATTAACTGGGGAAGAAGTAATTCTCTCTGGTCACTTACATTCGCAACAAGCTGTTGCGGTATTGAGTTCATGGCAATCGGTGCTGCAAGGTATGACTTTGCACGTTTCGGATTTGAAGTAACAAGAGCTAGTCCACGACAGGCCGACTTGATTATGGTTGCAGGAACTATAACTGATAAAATGGCACCGGTACTAAAGAGACTATATGATCAGATGGCTGATCCTAAATATGTAGTAGCTGTTGGAGGTTGTGCCATTTCAGGAGGGCCTTTCAAGAAATCATATCATGTACTCAACGGAGTAGACAAAATATTGCCAGTAGATGTATACATACCAGGATGCCCTCCAAGACCTGAAGCATTGCTATATGGAATGATACAATTGCAGAGAAAGGTGAAAGTAGAGAAATTTTTTGGAGGTGTTAATAAAAAAGAGGAAAAACCAAAAAACAAAGTAAACGATGGACAAGATTAATGAGATAGAAGCTGCTGCTTTACACGACGAAATGCTTCGTCTTAAGGAAGAAAAGCACATGGACTTCCTTAGAAGTCTTACCGGAGTTGACTGGCAAGAGAATGGACTTGGCGTAGTCTATCACCTTGAAAATAGTGAGACTCAAGAGACTATTACTATTAAGTGTGTCGCTCCTAACAGAGAGAAACCTGAGATACCAACTGTATCTGATATATGGAAAGGTGCTGATTTCAACGAAAGAGAAGTATACGATTTCTTAGGAATCGTATTTATCGGTCATCCTGATATGCGTCGCCTATATCTTCGTGATGATTGGGTCGGATATCCTTTGAAAAAAGATTATGACGATAGCCTCAATCCACTACGAATGACAAACGAGGAGACAGTTGACTCAACTAAATACATGGAAGAGCAGCCTGATGGTAGTGTCATTGAGAAGAGACAGGCTATATTCGATGAAGATGAATATATCATTAACATTGGACCTCAGCACCCTGCTACTCATGGTGTATTAAGATTCCGCGTCGCTTTAGAGGGTGAAATTATCAAGAAACTTGATGTTCACTGCGGATATATACACAGAGGTATAGAGAAAATGTGCGAAAGTCTTACTTACCAACAAACCTTAGCTCTTACTGATAGATTAGACTATCTTGGAGCACACCAAAACAGACATGCTCTTTGTATGTGTGTAGAAAAGGCTATGGGAGTAGAGGTTAGTGAGAGAGTACAATATATCCGTACTATTATGGATGAGTTGCAGAGAATTGACTCACATCTACTATTCTTCTCATGTCTATGTATGGACCTTGGAGCATTGACAGCCTTCTTATATGGATTCCGCGACAGAGAGAAGATACTCGATATATTCGAATATACTACAGGAGGACGACTCATACAGAACTACAACACTATTGGTGGAGTTCAAGCTGATATCGCACCTGACTTCGTTGAGAAAGTTAAGAGTTTCCTTACTTATCTGCGTCCTATGCTTAAGGAGTACAACGATGTCTTTACTGGAAATATCATTGCCCAACAGCGTATGAAGGGTGTAGGTCTATTGAGCAAAGAAGATGCTATCTCTTTCGGAGCTACCGGAGGTACAGGTAGAGCAAGTGGATGGGCTTGTGATGTTAGAAAACGTCATCCATATGCTATGTACGATAAAGTTGACTTCAAACAGATAGTTAGAACTGAAGGAGATTCATATGCAAGATATTTGGTAAGAATTGATGAAATTGTAGAGAGTATGAGAATTATTGAACAACTCATCGATAATATTCCTGCAGGAGAATATCAACAGAAAATGAAACCTATCATCAAGGTTCCGGAAGGTATATACTACTCTGCGGTTGAGGGTAGCCGTGGTGAGTTCGGTGTATTCCTTGAGAGTCACGGTGAGAAATATCCATACAGACTTAAGTTCCGTTCTACAGGTTTACCTCTAGTATCAGCAATGGAAACAATGAGTCGTGGAGCTAAGATTGCCGATTTAATCGCAATTGGTGGAACAGTGGATTATGTTGTGCCTGATATTGACCGATAGTTTTTTCAAATAATATTAAGATATAACAAGATATTCAATCATGTTTGATTTTAGCATAATAACCCAGTGGATACATTCACTACTTTGCACATATATGCCTGAGCAGCTTGCAATTTTCCTTGAATGTGTACTGATTGGAGTAATAATATTGCTTGCATATGCCATTATAGCCATTATAATGATCTATATGGAGAGAAAAGTGTGTGCAGCATTTCAATGCCGTCTTGGTCCTACCAGAGTAGGTCCTTACGGTACTATACAGGTTTTTGCAGACGTATTAAAGATGCTTATAAAAGAGATTATCGAGATTCGTCATGCAGATAAGTTCCTATATAACCTTGCACCATACATAGTTATCATATCATCTATTCTGGCTTTCAGCTGTCTGCCTATAAGCAAAGGCTTGGAGGTACTTGATTTCAACGTAGGTATATTCTTCCTTATGGCTGCATCAAGTATAGGTGTTGTAGGTATACTACTTGCAGGTTGGAGTTCCAACAACAAGTACTCACTTATCGGCGCAATGCGAAGTGGTGCACAGATGATCAGTTATGAATTGTCTGTAGGTCTGAGTCTACTTACCATGGTAGTACTGACAGATACTATGCAGCTATCTGAGATAGTAGAGCAACAGGCTGACGGATGGTTTATTTTCAAAGGACATATTCCGGCACTTATAGCATTTGTAATCTATCTTATAGCAGGAAATGCAGAGGTAAACAGAGGACCTTTCGACTTACCAGAAGCAGAGAGTGAGCTTACAGCAGGTTATCACACAGAGTACTCAGGTATGCATTTCGGTTTCTTCTATGTTGCCGAGTTTGTAAACCTCTTTATCATTTCCGGAATAGCCGCTACCATATTCTTTGGTGGATGGATGCCACTTCATATCGCTGGCCTTGATGGTTTCAATGCAGTCATGGACTATATACCAGGATTTGTTTGGTTCTTTGGAAAAGCATTCTTTGTAGTGTTCTTACTTATGTGGATAAAGTGGACATTCCCACGTCTTCGTATAGACCAGATTCTTACTTTGGAATGGAAATACCTTGTGCCTATAGGTCTATTTAACCTACTGCTCATGGTAATTATTGTAGTATTTAATTTGCATTTTTAATTATGGAAGAACAATCATATATTAAAGGTATTATACACGGAGTAAGTACTTTACTCATAGGTATGAAGACTACCATTAAGGAGTTCTTCACTAAGAAAGTAACTGAACAGTATCCTGAGAACAGAGCTACACTTGAAATATCTCCACGCTTCCGCGGAATGTTGGTAATGCCATCAGATGAGAATGGCAACAATAAGTGTGTTGCCTGCGGATTATGTCAGATGAACTGCCCTAATGACACGATATCAATTACAAGCGAGACTATCACTGATGAGGAAACAGGCAAGAAAAAGAAAGTACTTGTTAAATATGAGTACGACTTAGGTTCATGCATGTTTTGCCAAATCTGTGTCAACGTTTGCCCTCATGATGCCATTGAATTCGATACCGAATTTGAGAATTCAGTCTTCGACCGTTCCAAACTGTTATTGACTCTGAATAAAAAATAAAACAAAGATATTATGACACTACAAATTATTGTATTCATTGTAATTGCACTTTTTATTGGTGTATGTTCCGTTCTTTCGGTGACTACTTCAAGAATATTGCGTGCAGCTACATACCTTCTCTTTGTGCTTTTCGGTACAGCAGCGATATATTTCCAGCTGAACTATGCATTTTTGGGAGCTGTACAGCTACTAATATATGCAGGAGGTATCACAGTACTTTATGTATTCAGTATACTTCTTACCTCAGCACAGGGAGACAAAGCAGAGAAGTTAAAGAACAGCAAAGTGGCAGCAGGATTCTTATCCACACTAGCTGGTTTAGGTATTTGCCTCTTTGTTATTCTAAAGAACGACTTTATTGAACCAAGTTTCCAACCAGGAGAGCTTGATGTAAAGACTATAGGATATACATTGATGGGAATGGAAAAATACCAATATGTATTACCATTTGAAGTGATAAGTATTCTCCTTCTGGCTTGTATAGTTGGAGGAGTTATGATAGCACGTAAACGTTAAAAGAGAGAGATTATGGTACCAATGGAATATTATCTAATACTCTCCACATTCATGATGTTTGTGGGAATATATGGCTTTTTCACAAGAAAAAACATACTTGCAATACTTATCAGCGTTGAGCTTATTCTCAACTCGGTAGATATTAACTTTGCTGTATTCAACCGTTTCCTATTTCCTGACAAACTGGAAGGACACTTCTTTGCACTATTTGCAATAGGAGTCAGTGCGGCTGAGACTGCAGTAGCGATCGCGATAATCATCAATATATACCGTAACATACGGAATATACAGATAAAGAATATTAACGAAATGAAGGGATAACAATCACTTCACTAGATATAAAAAAATAAATATGGAATATACTATTCTTATACTGCTCCTACCCTTTCTGAGTTTCCTGGTATTAGGACTCGCAGGAATGTATATGAAGAGCAAAGTTGCAGGAATAATAGGCACAATCTCACTGGCGACAGTAGCATGCCTCTCCTACTATACCGCTTTTTCTTATTTCACCGGAGCAAGAAATGCTGAAGGAGTCTATCCTACAATTACAGCATGGAACTTTAACTGGCTTCCATTCTCATCAAACCTCTCTATAGATTTTGGTTTTATGATTGATCCGATTTCAGTGATGATGCTTGTAGTTATATCTACTGTATCACTGATGGTACACATCTACTCATTCGGATATATGCACGGCGAAAAGGGTTTCCAGCGCTATTATGCTTTCCTTAGCCTGTTCACCATGTCTATGCTTGGTCTTGTCGTTGCAACCAACATCTTCCAGATGTATATTTTCTGGGAACTTGTAGGTGTATCGTCATACTTGCTAATCGGATTCTATTATACAAAAGATGCAGCTATTGCAGCCAGCAAGAAGGCATTTATTGTAACACGTTTTGCCGATCTCGGATTCCTTATCGGTATCCTTATTTATGGATACTATGCAGGTACATTCTCATTCACTCCACAAGTGAATGCACTTATAAATGCAGGATTCCTTATTCCTCTAGCTCTTGGACTTATGTTCATCGGAGGTGCTGGCAAGAGTGCCATGTTCCCTCTTCACATATGGTTGCCGGATGCAATGGAAGGTCCTACACCTGTCAGCGCATTGATACATGCTGCAACAATGGTTGTTGCCGGAGTATATCTTGTAGCAAGAATGTTCCCTCTATATGTCGGATATGCACCCGATGTGTTACATTGGATAGCTTACATTGCTGCATTCACAGCATTCTATGCTGCTAGTGTAGCTTGTGTACAGAGTGACATAAAGAGAGTGCTTGCATTCTCAACAATCTCACAGATAGGTTTTATGATGGTTGCCTTAGGAGTTTGTACTTCTATTAACCCACATGAAGGCGGTTTAGGATATATGGCAAGTATGTTCCACCTATTCACACATGCAATGTTCAAAGCTCTTCTATTCCTTGGAGCTGGTTGCATAATACATGCTGTTCATACTAATGAGATGAGCGGTATGGGTGGTTTAAGAAAACACATGCCTATTACACATATTACATTCCTTATTGGATGTCTTGCCATAGCTGGTATTTGGCCATTCTCCGGATTCTTCTCTAAAGATGAAATCCTTACTGCATGTTTCGAATTCTCACCTGTTATGGGATATATCATGACTGCTATTGCAGGAATGACAGCTTTCTATATGTTCCGCCTCTATTACGGAATATTCTGGGGAACTCCATACAACAAAAAGCCGAATTATAATCCAAACGTACATCCACACGAATGTTCATTGTCTATGACAATTCCATTGATGGTGCTTGCAGGTATTACTTGTGTAGCCGGATTCATACCTTTCGGACATCTTGTTTCAAGCAATGGTGAAGCTTATACCATACATCTTGATACAACAGTTATGATTACAAGTCTTTGCGTTGCCATAACATCTATACTAATAGCAACATGGATGTATGCAGGCGATAAACAACCTGTTGCAGCTATGCTTGCCAAGCAGTTCAAAGGTCTTCACAAAGCTGCTTACAACAGATTCTATCTGGATGAGATATGGATCTTCATCACAAAGAAGATTATTTTCAGATGCATCAGTACTCCTATTGCTTGGTTCGACAGACATGTAATCGACCAATTCTTCAACTTCACAGCTTGGGGTACCAATGCTGCCGGAGAGGAGATTAGAGGTATGCAGAGTGGAAATGTACAGCAGTACTGTATGTGGTTCCTTGCTGGTTCATTGATTCTTACATTAATTTTAATACTCTAAAGCATCATGAATATATTAAGTTTATTTGTTATAGTACCAGTCTTGATGCTGGCTGGTTTATGGGCATCAAGAAATCTTACACAGGTAAAGACGACAATGGTGGCAGGAGCTTCAATTCTACTTGCTCTCTCTGTCTACCTTACTATAGAATACATAAACCTGCGTGAAGCCGGTGCTCAAGGTGATATGCTATTCACATCAAGCATACCATGGTTCGAGCCACTCAACATATGTTACTCAGTAGGTGTCGATGGTATCTCCGTAGTTATGTTGTTGTTAAGTTCGGTAATTGTATTTACAGGTATATTTGCCTCATGGAAATTACAACCTCTTACAAAAGAGTATTTCATGTGGTTCACTCTACTTAGCACAGGAGTTTATGGATTCTTCATATCAACCGACCTATTCACAATGTTCATGTTCTATGAAGTAGCGCTTATCCCTATGTACTTACTTATCGGTGTATGGGGAAGTGGAAAGAAAGAGTATGCTGCTATGAAACTTACACTTATGCTTATGGGTGGTTCTGCATTCCTTTTGGTAGGAATACTTGGAATATTCTACGGAGCAGGTGGCGAGACAATGAACCTGTTGGAAATAGCTCATAAGAGTATCCCAGCAGAGATTCAACATATATTCTTCCCTCTTGTATTCTTAGGCTTCGGAGTTTTGGGAGCTCTTTTCCCATTCCACACATGGAGCCCTGATGGTCATGCTTCAGCGCCAACAGCGGTATCAATGCTTCATGCAGGAGTACTTATGAAACTTGGAGGTTACGGATGTTTCCGCGTTGCTATCTATCTGTTGCCAGAGGGTGCAGCAATGTGGGGTGATCTATTCCTTATACTGACAACTATTTCTGTTGTTTACGGAGCATTCAGTGCTGTCGTTCAGACCGACTTGAAATATATTAATGCATACTCAAGTGTATCTCACTGCGGACTTGTATTATTTGCTATATTGATGCTTACAAGAACAAGTTGTACTGGTGCTATAATCCAGATGTTAAGCCACGGACTTATGACAGCACTCTTCTTCGCTCTTATTGGTATGATATATGGACGTACTCATACACGCGACATACGTAATCTTAGAGGACTTATGAAGATAATGCCATTCCTTGCTGTAGGTTATATCATAGCAGGTTTCGCTAACTTAGGTCTTCCTGGATTCAGTGGATTCGTTGCTGAGATGACTATTTTTGTTGGTTCATTCGAAGTAAATGATACTTTCCATAGAGTATGTACTATCATTGCTACTACAAGTATTGTAATAACAGCAGTCTACATTCTACGCGTTGTTGGAAAGATTATGTATGGAGTTCCTACTAATGAAGAGCATCTGAAACTTACTGATGCTACATGGGATGAAAAGGTAGCTGTAATCTTCCTTATAGTTTGTGTAGCAGGTATCGGAACTGCACCTTGGTGGATAAGCGACCTTATTAGTAATAGTGTGGCACCGATAATTTCATCTTTAAAATAAGAGACAATGGACTATATATCTATATTTACAACAATGGGACAGGAAATAAGCCTGATCATTGCATTCATCTTGGTATTCATTATCGATCTTTTCCTACCGGAAGATAAGAAGCATCATCTTGGAACCATTTCATCGATACTACTTGCAATAAGTATAATTATAAATATTATGCCCTGTCAAGGAGAGCTTTTCGGTGGAATGTACACAACATCTCCACTTGCAAATGCACTGAAGACAATTCTCTCTGCTGGAACACTGATAATATTCCTTCAGAGCACAGATTGGCTAAGTAAAGGTGAAACAGCACAAAGAAGAGGTGAATTCTATGTACTAACATTCAGTACACTTATAGGACTATTCTACATGATTAGTGCAGGAAACTTCCTTATGTTATTCATAGGAATGGAACTTGCAACTATCCCTGTAGCTTGTTTAGTAGCATTCGATAAGTATAAAGGTCATAGTGCTGAGGCTGGAGCTAAATTCATTCTTTCAGCTCTATTCTCAAGTGGCTTAATGCTTTATGGTATATCAATGCTTTACGGATCTACCGGAACATTATACTTCAATGATATCCCTTCACTGTTAGTGGCATCACCTTTGGAGATTTTATCACTCGTATTTTTCTTCTCAGGACTTGCATTCAAGTTGAGCCTTGTACCTTTCCACCTCTGGACAGCAGATACATACCAAGGAGCACCTACATCTGTTACAGCTTACCTTTCAGTTATCTCTAAGGGAGCAGCAGCGTTTGCACTTATGACAATCCTGATGAAAGTATTTGCTCCTATGGTAGAACAATGGTCACTGATGATTTCTATAGTAATTGTGGTTACTATAACTGTAGCCAACCTATTTGCTATACTTCAGAGCAACTTGAAAAGATTCATGGCTTTCAGTAGTATCTCACAAGCTGGTTACATCATGCTTGCAGTACTTGCCGGAAGTGAGCAGGGTGCAACATCACTAGTATATTATATCTTAGTATATATCGCAGCCAATCTTGCTGTATTCGGTGTTATCAATGCAGTTGAACAGCATGCACAAGGAAAGGTTGAGAGAGAAGATTACAATGGCTTCTACTCAACAAATCCTAAGCTTGCTATGGTTATGACTCTTGCACTATTCTCACTTGCAGGTATTCCTCCTTTTGCAGGATTTTTCAGCAAGTTCTTTGTATTTGCAGCAGCATTCAAAAGCGGTTTCTCAGTTATAGTATTTATTGCATTGGTTAACACAATCATATCACTATACTACTATCTGCTTATTGTTAAAGCTATGTTCATTACTCCATCGGATGCTCCTATTGCGACATTCAAGAATAGTGTACCAATGCGCATAAGCCTTTTAACATGTGTTGCAGGTATAATACTTTTAGGTATCGTAAGCAGTGTATATATGTGGCTTGACGGAATGGCATTATAATCTGTAATTTATTAAAACAGATTGGGGTGTATCCATACACCCCATACAAATAATCACCCTTGTAAGTAGATGAATAAACATCTTATACTTACAAGGGTGATTCCTTTTATTATATAACAGGACACTATCGCCTATCATTCAAGAGTTTTTCTTTGTCCCAAGCTTTAGGATATTAATCCTAAGGCTTAGGATTAATATCCTAAACCACAATTTTAATGACTATACGTTTAAGACAAGGAAAGTGTTATCAGCTATCTCATTAACTGACGAACATACCCAATCAAATCATCTATATCTTCCTCAGTTGTGTCGAAAGAAGTTACAAGCCTCATCTCATTTATTGCCTCATTCCAAAAATAGAAATGGTATTTCTCATATAACTTGTCCTCAACCTCACGAGGCATAATGAGAAAGAGCTGATTGCTTTCAAACTTCTGAGTGAAACTAACTCCTGGTAGCTCAGAGAGAGCATCATGTAATTTCTTAGCCATCACATTTGCATGTTCTGCACATTTCAGCCACAAGTTGTCTGTAAGAAATGCAGTGAACTGGCATGATATATATCTCATCTTACTTGCAAGTTGGCAAGACTGTTTACGAGCATAACGTGCCTCTGCAAATAGTGACTTATCAAATACCACAACACATTCTGCTCCCATAAGTCCGTTCTTAGTACCTCCTAAAGTGAGTGTATCTACTCCACACGCAGCAGATACTTCGTCTATAGATAGCTTCAGAGAAGCAGCAGCATTACTGATACGTGCACCATCCATGTGAACCTTAAGACCATGCTCATGTGCAAAGTCACAAAGTGAACGAACCTCATCAGGAGTATATATAGTACCAAGTTCAGTACACTGACTTATATAGATTGCCCCCGGTTGTGAATGGTGGTCCACACCAAAGTTTATCATATAAGGTTTAAGAAGCTCGGGAGTGAGCTTACCATCAGGGGTCATTATAGAGCGCATAATACAGCCGGTTGCCTTGGCTGGTGCACCGCATTCATCTACAGCAATATGTGCTGTCTCTGCACAGAAAATTATATGATAAGGACGAGTCATCATCTGTAGAGCCATAGTATTGCTACCTGTTCCATTGAAAACAAAAAGTGCTATGGACTCTCTTTGAAAAAGAGCCTTTACTCTGCTTGTAGCCTCATCTGTCCAAGGGTCATCACCATAACCTAATGCATGGTCCTTGTTGGCATTTACCAAAGCATCTATCACCAAAGGATGGACGCTTGAATTATTATCGGATGCAAAACTTCTCATATTATATTTTTATAGATATGCACAAAGTTACCATTTTATAAAAAAAAAGGATGATAACATAAATGAAATAATAATGTAAAAAAGTGATAACATATATGTATTAAAGGAGAAATAGCCTTTATAGAATTTTGTATCAGACAAATAAGCTAATAAAAAACAGAAAAATGAGTAGAATTATCTTCTTCTTTTTATTGCTATCATCAGCAATAGTCAGTAAAGCGGCCTTGATAAAAGGTACAGTTTCAGATAAGCAGAATAACGAAGTGCTTATAGGTGCTACCATAATGGTAGATGGCACCACAACAGGAGCGATAACAGATATCGATGGAAAATTTGAACTTGCAGGACTTAGAAACGGAGTCCATAAACTAATAGTATCTTATATATCTTATAAGACAATTACAATGGACGTTGAGGTAAATGGGGTTAGTAATATTGATATAAAAATGGAACCCAATTCAGAACAACTTGGTGAAATTGTTGTAACAGCAGCGGCTAAAAAGAATACAGAAACAGCTATCATAGCACAGCAACGTAACAGTCTTGTAATGCAGACAGGTATATCTGCTCAACAGATTGCACGTACTCAGGATAAAGATGCAAGTGAGGTTATAAAGAGAGTACCGGGAATTAGTATTATCGATGAGAAATTTGTAATGGTAAGAGGACTTTCACAACGTTACAACAATGTTTGGATAAACAATAGTGCTGTACCAAGTTCAGAAGCCGATTCAAGAGCTTTCTCTTTCGATATAATACCATCTTCACAACTTGACAACATGGTGGTTGTAAAATCTCCATCACCACAATATCCATCGGACTTCAGTGGAGGTTTCATCCTAATAAACACAAAAGATGTACCAAACGAAAATATGTTTAATATCTCTGTCGGAGGTAGCATAAATGACCGTACACACTTCAAGGATTTCAATTCAGGTAAAAGCAGCAGCACAGATTTCTTGGGATTTGACTCAGGATTAAGAAGTCTTAATGGAGGCATAGGTGCAAACCTGAATAATATTGCAGGAGATGGTATTGATCTAAAGAATAATAATTTCAACAATGATTGGACAGTAAAGAGCCTGAAACCTGTAGCAGATATGAATCTTGCTATGAATATGGCACATAGATGGACAAGTGACAAAGGTGAAACTCTTGCTATGATGGCTGCAGCAAACTACAGCAACAGCTATAAGAACTATCAAGATATGGAAAACTCTCTATTCGGTACTTACGATGAGACAAACCAAAAGTCAAACTACTTAAGACATAGTAAGGATAATCAGTATAATCACAATGCAAGAGTTGGAGCGATGCTGAACCTTACATATGTAAATGCTAGTGGTAACAGCAGATATGAGTTTAAGAATATTTTCAACCAGCTTGGAAGAGACAGATATACTACTCGTGTAGGAGTAAGTGCTCAAAGTGATAATGAGGAGAGTGCAGAGTATTACTATACCAGCAGAATGACATATAACACTCAACTCACAGGAAAACACTCTATAAATGATAATAACAAGATAGACTGGAGCGCAGGTTATGCATTTGCAAATAACAATATGCCTGACCGTAAACGATACATCATTAACGATGCCATGGAAGTGGGTAAAATGGGATTGTCAAATGTAAACGATATTACAAGAGAGTGGACGAAACTCAATGAACATATTTTATCGGCAAATGGGAATTATGAATTGAATATGGCTTTTGGCTCATTCAAACCTATGATTAAAGCAGGTGCTTATTTGAAGTACAGAATGAGAGACTACAATACCAGAATGTTCATATACAACTATAACGCTGCAAACAATTCCCTTCCTTCCGGATTCAGATATATGAATATCCCAAATGAACTTATGCAGGATAAATATTATGGTGAAGATGGTATATATATGCTTGAAAAGGTTAAATGGAGCAACAACTACGAAGGTAATAATATGATGTATTCAGGCTATGTAGCTACTAACCTACCTTTTGGAAAATTAAACGTATATGCCGGACTTAGATACGAGCATAACAAAATGGAGTTAATAAGCAATACTAAAGATTATGAGAAAAGCCCTAAGAGCCATTATTACACATACAATGACCTATTCCCATCAATAAATGCATCTTACAAGATTAACGAGAAGAACCAGGTAAGAGTATCTTACGGACGTACAACAAACAGACCTGAGTTCCGTGAAGTTTCTCCATCTGTATTCTATGATTTCGATCTTGCTAGTAATGTTCAAGGTAATTACAACCTTAAGCCTGCATATATCGATAACATCGACTTAGGATATGAGTTCTATCCTTCAGCAGGGGAGTTAATATCAGTATCACTATTCTACAAAAATTTCTCAAATCCTATAGAATGGACATATACTGTAAACGGAGGAACCGACCTTACCTATTCATATGTAAATGCTAATGGTGCCGACAATTACGGAGTAGAGTTAGACATACGTAAGAATCTTGATTTTATCGGTCTTAATAACTTCAGCTGGAGCTTCAATGGTGCACTGATTAAAAGTAAAGTGAGATTTGACAGCAGCTCATCAGAGAAAGATAGACCAATGCAGGGACAGTCACCATATATAATCAATACCGGTTTATTCTACAATAACAATGATAAAGGATTGAACATATCAGCACTGTACAATATAATTGGTAATAGAATAATTGGTGTAGGACGTAGCCTAGGTACTACAGGAAATGAAGCAAAGGTTCCTGACTCATACGAAATGCCAAGAAATTCATTCGATTTGAGCATATCAAAGAAATTTGCAAAACATATAGAGGTAAAGGCGTATGTAAGAGACCTTTTAGCAGAGAAGGTGTCATTCAAGCAATTTGCTGAGACTTCAAAAGGAAAAGTGGAACAGGTAACACGTGAATACAAACCTGGAAGAAACTTCGGACTAAACGTAAGTTATACATTCTAAAGATAGTAGATACAATCTACTAATAGAGATAAATGATAAATAGTATTTGCTTTTCATTATTAATAAATTAAGAAAAAATGGAAATTAACAAATTAATGAGTTTTGCTCTTTCTGCACTTCTTATGTGTGGATTAGCAGCATGCAGCAGTGACAATGCCCCTGATAGCAGTGGAGGTGGTGAAAAAAGTGAATATATCTTCGGAACAGACGGAGGACACGTAAGCTGTAATCATATTCTATTCGACACAGCCGGAAACGAGGCCCCAACAGGAAACGTTATTGGTAACGGAGACCAGAACTTTGTATTCAATGGCACTCAGACTCTTAAGAAAGGAACATATATTCTTAAAGGATGGGTATACATTGCAAATGGAGCTACTTTGACTATAGAACCTGGAACTGTAATAAAAGGTGACAAACAGACTCAAGCTGCTTTGATAGTTGAGCGTGGAGGTAAACTTATAGCAAAAGGAACTCAGACAAGTCCAATTGTATTTACATCAAATCAGGCTAAGGGTAGCCGTAAGCCTGGTGATTGGGGAGGACTTATCATCTGTGGTAAAGCGCCAAACAATCAGAACAATAAGGAAGGTATGCAGATAGAAGGTGGTCCACGTAGTACACATGGTGGAACAGATCCAGCCGACAACTCTGGTATATTAAGCTATGTACGTGTTGAATTCGCAGGATTCCCTTTCCAGCCAGATAAAGAGATTAACGGTATCACTTTCGGTTCTGTAGGTAGTGGTACTCAAGTTGACCATATTCAGGTATCATATTCTAACGATGATTCATACGAATGGTTCGGAGGATCTGTAAACTGTAAATATATTATCGCATACAAAGGATGGGATGATGAGTTTGATACAGACAACGGATTTAGTGGAAAAGTACAATTCGGTCTATCAGTACGTGACCCTAAAATTGCCGACGTATCACAATCAAATGGTTTCGAATCAGATAACTGCGCTGATGGTTCAGCTGTTGAGCCTTATACAACAGCTACATTCAGTAACATAACTTTTGTAGGTCCAATGGCTTATAGTGGGTTCCAAAACACAAACGAATATATAAACGGAGGTAGCTTTAATCCAAATAACGGATCATCATTGGGTAAGTTCCAATCTGCAATGCAGATAAGACGCTCAAGCAAACTTAACTGTTTCAACTCAATGGCTATAGGTTATCCTATCGGAATTATTATTGACGGTGAAAAGGGTAACACAGTAGCTAGTGCTAAATCAGGAAATCTAAAAATAGAGAATGTATGGTTTGCAGGTATGGGAATAACAGGTTCCGATGCTAATAAACGTTACACTGATGACCTTTACGATGCAGCAACAAAAACTGTGATTGATGCGACTAAAGAATCATACTCATCAACATTCTTCAAGGCTCAGAAAGGAAATGCAGTTAAGCAGTTAAATGAACTTCTGCTTCAAGATAATCTTAACGTAGGTGTAAGTTACAAACCATCTGCAGCAAGTCCAATTCTTAATGCAGCAGCATTTACCGATGCCGCTCTCTCAGCAGGGTTCGATAAAGTTAGTTATATCGGAGCATTCAATGCATCGGACAACTGGATGGAAGGATGGACTAATTTCGATCCAAACAATAGTGATTATTGATTGTTGGCTTATTTAGTTTATTGTCTGTAGAAGGTGTTCATTAGTAATAATGCACCTTCTATTTACATGAACCAACATTATACAATAAAGGGTTATACTTATTATACAGTACAACCCTTTTTATTATTTAGTGTCCCATAATAAAATAGCGTTATTTTTTAGTGTAACGCTATTATAGGACCTGTTATAGCAATAATAAATCTCTATTTCAAGAGTTCTGCCAACTTACCTTCAAGTTCATCACCAAATATATTACGCTGTAGTATAGTGCCATCTTTGTCGATAAGTAAAGTACATGGTATACTGTTAACACCATACATAGGAGCTGCAAGTGACTTCCATCCCTTAATGTCTGAGAGATGAATCCAGTTCATATTTTTGTCTGTTCTTGCCTTCATCCAATTTTCCTTCTTATTATCGAAAGAGATGCCTACAATCTCGAATCCTTTATCTTTATACTTATCATAGATCTTCTTTATGCTTGGCACCTCACGCATGCAAGGTCCGCACCATGATGCCCAGAAGTCAAGAAGGACAACTTTTCCCTTACCTATATATTCAGAAATCTTGTGTAGCTTACCTTCAGAATCAGCCATTTCAAAATCAATGAACTTCTTTCCAGGAGCAACATTCTTCAATACCTCAAGGTGTTCCTTAATAGACGATACACCAGGGAAAGACATGAACTTAGCATCTGCTACAGCAAGTATCTCCTCCTGTTCAGCCTCAGTGAGATCATATCTTAAATCAGTAAAGAGTTTAGCTGCTGTAAGCTTAGTTGGATTAGCAAGAATATATTTATATGCTTCACCGTTCAACTCTTTAATAATTTCCTCATATTTCTTATCGGTATCAGCATCTTTGGGAATAGCGGACAACTTAGTCTGAGTATCTTCAACCTTCTTCATTAATGCACTAAAAGCATCATTTTCCGGAGTACCATTTACATATGAAAATGTATCAAGAGTAGCTACTAAGTTTCCCTTTTCCAAAAGAAAAGATGGTGAATAAGTTTTCCCGGGAGCCATGTCCTGAATAAATAGTCTACACATCATCTCACCTTTATCGGCTCCAGAGAGAATAAAAGAGTTGTTACTTATTTTTGCACTGTCAATGACCTCATTAAGCCCTTTAGCACCGATAGGCAATATATATACATATTTACCATCTACGCCACTAAGAGAAGAGGCTATTTTACCTTTTATCTCGTATCCGTACAAATTTACAGAACTCAATAATGTCAAAGTTGACATTAATCCTATTGATAATAATTTACGGTTCATTTTATTTCTATTTATCTTATAATTAATTCTAAAGCTGTTGTTAAGTTTGCAAAAATAGAAGAATAAATGAATAGGGAATTGCTTATTCTGACTATTTTTGTATTTGAACCTAAAATAATTAATATGTATCCAATAAAATTTGACCCGATTTTAAAGTCAACCATCTGGGGAGGTGATAAAATAATCCCTTTTAAAAATATAGATATCAAACAAGAGCAGGTAGGCGAAAGCTGGGAAATATCTGATGTCCAAGGCGATGAGTCTGTTGTTTCTGAAGGTGAATATAAAGGCAAACGTCTTAGTGAACTTGTAAAAGAGTTTAAAGGTAAGTTTGTAGGAAAGAGTAACTACGAACGTTTTGGCAACACATTCCCACTACTTATAAAGTTTATCGATGCCAACGATGACCTCTCTATACAGGTTCATCCTGATGACAAGCTGGCAAAAGAGCGTCATAACTCAATGGGTAAGACAGAGATGTGGTATGTTATTGACAATGGGCAAGGAAAGGCTCACCTCCGTTCTGGATTAAGTAAAAATATCACACCTGAACAGTATTCTCAGATGATTGAGGATAATACAATATGCGATGCACTGGCAGACTATGCTGTTAAGCCGGGAGATGTATTCTTCTTGCCTGCTGGGAGAATTCACAGTATCGGAGCAGGTTGTTTCATTGCTGAGATTCAACAGACCTCAAATATAACATATCGCATATACGATTTCAATAGAAAAGATAAAAATGGAAATACAAGAGAGCTACATACAGAACTCTCGAAAGATGCTATAGACTATTCTGTTCAGGAAGATTATCGTACAAGCTACACACCTATCAAGAATGAACCGGTAGAGCTAGTTCAGTGTTCTTACTTTACAACTTCTGTATATGACCTGACTGAAAATATGACAATGGACTATAGTGAGCTTGACTCATTTGTTATATTTATCTGTATGGAAGGAGGTTGCACCATAAAGGATAATGAAGGAAACACTCTCCCACTTCATTCCGGTGAGTCTGTTCTCTTCCCTGCAACAACAAAAGAGGTAAAGGTAGAGGTAGAGAGTAATGTTAAATTCCTAGAAACTTACGTTTAAGTGATGTTTACAAAAGAAGAATTAATGCGCAAGGCAATAGCCCTTTCAATAGAGAATGTTAAAAATGGCGGAGGACCTTTCGGTGCAGTTATAGCAAAAGATGGTGAAATATTATCTACAGGAACAAACCGTGTTACTCATAACTGCGATCCAACTGCTCACGCCGAAGTTATGGCTATAAGAAATGCATGCGAAAAATTAGGTACTTTTGATCTTTCAGGCTATGAGATCTATACCTCATGCGAACCATGTCCTATGTGTCTTGGAGCAATCTACTGGGCTCATCTTGATAAGATATACTATGGCAATACAAAAACAGATGCCAAGGACATCGGATTCGATGACTCATTCATCTATGATGAAATAGACCTTAAGCCCGCAGATAGAAAATTATCTTCTCAACAACTCCTATCGGAAGAAGCTATGGAAGCATTCAGGCAATGGGAAGTAAAAGAGGATAAGACAGAATATTGACCAATAGAGGTGTACAGATTATTAAATTATAGTTATAATAATCTGTGCACCTTATAACGAATCAATTTAATTTCATATATTTGCACCCAGATACTAACTATAGTATACTGTTGATAAAGATTCAATCAAGGGGTTGACTGGATTTGACAGCAAGCTAAAGTGGTATGTAAGCATGCAGTGCGTGGTTGATTGGCACTATAATCCCAGTTTTCAAAATTTTATCTGGCAACGAATCTTATGCTCTCGCTGCTTAATCGAAGTATAGTAGATTAACTTTATTTCTATCATAGTGATAGAGACGAGACATCACTCAAAAGCTCTTGTTCCGAAGCGTTTGATCAAGTGGTGCAGTAAATTCGGGAATAGTAAAGGTCTTTTCTTGTGATCTTTATGAAACTTTAGAGGATAAGGGATAGGTTGGTAGCTTCGGTCTTGCCTTTCCACGAAAATCAAAGCGAAGATAAGCATGTAGAAAGCATATGGCTTTCTTGTTTGGACGAGGGTTCGACTCCCTCCAGCTCCACCTTTAAAGTATTTTTTTGAATCAAAAACAAATTAAAATCGCATAAATCAATGGTTTATGCGATTTTTCTTTTGCCATATTATTCATAATAGTTCATTTTAACCTATATTATTGGTGAGTAACCGCTAGTGAGTAAATCTACTCACTAGCGGTTATTTAAAAATTGTACCCCACATTTAATGCTCTCCTCTATTTTTGGACAATGACATTCCATTCACAAGTATTCAAGCCCCAACTGTCTTTGCTAGAATAGATTCCTGCCGAAAAAAATTCATCGGAATAGATATTAACGATTCCCACAACAATTGATTGGTTATGTAACATTTCCCTGATGAAGCGATTTTTTATCCTAATATAAAAGATACGCATTAAATAAAAATAATAACTTTGTGACCAAGTTTAATTAAATATTTTAAAAAACTTATATAATATATTCTAGGCTTAATATGTACGATATGATAATATTATAATTATGCCGATATACAGACTCAAACATAATGATAACAGAATGTTCGAACAGATATTCGACCAGTACAACAGACTTCTGTATGTACTTGCTTATCGTTATCTTAAGTCAAATGATGAGGCAGAAGATGCTGTTCAATACACATTCATGAAACTATGGGAGCAAAGGGACAATATTGACAGTGAGAGAAATATAAAGTCCTTGCTTGTTACAATTCTGAAGAATCATATATTAAATGAAATAAAGCATAGAAATATTATAATAGAAAAGAACTATGAAATTTCACAGGCAAGTGCAAGTGAAGATTACGATTTCGTAGATATAGTAGAGGAAACAGATTTCAGAAGTTATTTATTGAAGATTATCAAGGACTTGCCTCAACAGCAAAAGAAGGTATGCTTGTTAAAGATTCAAAAAGGGATGAGCAATCAGGAAATAGCTGAGAATATGAATATATCAGTTCCTACGGTGAAATCACATTATACACAAGCTATAAAAATGTTAAGAATGAGTATTGAGAAGATTATGTTAATCATACTTTTATCGTGTTGAAATGTATTGTATATATAAGGTATTAAGAGCAGATGAATATTACAGAGGAAATAATAGATAAGGTTCTTTCAAACAAAGCAACAAAAGAAGAAGCACAAAATGTGTCTCGATGGTTCGCTACGACTAAGGGGCAGGAGTTCTTGTCGCATAAGATAAACAAAGAAGCTTATCTGGATGAGTTGTTGGATATACTTGATATACATAATGAAGAGATTCCATCTGAAAGAATGAAGGAGAGGTTTATTGAAAGTATTATTGAAAATAAGAAAAAATCAAGACTATGGAAGTGGATTGCTGCTGTAGCAATTCCATTTATATTCATGGCTGCTACATTGGGTTATGTTGTAAATCAGACCGGCATTTTGGAACCAACGGAATATGCTGAATTGAATGTCCCATACGGAGAGCAAATGAGGATAATTCTGCAGGATGGTTCTATCGTACACTTGAATTCGGGTACAAAGTTCCGCTATCCAAAGAAATTTGAATTAACAAGCAGGAATGTAGCACTAAATGGAGAGGCCTATTTTGAAGTTAACAAAGAAAGATTCAGACCTTTCAGAGTTAATCTGAACGGAATTTATGTAGAGGTTACTGGAACAAAATTTAATGTCAAAGCATACGGACAGGACAAGTTGGTAAATGTCTGCCTTGACGAGGGATCTGTAGCCTTAAAAAATGATATATCTGTTAATGCCGTATTAAAGCCAAAGGAGTATATTATATATAATAGATTATCAGGAAAATATTCTGTTGAGAAGATGCAGGATACTCAATCTGTAACTGCATGGCGTACTTCATCACTTAATTTCTATAAGACTCCTTTGAAGGATATACTTAATACATTGACTCGTCAATACGGAGTATCATTTACAAATATAACAAACGATGTCCAGAATGTAAGATTTACTATATCCACATCGAAAAGGCATATAGAAGATATTCTCAAGGATCTTGAGTATGTTTCGAGCATAAAATTCACTATGCAAGATAATGATGCATATAAGGTGTCAACTGCAAAATAAAATCAAGTCTGATTACCATCAAAAATAGAGAAAAAATAAATTTTTCTCTATTTTTTTCGATACACCTCATACCTTTTAGTAACATAAGTGTATTGTATATAAATGAAGTCTTAATTGACCTTTGCTTTAAATTAATCTAATAAAAACTAAAATGAAAGTAAACCTAAAGACGCGACGATTATTAACAATCGCACTACTTCTTGGCGGTATTACAGCATCAGGATGGGCACAAGACGTGTCACTGAATTTCAAACAGAAAAAGCTTGAGACTGTACTTTCCGCTATTAAATCTCAAACAGGTTACTCACTCGCTTACAGTGATGAGTATGTCAATGTAAATCAAAAAGTTTCTATTGAGGTACAGAAAAAGCCTTTAGAACAGGCTCTGCATGCTTTATTTACAAACTTGAACATTGCTTACGAAGTAAAGAACAACACTATCTATCTTACAAAAAAAGAAAGTGTCAAGCAACCTACTCAGAGAAAAAAGCTTACTGGCGTGGTAAAAGATGAAACTGGAGAAGCTATTATCGGTGCCAATGTTTCAGAGAAGAACAATCCTGCAGCAGGGACAATAACCAATCTCGACGGTGAATTCACGCTTGAAAATGTGCCGGTGGGAAATGAAATCACTATATCTTATATAGGATATAAACCCGTGAATGTAAAATTTACAGGAACACATCTCAATATTAAGTTGCAGGAGGATTCAAAAGTTCTATCAGAGGTGGTTGTAACTGCGCTCGGTATCAAAAAAGAGGCTAAATCTCTTTCTTATAATGTTCAACAGCTAAATAATGATGCTGTTTCAAAGGTGCAGGATGCCAATTTCGTAAACACACTCAATGGTAAGGTTGCCGGTGTACAATTCAGCCAAAGTGCTGCAGGTGTTGGTGCACAAACACGTGTGGTAATGCGTGGTGTGAAGTCAATAAATGGCAACAGCAATGTCCTTTATGTGATTGATGGTGTTCCAATGTCAAATATTCAGTCGGTTCAGCCTACAGATATGTACTCTGGTTCAGGTTCTACAGGTGATGCAGCTTCAAATATAAACCCTAATGATATTGAATCAATCTCTGTATTGAGTGGCCCTTCAGCTGCATCGCTCTATGGTTCTGATGCAGCTAACGGTGTTATATTGATAACTACAAAGAAAGGGCAGCAAGGCCGTGTTGATGTTACATACAGTGGTAGTTTCCAATTCTCACGTCCTTTTGTAACTCATAAGTTCCAAAATACTTATGGCACTTCTTCACCAGGTTCATTTGATAGTTGGGGAAGTAAACTTTCTACACCAAGTTCTTATGACCCTAATGACTTTTTCCAGACAGGGGCAAACATCTCAAACAATGTTAGTATATCTTCAGGAAACGAAAGAAATCAAACTTATCTCTCATTAGGTGTTACTAATGCGACAGGTTTAATTCATAATAATGACTTTGACCGTTATAATGTAACTATTCGCAACACTTCTAAAATTGCTGATAATCTGGAACTTGATTTGAATTATTCGTTGGCAACAGTGAAAGAGCAGAACATGATCTCTCAGGGTCAATATAACAACCCTCTCTACACACTCTACTTGTTTCCAGCTGGTGGCGATTGGCAAGGTATTCAATATTATAGCCGTCATGATCTGGACCGCAATCTTGAGACCCAGTACTGGCCATGGCTTGGTCAGAATGAGTTAATGGAGAATCCTTACTGGATTGCAGAGAAAGAGAAATTTGTCAACCATAAAACTCGTAATATGTTTAATGCATCACTTAAGTGGGATGTGGCAAGTTGGATATCTCTTACTGGCCGTGTGAAATATGACAACAACGAAGATCGTTATGAGCAGAAATTAGCAGCTGGTACAAAGACATTGTTTGCTTCTGATGCAGGGCACTACTCTATCCGCGACTTGAATACAAATCAGCTTTATGCAGAAGCCTTTGCTACTGTCAATAAGTATTTTGACAACGAGCGTTGGAGTCTTACAGCTGTGTTAGGTGCTAACTATGATCAGCGCCAAAGTAAAGCTAAATATATAAGTGGTAATTTGGGTAAAGTTCCAAACAGTTTTACTTTAAATAATATAGATCCGGCTGACCCTAAGTTTAAAATGAGCCAAGAATATGGTGAACGTAGGATGAAAGAGGCTGTGTTCGCTAGTGCTCAGCTCGGTTACAAAAGTATGGCTTATTTAGACCTTACAGCACGTAACGACTGGTCTTCAGCTCTTTATCCAGCAGATGACTCTTATTTCTATTGGTCTGCAGGTATTTCAGGAATATGGACAGATATATTCCCAAAGATAAAGAGTGACAAATGGTTGAACTATTTCAAGACACGTATCTCTTATTCTGAAGTAGGTAATGACCCATCTCAGCCTTATCTTACAATTCCTACTTATGCTATTAACGGTGCAACTGGTCCTTCACTTTCAACATCTAAGAAGAACCCTAATCTTGACCCTGAACTTACAAAGTCTTGGGAAGCAGGTCTTGATTTTGTACTCTTCCACAATCGTTTAAAATTAAATGCTACATTGTATCATTCAAGTACTTACAACCAGTTCTTTAATATTCAGCTAGATCCATCTTCAGGTTATACAAACTGGTGGGTAAATGGTGGTCGTGTAGACAATAAGGGTATTGAACTCTCTGCACGCTATAATCAGCCTCTTGGTCCTGTACAGTGGGAAACATATCTTACTTGGACACTGAACCGTAATGAAGTGAAGGAGGTAATAAACCAGGTTACTGATCCTGAAACAAATGAAATATATACTCTTGATGAGATGAACTTAGGTGGTTTCAATGGTACTCGCAACAAGATTGTAAAAGGTGGAAACCTTACAGATATATATGTCCGTACATTGGCCACAGGTGAGCATGGAGAAATTTATGTAGATCCACAAGATCATTCAATCAAAGTTAATCCTAATGATTATGTATATGCAGGTCATGCTACTCCTAACTATACACTCTCTTGGGGTAACAATTTCTCTTGGAAAGGCTTCAACTTGGGTTTCCTGTTCAATTACAGAAATGGCGGTGTGGTAGTTTCTCTTACTGAGTCATTGATGGATGCTTTTGGAACATCTGCTACTACAGCTGCTGCCCGTGATAATGGTGGTGTTGTTATTAATGGTGTAAATGGTATTACTCCACAGAGCTATTTCCAGACTATCTCAAGTACAACTACAACTATTGCTTCTCAGTATGTATATAGCGCAACTAACTTACGTCTCTCTGAGTTAAGCTTAGGCTATGATGTGCCAATAAAGAAGGTAGTTCCATGGATTAAGGACATGAACCTTTCATTTATAGCACATAACCTTCTGATGATTTATTGCAAGGCTCCTTTTGATCCTGAACTCACAGGAAATACAGGAACTTATAACCAGGGTATCGACTACTTTATGCAGCCAAGCTCTCGCACGATGGGTTTCTCGGTTAAGGTTAAATTCTAAAAAGAAAAGAGAATATGATTATGAAATCAATTATAAAAAATACATTTATCGTAGGTTCGATACTTGCCTTTGCAGGATGTACCGATCAATTCGAGAAATATAATACCAATCCTTATGAGGCAACAGAAGGTATGCTTCAGACAGACAACCTCACAGTAGGTTCATTCTTCTCTCAGATGGAGCTCCGCATGGTTCCTTTCACTGCTGGTGGTCAGCAAGATGACTCTTACGGTTCTAGTGGCGCATATCAGCATTTTCAGGGACTTAGTTCTGACTGGTATTCAGGTTATGTAGCTCCTACAGGAACATGGGCTAATGGTAATCATAATGGTAACTATTATTTCACAGGTGATTGGGGTAATTCTATGTACAAGCAAAACTACACTCAAATTATGCCAGCCTGGTCTAAAATTAAAACTAATGCAGAAAAGAATAAGACTCCTCAGGTTACTGCTCTTGCAACAGTCTTGAAAGTATATGCTATGCACCGAGTAACCGACCAGTATGGCCCTATTCCTTATGTAAACTATGTTGCAGGAAGTGTGAATAATACTTTTGATAGTCAGGATAAAGTCTACAAGAAGTTCTTTGAGGAACTAGATGATGCTATTGAAGTGCTTACTCCATTTGCATCTTCAGGTGCTAAGATTCTTGAGAAATTCGATTATATCTATAAAGGTGATGCCAGAAAATGGACAAAATTTGCAAACACTCTTCGTCTGCGTTTAGCATTGCGTGTTGTATATGCTGATGCAACGCTTGCTCAGCAAGAGGCTGAAAAATCTCTTTCTAATCCTATCGGATTCCTAGAGGAGGCATCTGATCGTGCAATGATTTCAGGCTTGACAATCATGAATCCATTGTGGGAACAGGCATATAGTTGGAATGAGGAACGTATGAGTGCTTCTATGGATTCATATATGAACGGATATCAGGATCCACGTCTTTCTAAATATTTCACCAAAGCTAAAGATAATGGCTATCATGGTGTACGCCTTGGAATTGATTTGAGTGATGGTAATGCTGATTATATAGGAAATAATATATCTAATTTCAATTTAACTTCAGCTTCTAATATTATCTATATGAGTGCTTCTGAAAGTTTCTTCCTCCGTGCTGAAGCAGCATTACGTGGTTGGAATGCAGGTGGTACAGCTAAGGATTTTTATGAAAAGGGAATTAAGGCTTCTATGGCTGAATGGGGTGTTACTTCTGGTGCTGATGCTTATATTGCAAGCAAATTGCAAGCTAAGGCTTTTGTAGATAATACAGGAAAAGGCGGTGATGCTGCTCAACCAAGTACAATTACAGTTGCTTATGATGAAAATGCAGCTTTTGAAGTGAATCTTGAGCGTATCATTACTCAGAAATGGATTGCAAACTTCCTTATTTCTCCAGAAGGATGGGCTGAGTTCCGCCGTACAGGTTATCCTAAGTTATTCCCGACTACTCGTAATAGCAATTCCGGAACAATTAATACCAATCTACAGATTCGCCGTATGCCTTATCCATCAACACTTTATGACAATAATCTTACAGCTGTTCAAAATGCCGTTACATTGTTAGGTGGTGGTGACAATGGTGGTACAAAACTTTGGTGGGATAAGAATCCTAATCACTAATTGTTGAACAAACATAAATAGAATATATTATTATGAAAATTAAAATATTTTTCAGCGTGTTCGTTTTGTCGATCATTACTCTGTCTCTCACCAGTTGTGATAATGATGTTGAGACTATAGAGATTCAAGATCTGTACAAGTATGATTCACAGTATTTTAAAAACCTTCGTGAGTTTAAGAATTCTAAACATGAGATATCTTATGCATACTATGCTTCATGGGCTAATACCCAGAACCCGACTTCATGGGGTGAGCGTTTCTTAGGACTCCCAGATAGTTTGGATATTGTAAATCTTTGGATTGATATTCCAACAAAAGAAAGTTATCCAACTGCTTATGCAGATATGGTATATTGCCAGACAATGAAAGGTACTCGCTTTGTTATGCATGGTGATGCCTCAAACTATAATCATTACTTCTGGGACCGTGTCTGGAATGAGGATAAACAAGAGTTCGAATATGTTTATGAGACTAAAGAAGACGCTACAACAGGCAAAACTGAATTTGTTCTCGATGAGAACGGAAAAAAGAAGCATAAAATGGTTAAGACCGTTTCAGGTAATGAAGAATCACTTCGATCTTATGCTCGTTGGGCTGTTGATACATTGGTGCAATGCGGACTTGATGGTGTCGACTTTGACTATGAGGGTTGGGGAGATGCAGACATGGGTATTGTAGGCAACGAGTGTAATAAGTATCTAGGTCCTCAGGGTAAATGGTCTGAAAAGTTATTTATCGTTGACTTTTTTGGTGGTTCACCTTCTACATGTGATGACTATTGCGATTACTTCATCCGTCAAGCTTATTCTTGGCAGGTTGGCTTTTCAACTCACTCAGGTGGACGTCCTGAAGATAGAACTGTGCTTTGCGAGAGTACTGGCGCTGAATCTCAAGATGGTGGCGTGAACGGTGCTATGGTTCGTGAATATGCTAGGTTTGAACCTGCATCAGGTAAAAAAGGTGGTTTCGGTGCCTACTATTTGGATTATAATTATAAATCTCAGTCTGGCATTCCATATAAAGAGTTCCGTGAAGCAATTCAAATACAGAACCCTGCATTAAATAAGTAACAAAAAAAATACTAATATGAAATTAAAATTCAATATCATTTCGGCGGCTCTTTTGATGCTGACAGGCGGTATGACGTTTACTTCATGTAACTCAGAAGGCGATGATTTTGATTACAATAAAGCAGGCCTTTTTGTCTCAGGTACAGAGAACAACCCTGTAGTAAAATTTGTAGTCGAAGATACACCTGCCAGTTATCCTGTAACTGTGCAGTCCACAAAGAAAGTAGATCAAGATGTTAAATTGACATTGGCTATTGATGCTAGTAAAATAGATGAATATAATAAGACAAATACTACCAATTATTTCTGTGTTCCTGATGGAGCAGTAGAGTTGGAGAATCCTCAGGTTACAATATCTGCAGGTACTGCTATTTCTACAGCAACAACTGTTCGTGTGGTAAACACAGATGCGTTTGAGGAAGGCCGTACTTATGTTGTTCCTGTTACAGTCAAAGCTGTCAATGGAACAGACGAACCTCTTATTGAGACTTCAAAAACTATATTCTTACGTATTTCAAGAATTATAAACTTCTATTCTATTCAGGCTAATTCAGGAGCTTCAAGTAACTATATCTTTGATAAAGATATACCTCTTAAAAAGCTGACTTATGAAGTAAAAATTTACCCTCAAGGATTGAGCCGTGCTAATTATCCACAACGTTTCTTGGCTCTTGAACAGGAAGATGAATCCAAATCATTGTTGCTTCGTTTCAATGAAGCTAACTCTGATAACAAACTCCAAGTAATCCTGGCTGGGAACAAATTCATCTCTAACACTGAATTTGAGAACGGACATTGGTATTTATTGTCATTTGTTTACGATGGTAGCACAATATCACTTTATGTAAATGGTGTTCTTGATACATCTATCGGTGCTAAGATTGATGAAATTAAGTTCAAACGTTATGAGATGGGAATGTCATGGGGAGGTTATACAACTCGCCAGTTCTTCTCACATCGTTTCTGTGAACTCCGAATCTGGGACCGTCCTCTTTCTCCAAGTGAAATTCTTGGTGGAATGGCTGGCGTTGATCCTCATAGCGACGGACTTAAAGCTTATTGGAAGTTCAATGAGGGTAATGGATGTATCTTTAAGGATGCAACCGGTAATGGATTTGACATGGATTGGAGCAAGTCACAACGTGATGTATCTGAAAATGGTGTAATGGTGCCTACACCAAAGGCTGCAGAATCTATTGTTTGGGTGAAAGATGATATTAATAAAGTTGCACAATAATATGGAGGATAAAATGATGAAAAGAAATATTTTGAAATACTTTATATTGTGTATGACTGCTGTATCAGCTTTTGTCATCTCTTCTTGCAGTAGTGATGAAAGTTTTGATGTTTATGGTAATCCAAATAATCTGGTTTATTTCAGAGTCAATGCAAAAAACACTCTAAGCAGTGCAATTGTGCATACTCCTGTTGGTGAATTTGGAGGTCTTGATTATAAAATTCCGGCTTTTGTTCAGCGTCCTGTTGCTCATGCTACTATAGTTTCTCTTGTACAGGATAATTCTTTATTAGATGAATACAACAAGAAATATAATACTAAATATAAAGCTCTTCCTGACGGGTATCTTAATCTTTCAGAAGCTGTCGCTCATATCAAGGCTGATACAGTCGCAACCTACGATTCATTAAGAATTGTTTTAAAGGAAGATGCAAATTTGGCCGGACTTACTTCAGAGGGGTATGTGGCTCCTTTGCGTATGAAGGTTGAGGGTGATGGTATTGTTTCAGAGGATAGAGGCGTGGTATATGCTGTTATTACGACATCTACATCGCTTATCAATGACAATCCAAAAGGACTTCTCGGACAGGAAGCTGACGGTTCAGGGTGGGCTTGTATTTCTGCCGATGGATTGAATGCTGATGGTTTTACAACTAGTGATTGGTATTTTACCAAGAAGCAAGCAACATCTTCTTTTGTAGTCGACTTAGGCGCTGTTCATAAGATATCAGGTTATATGATCGGCTCTGATGTGGTCAAAAATGGTGAAATAGCAGTAAGTGAAGACAACAACTCTTGGATTACCCTTGGATCTTTGAAAGGACATAATGGTATTAACCAAACTGTAGGTTGGTCCACTTATACATGGTATGTCCTTTATGGTGCTGTACCTAGTCGTTATGTGAAAGTAACAATGGATTTGGATACAGGTTACTGGGGCTGGAATTGGAATTACAGCTATATATCCAAGTTTGGCCTAACATATGATGAATAATCAGAAATGTCCATTCTAATTCATATTATTGAATAAAGTCACAACATAGAAGATCAGTTTTTTATCAACCCTGTATTTATGAAAAAGTACAGGGTTGAAATTTAAACACTAGACTGCTTAATGATACTTTAAATAAGTAACACAACTTATGCTAATAGTTAATAAATAGCTATTAATTTATTGTGATATTATTTAAGATACTAAGTGTGCTGCTAAACCATTTTTTTTATTATTCTTGTATCGTGATATAAATGCTATTATTAATTACAAAATATAGAAAGAAAACCTTAACAAAATCTTTGCAGACATATCTATCATGACATTATGCTTATCATTATTAATTTAATTGCTCAATAAGTCCAAGGATTTGTAAACCTAAAACCTGAAAAGGCATAAACGCATGATATCGGAAAAACAGGTTCTTGATTTATTTGAATATGATATTCAAATAAAAGCTTAATGATAGGTTTTGTTGTTTATAAAAACTAAGAATAAGAAAAACAACTAAGCACTTTACAACTACATGAAGAAGCACTTCTTAAGTATATTGAATGAGAAGGTATTATTACTTGAAGCAAGATGACACATATACTGAAAAGTAAGAGTCTGATATATAATTAAAAGGTAATAAAGTGAAGGTGATTCTTCCTAAAAATCTTAATAATGAACCTTTAGCAATTCGTTAAAAAAAATAATAACAGATGAGAATAAGATATTTATTCATTTCAGCAATTATAGCCTGTTCATCACTGCATATATATGCACAGAAACCTCTCTATACGATTGCTAATGCTCCTATAGAGGATAGAGTGAATGACCTTGTAGGAAGAATGACTATCGACGAAAAGATTGGTCAGTTGCTTTGTCCACTTGGATGGGAAATGTACTCCAAAACGAATAAGGGTGTAATACCATCTGAACTATATAAGGAGAAGATGTCGACAATGCCTATCGGTTCATTCTGGGCGGTGCTCAGAGCAGATCCTTGGACACAAAAGACTCTTGAGAATGGTTTGAATCCTGAGCTATCAGCCAAGGCACTAAATGCTCTTCAGAAATATGCAATAGAGAAGACTCGTCTTGGAATACCGATTCTTTTTGCCGAGGAGTGTCCGCATGGTCATATGGCTATTGGGACAACTGTATTCCCTACTTCACTATCTCAGGCAAGTACTTGGAACAGAGACCTTATGCACAAGACCGGTGAAATCATTGCACTTGAAGCTCGTCTACAAGGAGCAGGAATAGGTTATGGTCCTGTGTTGGATATTGCCCGTGAGCCACGTTGGTCAAGGATGGAGGAGACTTTTGGAGAGGATCCTGTTCTTACAAGCGAACTTGGTGTGGAGTTTATGAAGGGTATGCAGGGTGAGAAGCAGGATGATGGTAAGCATCTATTCTCAACTCTTAAACACTTTGCCGCTTATGGTATCCCTGAAGGTGGACATAACGGACAACAGGCAAATGTTGGCATGCGCCAGCTTTTCTCTGAATACCTTCCTCCATTCAAGAAGGCCGTTAAAGAGGGAGCAGGTACTATCATGACATCATATAACACTATCGATGGTGTGCCATGTACAGCCAACAGATATCTTCTTACAGATGTATTGAGAGATAAATGGGGATTCAAAGGATTCGTCTACTCCGACCTTGTAAGCATAAATGGTATTGCCGGATATAGAGTTGCAGCAAACCTTAAAGAGGCAGCAGCTCTTGCTCTTAAGGCAGGTGTAGATATGGACCTAGGTGAGGATGCTTACGGTAAAAACCTTAAGCAGGCCCTTCAGGAGGAACTTATTAGCCAACAGGATATTGACAGAGCTGTAAAAAACATTCTGAGAATAAAATTCCGTATGGGACTCTTCGAGAATCCTTATGTGTCTCCTGAGCAGGCAAAGAAGATTGTACGCTCAAAAGAGCATAAGGAGATTGCACGTCAGGTAGCTCGTGAGGGCATTGTCCTTCTAAAGAATGAAAATATACTTCCTCTCTCAAAAGAGATAAAGAGCATTGCCGTCATCGGTCCTAATGCGGATATGATGTACAACCAGTTGGGCGACTACACCGCTCCACAGGATAGGAAAGAGATTGTAACTCCTCTTGATGGTATCCGAGCAGCCGTATCGGCTAATACAAAGGTGAACTACGTTAAGGGATGTGCCATACGTGATACAACACAAAGTGATATTGCATCTGCTGTTAATGTAGCAAACGAGTCGGATGTTGTGATACTCTTCGTGGGCGGTTCAAGTGCACGCGACTTTAAGACTAAATATATCTCAACAGGAGCGGCAACCGTATCTCAGGAGGGTAATCAGATTATCTCGGATATGGAGTGTGGTGAGGGGTACGACAGAAACTCTCTTGACCTTCTTGGTGACCAGGAAAAACTAATCAATGCTATTGCCGCTACAGGAAAGCCAATGGTAATAGTATATATTGCAGGACGCCCTTTGAACATGAACCTTGCCAACGAGAAGGCAAAAGCCCTTCTTACCGCATGGTATCCTGGTGAACAGGGAGGCAATGCTATTGCAGATGTTATATTCGGCGACTATAATCCATCAGGGCGTCTTCCGGTATCAGTTCCTCGTAATGTCGGACAACTTCCTGTTTACTACTCACAGAGTAAGCAACGTGACTATGTTGAAGGACCTGGGTCTCCTCTATTCCACTTCGGTTATGGTCTGAGCTATACAACATTCGCATATAGCGACCTCAAGATACAGGCTGGAAATAACGAAGATAATATGGAAATCATAAGTTGTACCGTTACCAACGCTGGTGACCGTGATGGTGAAGATGTGGTACAACTCTATCTTCAGGATATGGTAAGTTCGGTCGCTACACCAGATATTATGCTTAAAGATTTCGAAAAGATATCTCTGAGAAAAGGTGAGAGTAAGAGAGTTACTTTCATACTTGGTAAAGAGCAACTCTCGCTATACAACTCGAAACTAGAGGAGGTTGTAGAGCCTGGTGAATTCAAAGTCATGATAGGGTCTGCATCAAATGATATAAAACTTACAGGTCAATTCACAATTAAATAAATAAGTAAAGCTTATTTATAATTATTATAAAAGCACGACTATTTTTAATATGACTAAAACTAATTATAACCCAATATCTTGGGTTCCTTCGGTGTACTTTGCAATGGGACTCCCATTCGTAGTACTAAATATGATGTCAGTTCTCATGTATAAAGGGCTTGGTATTTCTGATTCACAAATTGCCCTATGGACCTCAATAATAATGATTCCGTGGACGTTAAAATTCTTATGGAGCCCTTTCTTGGAATTATATAAAACAAAGAAATTCTTTGTTGTCCTTACAGAATGCATATCAGCTATCTGTTTCGGTCTTGTTGCTATAGCACTGAACCTACCATCATCTTTCGCTGTGACAATAAGTATATTAGCTATGGTTGCTCTGTGTGGAGCAACCCATGATATAGTTACAGATGGTATATATATTGACGAGCTTAGTAAAAGTGACCAGGCTAAATATATTGGATGGCAAGGAGCTTTCTATAATATTGCCAAAATTGTGGTCTCAGGCGGTATGGTATGGTTTGCCGGTTTCCTCCTTGACTACTTCAAAGAACATGAAACTGTTCTTTTAGGAATAAAATTGGGCCCTGTCATAAACTCATGGATGATTGTATTTTTTATTCTCTCAGCCATAATGATACTTCTTGGTTCTTATCATTTCTATGCATTGCCAACAGGGAAAAAGAATGAGAATAAAAATGCATCAAGTAAGGAAACAATGCGAGAGCTTGTTGCTATAATATCCGATTTCTTCAAGAAGAAACATATATTCTACTATGTTTGCTTTATTATAATATATCGATTTGCAGAAGGATTTGTAATGAAAATTGTTCCATTGTTCCTTAAAGCTGGGAGGGAGACAGGAGGTTTAGGTCTTAGTGAACAACAAATTGGTATATTATATGGTACTTATGGTGCTGCAGCTTTTGTGATTGGTTCACTCTTAGCAGGAACATTCATTGCTAAAAGAGGACTTAAAAAAACATTGTTTACCCTTTGTTGTATCTTTAACTTGCCTTTTATTGCATATACCTTATTAGCTATTTATCAACCGGAAAATATGTATTTAATTGGTGGAGCCATTATTATGGAATATTTTGGATATGGCTTCGGTTTTGTAGGCCTAATGCTATTTATGATGCAACAAGTGGCTCCTGGCAAACATCAGATGGCACATTATGCATTTGCATCAGGTATAATGAATTTTGGAGTTATGCTTCCTGGAAGTATCAGTGGTTTCTTAAGTGATTATTTGGGCTACGAGATATTTTTTATCTTCACTCTAATAGCAACAATTCCATCATTACTGATAACTTATTTCGTACCATTTACATATAAAGACTCTGTAGAAGAAAATAAATATAATTAATTTCTATTTTTATGAATACTATAATAATGCCTTGGGAAGAACGCCCCCAAGATTCAAAAGACGTAATGTGGAGATACTCCAAAAATCCTGTTATAGAACGTTATCAAATACCTTCATCTAATAGTATCTTTAATAGTGCTGTAGTTAAATTTAAAGAAGGTTTTGCAGGTGTTTTCCGCTGCGATAACAAAGCAGTTCAGATGAATATCTTTTCCGGATTCAGTAAAGACGGAATAAATTGGGAGATAGAACATGACCCTATCGTTTTTAAATGCGGAAACACTAATATGATTGAGTCTGAATACAAGTACGACCCTCGTGTAACATGGATAGAGGATAGATATTGGATTACCTGGTGCAATGGATATAATGGTCCGACAATAGGCATCGGATATACATTCGATTTCAAGGAATTCTTCCAATGCGAGAACGCATTCCTTCCGTTCAACCGCAACGGTGTTCTTTTCTCTGAGAAAATTAATGGGAAATATGCTATGCTTAGCCGTCCAAGTGATAATGGACATACTCCTTTCGGTGATATTTATATAAGCTACAGCCCTGATATGAAATACTGGGGCGAACACAGATGTGTTATGAAAGTAACTCCATTTCCTGAGAGTGCTTGGCAATGCACCAAAATTGGTGCAGGTTCTGTACCTTTCCTAACAAAAGATGGTTGGTTACTTTTCTATCATGGAGTCATCACAACTTGCAATGGTTTCCGTTATTCAATGGGTGCTGCACTTCTTGATAAAAACGACCCATCGAAGGTGTTGCATCGTACTCGTAAGTATTTGTTAGCCCCTGCGGCAAGTTATGAGTTACAAGGTGATGTACCTAATGTAGTATTTCCTTGCGCTGCACTAAATGATGGCAACAGAGTGGCTGTATATTACGGAGCTGCAGATACTGTTGTAGGAATGGCTTTTGGATATATTGACGAAATTATAGACTTCATAAAGAAGGATTCAATCTAGGAAATGTAATTTAAACTGCCTTGGATTTATTCTTGATTTACTAATAGTTATGCATCTAAAAGGTATTGTTTCTTGTTAACTAGAGAAAGCATTGGGCTATCCAAGTAAGATAAGAAAAATATTATAAAAAAGCTATATTATACATTTTTGGTATATACTACGTATTTTGCTTATAATAAACGCATTACCAACAACATCCGGCTCTACCCAAAACCATTTATCTGAATGAAAAGAAACTAAAAATATCCCTTGCTACTTAACGGATAGTAGTAAGAGATATTTTTAGTTTCCTCTACACTTTATTATTAAATAAAGCCTCAATTATAGTAGAGTAACTAGTTGAAATATATCTAAACGTTTTTGTTTATAATAAAAAGAGTATGAAGTCTATTTAAATTTAGGAGATTCAATCTTTTTCTTCCACTTTTCGTATTCACTAAGTACCTTATTACCACTATTGTTATACCAACTATAACCGTTTCTTCTTTCATATCCAATTTGTGATATATCATACTTCACAACGCCGTCTCTGTCAGAGAAAAATGGTCTATTTGTACCCAATTCATAGAAACGTGCCCAAAGAGAAGGAGACAAATCACTTTTAACCATCTTATAATCTTTTTTCCCATCAGCATTGATAAAACTCTCTCTCTGCAATCCATCAATCTTAACTTCACAAAACCATTTTACAGCAGATTCAATTGATGTCTTGACTCTTTCTGATGGATTAGGTAATGACATAAGCAAAAGAACTATATCAGCTGACTCCGCACCACTCAAAGAAGGAAGTTCATAAGCACGTGCCTTACATGGCTCTAATGTAACTTTGTCATGCTGAGCACACCATGCAGTAAGTTTACCATTCTGCCTAACCTGACAATTAAGAATGCACTCTATACCTTTGTCAAATGCTATTTTAGCTTTCTCTTTCAAAGATTCAGGAATGAATTTGAAGGGAGCCTTGTTTTCATAAATTTCACGCAACTGACGCATTACATTAATCATTGCATTATCATTAAAGGTTATCTGAGTGTAATATCCTGTGGGACGAGGATAAAACTGAGGCCAACCTCCATTGTCGTATTGTGCCTCCAACAGATAGTTTATTCCTGCTATAACAGATTTCTCATAGTCACTCTTCTTAGTGGCACAATACATGTTTGCCATATATCTGATCTCTGTTGTAGTAGCACTGTTGTCAATAGTACTTTCGTTAACATCGTTTTTACTTGAAAGTATCTTTACCTTATCTTCTTCAGTCAACTGAGCCGGGAAATAGATATTCTTTGGCCATCCTCCTGTAGTCTGTTGATATAGCATCAGATTATTTGCAATACGCTCAGCCTCAGGAGTGCAAAAAAAATCAGACGTATACTCTCTTACATCTTTATGCCATTTCTTATAAACCATCTTATTATCCTGACCTTTGGTAATAACAGGTGCTATTGAAATAAAGAGTAATGCTAAAATGAGACTTTTACTACACATACTATTTAATTTTAATTAGTTACTTCTTCAGTAAAGGGTTGTAATCATAAAAATATGATACAACCCTTTTCCTTACAACAATTCTCTATAATAAATTTAATACAACATCTATTTTAATCCGTCACGCCATTTTGAAGCACCGATTCCAAGCTGATATATTTTAGAGCTTGTAACCTTACTTGAGTTATTATAATACAAGTCTGCTCCATGTTCACCTCCGGTTCCATCAATTTTATCAGCACGATGCATATACTGATCACTATTAGTCGCTGCTTTATGAGGAGGGTTCGGACTATGCATAAGTTCTGCAGGAGAGATATCATCTACCAATACTTCAAGAGAACCGTTCAATGTCGCTGAGCCTTTACTTACCAAGGTTCCGAAATTGTTCTTAGTTGCATTCCAAGCATTAGTACTGAATATCTGACCATTAGTCAAGAATGTATTTGTAGAATAGTTATTCTCAAAGTTGAGAGTAGCATGTCCTTCTGTACCATCAGGCAAAAGCATCATATTACGTATATCTGCACCAGCCATTACCATATTACGAACGTCACCATCTTGTTTGGTAAGAATTATAAGATTCTTCCTAACATTAAATGAACTACCGTCTGGTATATAGCGCATATTAAAGATATTACCTGCAGCACGAGTGTTCCAGTTTACTAAAGTATTATTATCGAATGTTATATTCCATGCTCCACTCTTCCATGCAGACTGTTTTGTCTCATTGAAGAATGATGGGAACGGACAGTCAAAGAAAGTATTGTCACGGACAATGAAATTCTTGTACAAGTTTGAATTTGCATTATTACCAGATCCGGCTACCCAGTTATAACCACCGGCACCATTGCTATAATATCCACAGTTATAAAACTCATTTCCTTCTATCAATACATTATCCCAGATTTTGTAATTAGGGCCTTGTTCACGAATGAAACCACGTATAAGATGATTGAATGTACAATTCTTTATTACAAAATTCTCAAGATGAACTGCCATACCATTAGGGAACATATTTATGAAATAGTTTCCTGTAGCTGAACCAAGACCAGCCATCTGGTCACCATATGTAAGAGCAAGAGGACAGTCAAAATCTATATCTTCAAATTCAAGCATCTTCATGTATATCTCTCCTCCCTCACCTGCTTGAGGCTGACGACCGAACATAAGGTTCATAGAATTTACAGTCGTTCCGGTCATACTCATACCACCAAGAAGAACAGTAGCACGTTTTCCTGCTTTCACATCTTCAGGGTTTGTACGTAATACGAATCCTTTACATGTAGTAAGGTTATTGAAGAAGCAGTAAGTCTTTCCGCCTTCCAAATAGAAAGTCTGACCCTCAGCAAGATTAACATCAGAGATAAAGTCTGTTAACAAGAAGTCAATTCGCATAGCATTGTATTTTACTGCAGCTTCATGCTGAGTCATTGCAATGTCATACTGTTCCTGAGTGTCAAAATAATCACGGCTTGGAGCTGACATATCATGTTTAACCAGTATAGGCTCACCAGGCTCACCATCAGAGCGTGCTGAATATGTATTGTAATAAGCATCCCATTTAACAGGTACATTCTCATTACGTACATTTATAACATAAACAGAATTCTTCTGCAATCCATCGATATCTACATATCCCCTATTGAAATCTTCTTCTGTTATCCTATATTTCAACCATTTATCTCCAATAGTTGATGCCGGATTATTAGGAGATGGTTGAACCTCAAGCCACTGGTAAACGAAATTATCATTAGCATCCAGTTCAAACTTCTCACGATAGATAGCCTTATCATCTTCAGATACTCCATCAGAAACCACACTAAACTTACGGTTAAGCATAACACGCATTGTAGTTTCAGTGGTCTTTGATCCATCTACATAAACACAGAAAGGAGTAGCATAACGGTCTGCTGTAGTAATTCCGATATACTCAGCCCATTGACGTCCATCGCCATGTCCATACCATTTTGATGCATGTGAAAAATCTGTCACATTATCATCCTTAGTAGATAGAACACGAATAGAGAAACGGAAGTCTGTTGAATATTGCTGATTCTTTATAACCATATCCAGTACATCAGGACCTACAATAGTATCCAACAGCAAAAGGCCATTTTGGGCTGAAGAGCCCCATGCATCAGCACCTCCTGATACATTTGGCTGAAGTGCCTGACGAATTTGATATCCGGCACAGTCCTTTACACCATACCAATAGAGATGAATATCATTACCATTAGGACCTTCTGCCTTACAGTTATAGCATAGTCATCACCTTTTCCTCTGTTGTTGTCACAGATAAACATCGTCATCCATTCCCTGTCTGTTCCCGACACAATATCCTCTTCATCCTTACAAGAGCTGAAAGAGAAGGTCGACAGCAACATAAGCGTATATAAAATATATTTCTTCATAATTGTTCCCATAATTTATTATTTGTAACCATAATAGTTTTTATATGCTCCTCCAGAACGTTGCAAAGCGGCATTAGGGAAAGGCAATATATAACGTACAGGTGGCAAAGAACTTACTTCTGGTACGCTGTTACCCTCTAAAGGAGTTTCAACGCCATTGTTAATAAGTACAATGTTTCCGCTCTCAGTGTAACGAATATATCCGTAGTAAGAATAACGACACTGATTAGTTGGCTGAGAGTCAGTACTCCACTGATATAGAGTAGCAGTTAACCATGTTTTTCCATCAACTGCTGTCAAAGCAGTAGCCGGCTGACTAGTCTGTTTGTAAGGATTATAGATATAAAGTATATCCATTGTCCTATTTGGATAAGGATATCCATATACTTTATTTGATTCTACTTTCCAAGCAACACCCTGAGGAAGTACATGATAATACATATATTCAGGAAGTTCATCCAGATAATAACTACCGTCATGTTGTGCTATATCATCCTCGAATCCAGAATATGAACCTGCATTACTCATAGCTGTAGAGAGATAGCGCAAGAAACTATAGACTACTTCCTGTCCATAAAGATTTGTACGAACAAGATCACGCCAACGGCTGTTCTCACCTGCAAACTCCCACTTACGTTCATCTAACACCGCTTTAAGGAATGCCTCTTTTGATGTTGATGCGTTTGATATAAATTCTGCAACAGCAGCCTGATCGTCGAATGCACGTGCATGTACAAGTCTAAGAGAATTCTGTGCTAATGCTGTAGGACCTTCAAGTTCATTTATTGCCTCTGCATTCATAAGCAGAACATCTGCATAACGCATATAAGGGAAGTTTATACCTGTTGAACCACTACTTGTATTGACAAATTGACCTGCATTAGACCATAATTTTGACCATTTGTTGTTGTGTACAGTATAATCAGCACGTATCATACATGAATCTTGGGTTGCATTGTTCGCTCCATTGCCATAGTACCATAATCCATTAACAAAATCACGACGTTTGTCATTCTCATTAAATAGATAACGATAGAAAGCATTTAAGCGTGCACTACCTGATGAAGCTCCCCAAACATTCTTACCCAGAGTTGCACCTTCATTAGATGTAGAAGTAGGGCCCTGTAAATATCCAACCTGACCTGTTGATTCCTTAGCGAAAGGGATTTCAAAGATAGGATCTCCACTATTTACAAGTTCAAAATTGCTCTCCTTAACAAATACATCTGAGAAGGATGTTCCAAGAGAATGTGTACCTGTGGTAATAACCTTATCAGTATATTCCCTTACAATTTCATAATACTTTGTATAGTCAGAAGGACGCTGCATAGTACCATAGCTGCTTGCATCATCTTTGTTTGGATGAAGTGAATATCCACCTGCTGTCAAAGCTATACGAGCTATCAAAGACCAAGCAAACTCTTTAGAGGCACGTTCGACTGTAGCAGATGAAGTTGAAGCCATGTTAGGAGCTATTGCCTTCAAATCTTCAATAAGAAGATCCTGTATCTCATTTCTATCCTTTATTGGAATAACATAGTTATCACCAAGCTGTGCTGCAGCCTCGAAAGTGAATGGTACATCACCAAACATTACCACTAGGTCATGATAAACCATAGCACGCAAGCATTTGGCCTCGCCAAGCATCTGCATCAGTTCCTCATCAGTTTTATTAAAAATTGGGCTATGTTCAACTCCATAAATAAAACGGTTGGCATCTTCAATTGCTTTGTAAGCTGCAACCCAAAATTTATTTATTTCACCACCCTGATCATCACAATCGAAACGAGCATATGCATTATGAGAAGCAGTGTTGCTGGTATAAGGTATCAAATCAACATCACTATTCATAACAAATGTTCTTTGGTAAAGATCGCCATACAGGTTATCCACCAATATTGACGCATATACACCATTTAAAGCACGACTTATCTCAGTCTTCTGACTATAGACAAAATCCTCGCTATAACTTGACGGAGACTCTACTGTGAGGAAATCACTGCAAGATGATAAAAGTACAACCGCCAAGCCAGATATTAGAATTCTTTTAATTTTCATGTTCTTTCATTTTTAGAATGTGATATTTGTACCAACCACAAAGCTACGGCTACGTGGATAACGGTTATAATCCATACCGCAAGTAAGACCTGTCTGAATATCAACTTCAGGGTCATAACCAGAATATCCGGTCAAGATAAAGAGATTTGAAGCAGATACATAGAAACGAGCTTTAGATATTCCCCATTTTGATGAAATATTCTGAGGAAGAGTGTATCCTAATGTCAAATCCTGACAACGAAGGAATGAACCATCTTCGATAAAATAAGAGTGAGTTATTTTCTTTGTTACATCTGTAGGATTCCAAAGTGTGCTAGTCTCATTCAAAGCACGATATAAATCTACTGATCCGTCAAGGAAATAAGCTTTATATAGACATTCACCATCTCCATCACGAGTATATCTCCATCCGTTATCAGCAAATTTCTGAAGTACATTTAAGAATTTATTTGAATTTCCTTCTGCTGAAGAGAGTTGATATGCTGTAGCATTATTAACATCAAAGTCAAGCATGAAATTGAAGTTCATAGCGAAGTCGAAGTTCTTCCATTGACCGCTTAAGCCAAAACCACCTTGTACCTTTGGATTTGTATTACCGATTACAGTACGGTCGTTTTCTGTAATATATCCGTCTCCATCCAAATCTTTAAATTTAATTTTTCCAGGAAGAGTTGCAATACCTGAATTTGAATCACCAGATATCGTATTTATCACAGTCTTGCTATGCTCTACACCATTTTCATCTACAGTAGGAGCATCTTTACTTGTACCATTCTCTGCAGCTTTTGAACCCCAAGGTAAGGCCTGAAGAGAGTTTGTTGGGTCAAAGTAGAACTCGTCCATTGAATATAATCCATCATATACGAATCCGTAAATAAGTCCTACCTGATCACCTACTTTCAAACAATAGTCATTATAGCTTGATTTCCAGCGGTTATTCTGATCCCATATTACATTATCTGTTCCGTTCAACTTATCAACTTTCATTCTATTTGATCCCAAAGAGAGATTAGCTGATAATACATAGTCTTTTCCTCTAAGAATATCACCGGATACTGTCAATTCAAATCCTCTGTTTGATACTCTACCAATATTCTGCATCTGACTTACATAACCTGTAGCAGAAGGAATATCTGATTTATATAACAAGTCTTTTGTTGTATTCCAATAGATTTCAGGAGTAACAGATAGACGACCATCGAACAACGAAATGTCGGCTGCTAAGTTTCTTGTCAATGTAGTTTCCCACTTAATATTTTTATTTGCAAACTTATCATTTCCTTGATTTCCATACCACTGAGCTCCGAAAAGTGTTGCTTCTCCAAAGCCAGGACCACCTGTTGAGTTAACAGAATATAGATAACGCCACATATCATTGTCAATACGGTTATTACCTGCAAGACCTACTGCAACACGAAGTTTCAACTGATCAATCCAATCAATACCCTTCATAAAATTCTCTTCTGAAAGTACCCAAGCACCTGATACAGATGGGAAATATCCCCACTGATTTCCTGGAGCAAACTTTGTTGAACCATCTGCACGCATAGTTAATGAAAGAAGATATTTGTGCTTATAGTTATAACTTGTCTGTCCAAAGAAAGATGCTGTACGGTCTGGAGTTGATAAAGATGTAGTAGACTCCTGAGGTGTACCAAATCCCATATTTGCCCATGCCTGTTCAGCCTCGAATGCACGAGGGAAATAACGGTTTTTCTGATAGTTATTTTTGCTCTGAGTATGATATACCTCTTCACCTAAAAGGAATGAGAAATTATGTGTGTCTTTCAAAGAGAAAGCATAAGTTGCTGTATTTGTCCAAATATAAGTAAATGAATTATCTTTCTGAACTATAGCAAGAGGCTGGTTGTTATTCCTCTGACCGTCTGGAGTAAGAGCACCAAAGAAACGATACTGATCTCTCCAGCTCAATCCTATTGTTGCCTCAGAACGTAATGAGAGTCCTTTAATAGGTCTCCATTCAAGAGAAAGAGCATTAGTATAGTTATAACTATATTTCTTCTGCTGGTTGATGTCAATATCACTCTTAGGATTAGTATAAGTAAATAATTGTTCTTCGTCTGGATCTGCATAAGATGGATCAACATATCCATACTCACGCAAACCATTTGTTGGACGATAGCGTAATACATCAATTATACCACCTGTACCAATGTTATCTCCTCCAGCTCCCTCATCACGACGGAATGTGAATTTTGGATTAATCTGTAAGGTAAGATTCTTTGTAATATCGATAGCAGTTTTAATATTCAGGTTTGTACGACGAACACCTGATGCCATTATAATACCTTTATCTTCACTCTGAGTGAGAGATGCATTAAAACGCATTCTGTCTGTACCACCACCTATTGTAATGTTTGTTGAGTAGTTAATAGGATTCTCTCCCATAACCTCATCCTGCCAGTCATGTGTAGGAAGTGTAGTGTACAAATCAAGGTCCTGAGGGTTACCAAAGTTTGCACGGAAGAATTTTGCATTGCTTGAACGGCTACCATTACATGCAGACCATTCATATTGATAACGTGCAAATTCAGCAGAGTTCATTAATTCAATCTTATTAGAAAGCTGGCTTGTAGAAAGATGAGCATTAAAACTTACCTGTATCTTACCTGCTTTAGCCGATTTTGTTGTAACAACAACAACTCCGTTACCACCTTTAGCACCATAGATTGCAGTAATTGAAGCATCTTTCAATACATCAATAGATGCAATATCAGTAGGAGGAATATCATTAATATTGCTTACCTGGAAACCATCAACAATATAGAGAGGTTCATTACTTTGAGTTACTGACGTACCTCCTCTGACCCTGATATTAATATCTGCTCCTGGAGCACCGTCGACCGTGGTAACTTGCACACCGGCAATTTTACCTTGAAGAGCTACTGCAGCTGATGTTACAGGAACTGAAGCAATTTTTGCACCCGAGACGGAGCCGACAGAACCTGTCAAATCCCTTCTGGCTTTGCTACCATATCCAATAACGACAACTTCATCAAGAGCTTTGGAATCATCATTAAGAACAATTTTCATCTGTTTTCCTGCTACTGCAGAAACTTCTTGTGTAACCATACCGATATAAGAAATAACAAGTTTCTTTCCGGTTGCGACTTTGATAGAAAAATTACCATCAAGGTCAGTAATTACACCATTAGTTGTTTTCCCTTTTTCGACTACAGAAGCACCGATAATAGGTTCACCACCAGAATCTAAAACCGTACCTTTAACTGTGAGATTTTGTGCGAAAAGTTTTGGTGGAGGCAATATCAACAATATAGCCATCAAGCACAATACCCACACTGCTTTTTCTGTGTTTCTCATAATTTTAAAATTAATATTAGTTTAATGAACAATCACTTTTAAAATATCGTATATAAGATTAGCTTAACATTGGGTGAAATTACTTTTTGTAAGGACCTTTATGGAGAATTATTAGTTTTTTATGTGCATTATTTATTCTCACGAACATTTTTTTTTAGCTTTTTTAGTCACTTTTTGACATTAATAAGAGTCCTTATAGTTACAAAGGCAGTTTGGAGTGGCAAAAAAGCCCGTTAGAAAGGCTTTATCTTGTGCTTCGGATAGATATGAAGGAATTTAAGGCTGATATTAGAGAAATATGCACCTCCATCAATCGTGACCATGCAACAACTGCATTATATTATTTTTAACAGAAAAGAGGTACAATATATTGGAATGCATTACAGAAAAGCCCAGCTGATAACTTTTCTGTTATCAGCTGGGCTTATTTTTCTACATTATTCCAGAATCAGATATTTATCATTTTGTGCGAATAATACCAAAGTCAGCACTCAAGCATAGGATTAGGGTGATCCAAGCAAAGGGATTGTAGGGCATATATACAACAGCCAAAATACCGGCTGCTAATAGAAATATGCCTATTATATTGGTGGCATTCTTGATAGCCTTATGTTCTGCACGAAATGGCAGAAGCAAAAACAACAAGAGACCACTCAGAATAAGAGATGCGCCACATATGAGGCTCATATATGTCAAGGCTTTGACTTGCATCTCACTCACACTCTCCAATCCTCCGGTAATCAAAGGAGTAAAAGTTGCCACGTCGTGAATAATACCAAACAACATGAGCAGGATTGCTATGATTCGATTAAATATACACATAACAATTAAAGAATTATAGGTTGATGTACTCTTTAGGAGCAAAATTATCGGCTAAAGTCCAAGCATGTGCCTTTCCCCCTTTCATGCGGTACACCTTGAGGAATGTCTTGATCTGCTCCAAAGAGCCCCAGTTTCTCATGAACTGACGTGATGGATGCTTGTATATCTCTTCAACCAATGCATCGTCTTCTACCAACTCAAAGTTACCATCTACACGAATCTGTACTCCTTTGTGATTAAAGCAAACCTCTGCTTTTGGATTTGCCTGCAACTGCTGATGCAGCTCTTTCATAGCACCTGTATGGAATATTATACCATCTGTATCGGCCTTATACATAAGAATTCCACGAACATGTGGCTGACCATTCTGATCGACTGTTGCCAAGTGCATCACCGGACTAGCATTCATCATCTCAAATAATTCTTCTCGTGTCATAATTTTATTATTAATAGTTATATATTCTGTATCATGTTGTAAAATTATATAAAAAGATCTGTCACCCAACTTTTTAGACTAAAAATTGAGAATTTATCAGACATATAATAGGACATTATATACCAAATATAAGTAATAGGATAAATATTATTTATACTAATCCTCCTACTTAGGGAGAATCACATGACTGAATTTATAGCTCCATAGGAGTTATAAAAGGTATTATTAAAAATATATGACTGTTGACTTCGATTGATACAAAACTAAAATTGCATTTAGGAGCATGTCGAATATCTGAAAATTATCATTCGAAATTATTTGACTTCAAGTAATCCATAATGTTTGCAGGGGCTCTTTCAGCTAAGAACTCTTTTTTCATGTAATCCATATATGGTGCAACATGATCAAAGAACTTATAATAACCCTCACACAAGAAATTCAGAGGCTTTCCCTCCTCCTCTGTCTTAATGAACCTATTTTTAGGACACTCTCCATTACATGCAAAAAGGTAATTACACTCTCTGCACTTCTTCGGAAGAGAATTAAACTTTTCAGCACCAAAAGACAACTGCTTATCCGAATACATCATCTCAGTCAATGTCTTTTCGTGTATATTACCTAACTTATATTCTGGAAAAACAAAGTGATCACAAGAGTATACATCGCCATTATACTCCATAACGCCTGCATGCCCGCAGACTTTTGCCATTGTACAGACTCCGGGAGCCTCTCCGACCCAGTTTGCCAAAGTTGAATCAAACAGCTGAATATAATAGTTGCCAATATCATTACGCACCCATTCATCAAATATACTGCAGAGGAAATTACCCCATTGTTCAGGCGATAAAGAGTAATTGGATAGAGGTAAATCCTCACTATTAGCTGCAGAAGCTAAATGCCTGCCATCATTATGTGATAATAATCTCTCAACAATAGGAGTGAACTGGATATAATGGCAACCTATAGATTTAAAAAATCTGTAGAAATCAAGAGGATAATCGGCATTAAAATCATTTACTACTGCCATAGCGTTCCACTCTACTTGATGCTTATTCAAGAGATTAATTCCATTCATGACTTTATGAAATGAAGATTTGCCATCTTTACTTCTTCTATACTCGTCATGAAACTCTTGTGGTCCATCTATCGATACTCCTACTAACCACCTATTTTCTTTAAAGAACTTACACCACTCATCGGTTATTAATGTGCCATTTGTCTGAATACTATTCTCAACAATTCTGCCATTTGCATATTGCTTTTGTAACTCAATAGCCTTCTTATAAAAGCTTATTGGTCTCATCAATGGTTCACCTCCATGCCAGGTAAATAAAACCTGAGGTTGAGTCTGAGACCTCAAATAATCTTTTACAAACCTTTCCAGAAGTTCATCACTCATTATAAACTTATCATTTACATCTGACCTCTTATATAAATTGTTTTTCTCTAAATAATAGCAATACTTACAAGACAAGTTACATATAGAACTTACCGGTTTAGTCATCACATATAAAGGTTTAGCAAAAGGAGCATAAGTAGCCATATCGTAAATTATTAAATTCTTTTTTGATTATCTTAAGTTGAAGCGATATCTCGCAAACATTAATACGCAAAAATATCACTTTTAAATTACAACTAGGCTTTTCAACATAGAAACTATTTATAAGGGTTATTAAAGAGATGAAGAGAGTTGTTAGTATTACTTAATTATACATTTAAGAAAATGAATGTCGCTAGGTATTATTTAGTTTCTTGGATGATTATCTTATCTTTGTAGTTTACGAAACTATTTAAAACGAATAATTAAATTAATTAAGTTATGAAATTACCACACATCCTAACAACTGTAGGTAGTTTTCTTCTTCTCACAGCCATGCCAGCTCATGGGATAAAGAGTCAGAAACCTGTTAAAAACAAGATGAGTCAGTATCTATTTGCCTATTTCACCGGGAATAGTCCTAAACAGGAACAGATACACTTTGCACTAAGCAAAGATGGATACAACTATGTTCCTCTTAATAATGGCAACCCGATAATTGCTTCGGACTCTATCTCTATTAAAAAAGGTGTGCGCGACCCACATATCCTAAGAGGTGAGGATGGAAAATTCTATATGGTTGTTACAGATATGCGCTCAGAAGAAGGATGGGCTAGTAACAGAGGTATTGTTTTGATGAAATCGGATGATCTGATTAACTGGACACACTCAACTGTACACTTTCCTACACGCTTCGCTGATAAATGGAGCAAGGTGACTAGAGTATGGGCTCCTCAGACAATTTGGGACTCGGAGGCTAAACGTTACATGGTCTATTTCTCTATGCTCACAAACGATGGCTCATTGGCATACGATAAAGTCTTTTATTGCTATGCAAATAAGGATTTTACAGACCTTGAGACAGAACCAGTCTATCTTTTCGACCGTGGCTCTGCTACGATAGACAGTGATATCGTTTATGATAAAAAAGATAAGCTATACCACTACTTCTTCAAAAATGAAGGTGAGAGAGGTATTTGTCAGGTTACATCTAAAAGACTTACAGCTGCAAAAGGTAAACAACCGGGATCACAATGGAGCAAGCCAAGCGCTCCGGTGCAACAGACAAATGAGAATGTTGAAGGTGGCGGAGTATTCAAAACTATAGATGGAAATGGATGGATATTGATGTACGACTGTTATTCAAACGGACATTATCAGTTCTGTAGCTCTAAAGATTTGAAGAATTTCAAATTCGAGAAAAATACAAGTACAAGCGGCAAGTTCACTCCACGTCATGGTACTACAATTGCCGTAACAGAGGAAGAGGCAGAACGTCTCATGAATAAGTGGCCAAGTGATCAGTTCAGCGTTAAGAGACTTCCAGGATGCAACAACCCACTAGTTCTAGATTTCCGTGCAGATCCTGAGATATTGTATTCAAAAAAGACCGGAAAGTTTTATCTATATCCTACCACTGATGGATATGCAGGCTGGGGTGGTTATAGCTTTAACGTTTACTCATCCGACAACCTTGTTGACTGGAAAGATGAGGGTACTATAATTGACTTGAAAAGTAATCAGGTAGTATGGGCAGATGGTAATGCTTGGGCACCATGCATTGAAGAGAAACAGCAAGCCGATGGCAGCTACAAATATTACTTCTACTATAGTGGTAATACTATAAAGGGAAAACAGACAGGAGTTGCTGTTGCAGATAGCCCTACCGGTCCTTTCAAAGATTCAGGACGCTCTATAGTTGCCCTATCTCCAGCAAAAAGAGGTCAGCAGATAGACAGCGATGTATTTACTGATCCTGTAAGCGGAAAGAGCTACCTATATTGGGGAAATGGATATATGGCAGGTGCTGAACTGAATGATGATATGATGTCGATCAAGGAGAATACAACCAAAGTTCTTACTCCTAAAGGAGGAACTCTGAAAGATTATCAGTTCCGTGAAGCTTCTTATGTATTCTATCGTAACGGATTATACTATTTTCTTTGGTCAGTAGACGATACAGGGTCTCCAAACTATCATGTTGCCTATGGTACAAGCAAAAGTCCGTTAGGACCGATAGAAGTGGCAAAAGAACCAGTTATATTGATACAGGACCCTGCAAACAATATATATGGACCTGCTCATAACTCAATACTTCAAATACCGGGAAAAGATGAATGGTATATAGTATATCATCGCATTAATAAGGACTTCCTTAATAATGGACCAGGATATCATAGAGAAGTGTGCATAGACAAGCTGGAATTCAACCAAGACGGAACTATTGCACCGGTAAAACCAACTCAAAAGGGTATCTCTCCAGTTAAGTTAGGTAAATAATTTACAAGTTCAATATAGAAAAGCCATCATAATATTTATGATGGCTTTTTTGTTGTCAGATTTTTAATCTTATATCGTTAATACTGTAATCGATGCATAAGTAAACTACAGCATTATTATCTCCTTATATCAGTAAGCTATTTCTATATTTCTATGAAGAAAATAGTTTTATTGTAAAGTCATTCAGCTAGAGTTTTAAAATGATGTATAGTAAAGCAGGAAGTAAAAGAAATAAAATGTAAAGTGAATTAGTTCTAGCAATGTTTTTATATATAGCAGATCAGCTATAGAAGACATTTATAA
>NZ_BAJR01000011.1 GCF_000613805.1 Phocaeicola paurosaccharolyticus JCM 15092 | reverse complement strand
ATAACAATAAATAAATACTTATGAAAAAGTTCCTTTTTATGTTGCTGTTAGTACTTGTTTACTCTATGGCATTTGTTAGTTGCATTAATGATGATGAATCAGAAGATAAGATAGATAAAGTAGAAATCTATATATCTCCATATACTAGTTTCTCCGGAGTAATACTCTCTCCTTTTGTTATTGAAGGAATGACTGTTAAGGCAAATAATAATAGTAATTATCAATTCATGGGATTTCAAGAAATTGAAGGATTTAATTTCAATCGCGGTAATGAATACAAATTGAGCGTGCAACGTACTACATTAGCAGATCCACCTCAAGATGCTTCATGTTATAGATATAAACTTATTAAAATTGAATCTGAAATTTCAAAAGGAGAAAAATCAGATGCTACACTATATATTTCATCTGAAACAGAGCCATTTAAAATAATAGATGATGCAAATATACAACCATCTCCAGGCATGAAATATAAAGAAAACGAATCGGATGAATGGAGAGTTGGACCATTTAACAGAGTATCCGGTTTTGTGTATGAGCCAGGATATAACTATGTACTCTCTGTAGAAAAAATTGTCTTGCCAGAGACAAAAGAATCATTATATCAACATATACAATACACACTAAAATCTATTATATCAAAACAGAAGGCAAACTGATCTCAGTTTTGGGATAGAATAAACAATATAACTTAAATAATATTTTATGAGAAACTTAATTTACCTTGTATTAATATCACTCTTTTCTATTTTTCAGAGCTGTGACAAATGTGATAATGAAGATGGAAAATGGGAAGCTATGAAATGGGAAAACGAAATTAAACTTCTGATTATAATAATATAATAGTTCCCGCTGCAGGTGGTGAATACACTTTCTCATGTCTTAATTATTCTCCATGGCTAATAAATGCAACAGAAATCTATAAAAATGATTGTAAAGAATTTATACGGGATAATGATTTATATAAAATTGAGACTAGTTTTGCATCAATAAAAATTATTAATAAAAAACTTATTGTTACAATTCTCCCAAATGGTACTCCAGAAAGAACTCTTAAAGTTCTTGTGACAGCCGGCGACGTCTTTGCCTATTTTACTTTTAATCAAGGGACCTTATTATGTTACTAACCAATAGCTTAATTTATATTATTCCTAAAATGCTAGTATTACTTGAGGTAGAATTTATCGAATAAAGCATATCATTTTTTATAAAAAATAGAAATATAATATATGTGAAACAAAATCTATAGTTTTCAAATAGCCACTCCATTTATACAAAAAAACGACTTCACACAAGTGAAGTCGTTTTCGTTTCTATATTGGTAAAAGAATATTAATAACCTAATTCTTTTTCTAAAGCCTCATATTCAGCTTTATTAAGTTTCCAATAGATGTTTAGAAGATAGTTACCCCAAAGCTGCTTGTTGTCTGGTTTCAACTGTTTAGCCTTTTCATAGAGAGGTTTAGCTTTCAAGTAAAGATCCTTGATCTTAGCTTCATTAGCAGTATATTTTGCATCTCCGATAGCAAGTTTTGAATTCTCCTCAACAATAGTCTGAGCTGGGAAGAAATAGCAATCGCCTAATTTTGAATAAGCTTCAGCTACTAACTCAGCATTCTTAGCTATGATTTTGTTGAATTCAGCAATTGCTGCATCATATTGTTTCTTCTCATAAAGGATGATACCTTTTACATACAAGAAATAAGGAGTCTCATTTTTTGCAATAAGAGAGTTGATTTGATTTAGTGCATCGTCCAATTTACCTTTCTGGATATAATAATCCATGATGTTTCCAACGAAATATTCCTGTTTTGGGAATTTCTCAGAACCTTCTTTAATAGTCTCGAGCCATTTTGCAGAGTCACCTGTCTCCTTGTTGCCATAAACTTCAGCAAGGCACATAAGAGCTCTATAACCCTCATCCTTATGATTCTTTCCTATTGCACCATACTTCAAGATTGCTTTATTGTCTTTCAAAGAATTAGCAGCTAAAGTTGCATAGCAAGATATCAAAGGAATCAATGTATCCTGTTTTACAACCTGGTTTTCTTCAAAGATTGGTTCGTTAACTACATCAACAAACATACCAAAGAACTTCAACGCTTTCTCATAATTACCATTGTTATAATAATCAGAACCACCGTTTGTCAAATTTGGACGAAGTTTAGCTAACACTTCAGCATTCTTTTTTCTGTATTTTGCTTTTTCAATTCGCCACTTTTCACTTTAGACTGTTCAGCCTCATCACATTTCAGATAATAATCATACATCTTAGCAAGGCTATTATACAACTTAGTTGTATCAGCTTTTCCACCTGGCAAGAATAATTTCATATTCTCTTCATCGTAAATTGATTTCTGAAAATCACCAGCAAGTTTCCATGTTTCAGGATCTCCAGCCGTTTCAGAGTTTGTCAAAGCTGGCTCAAGGATTTTTGCAGCTTCTTCAGGTTTACTTTTGTTTGATTTTGCCTCTTTTACAACGCTTACCTGAGCTTGAGCTAAGCAAGCAGTGAGCATAAGAGCAACCGTGAATAATACTTTCTTCATGATTTTACGGATTTAATAATAATATTTATTCTTCCTTATTTTCTTCATCGATAGAATCATCATCAAATGATTCGTTATCATCATACTGAGAATCATCAGTTAGGTTTTCTGTCAATATTACATCATTATCATCTGTATCCATATCTACAACATTATCCTCTTCTGATTCAGAAACTACCTTACAAACAGATCCGATAGTGTCATTTCTCTTCTCTAGATTTATCAGACGTACACCCTGAGTAGCACGACCCATTATACGTACATCTTTAACACCGAGGCGAATAGTGATTCCTGATTTGTTTATAATCATCAAGTCATTCTCGTCAGTAACTGTTTTTATAGAAACAAGTTTACCTGTCTTATCTGTGATATTCAAAGTCTTAACACCCTTACCACCTCTATTTGTCTTTCTATAATCTTCAATTTCAGAACGTTTTCCATAGCCCTGCTCAGAAACAACCATAATTGATTCCTTCTCAGGATCCTTAACGCAGATCATTCCTATTACCTCATCTTTATCAACTATATTTGGATCATTAGGATCTACAACATCCTCATCAAGAGTGATACCACGAACACCGGTAGCTGTTCTACCCATTACACGTACAGCACTCTCATGGAAACGTATAGCACGACCATTACGGTTTGCAATAAGAATCTCATTGTTACCATTAGTCATTCTTACCTCTATAACCTTGTCGTCTTCACGTATAGTGATAGCATTAACACCATTCTGACGAGGGCGAGAATACTGTTCAAGTAAAGTCTTCTTGATTACACCATTCTGAGTACAGAAGAGAACGTAATGTGAATTGATATAATTTGTATCAGTAAGAGTCTTAACGCGAAGGAAAGCTGTAACGCTATCATCCTTATCAAGATTCAATAGATTCTGTATAGCACGTCCTTTTGAATTCTTTGTTCCCTCAGTAATTTCATATACTTTAAGCCAGTAGCACTTACCTTTCTGAGTAAAGAACATCATAGTATTGTGCATAGTAGCTGGATAAATATACTCTACAAAGTCTTTATCACGAGTTTCACTACCCTTAGATCCTACCCCACCACGGTTCTGCGTACGGAATTCGCTCAATGGAGTACGTTTGATATATCCAAGATGAGAGATAGTAATAACCATCTGATCATCAGCATAGAAGTCTTCAGGATTGAACTCTTCTGAAGAGTATACTATTTCAGAACGACGAGCATCACCAAATTTCTCCTTAACGCCAATAAGTTCATCTTTAATAACTTTCCAGCATACTTCAGGATTATCAAGTATCTCTTGCAATGAAGCTATAAGTTTCATTAAATCTTCATATTCAGCATGAAGTTGATCCTGCATAAGTCCTGTGAGTTGACGAAGTCTCATCTCAACAATAGCCTTTGCCTGAATCTCGTCAAGTTCAAAACGATTCATAAGATTCTCTATTGCCTCATTCGGTGTTTTAGCGGCACGGATAATTCTTACTACTTCGTCAATATTATCTGATGCAATGATAAGTCCTTCAAGGATATGAGCACGTTCCTGAGCCTTACGTAAATCGAATTTAGTACGGCGAATAACTACATCATGTCTATGTTCAACGAAATTGCTTATAAGATCCTTAAGATTAAGCATCTGTGGACGACCATGTACAAGAGCAATATTGTTTACTCCGAAAGATGCCTGAAGAGCAGTCATTTTAAAGAGTTTATTGAGGACAACGTTAGCATTAGCATCACGTTTCAAATCAATAACAATACGCATACCTTCACGGTCAGACTCATCATTTATATATGAAATATCTTCTAACTTCTTATCTGATACAAGAGAAGCAATATTTTCAATAAGTTCCTTCTTATTTACATTATAAGGAATCTCATTAACTACTATTTTATCGTGATTTGTATGACTCTCTATCTCAGTTTTTGCACGCATTATAACACGTCCTCTACCTGTTAGGAAAGCATCTTTCACGCCACTTATACCATATATATATCCACCAGTTGGGAAGTCAGGAGCCTTAACATAATTCATCAACTCCTCTATAGTAATTTCATTATTATCTATATAAGCTACACATCCGTCAATAACCTCAGAGAGATTGTGAGGAGGCATATTTGTAGCCATACCAACTGCAATACCAGATGCACCATTAACCAATAGGTTAGGTATGCGAGTAGGCATAACAGTAGGCTCCTGAAGTGTATCGTCGAAGTTATTCTGAAAATCAACAGTCTCTTTATAAAGATCCTCCATCATCTCCTCACCGACTTTCTTCAAACGCGCCTCTGTATAACGCATGGCAGCCGGGCTATCACCATCAATAGAACCAAAGTTACCTTGTCCATCAACTATCGGATATCTCATCGCCCAATCCTGAGCCATTCTCACCAAAGCACCATATACTGAAGAGTCACCATGTGGGTGATATTTACCTAATACTTCACCAACTATTCTGGCTGATTTCTTATATGCTTTATCTGAGGTATTACCTAGTTCCATCATACCGAAAAGGATCCTGCGATGAACCGGTTTGAAACCATCTCGAACGTCAGGGAGAGCACGCGCAACAATTACCGACATGGAGTAATCTATATACGATGACTTCATCTCCTCTTCTATGTTAACCTTTATAATTCTGTCTTGTTCCAACATTTAAAGAAAATTTATTACACAATATTATTTGGTCATTCAAAAACCATGCTAAATTACAATTTTTATACAATATACGAAATAAAACCGACAAAAAAGTTAAATGCTATTATCATCAAAAAATAGCTATCCAAAAGATAAATAGTATATATAATAAAGAAGAAAAAAAGATTGCATATTTTATGTCAAATACCTATTCATTTACAAAGAAAAATAGTATATTGTCTTTGAAATATTATTATATTTTTGTAGGAATAATGAACCTCTTACGATAGTAGTTTGTTAATTACTATATATAGAATAACAAAAACATTAAAACAGCGGCTTGCTATATATAAAACTTCTTTATTTGGTAAACAATTGACTTTTTGGCACGTATTTTGTAATGTTTCTATTTATAACGAAGCAATATAGGATAAGTCATTATAGATTCCTTTTGCTTATCTCAAAAAGATACTATTGGTCGTTATAGTAGTATTCATTATTAATCTAAAAAATGGAGGATTATTAATATATGAACAATCAATTTACACAAAAAGTGTCTGATATCATAATGTATAGCAAAGAAGAGGCTAACCGCCTTGGAAACGGCTATATAGGTCCTGAACACCTGATGTTGGGACTGATTCGAGATGGAGAGGGTAAAGCCATTGATATATTGAACAATATGAATATCAATCTCAGACAATTAAAGAATGAGATTGAGAGTATATTGAGAAATGAAGCAAGTGACAATACCGACAGTGAAGCAATCAGATTTAATGAAAAAGCATCATTAATTTTAAAACTAAGCATTCTTGAAGCAAAACTCTTGCAGAGTCCTGCTTCTGACTCAGAACATATACTTCTTGCTATTATGAAGTCAAGAAACACAAATATTTGCCGTCTTCTTGAAGGTCATGACCTCAACTATGATACCATCTATAATGAGTTGAAAGTAAGCCATGAAACACATGGAGCTTCAGATTATTATGGGGATGAAGATGATGAAGATCTTGAAATGCCACCAAGCAAAAAAAAGTTCTTCAGGTCCGCAACAGACAACCAGAAAAAATCAGAAGTCTGCTAATGAGACTCCTATGTTAGATTCTTTCGGCATAGACATGACGAAAGCTGCCCTTGAGGGAAAGCTAGATCCGGTTATTGGACGCGAGAAAGAGATAGATAGAATTGTACAGATTCTTGGAAGAAGAAAGAAAAACAATCCTATCCTCATTGGTGAGCCCGGAGTAGGTAAATCGGCTATAGTAGAGGGCCTTGCACTCAATATAACTAAAAGAAAGGTGTCAAGAACTCTCTTTGACAAGAAGATTGTGACACTTGACATGACATCTGTTGTGGCAGGGACAAAATATAGAGGACAGTTTGAAGAGAGAATAAAGGAGATACTTAACGAGCTGAGAAACAACCCTAATATAATCCTTTTCATAGACGAGGTTCACACTATCATTGGTGCAGGAGCTGCATCAGGCAGTATGGATGCGGCTAATATTCTGAAACCAGCTCTTTCTAGAGGTGAAATACAATGTATTGGTGCTACTACACTCGACGAATATAGAGAGAGTATAGAAAAAGACGGTGCTTTGGAACGTCGTTTCCAGAAGATTATTGTGGAACCTACAAATCCGGAAGAGACTCTTCAGATTATTACTAATATAAAAGATAAGTACGAGGATCATCACAATGTAACTTACACAGATGATGCCTTGAAAGCTTGCGTGAAACTAACTGACAGATATATAACCGACAGATTCTTCCCAGACAAGGCGATAGACGCATTGGATGAAGCAGGCTCAAGAGCTCTTATGGGCAATATCACAGTACCTAAGGAGATTGAAGAACAAGAAAAAACTATTCTCGATTTCCAAAACAAGAAAAACGAGGCTGTTAAATTACAGAACTTTGAACTTGCTGCAAGTTACCGTGACCAAGAGAAGGAAGCAACTGCAAAGTTGGATGAGATGAAACTCAACTGGGATAAAGAGCAAAAAGAACATCGTGAAACAGTAAACGAAGAGGATATTGCCAACGTGGTTTCCATGATATCAGGAATACCGGTTCAAAGAATGGCTCAGGCTGAGGGCATGAGACTTCTTACAATGAAGGAAAACCTACTTGGTAATGTTATAGGTCAGGACAAGGCAATTGAGACTGTAGTTAAGGCAATTCAGAGAAACAGAGTAGGTTTGAAAGATCCAAACAAACCTATAGGCACATTCCTTTTCCTTGGTCCTACCGGCGTTGGAAAGACATATCTTGCTAAAGAACTTGCAAAGTTCATGTTCGGCTCTTCCGACTCACTGATAAGAATAGATATGAGTGAGTATATGGAGAAATTTACAGTCAGCCGACTTATTGGCTCTCCTCCTGGATACGTTGGATACGAAGAGGGCGGACAGCTGACCGAGAAGGTAAGACGTAAACCCTACTCTATCGTACTACTTGACGAATTAGAGAAAGCTCATCAGGATGTGTTCAACCTGTTGTTACAAGTTATGGATGAAGGAAGACTAACTGACAGTAGTGGCAGAACAGTTGACTTCAAAAATACTGTAATTATAATGACATCAAATGTAGGTACACGTCAGCTTAAGGAATTTGGTACCGGAATAGGATTCAATGCCGGCACAAAAGGAAATGATAAAGAGCATGCACGTTCTGTAACTACAAAGGCATTGAACAAATCATTTGCACCTGAATTCCTAAATAGAGTTGATGAGATAGTCAACTTCGAGCAACTTGAAGAGGATTCACTCATTAAGATTATTGATCTGGAATTGAAGGGACTGATAGATAGAGTAAAAGGGCTCGGATTCGAACTTATCGTTGATGATGAAAGTAAGAAATATATGGCTCAAAAGGGTTATGATTTACAGTATGGAGCACGCCCGCTTAAGCGTACAATACAATCATACCTGGAAGACAAGCTTGCAGAGACAATTCTTTCTGATAAGTTTAAAAAGGGAGATGTTTTGATAACATCATTTGACAGTGAAAATGAGACTATAAATATCACTCTTAAGCAGTAATTAGAATTAATTATAAAATAGTACAGACAAAATGTCAGATATTAAAATATCTGGCATTTTTTTTGCTTTAAAATAGTAAAATCAATAATAACTATAAAAATATAATATTATGCAGAAAGGTAATATTGGGGTTACAACTGAAAATATTTTCCCAATCATAAAGAAATTCTTGTATAGTGATCATGAAATTTTCCTTCGTGAGCTGGTTTCAAATGCTGTAGATGCGACTCAAAAACTCAAGACCCTTGAGTCTAAAGGTGATTTTAAAGGGGAATTAGGTGATCTGACCGTTAAGGTTAAAGTTGATAAAGATACAATAACAATATCTGATAGAGGTATTGGACTGACAGCAGAAGAGATTGACAAGTATATCAATCAGATTGCATTCTCCGGAGCCAACGACTTCCTTGAAAAATATAAGGACGACGCCAACTCTATCATAGGCCATTTTGGGTTAGGTTTCTACTCAGCATTCATGGTTGCAAAAAAGGTTGAGATTATAACAAAATCATATAAAGAAGGCGAAAAAGCAGTAAAATGGAGTTGCGACGGTTCTCCTGAATTTACATTGGAGGATGCTGAGAAAGCAGACAGAGGTACTGATATAATTCTATATATTGATGATGATTGCAAGGAATTCCTTGAACCTGCAAAAATAACTTCTCTTCTTACTAAATATTGCAGATTCCTTCCTGTTCCTGTTGCCTTTGGAAAGAAAAAAGAGTGGAAAGATGGAAAACAGGTTGACACAGATGAGGACAATGTAATAAACCAGACAACCCCTCTTTGGAACCGCAAGCCATCTGAACTTAAGGATGAAGATTACAAGAAGTTCTACCAAGAGCTTTATCCTATGGCAGATGAACCTCTCTTCTGGATACATCTGAACGTGGACTATCCATTCAATCTTACAGGTATTCTCTACTTCCCTAAGATTAAGAGTAACATCGAATTACAACGTAACAAAATACAATTATACTGCAATCAGGTATATGTAACAGACTCTGTAGAGGGTATTGTACCCGATTTCCTTACTCTTCTTCATGGTGTGATAGATTCTCCGGATATTCCTTTGAATGTATCTCGTTCATACCTACAGAGCGACTCTAACGTTAAGAAGATATCTACATATATCACAAAGAAGGTTTCCGACCGCTTGCAATCTATCTTCAAAAACGATCGTAAGGATTTTGAAGAGAAATGGGACAACCTGAAGATTTTCATCAATTATGGTATGCTTACACAAGAGGACTTCTATGATAAGGCCAATAAATTCTCTCTGATGAAGGATACACAAGGTAAGTATTACACATACGAAGAGTACAGAGAACTCATTAAGAGCGAACAGACTGACAAAGAGGGCAACCTTATCTATCTTTACGCAACAAATAAAGATGAGCAATACAGCTACATAGACGCTGCTGTAAATCATGGCTACAATGTTCTGATTATGGATGACCAACAACTTGACGTAGCAATAGTGAGCATGCTTGAACAGAAACTCGAGAAATCAAGATTTACAAGAGTAGATAGCGATATTATTGACCGTCTAATTGCTAAAGAGGATAAGAAAGAGCCTGAATTAGAGACAAATAAAAAAGAAATTCTATCATCTGTATTCCAAAGCCAGTTGCCGGTCATGAATAAGGTAGAGTTCAATGTAGAGGTACAGTCTCTTGGTGAGAATGCATCACCTATCATGATTACTCAGAGCGAATATATGAGACGTATGAAGGAGATGGCTAAAATTCAACAGGGAATGAGCTTCTACGGAGAGATGCCCGATATGTTCAACTTGGTTCTAAATGCTGACCATAAACTTATCAAGAACGTTTTGGCAGATTCAGAAGGTGCATGCAATACAGAAATCAGCCTATCAATGAGAAACTTGCAGAGTTGAGCAGTCGCCAGAATGAACTTAAGAAATCACAGGAAGGTAAAAAACAAGATGAGATTCCTCAAGCTGAGAAAGATGAACTCTCTGATATAGAGAAGAAATCATCTGAAGAAAAGAGTAAGAAACTGGGAATTCTTAGTGAATATGCAAGTAAAAACAGTACTATTCAACAGCTTATAGACTTGGCTCTTCTACAAAACAATATGCTTAAAGGTGAGGCTTTGACTAAGTTTGTAAAAAGAAGCATAAATCTAATCTGATTTTACGATAAATAATAGTTTATAATGCTAAGGCTTTGAAAATCTCTCACTTTCAAAGCCTTTTGCTTTTTAATTCATAAGTCCCCATTTTATCGTGGTTTGAGAGGGATTAATTTTCAGCAATTTTGTAAAAAAAGATACTATTACACTTGCATAATTAAAATAAGTCCGTATCTTTGCACCCGTTAAACGAAAACATTGGCCGCGTAGCTCAACTGAATAGAGTAGCTGACTACGGATCAGCCGGTTACAGGTTTGAATCCTGTCGCGGTCACTTTTTCTGATAACTCCATAATGATTGGCCGCGTAGCTCAACTGAATAGAGTAGCTGACTACGGATCAGCCGGTTACAGGTTTGAATCCTGTCGCGGTCACTTATAAAACGTACAATTTTATTGTACGTTTTTTGCTTTATGCCCCACCCGAGGCAAGTTCTGGGTCAGTCAGGATCATAGGCTCAGTCATTATTTTGATTGGCTCCAAAGTTTATTATTGGACTGATTTTAAAGAAACTTCTTCACCGGGCAAAAAAAATTCGAATTATCCGGCGATCGTATTATTCCAAAAAACCATATCTTATTTTGGAAAAAGGAAACATACTCTTTGCAAGATATTCGCGAAGTCGGCTTCGAAAAAGGTTTTATCAATGATTTCCGATTTAGCTTAAAGCTGATTACTAAAGATTTCAGATACGCTATATATCCCATCGGAACACTTTCTCAGAAACAATGGAAAAGGCTAGAAGAGGATTTCAAAAGACATGGCATAAAAGTACGTTATGAGTAATAGTAAAAAAAGCTATCGGAAGTTCCGATAGCTTTTTTACTATATGCAATATAATCTACGATAACACGCTATTATTTTTTGTCAGAAGATTCCGGAGCTTTGTCTATAAGTTCCATAAACTGATCCAATTTAGGAGTAATAATAATTTGTGTTCTACGATTACGCTGTTTTCCTAGTGCTGTATTATTATCGGCTATCGGATTATATTCACCACGACCAGCTGCAGTCAAGCGTTTAGGATCAACACCATAACTATTTTGAAGCACCTGTACTACAGAAGAAGCACGCAATGAACTCAAATCCCAATTGTTGCGAATATTAGGACGAATAATAGGATCCGTATCGGTATTACCTTCAACAAGTACATCATAGTCCTTATAGTCCATTATAATCTTAGCAATTTTACTTAATGTTTGTCCGGCTCTATCATTCACTTCATATCCCCCCGACTTATAAAGCATATTATCAGCCAAAGAAATATACACCACACCTTTCAAGACCTGGACATCCACTTCTTTAAGCTCATCACGACTTAGTGAACGAGTAAGATTGTTAGATAGTACCATATTCAATGAATCGGATTTTGATTTTGTTTCAACCAATTGTTTGATAAAGCGATTGGATGCATTAATCTCATCCACCAATTTTGAGATATTGATATTCCCCTGGGAATTCTGCTGTAAGCTTTTATCCAAAGATCCTTGCAAGGCAGAATATGCCGAACGTAGTTCCTGATTACTCTTTCTGGCTTCTGCCAAACGGTCATCAAGGCTTTTACCGCTAGCACGGCATTCAGCCAACTGAACTTGAGCATCTTGGTAAGATTGATTCAATTTGCCATTCTCTATTTGCAACGTCTTATAATCATCTTGTAGACCTACAAACTGTTTCTTACTTACACAACTGGTAAATAACAGGCAACCTACGAAAAGAGAAACTGAAAAAATATAACGTTTCATATTTACTATATTTTTGGTTAATATAATCTCATTCATTACTAATAACGCACTACACCTAACGTTAGTTATACAAACATACATAAATCTAGCATTACAAAAGAATTTATTATTGATAAGTAACAATATATTAGATTCTTTAAAATGTTAAAAAAGGAATTCATTAACTTATTTCATATGAATATTTAAACCAAATATAGCTTAAAATGAGAGCAAATGGTATCTTATTAAATAAGAAACCGAGTAACGATATAGTATTATCATCACTCGGTCCAATAAAGTTAGAATGAGGTATTTAAATAGTTAGAGGCTTTTCACAAAGCCTGAAAATATATTATTTTAAGCGATCCAACTCTTCCAAAGCATCATTCTTCAAAGCCATAATGGAAGCAGCTGTGTCTTCGCTTTCTTCTTTTAAAATATCTTCCGCCCAATGGGTATTGGCCTCTATGCGCTCACGTTCACGTATTTCCTTAGCCTTACGGGAATAAACAATCATGCGCAAGGACTGATCGTAAGTGAAGTAATTCCATACCCAATTCAAGAAAACAACAAGCTTATTGCGAACACCTAGAATAGAGCGTAAGTGAACCACAAGCCACACTACCCAAGCAAACCAGCCATGCATCTTTATTTTACTAAATTCTGCAACAGCACGATTGCGACCGACAGTAGCCATTGCTCCCAGATTAGTATAACTGAATGCTTTGGGTTCCTTACCTTTAGAAATCCGAACTAGATTCTTAGCCAATAACTTCCCTTGTTGAATGGCAACCTGCGCCAATTGTGGATGTCCATTAGGATAATCTTCATCGGCCAATTGAATACATTGATCACCAATCGCAAAGATATTATCATAACCTTCTACACGATTATAAGCATCCACTTTTATACGATTGCCTCTACCCATTACTTCTTTAGGTATATTTCCTATAGTGACACCTTTCACACCACTCACCCAAATAAAAGTACGAGTGGCAATCTCACTACCATCCCCCAACATTACTTTGTGATCCTGATAGTCCACTACCATCTTATTGAGTAGAATATTCACTCCCATTTCACGAAGGAATTGTTCGGCATGGCGAGAAGACTCTTCAGACATAGCGGAAAGTAAACGCGGTCCCGCCTCAACCAAATAAATATGCATTAAGCTGGTTGGCAAGTCCGGATAGTCGTTTGGAAGCACAAAGCGTTTCATCTCAGATAACACGCCGGCAATTTCCACACCCGTTGCACCGCCGCCCACAATAACCACATTGAGTAATTCCTGCTGTTCCAGTTTTGTGGCACACGTAAGTGCCCGTTCAAGATTGGCAAGAATAGCATTCCGCAACCCCATTGCTTCAGAAACAGTTTTCATAGGCATTGCTTCAGCTTCAATATGCTTGTTACCGAAGAAATTACTTGTTGTTCCCGCTGCGAATACTAAATAATCATATTCAGCCTTACCTATGGACGTTTGAATCATTTTACGTTCCGGAAAGACTGCCCGTACTTCCGCCATACGAAAGAAGAAGTTTTTTCTTCTTTGAAAATTCTTGCGGAAAGGGAAAGAAATAGAGCTCGGTTCTATACCTGCCGATGACACTTGGTAAATAAGAGGTGGAAATTGATGATAATTATTCTTGTCGAATAATACGACTTGAAAACCAGACTTCTTTAACTTGTTGGCTAGAGTTAAGCCGCCAAAACCACCACCTACAATAACTACACGTTTTTTTTCGTTTTTTGCAATGTTAAGACTCATATCTACATGCTTTTTATGCTTTTTATAATACCTATTGTAATCTGTTTTGTTCTGCAAAATTAGGAAAAAGCTAACATAAAAACATCATAAAACACAGTTCAAAATCATTTTTATCCAAATTAGATATAAAGAGCTTTGATTTTGCCACATAGAGGTTGCATTATACGAAATTTGTTAATTCCGTATTGCGCAAAAATATGATATATGTGTAATACTAACATAACACAAGATAGTTTGATCACTGAATAGTTAAAAGCATCACCATCTTCAAAGGCCAAAATCAAGACACAAAAGAAAACCAGCAATACTCATTCAGTTCATTTTTTTTGCATATTTATTCTGCATTGATTCATTTTGCACGATTACAGATTTTTGTTATTAAACAATATTTTTAGTGTTTTGATTGTTAATAGTAGAAAACAAAATAAAAATGAAAAAGAATACTCATGGGAATACTCGCTATTCTATGTGCTTTATTTACATTTACCTTTTATATTGGATCAATTCCAAAAGCCTGTAGTTATAAAAAAGAAACAACGTAAAAAGTTGAGAAATACATTTTTCTATGCTTTGGGATTATTATCCTAAGGCTTAGTTTTATTATCCTAAACCTTAGGATAATAAAACTGAAGTTCAGCACAACAAAATTGATAATATAATTTCTGACTATTCCACCTACTAACCAAACAAATATTTCTTGCTGTATTGGTTTCCTTTCAATTAATCTCAACCTTTACTTGGTAAGTAAAAAGGGCTCAACAGATATTTTTAAGTTGTTTTCATCCTTATTGATGTAGTCAGTTGCAATACTCTATTTGCCATAAAACAACAAAAATCCTAAAAAAATAAAAAAGTCCCACATTACTCTATAATGTGAGACTCCCAATATAAGTTATATTTTGAGCTATATCAGCATTTAATATTCAATTCAGCAAGAATAGCGCGCATCTTCTCAAAAGTAGTGATACGTGTAGGAACAAGCGGCAAACGAAGTTTATTCTCTATCAATCCCATAACGTTAAGCATAGCTTTCACACCTGCAGGATTACCGTCTACGAAAAGAAGAGAGAAGAGCTCTGTAAATTTATGATGAATCGTAAGTGCATTAGAATAATCCCCCTGAATAGCAAGACGAGTCATACGACTAAACTCCCTAGGGAATGCATTCCCGATTACAGAGATTACACCTACAGCTCCCAGTGTAATAAGAGGGAATGTAATTCCGTCATCTCCTGAAATAACATTAAAATTTGCAGGTTTATTCTTAATGATATCATCCATCTGAGTAATATTACCCGACGCCTCCTTAACAGCTACAATATTCTTAAAGTCTCTGGCAAGACGAAGAGTAGTCTCTGCAGTCATATTCACTCCGGTACGTCCAGGAACATTGTAAAGTACTATAGGTAGCTCTGTTGCCTCCGCTATAGCCTTATAATGCTGATAGATTCCCTCTTGTGAAGGCTTATTATAATATGGTACAGTAACCAGAACAGCATCAACGCCTGTGAAATCATCATTCTTCAATGTCTCCACAACAGTGCGTGTACAATTGCTACCTATGCCTAAAAGTATAGGAATACGACCGTTAACCCTTTCGATAACCACCTGTTTTATCTTATCTTTCTCCTCTTTTGTAAGAGTTGGAGTCTCGGCAGTGGTGCCAAGAACACATAAGAAATCAGTTCCGTTCTGAATCTGAAAATCGACCAAACGAACAAGTGAGTCATAGTCTACGCTATCATCTTCCTTAAAAGGAGTAATCAAAGCCACTCCCATTCCTTTTAATTTTGTCTGTATCATAAATAATTTATAACTTCTCGTATAATTGCTAACAAAAGTACAAATATTTTCTATTTTCACTAAATAAATGACATAATATTTACTAAATAAGCATACATTACATCATTCTATCATATTAAGGAATTCATCCTCGCTGACTATTGGCACTCCAAGTTTCTGAGCTTTCTCCAGTTTACTTGGTCCCATGTTATCTCCGGCAAGTATAAATGATGTCTTTCCAGAGATACTGCCGACATTCTTTCCACCGTTCTTCTCAATAATATCCTTATACTCATCTCTTGAATGATGAGAAAAGACTCCACTAATAACAATAGCTTTGCCTTCAAGCTTATCCGAATAGTTGACTTCCTCTTCTTTAGCACTCTCAAAATTAAGTCCGGACCCTTTAAGTCGCTCAAGAATATCAATATTCACCGGCTCTCTGAAGTAAGTTATGATACTTTGGGCTATTCTACCACCAATTTCATTCACCTGCATAAGCTCATCAAGTGTGGCTTGCATAAGTTTTTCTATAGATGGGAATGCCTTGGCAAGTAGCTTGGCGGTTGTCTCGCCGACAAATCGGATACCAATTGCAAAAAGTACTCTTTCATATGGTACATTGAGAGATTCTTTTATGCCTTTTATAATGTTTAATGCCGATTTTTCACCCATCCTATCAAGACCCACAATTTGGTCTGCAGTAAGAGAATAGAGATCTGAGATATCTTTTACTAAACCCTCTTGATATAGAAGATCCACCGTTTCAGGCCCCAATCCATCTATATTCATAGCCTTACGGCTGATAAAATGCTCAATTCTTCCTTAATCTGGGGAGGACAGGTCGAATCATTAGGACAATAGTATGCCGCTTCACCCTCATACCTTACAAGTTCACTCCCACACTCAGGACAATGAGTGATAAAATTCACCTCTTCACCAGCCATAGAGCGTGCTTCTTTGTCTACGCCAACAATTTTTGGTATAATCTCACCACCTTTCTCTACATAGACCATATCGCCAATATGCAGATCCAAACTCTTTATAATATCCGCATTATGAAGTGAAGCACGTTTCACAACCGTTCCTGCCAGTTGTACCGGATCAAGGTTGGCAACAGGAGTTACCGCCCCTGTTCTTCCTACCTGGAACGTCACCTCATTAAGTCGTGTACACTCTCTCTCAGCCTGGAACTTATATGCTATAGCCCAACGTGGAGATTTAGCCGTAAAGCCCAAGTTACGCTGCTGACGATAAGAATTTACCTTTAGAACTATTCCATCGGTTGCGACAGGCAGATTTTTTCTCTCAACATCCCAATAATTTATGAATTCATAAATCTCATCAAGTGTTTTAGCCTTACGCATCTGATCGAAAACCTTAAATCCCCAACTTTTGGCCTTAATAAGATTTTCATAATGTCCATCACAAGGGACATTCTCACTAAGTAGGTAATATAGGTATGCATCCAACTTTCGCGACGCCACTACAGATGAATTCTGAAGTTTTAAAGTTCCTGATGCTGCATTTCTTGGATTTGCAAAGAGAGACTCTTCACGCTGCTCACGCTCCTTGTTTAACTCATCGAAAACAGCCCAAGGCATCAAAATCTCTCCTCTTATCTCAAATTCATCAGGATAATCACCTTTATTTAGTACAAGAGGTATGGAACGTATGGTCTTTACATTTTCTGTAACGTCATCTCCATGAGTGCCATCCCCACGTGTAACAGCCTGAACAAGCTTTCCATTCTGGTAAGTGAGCGAGATAGATGTACCATCGAATTTAAGTTCACAACAAACTTCAAAATCTTCATTGAGTGATGTCTTCACCCTTTGATAGAAATCAGCCACCTCAGCAGCAGAATATGTATTACCAAGAGATAACATAGGGTATTTATGATCTACTTGCACGAACTCCTTGCTGATATCACTTCCTACACGCATGGTAGGTGAGTTTTCATCGTAATATTCTGGATGCGCAGCTTCCAAATCCTGCAACTCGCGCATCATGAAATCAAATTCCTGATCACTGATTTTAGGAGAATTCGATACATAATAATTATAATTGTGACGGTGGAGCTCTGCTCGCAGCTCGTCTATCCGCTCTTGAATTGTCATAAATGTAAGTATGATTATATAGAACAAAAGTAGGCAATTTTTTGTGTTATTGATTGAGACATGACATACTATTTTAGTACTTTTGCAGAAAATAAAATGGCAATGAGAATTGATATAATAACGGTACTTCCAGAAATGATAGAGGGCTTCTTTAACTGTTCTATAATGAGTAGAGCACAGAAGAAAGGTATTGCAGAAATTTACATACACAATCTGCGAGACTATACCCTTGACAAATATAGAAGAGTAGATGACTATCCTTTTGGCGGATGTGCCGGAATGGTTATGAAAATAGAGCCTATAGACAGGTGTATTTCTGCACTCAAAGCGGAACGTGATTATGATGAAATTATCTTTACAACCCCCGATGGAGAGCAATTCAACCAGCCTATGGCAAATTCTCTTTCGCTTTCAAAAAATCTCATGATCCTTTGCGGGCATTTTAAAGGAATAGACTATAGAATACGTGAACATTTTATTACAAAAGAGATAAGCATAGGTGACTATGTTCTTACAGGTGGAGAACTGGCTGCTGCTGTAATAGCCGACTCAATAGTAAGAATTATCCCGGGAGTAATTTCTGATGAACAGTCAGCTTTGTCAGATTCTTTCCAAGACAATCTACTTGCTCCTCCGGTTTACACTAGACCAGCAGAATACAACGGCTGGAAGGTTCCTGATGTTTTGCTCTCAGGTCATGAGGCTAAGATTAAAGATTGGGAATTTCAGCAGTCTCTTGAAAGAACTAAACGATTAAGGCCTGATTTACTAAAGTAAAATTTATAAACATAAAAATTGTTTATTTTAGTATTATTCTAATATAACATACAAAACTTAGTCTAACCAGTAAAGACTAAGTTTTTTTATTTGGCAACCCGGAAACAAATCTTTGCTAATCTTTAGAAATCGTCTGTTGTAATATTTTTTCGCAGTAATCTCACTCCTTTTCTCACAATTTTTCCCCTTTTCATCGAAAAATCACCCTACCCCATTCTTATTCGAGATTAAATATAGTTTCATTTGCAACTAAAGTTGCACTTTAATCCAGAATAAAAAGCATAAAAATACTCCTATTAATTAATAATAATTATGCAATTATCAATTAATAGGAGTGAATAAATATTTGGTAATATTTTTAGACTTCTAATCTACCGACCAAATCTTTTACAGAAGAAATAGAATGACGTTCAAGATAATCATTTATACCTTGAGCCACCTTAACTGTGATAGCAGGATCTATGAAATTAGCAGTACCTATCTGTATAGCTGAAGCACCGGCAAGTATAAACTCCACGGCATCTTTCCAATTCATTATTCCGCCTAAACCTATCACAGGTATGTTAACAGCTTTTGAGACCTGCCATACCATTCTTAAAGCTATTGGCTTAACAGCAGCCCCACTCATACCACCAGTAACAGTAGAGAGGATAGGACGCATCTTCTCTGCATCGATAGCCATTCCAAGCAATGTATTTATCAGAGAAACACTGTCAGCGCCAGCTCCCTCAGCTGCTTTCGCAATCTCTGTGATATCTGTTACATTTGGAGAAAGCTTTACAATCAATGTCTTCTTATATACATTCCTAACGGCCGAAACAACCTCGTCTGTAGCCCTAGGATTAACGCCAAAGGACATTCCTCCCTTCTTTACATTTGGACATGATATATTAAGTTCTATAGCAGGTATTTTATCAAGGTCATTAATAATAGCGGCAGTTTCCACATAATCCTCTACAGCGGATCCAGAAACGTTTACAATCATATTTGTATTGATATCCTTGATGGTTGGGTATATATGATCTACAAAGTAGTGTACACCTTTATTCTGCAATCCTACGGCATTTAGCATTCCCATAGGAGTCTCAGCCATCCTAGGATAAGGATTACCTTCACGATGAGCTAAAGTAGTACCTTTCACAATTATACCGCCTATCTCCTCCAAGTCCACAAAATCTTGAAATTCAGTACCATATCCAAATGTACCAGAGGCTGTCATAACAGGATTACACATATGTAACCCACATATATCTGTTCTTAAATCTGCCATAATAATCTATCTATATTAAATACCGGTCCTTCTGTACAAACACATAGATGACCCTCTTTCGTATTCTCAACACAACAAAGACAAGCACCAACGCCACAAGCCATCATATTTTCAAGAGATACCTCACAAGAAATCTCTTTACTCTTGGCATATTTGGCCACTGCTACCATCATAGGCTTTGGACCACAGCAGAATATCTTATCAAATATTTTATCGTTTAGTATAGAATGCTGCGTAACATACCCTTTTTCACCCATAGTACCATCTTCAGTTGTTACATATAGGTCTCCTAACTCTCTAAACAAATCTAGTTGCAGAAGGTCTTTAGACGACCTAGCACCGAGAAGGAAAGTAGGACGGATACCTCTTTTATTTAATTCAGCTCCTAGCATCAACATAGGGGCTGTACCAACACCACCCCCGACAAGCAGAGGCTCAGCTATTTCATCTTCGTAATTGAATCCATTTCCAAGAGGAAGAACTACATTAACGACGTCTCCTTTCTTTAAGGTTGACATCATTCTGGTGCCGTCACCTATGACCTGAACGAGAAACCAGACTTCATTAGCCTCTATATCTACATAATTAATTGAGATAGGACGTCTAAGAAAGGTTGTAGTTGAGTTATCGACTCTAATCTCAGCAAATTGTCCTGGAAGCATGTCAGGTAACTTGTCTGAATGAGTCATCTTGATGAGTACGTAATTGTCATGCAATCTATCATTTTGCGTGACAACGAGGTCTAAGATATGTTTTTTCATGAAATATAATTGGGTAAATTCATTCTTGTGCAAAGATAAATGAATTTACCCAATTAGTAAGTTATATTGCTATATTTTAGATATTACGATTCACTAGAAGGCCTGAAGGTCTCATATGTGCCATTATCAAAGAAAATTCTTATTTCAGTAATTTTCCTTGATGGCTTTTCTATGTACTTAATTTCCTGTCTTACAATCTCTTTAACCTGGTTTTCACTACTATTACCCCCATTTTCCTTGCGATTTTCAGAAATCACCCGATCATTGGGCGCAAATTCTAAAGTATCATCTGCAAAATCAAGGGTCAAAGAAGGAGATTCCGACGAATTTGCATCTTTCATTGCTCCCTCTCCATAAAGTAACCAGTTTAGATTAATATAGCTACAGCTCTTGTGGATCTTCATTATAATATCAAGACTAGTATTATTCCTTCCACTGAGTATATGAGAAAGAGAAGATGGGTTTATACCAATCTTTTTTGCAAACTGAATAGCAGTCATATTCTCATTTTGCATTATCTGTGCAATTCTTTCCTTCATTTTACAAAAGTTATTTGTAGTACATAGTACACAAAAGTAAAAATAATAAATTAGAAATGCAAATTTACATATTAGTTTTGTAATAAACACATTTGTAACTTTATATTGACATTTAGAAATGAGTACAATGTTATATTAATGTTATAATTGTAATAACAATATAAAGCAACGCTCTAATACAAAGGCTCATTATCCTAGTTTTCAATTACTTACAAGATCAAAATATAAGTTTTAGTAAGTATTAAGATTGTAAACTCTGGATTTATGCTTAATTATTTATCTTAATCTTTACCAAAATAGATATAAATAGCTGACTTTTAATAACTTATCATATGAATATATACTTCATATTTATCCATTGACAATTATAACCTTACATTGTACTGTTGTAAGTCAGTATTATTACATAAGTAATATTTGATATAATAATATAAAAATATACAACTTTAAACAATATGTTTTATAATTACAAATGTTATTTTACAAACGCAAACATTAATTTATTCCAATTGTATATTTTTGTAATCAACAAAAAGATGAGTGTGCAATTTTTAGAGCAATGACTCATTGCATTTTTTTCTCCGAATGAAAATTAACCAGGTCTACTCCGTTTCATAAAAAGGTGGATGCTAATTATAAAATTGGCCGCACGAGAAAAAAATAATAGTGCAAGAGCGAACATTGCAATTAATCATCGAAGTTAAGGAGCTGAGAAAAGAATTCAGTTTTTCTTTCAAAAAAATGAGAATCTGGAAATTAAAAAGAGCTATAGAGTGCGAAATTTACGCACGATTATGCGGAAAATAAAAAATAAACGATTCTCAAAAGGCAAAAAACAAGATAAATCGCTGATATTATGGCTATTAAACCAATATTCTATAAATGTAAAATGAATGCAGAAAAATAAATCAATAAAAAAATCCGGAAAATTCATATTTTGAACTTCCGGATCGCAAATTTATTGATCAGTTAATAGAATCTATCAATGAAGAATTTTAAAAACAAGTTCTTTCAAAAGATCTCCATTTGAAATTGAATTTCCCCCTATTCCTTTAGAGCTTGCATCACAACATCTGATATCACTAATAATATTCATCACCTTAACACCGGTATATTTATTCATTGCTGATAGGTAATCTTTAGCTTGCCAAGCAAACTTTAATCCTAGCTGTTGGGCAATACCCTGCTCATTCTTAACCGGTGCATAGTAAGCAAGCATTAAGTTTGAATAGAAATTAAAGAGCATAGAGAGAGTTAACTGTATAGGATTTGTCTTTGAATTGTCGTTAAAATATTTTACTATTTTGTTAGCCTTAAGAACATCTTTATATATTAATGCATTTCTAAGCTCTATATTATTGTAATCTTTGCTTATTCCAATATTTCTCTCAATATGGTCGCATGTAATTCTTTTCTCATTTTTTGACAAAGATATAATAAGCTTTTCCAATTCGCTCGACAATCTACTAAGGTCGGATCCAACAAATTCAGCCATAAGTTCAGCAGCTTTTGGCTCAATATCTATGGATTTTCTCTTTAAATATGAGGAAACAAACATAGGAATCTGGGCATCTTTCATCTTCTTCGAATCAAATAGGATGCCCACTTTCTGAATGTCAGCTGTCAACTTTTTTCTTTTATCAATTACTCCATTTTTATAGCATAATACAAGTATTGTTGTAGGCTGTGGATTTTGGAGATAAAATGATAGTTCATCAATATTATTGACATTTTGAAATTCTTTTATTATTACAACCTGATAGTCCGACATCATGGGATATCTCTTGGCTGTACTTATAATAGTTGCTATGTCTACATCATTACCATAAGCTATAATCTGATTAAATTCCTTTTCATTTTTTTTTAACACAGTGTCGCCTATAAAGTCGGCTATCTTATCAATATAATAAGACTCCTCTCCCATTAAAAAATAGACCGGTTTATAGTCGTGATTTCTCACTCCTTTAATGATATCTTCGTATGTTATTTCGTTTGCCATTTATAGTAAAATTACCAGTCAAATTTCAAGTGTTTAACAGTCTTCTTCTCATCAATTATCATCTTCAAAGCAGCTATTCCAATCTCAACATGTTCGTCTACAAATTGCTTTGTAACGGAAGAATCACTCTTGTCAGTTTTCACTCCTTCAGGTATCATTGGCTGATCAGAAACAAGAAGCAAGGCACCTGTTGGAATATGGTTATAAAAGCCCGTTGTAAATAGTGTAGCAGTCTCCATATCGACACACATAGCGCGAGTCCTTATAAGATAATCTTTAAACACATCATCATGCTCCCAAATACGACGGTTGGTTGTGTAAACAGTACCGGTCCAGTAATCTCTTGCATGGTCACGAATAGCTGATGAAACAGCTCTCTGAAGCATAAATGCAGGCAAAGCCGGAACTTCTGGAGGATAGTAGTCATTTGATGTTCCCTCGCCGCGTATAGCAGCTATTGGCAATATTAGGTCACCAAGCTTATTTTTCTTGTCTATACCACCACATTTACCAAGGAACAGACAAGCTTTAGGACTTATCGCACCAAGAAGGTCCATAATAATAGCAGCATTAGGACTACCCATGCCGAAGTTTATTATTGTTATACCCTCAGCAGAAGCCGAAGACATATTTGCATCACGACCTAAAACTGGCACTCCGAACTTCTGAGCAAAAATATCAACATAATTATTGAAATTGGTCAGAAGAATATACTCACCAAATTCATCCAACTGCCTTTTTGTATAACGAGGTAGCCAGTTTGCTACAATTTCTTCCTTTGTTTTCATTATCTTTTGTATTTTTGTATCGGTACTTGCCGAAATGTATATATGCAAAATTACTAAATGTTATCATTAAACTTACCATCATACGAACCAAAAATCTCTATAAAAGAGGGTAAAAGATTTATTTTCGATATATTAAGAAAAAAATATATCGCCCTCACTCCTGAAGAATGGGTAAGACAGAATTTTGTCCAATACCTTATTAATTTTAAAGGATTCCCAAAGGGATTATTAGCCAATGAGGTGAAGATATCACTGAATAATACAATAAAGAGGTGCGACACTGTACTATATTCTCGAGATATGAGCGCAAAACTTATTGTTGAGTACAAAGCACCGCACATAGAGATAACACAAGCTGTATTCGATCAAATTACACGTTACAACATGGTTCTTAAGGTAGAGTACCTTATTATCAGCAATGGCATGAACCACTATTGCTGTAAAATAGACTACACCAACAATTCTTACACTTTTTTGAAAGATATCCCATCATACGATATGCTATAGTAAGTGACGGCGATTCCTGACATACAATATGCTATAAGTAAATTATGGTGATTCCTGCTATGCCATATGTTATAATGCCTATTTCTGCTATACGATATTCTATAAGTAAATAATAGCGATTCCTGACATAAGATATGCTATAGTAAGTGATAGCTATTTCGCCATACGATATACTACAGTAGGTGATGGGTATTCCCGGCTTATTTCAGCAGATTTCTAAACTATCTGTGGAATTCCATATGAAACAAGAAAAGTCCTTGAAACAGGCTAAAACAACCTATTACAAGGACTTCTACTTATAATCTGTATATTATTTCTTTATACTGCTTAAATGTTGTTCTTCTACAACACCTGCCAACTCAGGGTCAACCATAATACGTCCGCAGTATTCGCATACAATAATTTTCTTACGCATACGGATATCAAGCTGTTTCTGAGGTGGAATCTTGTTAAAGCAACCACCGCAAGCATCACGCTGAACATATACTATACCAAGACCATTTCTTGAGTTCTTACGTATACGTTTGAATGCCTGAAGAAGACGTGGTTCAATCTTAGTCTCAAGAACCTTAGCCTTTTCACGAAGTTTCTCTTCCTCCTGCTTTGTTTCAGAAACGATTTCATCAAGTTCTGATTTTTTAGCTTCAAGGTCTTTCTGTCTCTCGTCAAGAGCTTCATTACTTTTTCCTATTTCTTCTTCTTTATCTTTAAGTTCAGCAGTAAACTCTTTAATCTTCTTCTCACAAAGTTCGATTTCCAAAGACTGGAACTCAATTTCTTTGCTCAAAACATCGTACTCACGGTTGTTACGTACGTTATCTTGCTGAGATTTATATTTTTCTACAGCAGCTTTACCTTTTTCAATATCGATTTTCTTTGCTGAAATACTCTTTTTCAGCTCGTCCATCTCCGATTTCAATTTGTCTATACGTGTGCTCAATCCTGCTACATCATCCTCAAGGTCTTGAACTTCTAGAGGAAGTTCACCACGCAAAGTCTTTATCTTATCAATTTCAGAAAGCATTGTCTGCAATTGATACAAAGCTCTTAACTTTTCTTCTACGGTTAATTCGGTAGGATCCTTTTTAACTTCTTTAGTCATAATTATTTATAAGTATTTAATCGGATTAGTATTTATCTTCGAGATTGTTACCTCCAAAGATGGAAATGCCTCCTTTATTATTGAATAAAATATTTCTTTTGTATATTGTTCACTCTCATAATGCCCTATCTCTGCAACCAGTATAGAGTCATTATAGTTGAAATAGTCATGGTATTTAACCTCACCTGTAATGAAGACATCAGCTTTACCTACTGCTTTCGGTATTAGAAATGAACCTGCTCCACCACATATTGCCACCTTCTGAATAAGGCGTCCGTTAAGTCTGTTATGTTTCAGACATCCAACCTCAAAAGTCTTCTTTATCTCCTTCAGGAATTCTAGTTCACTCATCGGCTCATCAAGTTCACCAATCACCCCTGCTCCCATCTGGTTCCATACATTCTTTACAGGATAGAAATCGAAAGCAGGCTCCTCATAAGGATGTGCCTTAATCAAAGCTTTTGTAACGCTGTTCTTAATAAAATCGGGTAAGATAGTCTCTATTCTCACCTCCTCTTCAGTATGCTCCTGACCTACCTCTCCACAGAAAGGTTTTGCCCCCTCATTGGCACGGAAAGTGCCCTCTCCTTTGAGGTTGTAACTACATGAATCATAATTACCTATATTGCCACAACCGGCTTCAAATAGAGTTCTTCTGACCTCTGTAGCCTGTTCCGTAGGAACAAAAGTAACCAGTTTCAGAAGCTTGTCACTTATAGGTTCAAGCACCTTGACGTTCTGGAGACCTATCTTCTCAGCAATCTTGAAGCTTACACCATTCATGGCATTATCAAGATTTGTATGCATTGAATAGATTACAATATCATTCTTAATTGCTTCTATTATACATCTTTCAATATAGTCCTTTCCGGAAATTGATTTATATCCCTTAAAAATAAGGGGATGATGTGATATGACAAGGTTGTATCCGAGAGCTACTGCCTCTTTTATAATAGCTTCAGTAACGTCTAGACACAACAAAGCCCCTGTAGCTTCCGTCTCTGTTAGTCCAACTTGCAAGCCAGCATTATCATAACTATCTTGCAAAGGCAGAGGCGCGAATGTCTCAAGGGCATCAATAATCTCCTTAATCTTCATGTCTCGTGAAAATTTGGATGTAAAGATAACCCATTATTTTCACTTTATGAAATAAAAGTGGCAAATTCTTCAATCTAAGGCTTTTCGCTACATGAACAGGAAGAGGTCGACCATATTCATCAAATGATTTCTTTGAAGCAAGATAGATGGTTATCATAAGTGAAAGCATGGATGCAGCCGTAGTAATCACTATTATCATAATCTGATATTTGATAGAAACGTTTGGTGAGCTACCTCCCAAAATCTGTCCAATCATTGTTCCAGGCAAGGCTACAAGCCCTGTTACCGCCATATTTGCAATTGCAGGACTGAAAGATTTTATCAGTGATTTCCTGATAAATGGTGCAGTAGCCTCACTTCGTGTAGCGCCGTTACCCAACAGATAGTAGTACAACTGCTCCTCTCTCTGTAGTCCGTCATAGAATGCATTCAAGCCAATAACGTTAACTCCTAGCATATTACCCATAATAATACCGAATATCGGTATAAAGTAGCGAGCAGAAAATATATTGTCTAGCTGCAGAACAAATCCTAAGAAGTAGAGCCCTATGAGCACTACTGTTACAAGAAAACCAACATATACCGGAATGAAGAAAATCTTTCTTTTAAGTTTTGTGCCACTCAGTGATGTTTCAGAGGCCACTCCAACCATTATAAATACCCATAAAAAGTTGATTATAGGGTTATCCCATTCAAAAAGGAATTTTAAATAGGCACCAATAAGGAATAGTTGGACAATCATTCTAGAAGCACCTATAAGAATAGGTTTCAGAAGCCCTGTATTATATTTCCACAAGAAATATACAGGAATAAGAAGTAGTAAAAGTCCTACTCCAAGGCTTAAAAAATCAATATCTATAGTTGTCATCTGTTATCACCATTTAGTTCAATAACCCTGTCACATGATGAAGCTAATAGTCTGTCATGAGATACTATAATTATAGTAGCACCTTTTCTTCTGATTTTATCAAGGAAGTTTACAACCATTCTGCACGAATCCGGATCAAGTGCAGAAGTAGGTTCATCAAGTATCATTATTTTTTTATTGAGCATTGCCGATACAGCAATCATGATTCGTTGTCGCTGTCCTCCTGATATTTCGGATACTCTCTTGTCATAAAGAATTGCATCCAGACCTAGTTCTTTGAATCTTTCAAAAAGAGTCTGCTTATTGAATGCATTCTTTCTATTTGCCTTAATTTTAAATGGTGTCTCTACCATTTCACCCACCCATTCGAAAGGCAATGATAGTTCTTGTGGTATCCACCCGATTTCTCGTCTGATACTCTCTGAACTATCTGCAGTGAGTTCTTTTCCATTTATAACTATTCTACCCTCTTGAATAGGTAAAAAGCCAAGCAAAGATTTCAATAGTGAGCTCTTTCCAGAACCCGATCCACCGGAGATACACACCATCTCACCATCCGCAACCTCCATTGATAGGGAGTTGAAGAGGTATCTGTCGTCGAACATTATTGATAGATTTTCTATTTTTATCATTGCTTATTTCAAAAAAAGCCGGGAGCATTCACTGCTGCCGGCTTTAATGTTTATATTATTTGTCAAAGATTTAATATGCTCTAGCAAACAGCACTCGTCTTTCCGATGGTTTACCGGTAACCATACACTTTCCTGGTGTAAGGCTCTCTTCATCAGCTTCCAAAGGAATACAGCGGATTGTTGCTTTTGTCTCATCCTTTATACGTTCCTCTGTCTCAGTAGTGCCATCCCAATGTGCCAAGATAAATCCACCTTTCTCTATCTGTTCCTTGAACTCATCATATGAGTCAACTTTCACGATATGTTCATCACGGTAATTCTTAGCCTTATTGAATATGTTTTCCTGAATCTCTTCAAGAAGATTCTTAACGTACTCTTCAATGTTATCGCATGATACAGTCTGTTTTTCAAGAGTATCACGACGCATAACCTCCATTGTGTTATTCTCAAGATCACGACCACCCATAACAAGACGTACAGGAACACCTCTCAACTCATAATCAGCAAATTTAAATCCTGGGCGCTTATTATCAGCATTATCATATTTCACAGAAACACCCATAGACTTCAACTTAGCCACGATACCTGCTACCTTCTCGTTTATTTTATCAAGCATCTCTGCGTTCTTGTAGATAGGAACGATAACAACCTGTATAGGAGCAAGATGTGGAGGTAATACCAATCCGTTATCATCCGAGTGAGTCATGATAAGTGCACCCATAAGACGTGTAGAGACGCCCCAAGATGTAGCCCATACATAATCAAGTTTATTCTCTTTATCAACGAATTGTACATCGAATGCCTTAGCAAAGTTCTGGCCTAGGAAGTGTGAAGTACCACACTGCAAAGCCTTACCATCTTGCATCAATCCCTCGATTGTGTAAGTATCAATAGCACCTGCAAAACGTTCGTTAGCCGATTTAACTCCCTTTATAACAGGAACAGCCATAAATTTCTCTGCAAAATCGCCATAAACGTGAAGCATCTTCTGTGCCTCTTCCTCAGCCTCCTGACGTGTTGCATGAGCTGTATGTCCCTCTTGCCACAAGAACTCTGCTGTTCTCAGGAAAAGACGAGTACGCATCTCCCAACGCATTACGTTAGCCCATTGGTTGCATAGAATAGGAAGGTCACGATAAGAACGGATCCAGTTTTTATATGTACTCCAGATGATTGTCTCCGAAGTTGGGCGAATTATAAGTTCTTCTTCAAGTTTGGCAGCCGGGTCAACTATAACACCAGAACCATCTTCTGCATTTTTAAGACGGTAATGAGTAACTACAGCACACTCCTTTGCAAAACCTTCAACATGTTCTGCTTCGCGGCTTAAGTATGACTTTGGAATAAGTAGAGGGAAATAGGCATTTACGTGTCCTGTTTCTTTGAACATGTCGTCCAACTGGCGCTGTATCTTCTCCCAGATAGCGTAACCATAAGGTTTGATAACCATACATCCACGAACTGGTGATTGCTCAGCCAAATCAGCCTTTACTACAAGGTCATTATACCATTGAGAATAATTCTCACTTCTTTTAGTAAGTTCTTTTAATTCTGCCATTGCTATATAGATAATTTCTTTTCTTAATTAGAAGTGCAAAATTAGTAAAAGCAGTGCAAATCACCAATGAAATGATTAAATATTATTCGTTTGAGCAGTAGTACTCATAACTATCTGCACAATCTTAATTGAGAGGACTTTACTAAATAGGATGTAACAATTTAAAAATGCCGACATTACCTGTTTGTCAATAATAGTTTACTCTCTTTTAGACTATTTTGAATAAACAGCACTTGAGTAGTAATGAAAGATGTTTGGCACTCTTTTTTGAATCATTAGCAGGCTAATAAATTAGTATTGCCTATAAACAGAGTAATTATAAACTGTATAAAAAGCAGAGTAAGATTCCAGTTTGCCAGAGAGAGAAAACCACGTTCCTTGGATATTTCATAGTAGAAAAGCCTTTTAACAGCAAAAAGAATCAAAAAATAGAGTATTATAATAGCCGGCAGAAGCCATAACCAGTTTAGGTCTAATATATTGCCTCTAGATGCAGAGTTTTCTGAACTTGTAAGCACTCCCATAATAAAAAGTGCAGGGAAACAGCACAAAGAGGAAATTATACCATTGACAGAAGTCAAACGTTTAACAAGAAAAGACAAAGCGAAGAGAAACAGCAAGAATATTGACGCTCCAACATAAAAGATGTCATTGCCTGTCTGAAAGCCAAGTGAAGATGCAATATTTAGTAGAAAATCCTTCTGAAAGAAGAAGACATATGCTATAGAAAAGAGTAAAAAAATAGTGCCATACGCAATATTAACATTGCGCATGACCCTAATATATGTTTTACTATAACTACTAAACATTTTTCACTCTACATTTTTTAAGTACAACAGCAGAACGTGCAGGTAAATATAACTTAAGCCACTCCTTCTGTTCTCTCTTATAGAGAGGATCAAAGTTTGTGAAGTGGTTCACAGAGTCATCTGCCAAGCCATTTCCACCAAAGTCTTTAGAATCAGTGTTCAGAACAACTTCATATTCTCCTGCAGTTACAAGGAAACCATAGTCTACGAACGATTTTACCGGGTTGAAGTTGAATATGAAAGTAAAGTTCTTTCTTGTAAAGGCCAGTACCTGATCATCATCATTTATACAGACCTCTTTTATCTTACTATCCTCGAACTCAGCGATTCCTGAAACAAGATGCATAAGTGACGAGTCAAAATCACCTAAATAGTGGTAACATAAGTTCTTGTTATCCATCAAGTCCCACTGCCTGCGAGCATATTTGTGCGACCATCCATTACCTTCACGTGGAAAATCAATCCATTCGGGATGTCCGAATTCGTTACCCATAAAGTTAAGATAGCCACCATTTATTGTTGTTGCAGTAAGCATGCGTATCATCTTATGCAGAGCAATACCCCTGTTTACCCTATAGTTCTCATCCCCTTTCTGAAAGTGCCAGTACATATCCGAGTCTACAAGACGGAAAATAATAGTTTTATCTCCTACCAAAGCCTGGTCATGACTCTCGGCATACGAGATTGTCTTCTCATCAGCTCTTCTGTTTGTCAATTCATAAAAGAGGTTTGAAGGTTTCCAATCCTCATCTATCTTCTCCTTTATTGTCTTGATCCAATAGTCAGGAATATTCATTGCCATTCTATAGTCGAAGCCGTATCCACCATTTTTAAATGGTGCAGCAAGACCAGGCATACCCGATACCTCCTCAGCAATAGTTATAGCCTTAGAGTTTATCTCATGGATGAGTTTATTTGCCAATGTAAGGTAACAGATAGCATTATCATCCTCCATACCGTTGTAATAGTCAGCATAGGTTGAGAAGTTCTGTCCCAGACCATGACTGTAATAAAGCATAGATGTCACTCCATCAAAACGGAATCCGTCGAAATGGAATACATCCATCCAATATTTGCAGTTAGATAGAAGGAAATGAAGAACCTCATTTTTACCATAATCAAAGCAGAGTGAATCCCAAGCCGGATGCTCTCTTCTATCTCCCGGATAGAAGTACTGATTTGGATCGCCGGCAAAGTTTGCAAGTCCCTCAACCTCATTCTTCACAGCATGCGAATGAACTATATCCATTATCACAGATATGTTATTCTTATGTGCTTCATCTATAAGCTGTTTCAGTTCATCAGGAGTCCCAAAACGTGATGATGGCGCAAAGAAACTTGATACATGATAACCAAAGCTACCATAGTATGGATGTTCCTGTATAGCCATAATCTGAATGCAGTTATATCCATCAGCAATAATTCTTGGCAGAACATTCTCTCTGAACTCATTGTAAGTGCCAACCTTTTCATCTTGCTGTGACATGCCAATATGGCACTCATAAATAAGCAATGGGTCTGTATTTGGCCGGAACACTCTCTTGCGGAACGTATATGGAGTCTCAGGTTCCCATACCTGGGCACAGAATATCTTTGTCTGCTGATCCTGAATGACTCTTGTTGCCCAGGCAGGTATTCTCTCACCTTCGCCTCCATTCCAGCATACAATCAATTTATATAGATTTCCATGACGGAGCCAGCTTATCGGGATTTTCAGTTCCCATATGCCGCTGTAGTGTTTTACCCTTTTTAGTTTATATTTCTCATTCTTCACCCAATTACAAAAATCACCAATAAGATAAATTTCGGTTGCATTAGGAGCCCATTCACGGAATATCCAATTCCTTTTATCCTTATGCATACCAAAATAGAGATATCCTGAAGCAAAATCAGATAGGCTATCTTGACCTTCAATAAGCTCTTTTTCCTTAGCAAGAGCATAGTTATGACGGCCTTCAATGGCTTCTTCATATGGTTTTAGCCATGGATCATTCTTCACGATCTCCAATTCTGAAATAATTTTTGTCATAGTTTATAGAATTATCAGATGAGAATTTTGAATATCAGTTTTTTTACTCCGTCAGATGATATGCCTGGTGCATGTCCATCTTCAGGGAAAAAGAGAGCAAACATACCTTTCTCTATTTTAATATAGTTCTCTGCTGCTCCTTTATAAAAAGTGATATCCTTAATCTCATCATACTTCTCTTCATTGAGAAGAGAGCGTGGGGTGTACCCCATTGACTCACATCCTGACAGAGGTATTTGGATATCTATATATCTATTATGAGTTTCAAGTTTTGCATCCTCCTTTGATTTTGGAGATACTTGTTGACAATTTGCATATAATTTGTCACCATCAATAATATATTTCCCAAGTTCAAGGTTATTGATATCACACTCTGCGATAAATTTTAAAACCTTATCAGACAATGGGATTATTGATTTATACTTATCTAAAAATTCAAGGTTATCAATTATCATGATCTTATTTTGTTTTATGAATACTCGAGTTTATACAAACATACAAAATATATTTAAAAAATGACCTACCAGAGAGATGATGTTATCGCTTTTTTAGAAGAATATCAAGCATCCTCTCATGAAGTAAACCATTAGAAGCCAAAACCTCCTTTCCGTCGTAGAAGTCAGGATTACCTGAATAGTCGGTAACCTTTCCCCCGGCATTCATTAGGATAAGAGATCCTGCTGCTATATCCCAAGGTCCAAGAAGTCCCTCTATTCGTGCTTCAAAACGCCCTGCAGCTACATAGCAAAGCTCGGCGGCGGCGGCACCCTGCAATCTTAGTCCGCCAATATTTCCATATAGAGTATGAATAATATACTCCGCCAATGGTTTATATGTGTCATGGTCATATGGGAACCCTAAAGCGATAAAAGCTTCTGAAAGTTCGTTTACATCCGAAACATGTATTTCTTTACCATTAAGATACGATTTAGAGCCTTTATAGGTCCAATATAGTTCATCACGGCATATCTCATACACCACACCAATTATAATCTCTTCACGGTTACGCAAAGCGATGCTGACGCAGTATGGAGCATTATTGTGTATGAAGTTTGTAGTACCATCCAGGGGGTCTATTACCCAGCAGTACTCTTCATCATGGTAGTTTGCAGAACCCTCCTCAGCAATAAAACCTGCCTCAGGAAGAAGTTCGTGTAGCTCTTTGACCAATTGCCTCTCCGACTCTTTGTCCACATACGACACATAGTCATGAGCATGTTTTTTCTCAACAAGCTCTTTTTGAAAAGAGGCACGCTCTTTACGAAGAAAAGCACCCGCTGAGAGTGCTATTTCACGAACCTTTACGGTTAATTTTTCTAAATCAAGCATAGCTTAATCTTTATTTCTTTTGAACATCAATATTTCCATATTTATAAACGCCCTTTCGGATAACGTTTCCAGCAGAATTTGTCTCAATAAAGGCACCATGTCTCTTACCCATTTTGAAGAAACCTTCGAATCGGTTTCCGTTTTTGTCTATCACTACACCGCTTCCGTCCTCTTTTCCATCCACGAAACTACCTGTATAAACACTTCCATCTTTCATCTTCAGAGTTCCTTTTCCCTGCATTATATTATTCAGGAAATCTCCCTCATACTCTTCGCCATTAGCCCAGGTATATTTACCTTTGCCTGTACGTTGATTGTGTACCCAATCGCCTTCATATATTGCTCCGTTATTCCATGCAAAGACACCATGTCCGTGCTCCTCGCCATCTTGGAAATCTCCGGTATATCTGTCGCCATTCTTATGTGTATAAGTACCTTTACCGGTGCGCTCACCCTCCTTATAATCACCATCGTATACATCTCCGTTGCTGAATGTGTAAGTACCTTTACCATGCTGGATATCCTTAACCCAATCGCCTTTATATACGTCACCGTTGATATAGTAAAATGTACCTTTGCCATTCTTCTCATCATCAAGCCAAGAGCCGACATATTTTGACTGGTCGGGCCATACCATGACACCATTACCATTCTTTTTGTCGTTTTTCCAGTCGCCTGAATATTTTGCTCCTGCTTTCCATGTATATGTACCTTTACCGTCTCTCTTATCTTTCAACCAACTACCTTTGTAAGTATCACCATTATAGTAGTACATAGTACCTTCACCTTCCTGATAATCCTTGTACCAAAGGCCTTCATATCGGTTATTGTTCATAAAGTAGAATGTTCCTAATCCATGTTGCTGATCCTGGAACCAGTTTCCTACATACTTCTCTCCATCTTTGAAAGTATAAGTACCCTCTCCTTCTCTTTTGCCGTTCTTATAATGACCTTCATAAACATCACCTGTTTTGAAAGTAGTTTTTCCTTTTCCGTTTGGATTACGTCCTTTGAGTTCACCTACGTACTCGCTTCCGTCCTTGAATGTATAACTACCGATTTTTATCTGAGCTGTAGTCTGTATACAGAAGAGAGTTGATATAATGATTGTATATATAGTTTTATTCATTTCAGTTTAAGTAATAGATAAGAATATTTCAAAGATACAATTTTATATAAAAAGAGTTGTAATAAATTACATTTTTTCACCCGCAACCACCTCAATTAAGTTTTGTTTAGAGAAGTATTTTTGAGCTAAAACCAAGATTTCTTCCTTTGTCACACTCTTTATTGCTTCTAAAGATTTCTGATAAAAATCGCTTGACAAAGAGGAGATAAATGTGTAAATCCAAGCATCGGATATAGAGAAAGGACCTTCATATGCACGACACATATCACCTATCATATAGCTTTTTACCATATTAAGTTCTTTGTCAGATACCATATCGTTGCATAGTCTATCCATTTCGGAGTAGACCTCGGTAATGATATATGGTATAAATTCATTTGCAGACTCGGTACTAATTGCAAGAATCCCACGGTGAGGATAAGATATCACTCCAGCTCCGATTCCATATGTATAGCCCTTATCTTCACGGATATTCGACATTAGTCTGCTTCCAAAATAACCTCCGAAGAGAGTTACCAGAACCCTTGATTTCAAGAAATCGGGATGTTCTCTGTCGAGAAAGAAACCACCCATTCTCAATGAGCTCTGAAGAGCATTTTCCTTACGTATAAAGATATGTTTCTCCTCGCAAGGCATTGGTTCTACATCAATGAAACTTGTGGCCGCTTTCACCTCTCCCCACTGCTCATCTCCAAAGGCTCTATCTATCTTGGTAACGATATCATCGGTAACCTTCCCGGAGACAAAAATGGTGACATTGCCCGAGTGATAATTCTTTCTGTAGAACTCCTTAAGATCTTCAATATTTATATTGCTGTAATCATCCAGATATGCATATTTCCCAAGAGGATGAGACTTACCGAAAAGGGATTCATTAAGTCTCTTTCTAGTCATCATATCCACTCTCTCACAGTTGACTAAATATTGTTGACGGTTGTTGTCGACAACTGTAGCAAACTCATTTTCAGGAAATGTAGGTTGCTTTACAATACCTGAAAGCACATCCAAAGTCTGATCAAAGTATTTGTTCAGCGAGTAGAGAGTCACGAAATTATAGTTCACAGAAGAGGACAAATCAAGCCATGCTCCATAGAAGTCAAGTTTCTCCGCTATTTGCTGTGAGCTACGGCCAAGACTACCTTCACGAAGCATTCTATTGGTGAACATTGATTGCAAAGTCTTATCCTGACTATGCTGCCCTCCACCAATCAATATGTCCAGGCGTATTACCTCTTCATCTCCAACGTTTATTTTGTACAGAGAGATGCCATTCCTAAGTTTTATAATCTCAGGATTAGGAATATCTATACTGTCTATTGGATGAACCGGTGGTATATCTTTTCTATTTAGCATCTTCTTATTATTTCAGTTTTGTTTTCAGAAATTCTTCTGCCCTCTCCAAATCCTCCGGAGTATCTATTCCTATTGTCTCAACATCACTTATTCCGACTTTAATCTTATAGCCGTTCTCAATCCATCTTAACTGCTCCAGAGATTCAGTCATTTCCAAAGCTGACTGAGGTAAGCGAGTTATCTCTTTAAGAACCTCTGCACGATAAGCATATAGACCGATATGTTTATAGTAAGTTTGCCTCTTTAACCAGTCAGCCTTATCTACTCCTCTGAGGAATGGAATCACTGAACGGCTGAAATAGATGGCATTCATTCTGTTGTCGACAACCACCTTTGGAGAGTTTACATTTTCCAATGCCTCAATGCCGTCACTCTCTGTATAAGGCTTTACCAAAGTGGCTATTTGAGTGGATTCATCCGAGAAACAGTTCTTTATAGACTCCAGCTGAGAACGTTGAATAAAGGGCTCATCTCCCTGAATATTTACCACAACATCATATCCTGCACCAACTTTTGTGTAGGCCTCATAACATCTGTCAGTACCGCTTTTATGGTTTGTCGATGTCATTACTACATTCCCTCCGAAGGATTTCACTGCAGCTTCAATTCTCTCATCATCAGTAGCTACATAAACCTCGTCCAACACTCCTGACACCTGTTCGAACACTCTCTGGATAACCATCTTTCCGCCGAGCATAGCCAAAGGCTTTGCAGGAAAACGCGTAGAAGCATATCTTGCGGGTATAATACCAATATATCTCATTTTTTATTCTACTTTTTATACATTTGCAAATGTATAAAAAACATTCAAATAAGTTTTCATGAATATACATCATTATACTATTGGGATAGGCTCTAACTGGGATACTCAGAAGAATATAGCATATGCAACAGAAGAACTTAATAAGATTTTTGATAAATATGTTGTAAGTACTCCAAAGGAGACTGAACCTATAGATATGCCCAATGACTATAAATTCATCAACTGTGTTGCTTCTGTTCATAGCGATATGAATAGAGACGAGTTGAAGGCTTGCTTGAAGTCAATAGAACGTCAGTGCGGAAGAGTCGCAGAAGACAAAGCAAAAGGTATAATAAAGCTAGATCTCGATATTATAAAGGAAGATGATATCGTTCTCAAAGAGAAAGATTTGGAGAAAGAGTATATTATCGAAGGACTTAAAGAGATAATGCAGAGAGGTAATAAAAAATAGTTCATTCATCATTGTGGTCTATTCAATCTTCACTGAAGTTTATATACTCATCAACTGTAGTCTATATAATCATCACTGAAGTCTCACTGTTTGGTTGTGAGAAAAACCAATCACAATAGTGAATGAACTATTATATTTTTGGGTCTCTACAATTTGCTATTCAAATGTAGTATCTATTCCTTCTTCAGAAGTTTCGTTCTCAAGCGAATTAGCCAATGGATCCTCGCAAGGGTTAAATCCTTCAGGAATAACAAATCTATCCTTCTGTGAATAACCTAATGACATGTCTTTATAAACCTTCTGCATATATATTGCCCATATAGGAAGAGCCATTGAAGCTCCCTGACCATAAACCATTCTGTCGAAGTGTATATCACGGTCCTCACCTCCTACCCATACTCCTGATACCAGTGAAGGTGTGAATCCCATAAACCAACCATCCGAGTTATTGTTTGTTGTTCCGGTCTTTCCTCCCATGTCGGCTGTAATGCCATATCTGCGAACTCTGCTACCTGTACCACCATTTACTACAGCACGAAGCATATCCAACATCTTGTAAGCACTCGATTCACTTATAACCTCATCCATCTGAGGAGTGAAGTTGGCAACAATGTTTCCATCACCATCCTCAATTCTTGTGACAAGAAGTGGTGCTGTACGGATACCCTTGTTAGCAAAAGCTGTATACGAGCTTACCATTTCAGCAACAGAGATTTCACATGGGCCAAGACATAGAGAAACTACAGGGTCTATCTGCCTATTCAATACGCCAAATGAGTGTATAAGTCTAACAAACGAATATGGACTAAGTTTACCCATAAGATAAGCAGTAACCCAGTTGTCTGAGTTTGCAAGTCCCCATTTTACTGTAACCATCTCACCATAATGCTTTTTGCTTGCATTTCTAGGAGTCCATGGCTGACCGTTTTCATCAATAAGGGTCTGTTCAACATGTCTCACCTGGTCACAAGGAGAAAATCCGTTCTCCATAGCAAGTGTATAGAGGAATGGTTTTATAGTAGAACCCACCTGACGTCGACCCACCATAGCCATATCGTACTGGAAATAGTTGTAGTTTGGCCCACCGACATAAGCTTTTACATATCCGGTTAATGGGTCCATAGACATAAATCCTGCACGGAGGAATGTCTTATAGTATCTTATTGAGTCCATAGGAGTCATGATAGTATCTTTCTCACCATCGTAAGAGAATACTGTCATCTCTGTCTTTGTATTGAAGGCTTTGCGTATCTCAAATTCTGTGTAGCCTGAATTCTTCATAACTCTATAGCGGTCAGTCTGACGCATTGAGCGTTCCAGTATACGTTCTACCTCTTCAGGAGAAAGATTGCTTGTAAATGGAGCAGTCTTCTTTCCCATCTTCTCTCTGAAGAAAAGGGGTTGTAGATATTTAGCAACATGCTCTTCTACTGCCTCTTCTGCATATCTCTGCATTCTTGAGTCTATAGTAGTATATATCTTCAGTCCATCTGTGTATATGTTATACTTAGACCCATCTTTCTTTCTGTTCTTGTTGCACCATCCGTATAGAGGGTTAGTCTCCCATGCTAGAGAATCCTCATAATACTTTTGTGACTGCCATGATGCATAATCACCTCTGTCAGGCTCATTTGCTGTCATTATAGTACGAAGATACTCGCGGAAATATGTTGCAAGTCCCTCTTTATGGTCAACACGATGATATTTCAGTACCAAAGGCAAAGCCTTTAAAGAGTCAGCCTCTGTTTCAGATAAATATCCGGCCTTTCTCATCTGGTCAATAACAACGTTACGTCTTCCTCTGACCCTATCGTTGAATTTTCTTGGATTATAATATGAAGGATTCTTACACATACCAACAAGAGTAGCGGCCTCTTCTATCTTGAGTTCACTTGGCTCTTTAGAGAAATATGTGTTAGATGCTGTTTTGATACCTACAGCGTTATTTAGGAAATCAAACTTGTTGAGATACATGGTTATAATCTCCTCTTTGGTGTAGTATTTCTCAAGTTGTACAGCTATAACCCACTCTATAGGTTTTTGGAACAGACGTTCCATAGTATTTCCTGCTGTAGGCGAGAAAAACTGTTTTGCAAGCTGCTGTGTGATTGTACTACCACCACCGGCATTCTCCTGCATAAATATACCACGTTTCACTACTGCTCTGAAAAAAGCTCTGGCATCTATACCTGAGTGGTCTCTAAAACGCACATCTTCAGTGGCGATCAAAGCATTTATTATGTTAGGAGATATCTGATTGTATCCAACATAGATTCTGTTCTGCCTACTAAAAGACCATGTTCCAAGCAACTTCCCATCGTCTGAAATAATCTCAGTTGCAAATTTAAGGTTAGGGTTCTCCAACTCCTCTACAGGCGGTACGTAACCTACCCAGCCCTTTGAAATTGCAGTAAAAGTAATAGTTATTGCCAATAATACCAGCACTAAGAGAGCCCATAGTGCATATATAAATTTCTTTCTCATCCTTTAAAATTCAGTATTTGCAAATGCAAATGTAGAGAAAAAACTTTCACATTCAATAAGTTTATAACAAAGTTCAACTAAATATATTATACGACAGAAATAATTTATTTTTTTTCATACCTTTGAACTCCGTAGCTGTAAATATGTAAATATCGACAATATGGAAAATAGAAGCTTAGTCACAATTGCCGAGCATAGTAAAGAGAAAATCCTTTACATGCTGGAAATGGCAAAAGAATTTGAGAAGAAACCTAACCGAAAGATACTTGACGGAAAGGTAGTTGCAACACTATTCTTTGAACCCTCTACTCGCACGAGACTCAGCTTTGAGACTGCTGCGAACAGATTAGGTGCAAGGGTAATTGGTTTCTCCGACCCAAAGGCAACAAGTTCCTCAAAAGGTGAGACACTCAAGGACACCATTATGATGGTAAGCAATTATGCAGATATCATTGTAATGCGCCATCATCTGGAAGGTGCAGCACGTTATGCCAGTGAAGTGGCTCCTATACCTATAGTAAATGCCGGTGACGGTGCCAACCAACACCCTTCACAGACAATGCTTGACCTCTATTCCATATTAAAAACTCAGGGTACACTCGACAATCTGAACATCTACATGGTGGGCGATTTAAAATATGGTCGAACAGTGCATTCTCTCCTAATGGCAATGCGCCACTTCAACCCAACATTCCATTTCATCGCTCCAGATGAGCTTAAGATGCCGGATGAGTATAAAGATTATTGCAAGAAAAACAATATTAAATATGTCGAACATACAGACTTCAACGAGGAGACTATAAAAGATGCCGACATACTTTACATGACTCGAGTTCAGAGAGAGAGATTCACAGACCTTATGGAGTATGAGAGAGTGAAAGATGCATATATTCTAAGATATGATATGCTACGCCTCACCAAGTCAAACTTGAGAATACTTCATCCACTACCAAGAGTAAACGAAATATCTTACGATGTTGATGAGAGCCCTAAAGCATACTATTTCCAGCAGGCGCTGAACGGACTATATGCTCGCCAGGCAATACTGTGCGACGTACTGGGAATTACTCTTGATGACATTATTGAAGACGGTAAAAAATAAGATAGCTATGAGTGAAAAGAAACAAGCCCTACAGGTTGCAGCCCTTGAGAACGGAACTGTAATCGATCATATACCTTCAGACAAACTGTTTACTGTGGTATCTCTTCTGAGACTGCAGAATTCCGACTTGAACATAACAATAGGAAATAACCTGCCAAGTAAAAAACTTGGGAAAAAAGGTATCATAAAGGTAGCAGACAGATATTTTACTGATGAAGAGATAAACCAGTTATCGGTTGTGGCCTCAAATATTCGCCTTAATATAATTCAGGATTATGAAGTTGTTGAGAAGAAAGAGGTTCAGCTACCCGATGAACTTATGGGCATAGTAAGATGCAACAATCCAAAATGCATTACCAACAACGAGCCTATGAAAACACACTTCCATGTAGTTGATAAAGAAAATGGTATTTTGAAATGTCACTATTGTGAGAAGGAACAAAATAAGGATTCAATAAAAACAATATAATAATATATGAAAGAAGACTGGAAACCAGGTACGATGATATACCCGCTTCCTGCCATTCTTGTGAGTTGTGGTAGCTGCGAAGAGGAGTATAATATTCTAACTGTCTCATGGGTGGGTACAATCTGTACAAATCCGGCAATGTGTTATATATCTGTTCGTCCAGAGAGATACTCATACCCTATTTTAAAAAAGAATATGGAGTTCGTGCTTAATCTGACAACAAAAGATATGGCATATGCAACGGACTGGTGTGGCGTACGATCAGGAAAAGATTACGATAAGTTTAAAGAGATGAATCTTACTCCTGAGAAAGGTAAGATTGTAAGCGCTCCTATCATCAAGGAATCTCCTCTCTGCATAGAATGCAAGGTTAAGGAGATTATTTCTTTAGGTTCACACGACATGTTTATTGCCGAAGTTGTCAATGTTAAAGCCGACAGCAGATACATTGATAAAGAGACAGGTAAACTCAATCTGGCAGAGACAAATCCGCTGGTATATGTTCACGGAGCTTACTACAATCTTGGCGAAAAGATAGGAAAGTTCGGATGGTCAGTTGAGAAAAAGAAATAATTATTACAAAGAAGCGATATTGTGCAATAAAATAACACCATTTTTATCGTTTTTATAAACTTTTGTTTCTTTTGTAATATAATATAACTAATTTTGTGAGCTCAAAATTGGTAACACAAATAACTTCCAAATTATTAATACAAATGAAAAGAGACGATTTGATTTTCGACATTATCGAAAAAGAACATCAAAGACAGCTTAAAGGAATTGAGTTGATCGCATCAGAAAATTTTGTTAGCGATCAGGTTATGCAAGCTATGGGCACATGCCTTACTAACAAGTATGCAGAAGGTTATCCTGGCAAGCGTTATTATGGAGGCTGTGAAGTAGTAGACCAGAGCGAACAAATAGCTATCGACAGACTTAAAGAGGTATTCGGTGCTGAATGGGCTAACGTACAGCCACACTCAGGAGCTCAGGCAAATGCAGCTGTCTTCTTGGCAGTACTTAACCCAGGCGACAAATTCATGGGATTAAACCTTGCTCATGGTGGTCATCTCTCTCATGGATCATTAGTTAATACTTCAGGTATAATATATACTCCCTGCGAATATAATTTGAATAAAGAGACTGGACGAGTTGACTACGAACAGATGGAAGAAGTTGCTCTTCGTGAGAAACCAAAGATGATCATCGGTGGTGGTTCAGCTTATTCACGTGAGTGGGACTACAAGAGAATGAGAGAAATCGCTGACAAGGTAGGTGCTATCTTGATGGTTGACATGGCTCATCCTGCTGGTCTTATCGCAGCCGGTCTTCTTGACAACCCATTGAAATATGCTCATATCGTTACATCAACAACTCACAAAACCCTTCGTGGTCCTAGAGGTGGCGTTATCCTTATGGGTAAAGACTTCCCTAACCCATGGGGCAAGACAACTCCTAAGGGTGAGATAAAGATGATGTCACAGCTTCTTGACTCTGCTGTATTCCCAGGTATCCAAGGTGGTCCTTTGGAACATGTTATTGCTGCTAAAGCTGTTGCTTTCGGTGAGTGTCTGCAACCTGAATTCAAAGAATACCAAAGACAGGTACAGAAAAATGCTGCTGCTTTAGCTCAAGCACTTATCGACAGAGGATTCACTATCGTTTCAGGAGGTACAGACAACCACTCAATGCTTGTTGACCTTCGCTCAAAATATCCAGATCTTACCGGTAAGGTAGCAGAGAAAGCTCTTGTTTCAGCTGATATCACAGTAAACAAGAACATGGTGCCATTCGACTCTCGCTCTGCCTTCCAGACATCAGGTATACGTTTGGGAACTCCTGCTATCACTACTCGTGGTGCAAAAGAGGAATTCATGCTTGAAATTGCTGAGATGATAGAGACAGTTCTGTCAAATGTAGAAAACGAAGAGGTTATTGCTCAAGTTCGCAAAAGAGTGAACGAGACAATGAAGAAATACCCATTGTTTGCATATTAATCAAAACAATATTTTCATTATAAAGGTGCAGAATATTATTCTACACCTTTATTTTTTTATTTTTACTACCATTTCCAAGAGAGATATGATTTCAGGAGCAAAAGATCTTACACAAGGGCCTATCTTAAGGCAACTGTATAACTTGGCTATCCCCATTATGGGAACCTCTTTTGTACAGATGGCATACAACCTTACCGACATGGCATGGGTTGGCAGACTTGGCAGCGAATCAGTCGCAGCCGTAGGCTCTGTAGGCATTCTTACATGGATGGCTTCATCTATCGCTCTTCTCAATAAAGTAGGATCCGAAGTCAGCGTAGGTCACTCTGTTGGAATGCAAGATGCTAAAATGGCACGTAACTTTGCTTCGCACAATATCACCATATCTTTTATTTTATCAATCATACTGGGAATTATATTCTTCAGCTTTTCCAGAAGTATAATAAGCTTATATGGTCTTAGTGACAGTATAACATTTAATGCAGTAAACTATCTTAAGATCATATCTACTGCTCTTCCTTTTGTCTTCATGTCGGCTGCCTTCTCAGGTATTTTTAATGCATGCGGAAGGACTATTGTGCCATTTTATATAAATGGTGTAGGGCTGATTATGAACATGGTCCTCGACCCTCTTTTTATTTTCGTATTCCATATGGGAACCAACGGAGCTGCAATAGCAACATGGATAGCGCAATTCACAGTCTTCATACTTTTCGTATATAAGTTGAAGTTCAAGAAAGCACTGTTCAATGGAATACCATTTATTGTTTCATTAAAAAAGGAATATACCAAAAAGATACTTAAGTTGGGAGTTCCTGTAGCTCTGCTCAACACCCTATTTGCCTTTGTAAACATCATCTTAGGCAAGAGCGCATCCGCTCAAGGAGGACACCTGGGACTGATGACACTTACCACTGGAGGACAGATAGAAGCTGTATCTTGGAATACCTCTCAAGGATTCTCTTCTGCACTAAGCTCGTTTGTGGCACAAAATTATGCTGCCGGAAAAAAGAATCGTATTACAAAAGCGTTTAAAATAACCATAGGTTTAGCCTCTTTTTTTGGACTCTTATCATCTTTTGCATTTATATTTTATGGAAATGAAATATTTTCTATATTTGTGCCAGAGGCAGAGGCATACACTACTGGTGGAAGGTATCTGACAATCGATGGTTATTCACAGATATTCATGATGATTGAGATAACTACACAAGGTATGTTTTATGGCGTGGGAAGGAGTTTGCCACCAGCTATAATAAGCATAGGATGCAACTATTTCAGAATACCACTCTCAATTTTTCTTATCTCTTTGGGAATGGGACTAGACGGAATTTGGTGGAGTATATCCATTACAAGTATAATGAAAGGTATAATTTGTATTATCTGGCTATATTTAATTAGAAAAAAACTATATATTAGGGATCAGTTTGCTTAGACAAACTTTTAACGATGTTTCTTTTTAAAATTTTTAATATGAAAAAAACTAAGATTTTAGTATTGTGCCTTTGCACAGGAATTGTATTTAGCGGATGTGGAAACATGAGTAACACTGCTAAAGGTGGCATAATCGGTGGTGGCGGTGGCGCTGCCTTGGGAGCTATAGTTGGTGGTCTTGTAGGTCATGGTAAAGGAGCTGCTATCGGTGCTGCTGTTGGTGCAGCAGTTGGCACCGGAGCTGGCGTTTTGATCGGTAAAAAAATGGATAAAGCTGCAGCTGAAGCTGCTCAGATTAATGGAGCTCAGGTTGAGCAGATTACTGACAGCAATGGTCTTCAGGCTGTAAAAGTTACTTTTGACTCAGGAATTCTTTTCGGATTCAACTCTGCAGCACTAAGCACTCAAGCTCAGAACTCTCTTACTAAGTTTGCTGCTATAATGAAACAGAATCCAACTATGGATATCGCTATCATGGGTCATACTGATAAAGTAGGTACTCAGGAAGCTAACTTGAAAGTTTCTACAAACCGCGCAGATGCTGTACAGAATTTCCTTATACAACAAGGAGTAAGTTCTACTCAGATTAAAGAGACTAAAGGTTTAGGCTTCAGCCAATATGACGACGCTCTTACTGCTGCTCAGAACAGACGTGTTGAGGTCTACATGTATGCAAGTAAGGATATGATTAAACAAGCTGAAGCTGGTAATCTATAATCCTTAAGAATAAACTTATTCTATTTAAATTCACTCAATGTCTGCTTATGTGTGACATTGAGTGAATTATATTAATACGCAACCAGATTTCTATGATAAAGAATAAAGCCTTAAGGTGGATTAGAAATATTATTATATTTTTCTTTGCATCTACTATCTTATCGGTTATACTACTTAGATTCATCCCTGTATATTTCACACCTCTCATGTTTATAAGAACTGCACAGCAGATAACTAAAGGAGAAGATGTGATATGGAAACATACATGGGTACCGAAAGAGAAGATTTCCAGACACCTGCCTATGGCTGTCATTGCATCCGAAGACAATAGATTCGCAGAGCACTCGGGATTTGACTTTGATGCAATAAACAAAGCGATGAAGGAAAACAGTAAGCGCAAAAAGCCTCACGGAGCTAGCACTATTAGCCAGCAGACAGCCAAAAATATATTCCTCTGGCCTCAATCATCATGGGTAAGAAAAGGATTCGAAGTCTACTTCACATGCTTAATTGAACTCTTTTGGAGCAAAGAGAGAATAATGGAGGTATACCTAAACTCCATAGAGATGGGAAATGGTATATATGGGGCACAGGCTGTGGCAAAAGCTCATTTCGATAAAGATGCAATCGACCTCACCAGAGGGGAATCGGCACTTATTGCAGCCAGCTTCCTAATCCGATAAGATTTAACTCAGGCAATCCATCTTCATATATGTATAGACGACAGAAGAAGATAATGAGACTGATGAGGCTTATGCCTAAATTCCCAAAAGAGACAGAAAAAATAGAGATTAATAATATAATCTCTATTTTTCTTTATTTACCCTCCTAAGTGCTCAATAATATTTTTTATAAATAATAAAGGCTTTGCTGAGTCAGCTGAGATACTTGGTCGATAAACGATAAAATGGCTGTACAATATCTGTTTCGTAATAATATAGGCTTTATCGAGTCTACTGAAGACCTGGTCTATCTGTAGAGATATCCTGCCAGTAAACGATAAAATGGTGTTCTTATTTTCATTTAATCTTACTCAATACCCTTTAAGGTAGGTAAACAGATACGATATTTCACAGCCAATATGCGAGTTATAAAAACAGAACTACCTCCCAATATTTGACAAATATATGAGTCGAGACCAATCAAATCACAACCGAAATAGATTAGTCCTCCGATGACACATGCCACAGCATAAATCTCTTTTCTGAAAATCAATGGTATTTCATTTATGAAGACATCTCTTATTACACCACCTGCCGCACCTGTTATACTACCCATAATAATTGCTACCCAAAATGGATATCCTAGTGCAATAGATTTACCTACTCCGACAACGGTGAAAAGAGATAAACCGATACTGTCGAATATAAAGAAGGTATTGTGCATATGAATTAGAAGCTTACCAAAAAGTATAACCCAAACCAGCGCAAGAGCTGTACATATAAGGTAAATAGGATTCTCCATCCAGGCTGGAGTTACATTAAGTAATAAATCACGAAGAGTTCCACCTCCAATTGCTGTAGCAAGACCTACAACATAGGCACCAAACCAATCAAAATGTTTGGCTGAAGCTAGCCGAATGCCACTGATAGCAAAGGCAAAGGTACCTATAAAATCTAGTATTTGAACGAATGTAATCATTAATTAAAATTTGAGGCAAAGAAACTAATTAATTCGAGAATAAAGCCTAATTTTGTATTAAGAAATATTTGATAAGAATGAAAATTACAATCATTGCCGGTGCTCGCCCTAATTTTATGAAAATCGCTCCATTGGCAAGGGCAATTAAAAGCGCTTCAGAAGCAGGGAAAGAGATTTCGTACAGACTTGTATATACAGGAAGTAAAAACGATACAAGCATAGAACCATCTCTCTTTTCCGACCTTAACTTAACTCCACCTGATTCATACCTAGAGGTTGAAAGCGATAACTTCTTTAAAAGAACCGCTGACATTATTGTTGCGTTTGCAGATGAACTTGACAAACATCCTGCAAATGCTGTAATTGTTGTAGATGACTTCACTCCTACCATGGCTTGCTCTCTTGTAGCAAAGAAGAAAGGAATTAAAGTGGTGCATCTGGTAGCAGGTATAAGATCATTCGATATGAACAAACCTAAAGAGGTAAACAGAATGATTATTGACGGTCTATCCGATATACTCTTCACAGCAGGAATGGATGCTAACAGAAACCTAAGCAATACAGGTACTGATATAAATAATATCTATTTTGTAGGCAACATACTTATAGATACACTACGTCTATCTCTTCCAAATATTACCCGTCCGGTTAATTTCGACATTCTTGGAATAAAAGAGAATGATTATGTTCTGCTTACACTGAACAAAAGAGATATTATCAATAATGACGAGAAACTGAAGGAAATTATAAATACTATAATAAACTCATCTTCAAAAAAGATAGTAGCTCCACTACATTCATATGTAAAGAGTAAAATTGAGAGCCTCGGCTTAAAGTCGGACAGACTATTAATTATACAACCTCAGTCATACTTATCGTTCATATATGCTGCAAAGAATGCATCAGCTATAGTTACAGATTCAGGTAACATTGCCGAAGAGGCTACTTTCATGAATGTTCCATGTATCACACTCGACAATTACACCGAACATAATGAAACAGTGACAAGTGGTACTAACCTTTTGATTGGTGAAGATTACAGCAGAATAAAGGAGAGCATGGAGAAGATTGCAAAAGGTGAATGGAAAAACAGTACACTACCTGAAAGATGGGATGGTAGAACATCTGAAAGAATAGTACAGATTCTACTCGAAGAGATATAACTCTCTGAGAGAACTACAGACTATACTTTAAGAGATATAGCCCGCTAACAGAATTACAACCCTACTCGAAGAGATTTCCCTCTGAGAGATACAGACTATACTTGAAGAGAGATAATCCAACGATAGAATTACAGATACTACTCTAAAAGTTCTGATCCTTCTGAATAATCTTTTTGAATACGCTTAACGTACTCATGTTCATCTGTTTTCATTTACGTTACTTTTTTGTGTAACGCTATTTTAGGACGGGATAAATTTATAAAAGAAGAGAGCGATACATCACTGTATCGCTCTCTTCTTTTATAATATCATGTTCTTACCATTTATAGTTCAAACCGAAGCTTAACAACTCCTGTATCTGAAAATAACTATGGTTATTTCCGCTTAGAGCAACACCATCATCAAAACGTGCATGAACGAACAACTTAGTTGATAGATATCTGTTCAATACGAAGTTGAAAGTATTTTCCCAGTTCGCAATAACATTATTGTACGTTGTAAAGTATTCTAGTTTTGAGTCCCACACCACACTTGGGAACATCTTCCATTGAAGTGTACCGGTGAACTTAGAACCGAATAGGTTTGCAGTACGATCTCCATCCTTAACATTAAACGTTGTTGTATTAATAATTCGGTCATTATCCTTTATGAATATGAATGTATAGGCAAATGGTGATGTAAGCAATGATAGAATATAATTCTTATTACTCTTCTTAAAGTCCATACCGAGTGTTAAATCCATCTGTGCAGGAGAAAGGATGTTAGATATCAAATCATTGGTATTAGTCTTATAGTTAGCGAAGAACTGTGTTTTAAAGTCCAAGCCAAGTGTATAGTACCAGTTCTTATGAGCCTGAACGCCCAATTTACTTGTAATTCTGAAAAGGTCGGCATTAGTCTTATACTTATGTACAGTATCTGATGGAGCTGTTATAAAACCAAGTTTTATCTCCATTCGGTTATCAAACTGAATCTTTTGACGGTCGTTATAATTTGCCTCTAGTATAAGTCCTGACAAAAGAGCATTTGTACTTTCACCACCTTTATACCAATTATCTGATATATAGTGCTGCGTGAACTGAGCATAACCATTGCCTTTGTGAGTCCAGAAGTTAGGACGTACCACAATCAACTCTCCCTCATTTAAATTCTCTACAGGAGCTTCAGGTTCAAGAAGACTTATCACATCCTCTTTTTTAGGTCTCTTCACTATTTTGTTATCATCCAGGAACTTCAGATTTTTAAAATCAGCCTCATTCTTTAATACTATCTCCGGTTTTTTCAGGTAAACATTCATTAAAATCTTATTTACCCAACTGTTAGTAGCTTTAGACTTTTCCAAATTATCATAAGGTAAGCTCGGACAACTATCATTTTTAAAACAAAGAATAGAATCTATTGCTGCGCTTCTATTTCTGTTATACATTGAGGGAGACCAATCTATATTGGAAATTTCCTCGATAGGCTCTTGATAATATGTAGTAGGAACAAACAATTTGTACAAATCCGGATTAGGAATTTCACTATATTGAGGAATTGTATCCAGATTATTCCACAAAGCATAATTAGCATAATATGCTGAACTCTTTTGAGCCAAAGAATCGTAAAAATTCGTTACAACATCATTACTATAATGTTTGTTTTCACGCCTTTGAGAATATGAACTAGTAAAGAAGTATGCCAGGCATGACAACAATACAAAATATTTTTTCATATTAATAGGGTTGAAGTGTTTATAATGCAAAAATACATTAAAAATTACATTAAGTATAATATACAACATATTTTAAGGAAGTAATTATAATTATTCTGCAATAAATTGATTTAAGTCATAATGTTTTTAATTAACTGCTATCTTATAAAAAAAAAGATTTTGTATTTTTGCAACTTTGATTTAATAGGTAATTTATAATTTTAAATAATATAGTTGTGGGAGAAACTAAGTATATTTTCGTAACCGGTGGTGTTGCTTCATCATTAGGTAAAGGCATTATTTCGTCATCAATAGGCAAATTACTTCAAGCTAGAGGATATAATGTCACAATCCAAAAATTTGATCCTTACATCAACATCGATCCAGGTACACTAAATCCTTATGAACATGGAGAGTGTTATGTAACCGTGGATGGTCATGAGGCCGACCTCGACCTAGGACATTATGAACGTTTCCTTGGAATTCAGACAACAAAAGCAAACAATATCACAACTGGTCGTATCTATAAAAGTGTTATAGACAAAGAGCGTAAAGGTGATTTTTTAGGTAAAACTATTCAAGTTGTCCCTCATATCACAGATGAGATAAAAAGAAATGTTAAGCTTCTAGGTTCCAAAAATAAATTCGATTTTGTTATTACAGAAATTGGAGGTACTGTAGGTGATATAGAATCTTTTCCATATCTAGAGAGCATACGTCAGCTGAAATGGGAAATGGGTCGCAACGCTCTATGCGTTCACCTTACATATGTTCCATATCTTGCTGCTGCTAAAGAGTTGAAGACTAAGCCTACACAGCACTCTGTTAAAGAGTTACAGTCTGTAGGTATACAACCTGACATTCTTGTTCTTCGTACTGAGCACCAACTAAGTGCCGAATTGAGGAAGAAAGTTGCTCTATTCTGTAATGTTGACGAGAACGCTGTTGTACAGTCAATAGATATGCCAACAATATACGAAGTCCCATTGAAGATGCAGGAACAGGGTCTTGACGAGACAATCCTTAAGAAAATGGGTATGCCTGTTGGAGAAGCTCCAGCTCTTATTCCATGGAAGAAGTTCCTAGAGAGAAGAAACAAAGCTAAAGAAACTGTTAAGATTGGTCTTGTTGGTAAATATGATCTTCAGGATGCTTATAAATCTATCTTAGAGTCTATCTCTCAATCAGCAACATACAATGATAGAAAAGCCGATATTCAATTTCTAAACAGCGAGAAGCTAACAGAAGAGAATGTTGAACAAAAACTTAAAGGCATGGATGGTGTTATCGTTTGCCCGGGATTTGGACAGAGAGGCATAGAAGGCAAGTTCGTAGCATTGAAATATACAAGAACACACAACATACCAACATTTGGTATTTGCCTTGGTATGCAGTGCATGACAATTGAGTTTGCAAGAAATGTATTGGGATATGAAGATGCAAATAGCCGTGAGATGGATGAGAAGACCCCACACAATGTAATTGACATTATGGAAGAGCAGAAAGCCATTACAAACATGGGAGGTACAATGCGTCTTGGTGCATACGACTGTGTAATAAGCAAAGATTCTAAGGCTTTTGAAGCTTACAAGAAAGAGCATATACAGGAACGTCACCGTCACCGCTATGAGTTTAATAATGACTATAAGAAAGAGTTTGAAGAGAATGGCATGAAATGTGTAGGTATTAACCCAGAGTCAGACCTGGTAGAGATTGTTGAGATACCTTCACTTAAGTGGTTTGTTGGTACTCAGTTCCATCCGGAATATAGCAGTACCGTACTTAATCCTCATCCTTTATTCCTGTCATTTATAAAGGCAGCAATTACTAAATAACAGATATATAAAGAATAAATCGTAAAGATGGATAAAAACACTTTAATTGGGTTCACGTTAATAGGAGCCGTTCTTATTGGCTTTTCTATTTTCAGCCGGCCTAGTCAAGCGGAGATTGATAGAGCAAAAAGACAGAAAGATTCTACTCAGATTGTTGAGCAGAGCAAACCTGTGCAACAAAACAATGCAAAGGCTGATGCTTTGGTAGAGAAAAATACCGTCGATTCTACATCTCTTTTCTTTAATGCTTCAAAAGGAGTTGAACAGCTAGTTACTATTCAGAATGATTTGGTAAAAGTTACTTTTACCAATAAAGGTGGTAGAGTTTGTTCGGCTATGCTGAAGAAGTACAACGGACAAGATGGTAAACCACTAGTCTTATTTGATGCTAAGGACTCAGGAATGAACTTTGCATTCGATGGAAAAGAGGGAAATATACTAACCAAAGATTACTACTTCCAGCCTATCAATGTAACAGATAGTACAGTTACAATGCGTCTTAACGCAAGTAATGGCGGATATATAGACTTTGACTACAAGTTGTTGCATGATAAATATATGATGAACTTCATACTTACTGCAAAAGGTATGAGCAACTTCTTCCCTACATCAACTAAGAGTGTAAATATCAACTGGTCTCAGAAAGCACGTCAACTTGAGAAAGGTTACACTTTCGAACAGAGATATACATCACTTACATACAAAGTTGTTGATGAGCACTCTGATTATCTTAGTGAAACCAAGAAGGATAGACAAGATATGACCGAGGACCTCAATTGGATTGCATTCAAGAACCAGTTCTTCTCATCTGTCTTCATCGCCGATCAGGACTTCACAAAGACTATACTTGAGTCAAATCCTCAGGAAGAGAACAGTGGTTATCTGAAAGATTATAAAGCTGATATGTCTACATTCTTTGATCCATCAGGAGCTAAGTCAACAAACATGCAGCTTTACTTCGGTCCTAACCACTTCAAAACTCTACATGCAAGTAATGACTTGAGTATCTCTAATAAAGATCTTGAACTTGAAGACCTTGTATATCTTGGATGGCCTGTCATACGTTGGATAAACAGATGGTTCACCATCAACCTCTTCGACTGGCTTTCAGGCTGGGGATTAAGCATGGGTGCCGTAATATTACTTATGACTATAATCGTTAAGGTCCTCGTCTACCCTGCTACTCGTAAGTCATATATGTCATCCGCAAAGATGCGTGTTCTTAAGCCATATATACAGGAGATAAATGAAAAGTATCCTAAGAAAGAAGACGCTCTCAAGAAGCAGCAGGAGACTATGGCACTATACAGCCAATATGGAGTAAGTCCTATGGGAGGATGTCTTCCTATGCTTATCCAGATGCCTGTATTCATGGCACTCTTCTTCTTTGTGCCAAACGCTATAGAGCTTCGTCAACAGAGTTTCCTTTGGGCACCTGACTTGTCAACTTATGATGACCTGATTAACTGGGGAACAAACATTCCTCTTCTTGGAAATCACCTTAGCGTGTTCTGTCTTCTGTTCAGTATCACTAATATATTGAACACAATTTACACAATGAAGCAGCAAGATATGAGCATGGGTGGTCAACAGCAGATGCCTATTATGAAGTGGATGATGTACCTTATGCCGGTTATGTTCATATTCATATTCAATAACTACTCTTCAGGTCTTAACTACTACTACTTTATTTCAGGTCTTATTGGTATCCTGACAATGGTAGTCCTAAGAGAGGTTACTGATGAGAAGAAACTTCTTGCTAAACTTCAGGCGAATAAAGCTAAGAATAGCCAGAAGAAAGGCACAGGAGGCGGATTGATGGGTAAACTTGAAGCTTTACAAAAAGAGCAGGAAAGAATACAGAAAGAAAAGATGAACAGATACAAAAAATAATTTGTTGATATAATATGAGGGGCAGAGTTTTACAATTCTGCCCTTTTTTAAATATTACCACCTATGAAAAAAAAGAAGATTCTAATTATGTCAGTTTCTTTATTGATAGCCTCAACAAGTAGTGGGCTAAATCTGTCCGATACAAAATCAGAGAATATTATCGGTAAACAGAACATTGAAATTAAAGACGGAGTTCTTACTCCTGAAGCTCTTTGGGCAATGGGAAGAATAGGAAGTCTTGACGTATCTCCTGATGGCAAGAAAATTGCCTACACAGTGACATACTACAGCGTACCACAGAACAAGAGCCATACAGAGATATATGTAATGGATGCTGATGGGAAAAACAACACCCTGCTTACACAAAGCGCATTCAGTGAGAACCAGCCAACATGGACAAAAGCAGGAAAGAAGATTACATTCCTCAGCAATGAAAGCGGAAGCAGCCAGATATGGGAGATGAATCCTGACGGAACAGACAGAAAGAAAATATCTGACTATGAAGGTGACATTGAGGGATTCAAATTCTCTCCTGATGGCAAACAGGTACTCTTCATCTCACAGATAAAGTATGGTAAACGAACTGTAGACATCTATCCAGACCTTCCAAAATCATCAGGTATCATTGTTAACGACCTTATGTACAAACATTGGGATGAGTGGGTAGAGAGCATACCACATCCTTTTGTTGCGCCATTCGACGGTGAAAAGATAGGGAAAGCAACAGATATAATGCTTGACGAACCATTCGAGGCTCCATTGAAACCTTTCGGAGGTATTGAGCAGCTTGCTTGGAGCTGCGATTCAAAGAGCATTGCATATACAAGCCGTAAGAAAGAGGGAATGGCATATGCCACCTCTACCGACTCGGATATATATCTATATAACCTCGAGAACAAGAGTACAAAGAATCTCTGCAAGAGCGAAGACAACCCTGACAAGAATATGGGTTATGACATCAATCCTAAGTTCTCACCAGATGGGAAATATATCGCTTGGCAAAGTATGGAACGTGATGGCTACGAGAGTGACAGAAACCGCCTCTGCGTAATGGAACTTGCTACAGGTAAGAAACAGTATGTTACCGAATCATTCGAATCGGGAGTAGACGATTTCTGCTGGACGAAAAACTCATCTAAACTCTATTTCATTGGAGTATGGCATGGTACAACCATGATATATTCAACAAACCTTAAGGGTGAAGTAAAAAAGCTTACAGATGGCATGTATGACTATGCTTCAGTAAATCTGTGCGGTGATAATATAATAACAACTCGTCACTCAATAAGTCATGCTGACGAAATATTTACACTCAACACAAAGAGTGGAAAAGTAGAGCAGCTATCTCACGAGAACGACCATATTTTCAAACAGCTCAAGATTGGAAAGGTAGAGGAAAGATGGACTAAGACTACAGATGGAAAAGATATGCTATCTTGGGTGATCTATCCTATCAACTTCGATCCAAACAAGAAATACCCTACCCTCCTATTCTGCGAAGGTGGTCCTCAGAGTCCTGTAAGCCAGTTCTGGAGCTACAGATGGAACTTCCAAATTATGGCAGCAAACGATTATATCATCATTGCTCCAAACCGTCGTGGTCTTCCAGGTTTCGGTATGGAGTGGCTGGAACAGATCAGCGGTGATTACGCAGGCCAGTGTATGAAGGATTATTTATCGGCTATTGACGATATATCTAAGGAATTATATGTTGACAAGAATCGTCTTGGTTGTGTTGGAGCAAGCTTCGGAGGTTTCTCTGTTTACTGGTTAGCAGGAAATCACGACAAACGTTTCAAAGCATTCATAGCACACGATGGCATCTTCAATATCGAACAGCAGTATCTGGAAACAGAGGAGATGTGGTTTGCAAATTGGGATATGGGTGGTGCATATTGGGAAAAGAACAATGCCATCGCACAGCGCACCTTTGCTAACTCACCACATAAGTTTGTTGACAAATGGGATACTCCAATACTTTGTATCCATGGTGAGAAAGATTATCGTATTCTGGCTTCACAAGGTATGTCAGCTTTCAACGCTGCAGTTCTTCGCGGTATTCCTGCAGAGCTTCTTCTATACCCTGATGAAAACCACTGGGTATTGAAACCACAGAATGGTATTCTTTGGCAGAGAACATACTTCAAATGGCTCGATAAGTGGTTGAAGAAATAAATCTATTATGATATAGAACAAAAAGGTGTACATCAGATGTACACCTTTTTTATGATGGTAGGTTATTCATGCAATGACAATATATATACTCCATACCTGTTGAATAACAGACAACAGAAAAAGTCTGTTTAAAGAATTAAGTATATCTACAATTGACACTGCAACTCTTTTATTAGATTACACGTATAGGCAATGCCTGTAAATCTTCATCACGTGACGATGAACCATATAGAAGCTGGTAGTCGCCTGTGAATACATCAAGATCATCTTTCTTGTCATTGTAGTATGAAAAAGCATCAGGAGTGAGTGTAAGAGTAACCTTGCACTTTTCACCTTGTTTTATTTCTACACGTTTAAACGCCTTAAGAGCTTTTATTGGAGCATCAGGGTTTGTCAGGCTCTTTACATATACCTGCACCACTTCAGCTCCATCTCTACCTCCCACATTTTCTACAGGATAGTAATCTTCACGCTCTCACCTGCTTTAATCTTATTTTTAGATAGTTTAGCCTGTCCGAAGTCAAACTTGGTATAGCTTAATCCGTAACCAAATGCATACTGAGGTACTCCATTAAAGTAACGGTAGGTACGGTTGGTCATCTCATAATCCATGAAATTAGGCAACTGATACGTAGACTTATAAAAAGTAACAGGAAGCTTTCCTGAAGGATTGTAATTGCCAAAGAGTATATCGGCAACAGCCTCACCACCCTCTTGTCCTGGATACCAAGCCTGAAGGAGAGCATCGTAATATGAGTCAACATTCTCAAATCCGATAGCCGAACCGGAGCAGTTGACATTCACTACAGGCTTACCTGTATCATGCATTGCTTTCAAGAATGATTGCTGAACCTCCGGTAGTTCGATAGTAGCACGTTCATGCCCCTCTCCCTCTTGTGATGAGGTGATACCACCAACATAGATAATTACATCGGCATCCTTAACTTTATCTTTAATAGCAGCGAAATCTGTAAACTTACGTTCATTTACATTTACCATCAAGTTGGATACAGAGCCTTTGGTTGCAGAGATATAATCTATCTCAATATTGTATTCCTCTCCTTTATTCACTTTATGGTTAATAGTAAGAGGACGACGGAAAGATTGAGAGAAGAGCTCACGACGCTGATCTTCCGTAAGCTTCATGCCTGGAGTGTATGTGAATGACAGTGGACGTGGTCTGAACCCGCCAATGCTATCTCCGTTAATTTTTATAGTAAAGTTATTTCCACGAACAGAGAAAGAGAGTTCACCGCTATTATCTGCCTTATATTTAGCAGTATATATAGCTGAAAAGTCGGATGTAGGTACCCCTTCACCAAACCCATAACCTCCCTCAGTCTGGAAATCTATATTCTTCACTTGAATAGATTTTATCGGTTCTCCTGTGAATGATTGATTTTTGAAGTAACGGGCAGAGAATCCAATCTCTCCATTGCTCATAACCTGATTATTCTTTGAGAACTCAATATAGTTATTTTCTATGCCGGAGCCCTGCTCAACGATGAAGTTTGCATTAGGCATAGCTTTTTTCAATCCTTCAAGAATAGTAGTACAGTGAGTAGGGACACCACTATAGTTACCGCGCATCATTATTTCGTCATCGATGTTAGGACCTACAACAGCAATATTCTTCAACTCTTTACTAAGAGGCAACAGACCATTGTTTTTAAGCAACACCTGACTTGAACGAGCCATATTCAATGCTTGGTCACGGTGAGCTTGGCAGTCGACTACACTTCCCGGTATTGATGCATATGGAGATAGTTCATCAGGATCTAGCAAACCTAGTTGGAAACGTCCTTTTAATACACGGCGCAATGAAACATCAATATCCAGTTCGGTGATAAGTCCATCCTTCAATGCCTGATTAAGCGACTGATAGGAACGACCGCACTCCAGGTCTGTACCATGCAACACAGCATCCACACTAGCCTCAGCAGGATTTTTATGTGTCTCATGTCTGCCAGGTATATAGAAGTCGTTTATAGCATCACAATCTGTAAGGATGATGCCTTCGTATCCCCAACGTTCACGTAATATATCAATAAGTAATCGTCCGCTGCTGCAACATGGCTTACCGTCGAAAGCAGAATATGCACACATCACCTCCTGTACGTTACCCTCTTTCACCAATGCCTTGAATGCAGGCAGATATGATTCCCACAAATCACGTTTGCTCACCACAGCATTAAACTCATGACGCAACGGTTCAGGACCGGAGTGTACAGCATAATGTTTAGCACAAGCGTGCGTCTTGAAATGATTAGGATCAGTACCTTGCATACCTACAACCACACTAACTCCCATTTTTGAGAGCAATAGAGGATCCTCACCAAAGCTCTCCTGTCCTCTTCCCCAACGAGGATCGCGTATAAGGTTAACGTTTGGGGCCCAAATGTAAGATTTGGAATTGAAGATACATATGGGCCAATCTCTCCGTCTCTTGGGATAGAGTTAAAGCGTCCACGTGCTTCGTCAGATACCATAGAGTATGTCTTTAACACCTGATTATCATCGAAGGTGGCAGCCAAAGCTATAGCCTGAGGGAACACTGTCACATCTGAGACACCCATCAAACCGTGACAAGCCTCACCCCACCAGTTGTAGGCAGGAATATTGAGCCGGTCAATAGAGAGAGAACGGTTCATCATCTGTGTGATTTTCTCTTCTACTGTCATAAGAGATAGAAGGTTGTCGATGCGCTCATCCACCGGCAATTTGGGATTCCAAAAAGGATGGTCATATGTCTCTCTGACTGTTATAGGCCTAACATTCTTGGAATTAGAATGCTGAGCACTTGCAACGCCGGATAGACAGAGTAATCCAACCAACAAAATGTTTTTCTTCTTCATAGTAATAACTCTTAAATTTACTTTTAGGTGGTTCGTTTTAATTTAAGGTTATTAAGTGTCACAAACTTAATGAAATAAATTGAAAAACATCAGTAAATAAATAGTATTAATATTCAAATAAATTATTGCCTATTGTTTTTTAGGACTCTTTTTTTATATATTTGTCAAGAAAAGTTATTCAATAAAACAGAACAAAGACAATAAAATTAATTTATACTACAAAATGAGAAACCGACTTATTATTCTTGCCTCTATAATAATGATGGCAGTAGCAGCAAATGCTCAATTAATTCGCACAGACGATCTTGAGAAGTACGCTAAAGAGAGATATGGTGAAAAATGGACTGAAGCAGCTGAAAACCTCGTCTCTACCCTTACTCTAGATAAGAACAACTCACTAACTTACATCCAAGTTATAGATTGCAAAAATCAGACTAAAGATCAATTGTATGTATTATTAAACTATTGGGCAACAGCATCATTCAACGACGCAAAATCTGTCATTCAATTGAACGACAAGGAGTTGGGATGCATAATAGTTCAGGCATATCTTTCTAATGTAGCCTCTCACGTTGGTGGAATTAACACTTATGAGATAAGTGTGAAACCTATCATAAAAATTGATATCAAGGATGGCAAGATAAGAGTTACTTATACAGTACAGAACTATGATGCTTTTATCGTTTCAGGAGGAGGAATCATGGGAGCCATGGGTGGTACTGTTCCAGTAACTGTGGAAGAAAAATGGGCGCTTGACGGATGTTTTCCTTTCGTTCCTAAAGATAAACATAAGAAGACATCTGCAAAAGCACTTATTATGACTCACGCATTCTCAAATGTAATAATGGACAAAATTGAGGAGGCAGTGAAAAATGGATTGGTGGGCAATGAGAATGATAATTGGTAACTAAGTTTTATTCCAAATATATTATAGGTCTGTACAGAGAGTACAGGCCTTTTTTATTGTACAAATTAAAAGCTCTCATTATGCCATAAACAGGGAGATGTAAGGTTATATTGTTCAGTTGACGGCGGCAACTGATGAGACGCCGACGACAACTGAATGGTCGGCGCTGACGACCGATGGGATGACGATGGCAAACAAAGAATTGTTTTACAATAAAAAGATTTCTTTACTGATTAGGTACACATGTAAAACTAATATAGTTTAACTATGATATTACAGATTATTTGGTATATTTATAAGCTAACATAACAGATAACCAATGATTTAATCAACCTTGATAAACTATAATTTATGAAGCAGATAAAACTTATTATGACATTATGCTGTCTTATGATGCTAATGGGATGTAAAAGCAGAACTTTCATCAATAATAATGATAGGACTAATATACTTCCTGCACTCTCTGTCAAGGGCAATTTTCTGATGAACAGTAATGGAGATACAGTTACACTGCGAGGTGTAAGCTACGGATGGCATAACTTCTGGCCACGTTTTTATAATGAATCATCCGCAAAATATATTATAAATCATTGGAGAGCTGATGTACTGCGTGCTGCTATGGGCGTAGACATTGATAAGAACAGTTATATAAACAGGCCGGACTTTGGCATAGAGTGCGTTAGCAAAATTGCCAATGCAGCAATAGAGAATGGTGCCTATGTCATAATAGACTGGCACTGCCATAACTTGAGGCTAAATGAGGCCAAGGAGTTCTTTACCAAGATGGCAAAGAGATATAAGGGTGTACCTAACGTAATCTATGAGTTATACAATGAGCCTATAAACGATAGTTGGACTGAGGTAAAGAACTACTCTATAGAGCTTATCAAAACGATACGAGCAATTGAGCCTAATGCAGTAATACTTATTGGCAGTCCCCATTGGGATCAGGACATTCATATTGCGGCAGATGATCCTATAACAGGGTTCAAGAATATTATGTACACCCTTCACTTCTATGCTAATACCCATGGACAATCACTGCGCGACAGAGCGGACTATGCTCTCTCTAAAGGACTTCCTATATTCGTTTCTGAATGTGCCGGAATGGAAGCTACAGGAGATGGACCTATAAATAGTGAAGAGTGGGGAAAATGGATTAATTGGATGAATAAGAATAAGATAAGCTGGGCAGCATGGTCAATAGCCGATAAGAATGAGACATGCTCAATGCTATACCCTTCAGCCTCATCGGAAGGAGATTGGAAAGATAATAATCTGAAAGAGTGGGCAAATATAGTTATTGAAGAGCTGACATCTTCTGACTTTGTTCCCGCTATTATTTCAGAATAGTACCTTTCATAATTACTATCTCGACAAGTTGAACTACATAAACAGTAATGCCTTTGATAAATTACTTATCAAAGGCATTACGTTATATCGAGTGTACATCTTGATTGAAGCATCTTACTGCCGAGTTCTACAACTCATCAAGCTGATTCAGAATCTCTTTATCAGTTCTCCAATTTCAGATGCACTTGTAATATCAAAATCCCTTTCAATGAGTTTGCCGTTCTTCCCTACGAGTACACAACGAGGAATTCCTTGAAAGTTAATCATTGTCTGAAATTGCTTCCATTCTTCATTGGTTATGTATATATGCTCACCCTTTATATTCTTTTCGCCCATCCACTTCTCACTGTCATCTTTCTCATTAATGGTGTTGATGTAGAGGAACTTCACCGGTTCGTCCTTCAATTCTTCAACAATTTTTTTCTGACTCATCATGCCTGAACGGCAGGGTCCACAACCCATATTCCAGAAGTCTAGTAAAAGGAGGTTACCTTTGTAAGGTGAAACGATTTTGTTCCATAATGCTTCCTGTTCTTCAGTCCAACCTGTTCCGATCTCTTCAGTGCCGATTTCTGTTGATTTCACAAAGTTGCGGAATTCATTGGTTATGGTTTGTGCCACCTTTATATTCTGAATGCCGGCCAAAGACTCACCAACCTTGTTTGCTATATAGTCAAGTCGTACTGAACGGTATTCACCAAGCTGACCAAGTTTATCATCCTTTTGGGTTCGCTCCATATCAAAAACAATGTGCTGCGATAACCAAAGGTCATTCATAAAAGTGCCTGCCATACCATAATCGTCGCAACGGTACTGATTTATTATATAACCATGCTCATCTCTATCATTGTTCCACTTATTGAGCATTTGACTATAAAGTGTACGATTCACAAATACCCACTGACTGAATTCGCAGAGTACGAGAGCATTGTTGAAAATAAGATCCTTGTTCTTCAACAATATGCCATATACTAAGTCATAATCAAGTGGAACATAATTTGGATTCATTTCTAACTTCACACTACCGTCTTCTGACTGTGTCTGAGTATACTGATTGGATTGATAATTTGACATTACATCCTCTACCTCAATACATTTGTTTGTCACAGCCGACATCATTACTATATCTTTTCCGAATGTGCTGAGCGGCGAATTGATGAGTGCCTGTCGGAATTCCTCATCTGCAATAATCTCGTTTGCCTGATTTGCCCAACGCTCAAGAACAGGCTGAACAGCATCCTTGCCTTTGGCAATCATCTCAGAAGCCTCTTTGTAATTGTATTCGTTCTTACCATATTTTTCAATGAGCTTAGGAAGAAGTGTGTTTATCACAGCAGATTCTCCCTTGCTGCGAAAAGTTTTAAATCTAGGACCTCTGTTGTCTGGAGCCGTTTCTATAGTAGTGAACATTTCAAGAGTGTCACCAGGGGTAATGAATAAGTTACCGAAAGAATTTATATATATGGACTGCGGATAGGGAAGATTGAGGTCGAGCGTAAAGCTATTGTTCTCGTCAATATTAGCGAATATCGTCTCCTCCTGCCTTGTAATCTGATTAGTTACTCTTGCTGTCGCACTTGCCACCATATTAGCAATCTCCTTCGGTAATTTTTTTATATGGATTTTTATCTGTGCCTTACCTCCCTCAAAAGCACTCTTGTATGGCAGATTGCTGAAATGCCATTTAGTATTGGGGGTGTAAGGCTGACTCATATAATAATCAAAGTCAAGTGATTCAGGATTGACCTCCCTTGCTCCCGAATTAGCTACCTCTCTTTTCGACTGCTTTGTCTTGGACTGTAGCTTTATGCCGTAATAGTTGCCGAGCATATTATTGCCCACCTCAATATAGTTGAGCTCCTTGACTTCAGCATCCAAAGGTTCAAAATATACGCTGCAGGTTGTTCCATCAACAGCCTGTTCGTGTGCCTTGATACCCTCTACGCGAAGGAACTTATACTCCTTGCCGGAATTGCGGTCCCTTAGTACTGTATTGTTGATGATAGACGAACCCTGTCCAAGGGTGCCACGAATTATAGTTGCTTCTTTCGTAAGTTCAATCTCAGTGATTGTCATCCATCTAGCTCTGTATTCTATTTCCGGGTTCTTGATAACCTTGCCTGCAATTATCTGAAGCGAGAAAAACAATGTAAAAAATAAGATAGTTTTAAGTCTCATAGTATTAATAATTAATTCCGCAGCTTTATTATTTCTAATAATTGCGAGTGTTTTTATAGACTAAGTTATAAGCTCTTGGCAATGTCATAATCTTCACCAACCAAAGTATTGTGAACAGAACAATATTAGAAAGAGGGAAATGGAAAAGATGGTGCAAACTGAATGCTATCAAGCTAATTTTGAACTTATTGTGTTTCAATATTTCATACAAAGATGTAAAAAAATAAGATAACGCCAAATCTTTTGTATAAATTTTTCACCTAATGGACATATTTTTCTACAAGTTTCTTTATCCTAAGGTTTAGGATATATAACCATAACTAAATTCTATTATTTACAGTTATTAAACGAGAAAGAGGTCATGATAGATTGGAGAATTGCCTGAACAGACATATGGTATTTTGTATAATAAAGAGAGATATTCAAGAGCCTGAGAGCAAAAGTATAGATAAAAAAAGAACCACTTTGTTAAGTGATTCTTCAAATTAAGTGAAGGAAATGAGACTCGAACTCACACGACATAACTGTCACTACCCCCTCAAAGTAGCGCGTCTACCAATTCCGCCATTCCTCCATTAAATTTCTACTGTGCCCAGAACAGGACTCGAACCTGCATGCCTTGCGACACACGCACCTGAAACGTGCGCGTCTACCATTCCGCCACCTGGGCCTCCGATTATACTCTCTTGTATAATATTGAGCGGAAAACGAGACTCGAACTCGCGACCCTAACCTTGGCAAGGTTATGCTCTACCAACTGAGCTATTTCCGCAATTTAGCCGCATTTGAGATTCATTATGTTTGTTTCTCAATTGCGGTTGCAAAGGTAATGCAATTTTCTAAATAACCAAATTTATGCAATATTTTTCTACATCATTTTTTTCTCTATTATCCTATCCTCAGGCCATCCTGTCGCGATAATCTTCATATCTGAACTCTTTATAGAACTCTAATTGATTGTTAATATGCCAGATAGCAATTGAAGGGTGATTAATGCCATTAAACATGTTTGTCTTCACCATTGTGTAGTGAATCATATCTTCGAATATAATTTTTTCTCCAATCTGCAGTTCATGATCGAATTTCCAGCTACCCATATAGTCTCCGCTAAGGCAACTGTTGCCACCAAGTCTATATATATTTCTTTTCTCATCACCATCCTCATACTTATGTCCCTCGAGTGTCTCCGTTCCCCTCACCTTTGGATAGTATGGCATCTCAAGACAGTCGGGCATATGACATGTAAAGCTAACATCGAGTATGGCAGTTTTTATACCTCTACTCTCAACGATATCAACCACTCTTGAAACTAATACTCCTGTCTGCCATGTAAAGGCTGAACCAGGTTCCAGTATAACTTCCAAATGAGGATATTTCTGCTTGAACGACTTAATAAGTGCTATGAGATGTTCCACATCGTAATCCTTTCTAGTCATAAGATGTCCCCCACCGAAATTTATCCACTTTATCTGAGAGAACCATTTAGAGAACTTCTCCTCAATATGCTGAAGTGTATGTTCGAAGGTGTACGAATCGGACTCGCAATGGCAATGACAATGTAAACCATCTATACCTTCTGGTAGAGTATCAGGCAATAAATCTGCTGTAACTCCGAAACGTGTACCAGGAGCACAAGGATTGTATAGTTCAACCTCTACCTCCGAATATTCAGGATTAATTCTTATTCCACAAGATATCTTCTCATCGCTCTTCTCAACAAATGGATAGAAGCGTCGGAACTGACTGAATGAGTTGAATGTTATATGACTGCTATAGTGCATAATATCATAGAACTCCTCCTCAACATATGCCGGTGAGTAGGTATGAGCTCTACTACCAAACTCTTGGAATGCAAGACGGGCTTCGTAAAGCGAACTGGCTGTGGTATGGTCGATAAACTCCCTGAAAATTGGGAAAGACTTCCACATGGCAAACGATTTGAAAGCAAGTATGATCTCTGCTCCGCTCTCATCGGCAACTCTCTTTATCAACGTGAGATTCTTTCTCAACAACTCCTCTTCCATTACATAGCATGGTGAAGGTATCTTTTCAATATCTATCATTATTCAACTATTTTAAATCTTGCAAACTTTAGCAAAAGCTGTTTTACTCCTGCATTCTCAAACTCCACTGTAGCCTTGCAGTTGTCCCCAACTCCCTCAATATTTGTCACATGTCCTCTTCCGAATCTCTCATGCTCTATCATGTTGCCAACAGCAAGTCCTGAAAGGTTTGCAGAGGCTTGTGGAGCACCTGCCTTTGACGAAGAGAGCGAAGATACTCTCTTTAGCGTCCTTCCTGTAGTAGGAAGCGGCACATTGACTTTTCTTGGCTGATATGTATCTCTGTTTTCAAACTTACTCTCCTGTGCCCATGGTGGAGTTGTGTAATCATTATTGCCAGAGGCTCTGTTCATTCGGAATGACGATGCATTTTCATCTACTTTCCTTGACAACATATCCTGCTGAGGTATCATGAGAAAACGTGAATCTATATCTTTTAAGAAACGACTTGGTGAGCTGCACTCCATCTTTCCATACCTCATTCTGTTCTTGGCAAATGAGAGTATACAATGGTCCTCAGCACGAGTTATGGCTACATAAAAAAGCCTTCTCTCCTCCTCCAACTGCCTATATGAATCCATTGACATGGCACTCGGGAAGAGCTCCTCCTCAAGACCTACTACAAACACATTCTTGAACTCAAGTCCCTTGGCAGAATGTATTGTCATAAGTGTTACTTTAGGGGCATCACTATCTTTGTCACTGTCCTGATCTGTAAGCAACGATATTTCTGAAAGGTAGTCTGTAAGGTAGATATTATTATCTCCCTCTTCCATACGTCCCTGGCAGAAGTCCTTCATACCATTTATAAGTTCCTCTACGTTCTCACGGCGAGACATATCTTCAGGATCGTTACTTTGGTAGAGTTCGTTCATGATACCACTCTGTCGTACTATCATCTCTCCCATCTGCGAAGCATCCTTATCGGTTACTGCCTCCATGAAATTTTTCATTATATCACGGAAGTTCTGAAGCTTTGCAGCGGTACCTTTATTTATTGACACTCCATATTGCAAAGGTTCTATAAGCACTTTCCACAGACTCACGCCATTGTCGGATGCTGCCTGAACTATTTTGCCAAGCGTAGTTTCACCTATTCCTCGTGCAGGATAGTTAATTATTCTCTTGAATGCCTCCTCGTCATTAGGATTTATCGTGAGGCGGAAATATGAGATAATATCTTTTATCTCCTTTCTCTGATAGAACGATAGGCCTCCATAGATTTTGTAAGGTATACTCTTCTTTCGGAACATCTCCTCAAATATACGGCTCTGAGCATTGGTACGATATAGTACAGCAAAATCATCATAACTATAGCCCTCTTTACGTTTAAAGGATAGAATCTTTCGTGAAACAATCTCTCCCTCTTCAACATCACTATAGGCGTTAACGACTTCTATTGGATCACCAACGCTTTTCTCCGAATAGATTTCCTTGCGTATCTGCTGACTGTTCTTCTCAATCAAACTGTTGGCAGCATGAACGATAGTTTTTGTGGAACGATAGTTCTGTTCCAGTTTGAAGAGTTTTACATTATCATATAATTTGGTAAACTTAAGAATATTTTCTATATTGGCTCCACGGAAGGAGTATATACTCTGTGCATCATCGCCTACTACGCATACATGCTGATGTTCGCGACTAAGCTGTAAAACTATGCTGTGCTGCGCAAAGTTTGTATCCTGATATTCGTCAACAAGTATATAACGGAACTGATCAGAGTACTTTTTAAGAATGAGTGGATTCTTGTCGAAAAGTATATATGTATATACCAGCAGATCATCAAAATCCATAGCATCACTCTGACGGCAACGATCACAATATTTTTGATATATTTCTTTAAACTTAGGCATTCTGTCATCCATTTCACTCCTTTGAGATGAGCCGGAGGCAGAATAGGCATAAGGTGATACTAATTGATTCTTAGCATTGCTTATCATTGACTGAACAGCAGCCGGTTTATAAGACTTGTCATCAAGCTGCATCTCTTTGATAATAGATTTAATAAGACTGCGAGAATCGGAAGTATCATAAATTGTAAAGTTGGAAGAAAAGCCTATGCTTGAGGCCTCATACCTTAATATGCGTGAGAAGATGGAATGAAAGGTACCCATCCAAAGATACCTTGCACTATCTCCTACCTGAGCACCAATTCTTTTCTTCATCTCTTTGGCAGCCTTGTTTGTAAAGGTAAGTGCAAGTATGGACCATGGCTTATATCCCATTTCCAGAAGATATGCTATTTTATAAGTCAGCACCCTTGTCTTTCCCGAACCAGCACCGGCAATAACCAATGATGGTCCGTCGTTATAAAGAACAGCCTGACGTTGACTTTCATTCAATTCATCAATATAATTCATCTTTAAAAAAATTGATTGCAAAGATAATGAAATTCAAAGATAGACAAAGTTTGATTTTGAGAGAACAAAAGAGATAGCAAATGTGTTTATTAATAAACAACCAATTCGAACAATTATGATACCATTAATAACTAACATTATAAATTCAATAATTATGGTCTTTACTATGCCTGCGCTCCCTTATCCAAATAATGGATTGGAGCCAATAATCAGCAGTTCTACAATTGAATACCATTATGGTAAACATTTGCAGACTTATGTTAACAACCTGAATTCACTCGTTCCAGGAACAGAGTTCGAAGGTAAAAACTTGGAATATATTGTTGAGAACGCACCCGATGGTGGTATATTCAACAATGCAGGACAGGTTCTTAACCATACTCTATACTTCCTACAGTTCGCTCCGGCAACTGAAAAGAAAGAGCCATGTGGTAAACTAAAAGAAGCAATAGACAGAGATTTCGGTAGCTTCGAAAATTTGAAGAAACAGCTCTCTGACGCTGCTGTTACTCTTTTCGGCTCAGGATGGGCATGGCTTTCTGAAGAAAAAGACGGAAAACTCACAATAGGCAAATATGCTAATGGAGATAACCCTTTAAGACATGGGAAACAGCCATTGTTAGGTATTGACGTATGGGAACATGCCTATTATCTTGACTTCCAGAACAAAAGAGCTGACCATGTTGCTAAAATATGGGATATCGTAAACTGGAATGTTGTTGAGAAGAGAATGAAATAATTCAAATCGATTGTAAAAACTCCGAAACTTAGTTTTCGGAGTTTTTTTATTACATGCTGCTGTTCATTATTTTAAATACGTATATTTGCATCCATAATTCATTTTTTAATGAGAGGAAAAACACTTTTATTATTATATATCCTGGTTTTGATTCCCATCATCTCATACTCGAAAGGTTCAGATGGTAAAAAGAAGATTCTCTTTATCTGCTCATACTCTACAGATAATGAATATTCAAGGACCAACATCTCCTCATTCATAAACACCTTCTCTGAACTTCAGGGTGATTATCAGTATGCTACCGAGGCACTTAATTGTACATCACTAGATGACCGTTACAGATGGGTAGATTACACACGAGCAGTTATGGAGAAGCATAAGGACGCCTCCATGGTGGTCCTGATAGGTACAGAGGCACTGGTAAGCTATTTTTCTCAGGTGGATCCTGAGATTAGAAAGATACCTGTCTTTGCAACAATGGGGCAGAAATATTGCGCCAGCATGGAAGGTAACGAGATACCTATACTATATGATAAAAATGTTGAGTTCGGATTAATTGATATTTTGGGGACAGCTAAGCAATTTAATCTTCAACTTTTCTATTACTATGATTATGAAGTAAAGAAGGATATTGAACTTATCAAACAGTTTTTCCCTAAAACGGAGAATATAGCAATATTGAGCGATAACTCCCTAAATGGTCTGTCGCACATGAGACAAATTAAGTCTGAGGTAAAAAAGAACTTCAAGAATCTTAAGCTAAAATATATTGACGGACGAAAGTTAAATACAGACCAAGCTGCCGAAAGATTTAAAAACCTGCCGGAAAACACCAGTGTAATGTTGTGTTGTTGGAAATATGACAAGAACAATATTGTATATATGGACAACTCAAAATATACCTTTATCAAAGCTAATCCCAATATGCCAGTTTTTAGTCTAACCGGCACTGGCATAGGCTATTGGGCTATAGGAGGATATATACCTCAATATCGTCCTTTAGGCATGGAGTTGGCTAAAAAGGCCTATGACTATCTTGAGACAGAAGATTGGAATGGACCTTTTATAAGCGGCTATTCGGATATCTTAAAACTTGATATGCATGAGTTGAAGAGATTGGATCTGATGGATGCAAACATACCTTCGGATGTGATTTATGTTAATCCTGATTTTGACTGGGGAGATTATGTAAGACTTTACAAATGGTATTTCATTTTAGGATCAGGCATATTTATTCTCATTTCTATAGGATTTATATACTCTTCTCTCTCCAATATTCATATCCGTCGTCTTAAACATAACCTGGAAAAGAAAGATGAACAGTTGGAACAAGAGAAAAATGAGCTTCTTAAGTATCAGAAAGAGCTAATTGTTGCTAAAGATAAAGCTGATGAGCTCAGCAGATTACAAAGTGCTTTCATATCTAACATGAGTCATGAAATAAGAACTCCATTAAATGCTATCGTAGGATTCTCTGAAGTTCTGATAAGCACCATAGATCCAACAGAAGAGCAGGATGAATATATAGGAATAATACAACATAACTCAGATCTACTTCTGAAACTGATAAACGACATTTTGGATCTGTCAAGGATAGAGGCAAAAAAGAAGAAACTATTCTTCGAAAAAGCAGACATTGTACCACATCTTGAGAGTGTCGTTTTATCAATGCGTCCAAATGCTAAAGAAAATGTAAATATACTATTTACACATAAGGAACCTAGCATAACTGTGGTAACCGACCTTGTCAGACTGCAACAGGTTGTAATAAACCTGATAGGTAATGCCATAAAATTTACAGACAATGGAAGTATCACACTTGACGTAGAAAACAGACCTGATGAGGAGATGATGTTACTGTCGGTTACCGATACCGGTTGCGGTATACCTGCCGATATGCAGGACAAAGTATTCGAGAGATTCAACAAAGTAAACGAATTTGCCCAAGGTACCGGACTAGGACTTGCTATCTGTGAAGCAACAGTAAAACAGTTCGGCGGTAAAATATGGATAGATAAATCATATACAAGTGGCACAAGATTTATCTTCACAATACCTACCAATCATAATGAGTCTAGCAATGAAGAGTGATTTTAAGGAACTACTTTTACAGCAAGCATCTAAGGTTATAGTTGAGCATATTGCTAAAAGAGTTATCTCTTCACCTGAGCTATTTAATGATATATATAATCTGACATTCGACAAGGATAAGAAAATCGCATGGCGCTCTCTTTGGGTATGCAACAAAATAAGTGAATCGCATCCCTCCTTCTTCGCAGACAGATATGACGAATTAATAAACAGAGCTATGAATGCAGAAGATCCAAGCATAATGCGCCTTACATTAAACATCATCCTGCACCTTCAACAGCCCCCAAATATCAATGTACCTTTTCTTGATTTCTGTATAGAGAACATGACTGCACTCGACAAGACCTCAGCATGTCAGGCGGTATGTATGAAACTGGCATACAAGATGTGTCGTTATAACCAACCAGAGCTGCTTTACGAGATCAAGACTTATATTGAGAATATGGATGAAGCATACTATAATGCAGCTGCTATTTGTACCAAAAACGCTATTTTGAAAAACATAAATAAGAATCGGTAATAAGATGATTCAATCTTTATATTAAAGAAGTCCTACCGCTACTGAAAAGAAAAAACTAATTATTGGCATACGAATAGTCGCATAATCACCGAAAATATAAATCAAAATAACAATTAACTTCATTTTTATTATTAAAAGATAAACCTCTTATTTATAGGCTATATATTAAAATATAACTACTGTTTATACCATTGTTATCAGAATAATTATTTTTTTGTTTAGGAAAATAGTATTCTATTGTATATATTTGTTTCTCAATTTTTATTGGCATGAAGTTAATCCTTGTTACGACACCAAATTATTTTATAGAAGAAGATAAGATTCTTACGGCACTTTTTGAAGAGGGATTGGACATATTACATATGTGCAAGCCATCAAGTGTGCCAATGTTTGCAGAGAGGCTTCTTACATTAATACCTTCTCAATATCACAAAAGAATCGTTGTTCACGGTCATTTTTATCTTAAAGAAGAATTTGGTCTTAAAGGAATTCATCTATCCGATAGAAACAATCAGATGCCGGAAAATTACAAGGGACTTGTCAGTACAACTTGCCATACCCTAGATGATATTTGCTTAAAAAAAACATCAAGCGACTATATTCTCTTCACCCCGGTATTTGAGAATGAAAGCCATGAGTGCGGCTCCTACCCGTTGCTCACAAAAGATATGCTACGTAATGCCAGCAAAATGGGTATCATCGATAAACGCGTTATAGCATTCGGAGGAATTAACGAAAATAATATTCCTGAAATAAAGGATTTAGGTTTCGGTGGAGTTGCTATAATGAATGGCCTTTGGAATAACTTTGATGCCTGTATTGACAGCGATTACCACACACTAATAGAACAATTACATCGCTTCAAAAAGCTTTGCGATTAGTTTTGTATTTTAATTTTAATAAGTAACTTTGTGGCTCTAATATTTATTGGTAACCCTACTATAAAAATGAGCCAAAATTCTCCTTTTAGAATTTTCTCGGGTACTAACTCGAGATACCTCGCAGAAAAAATCTGCAGCAGTCTAGGCTGCGAACTAGGAAACATGAATATCACTCACTTTGCAGATGGTGAATTTGCTGTTTCTTATGAAGAATCTATCCGTGGTAAACATGTATTTCTAGTACAATCAACCTTCCCAAATTCTGACAATCTTATGGAACTCCTGCTTATGATAGATGCTGCAAAAAGAGCATCTGCAAAAAGCGTTATTGCAGTTATTCCATACTTCGGTTGGGCTAGACAAGATAGAAAAGACAAACCACGCGTATCTATAGGTGCTAAACTTGTAGCTGACCTATTGAGCGTAGCTGGCATAGATCGTCTAATAACAATGGACTTACATGCCGATCAAATTCAAGGTTTCTTTAATATCCCGGTTGACCATCTGTATGCTTCAGGTATTTTCTTACCTTATATACAGTCATTAAACCTCGAGAACCTTGTTATTGCAACTCCAGACGTTGGTGGCTCAAAACGTGCTAGTACATATTCTAAATATCTTGGTGTTCCATTGGTTCTGTGTAACAAGACACGCGAAAGAGCGAATGTAGTTGCCTCAATACAGATTATAGGTGATGTAAAAGATAAGAATGTTATCCTTATTGACGACATGGTTGATACAGCTGGCACTATCACTAAGGCTGCTGATATTATGAGAGAGACAGGTGCTCGTTCTGTTCGTGCAATTGCATCACACTGTGTAATGTCAGGTCCTGCTTCAGAAAGAGTTGATAATTCAGTTCTTGAAGAAATAGTTTTCACAGACAGCATCCCTTATTTACACAAGTGCGATAAACTTAAACAGCTTAGCATAGCAGATATGTTTGCTGAAACAATAAATCGCGTGATGAATAATGAATCTATCTCAAGCCAATACATTATCTAATAGATATGATGACAATATAATAAAAAGGATGCACCTGTAAAGATGCATCCTTTTTTATCTACGTCTTATCTTATTTCGTCTTCTCCTATGCTTCTTAGAGCGATTATACTGCTGAATCCTCTTATATACCTGAAATACCACTAATAGAGCAACACTTGCCAGAATAACTATAACTAGGCCTGCACCTAAGTTGTCACCTTTCACCTTCGACCACATCTCCAGAACAGCTTCTGTTCTCTCTCCAGAGTCACGTATCATTGCGCAACGAGCGACTACACTCTTATCAGGGTATTGCACCTTGTCTATCTGTATTCTCTTAGCCTTTGGACCAAAGAAGTAGCTCAAATCGGAACAATAGTCAAGAGTTGTATCAATCTTCTTCTCGAGAATCTCATCAGTAGCTATAGAACTAACGTAGCCCGATGCATCCATGTTCTTCAGTGCAACATCAGAACGGCAGAGATAATTAATGAAGTAACTTGCTGCCTTAACATTGCGAGCATATTTAGGAATAACCCAACCATCGTACCACACATTACTTCCCTCTTGAGGCACTTCATAGTCAAGGCTCACTCCCACTGCTTTAGCCTCTTCAATAGCCCATACAGCATCACCACTCCATGTCATATTCAACCAAGCCTTATCCTTTGTCATCATCTCCTTGCCAAAGTCAGCTTCCCAACCGGCAATAGATGGTTTCATAGCCTTGAGGTACTTCTCTACAGTATCTATTGAAGCTTGAGAATAATCATTCATGAGGCGTTCTACTGTAACTTTACCTCTCTTAATTCTATCTCTGTTGGCATATATCAAGGCTGTACCATAAGCATCACGATAGCTATCTTTCATGAGCAGCTTGTTCTTGAACTTGCGATCCCATAGTGATTTCCATGTGCTTGCCTCTTCCTTAGTAACATGGTCGGCATTGTAAAGAATACCAGCCGTTCCCCACATGTAACCTATAGCATAGTGTGAAGCCGTTTTACCCTTCTGACTTATCTTGTTAAGCTGAGACACAATATATGGTGACTGATTATGAAGATAGTTAGGAGTCTTGCCAAAAGCTGTATCAATAGGGAGAAGAAGACCTTTTTTAAGCATTCGCTCTATGATATATTCTGATGGACAAACAACATCAAAATCCTCATGACCACGTTCAATCTTTGTGAGCATTATCTCATTGATATCAAATGTCTGATATATTATCTTTATATCTTCTCCAGTCTGCTCTTTATACCATTTAGGAAAATCTTCAAGTACACTTTCGTCGATATAATCGGCCCAGTTGTATACTTTAAGAACAGTTTCACGCGAATCACTGGAGTTATAGCAGCTGGTAAGTATGAATGTCATAAAGAATACCAGTGCCATGAATATATATTTCAACTTCTTCATCATCATGCCTCCTTTTTCTTACCCGCGCGACGGTTTATAATAATCAGCAGTACAAGAACCGCAATAAATATTATTGTTGAGAGTGGTCTCAACTCAGGTGTCAGCCCACCCTTACGTGCATCGGAATAAATATATGTTGAGAGTGTCTCAAGTCCTTCATTACCTATAGTAAATACAGTTACAGCAAAGTCATCTATAGAGAGTGTGAAAGCAAGGATGAAACCGGAAATCATGCCAGGAAGTATCTCAGGTACGATAACTTTACGAAGTGCCTGCATAGGAGTTGCACCCAAGTCAAGCGCAGCCTCGTAAATATTTGGATTCATCTGCTTAAGTCTAGGCAATACACTAAGTACCACGTAAGGAGTACAGAAGGTTATATGTGCCAATACTACCGTAATATATCCCTGAGAAATACCCCAAGAGACAAAGAGAAGAAACAGTGATATGCCAATAATAATATCTCCGTTGAGGATAGGTATATTGTTTACAAAGCTAAACACCTTACGCGATCCAGGTCTGAGACTATAAGCACCGATAGCTGTTATTGTGCCAAGCAAGGTCGACACAGTTGCTGCTATTATGCCAATAGTTATAGTATTAATAAGTGCATTAGCAAGTGAATGATGTGTCCCAGTGGCAAAAAGTGAAGTATATAGTTTCGTTGAGAAACCGCTCCAGTTCCCCAATACCTTTGCCTCAGTGAACGAATATATCATTATTATTATGATAGGTGAATATAGTAACAGAAGCAGTAACCATAGGTAACCATGTGCAAGTATTTTCTTTACCATAGTCCACCTCCTTCATCATTATCCTTATCATCGGAAGCAAATAGTGTGGTAGCTCCGATAAGGAAAAGCATTATGAGTGACAGCGCCGCACCATAGTTCCACAAGCTGTTGTTTATATTCTCCTGTATTGTCGTTCCAAATAGTTTTATATTATTCATTGTCAGCAACTCGGATATAGCAAAAGTTGATATAGTCGGCATGAATACCATAAGTATTCCACTCACGACACCCGGCATTGATAGAGGCACTATCACTTTGTAGAATATCTGAAAAGGTGTTGCCCCAAGATCTTCAGCTGCCTCAATATAACTTGAATCAAGCTTCTTTAAGGTATTATAGATAGGATAAATCATGAAAGGTATAAAGTTGTATACCATTCCGAATATCAATGCTTCCTCGCCTAAAGGTATACTCACAAAGTCGAACAGAGCAACTGTAGCCAAAGTACGGATAAGTATGTTGACCCACATAGGCAGTATGAAGAGCATAACTATGGTATCGGCATATTTCATCTTCATCCTTGTAAGTATATATGCTGCCGGATATCCGAATATTATGCATAGTACTGTCGTTACTATAGCTACTCCTATTGAGTAGACGAAAGTATTTACAGCCTCAGGATGTAAGAAAAATTTAGTAAAGTTGCCAAAAGTGAATCTTCCTGCATCATCCATAAAAGCATATAGTACTATCAGGAAAAGTGGCAATACCACAAATATGGCTGCAAATATCACATAAGGTATTGTCCAACTCTTACGTGAATTAAATATATTTCTGAATGAATTTAGCACTTTCTATCAGCTGTTATTATCTTTTTTATCAATAATTCTTATATTCTCTGGCAATACACCTATACCCACATGGTCTCCATTGTCCCATACATCATTGGTATCAACATAAACATCATCTCCCCAATCTGACATGATAGTGATATGGTAATGGTTACCTTTATATAGTATGAAATTTACATCACCTGTAAGTTTTCCATCTTCTTCATTATCGTAAAGAATGATATTCCCAAAGTCAATCTCAACATTTACTTTATCGCCTTTTGCATATTTCTGCTGTGGCATACATTCAAAATCGCAACCAAGGAAGTTTACATGGCTATCGTCTATAATCTCAGCCTCGAATGAGTTAAAAAGGATATCCTTTTTCATGATATGTATATCGAAAGGTTTGATAAGCAGACCAACCTTCTGCCCCACTTCGAAATGATGGTAGTCCTGAACTATAAATTCGTATCCATTAGCTTCTACAACCATCTCATAATGTACTCCCTTGAATATAGAAGATGTCACAACACCTGAAATCTGAGAAGCGTCAGAGTCTGAGAAAATGTACCAATCCTCAGGACGAACAACTACATCAACAGGAACATTCTGTCCAAATCCTTCATCCACACACTCAAACTGAACACCGGCAAATTCAACCAACTTATCATCCACCATAGTTCCGTTTAAAATATTACTTTCACCTATGAAATCAGCAACGAAAGAGTTGGCAGGTTCATTGTATATATCTACAGGGGTTCCTATCTGTTGTATCTTTCCCTCACTCATTACTACTATAGTATCACTAATAGTAAGAGCCTCTTCCTGATCGTGTGTTACATATACAAAAGTTATGCCTAGAGACTTATGCATTTCTTTAAGCTCCATCTGCATATCCTTACGCATCTTCAAGTCGAGTGCTGCCAATGGCTCATCAAGAAGAAGTACCTCTGGTTCATTGACTATAGCGCGTGCTATGGCTACTCGTTGTTGCTGACCTCCTGAAAGAGAGTTCACATCGCGGTATTCATAATCAGTCATACCTACCATACGAAGTGCACTCTTAACCTTCTTCTGTATATCTTGCTTTGACAGTTTCTTCAGTTTAAGACCAAAAGCGATATTGTCGAAAACATTAAGATGAGGAAAAAGAGCATACCTCTGAAAAACAGTATTTACAGGACGCAGATATGGAGGCGTCTTGCTTATCTCTTTTCCGGCTATCAGAATCTCACCTTCAGATATTGTCTGAAATCCTGCAATAGAGCGTAACAATGTAGTTTTACCGCATCCTGATGGACCTAATATGGTGACGAACTCACCCTTTTTAACATTGAGGTTTATGTTGTCCAAAGCTATTTTATCTCCAAAATACTTGGATACATTCTTTACCTCGATAATATAGTTTTTTTCTTGCATTTCAAAAATGAATATTTGGCATGCAAAATTAATATTTATAACAAAACAATTATTTATTTTTTTGCTATTAATAGGCCTGTATATTAATAAAATTTGCTGAACAGTTGGTCAATTTTGATTTTTGACTCTATTTCTCCCTAATTCTAAACAATAATGGTATAAAACAGGTTATTATATATGATAACATGATTAATCAAAGATCTTGAAAACTGAATATTTTCCACATTTTTATTACATAGACATGCATAAATTTCTATGAAGAATTAATATAAATATGATATTATATATATCTTTGTTAATCCTAATAAATAAACTTTTTATGAAAAAATTTATTTTGTCAGTTGCAGTAAGCTGCCTTTTTATTGCCGGGTGCAATAATTCTAAATCCTACAAAATATCAGGAACAGTTGAAGATATATCCAACGGTGATACAATATATCTTCAGGAGTATAAAAACGGCGAAATGATAAAACTGGATTCGGCAGTTATATCAAATGGCAAATTCATTTTCAAAGGAGAACAGGACTCCGTCGTCAACAGATATATCACATATCTTAAAGGGGACAAAAGAATATTCACTGACTTTTTCCTTGAGAATGGTGACATAAATGTTGTACTTGGACAGGAGAGCAAAGTTTCCGGAACTAAGAACAATGATATCTATCAGTCTTTTAAGGATAAGTTCATGGCCTTAAACAAAGAGATGAATGGTCTTTACATCAAGCTTCAGACTGATACAACTCTCACTGAAATGGACAAAGAGAAGCTTTCTAAAGAGATTGAAGCTAAAGATAAATCGGGTATGGATATGGTATTCAACTCTATAAAGGAGAATATAACCAACCCTGTAGGTATATATCTACTTCCACAGTATTCTGCTGCTTTCGACCTCAAGAAACAGGCAGAACTTATAAATGCCGTTCCTGCAAAATATATGAATAACGAGGTACTGAAAGCACTAAAAAATAGAGTAGATCTCGCAATGAAGACTGCTGTCGGTGAAAAGTACATTGACTTCTCTATGGAAAATGTTGACGGACAAAAAGTATCGCTATCCAATTATATAAGTGCAAACAAATATACATTAATAGACTTCTGGGCAAGTTGGTGCGGACCATGTAGAGCTGATATGCCAAATGTGGTAGCTGTTTACAATGAGTTTAAAGATAAAGGATTCGGTATTGTTGGTGTTTCACTTGACGAAAAAGCTGATGATTGGAAAGCTGCAATTGTTGAACTTGGAATAACTTGGCCACAGATGTCCGACCTTAAAGGATGGGAGAACGCAGCAGCACAACTTTATGGAATAAACTCAATACCTGCAACAATACTTGTAGACCAAAATGGAATCATTGTAGCAAGGAATCTCAGAGGTGCCGCTATCAAGGATGAACTGCTAAAACTTTATAAAGATGAAACTCCGATTCAAGAGTAGGATTCATATTTGATATTATTTTAAGGACCTTTATAACAAAAAAAAGTTATGAGGTCCTTTTTTTATTGTATGGACTGCTATAAATTCATATTTTTGTATTACATAATACAGACAAGTAGAAAGAATGTTTCACAATATATACGGCAAAGTTAAAATTGTACTTTTAACTGTTGCAGCAATTACTATTTCATCATCAATTACATCGTGTAAAGTAAATAACGGATCAAAAGATTTAAATGGGAATTTAAAAAGTGACAATGGGATTTCAATTGATAAAGAACTGTCCTCTAGAGTTGACAGTTGTTTCAATAAATACCTTGTCTATGGGCACAGTGCCATTTATCTCTTAGATTTAACAGCCGACAAACCTGTTTACTGGTACAATAAGGATTCACTGATGCACTCTGCATCGTGCATGAAACTACTCTCTGGAGTTGCCGGTCTGCATCTGTTAGGTACTGATTACAAATATGAGACCCGCCTTTATATCCGTGGAGATATAAATGGGGATACATTGAATGGAGATGTTACTTTTCAAACCGGGCTGGACCCACAGCTGCTAACCACCGACCTTAACCTCTTCACAAAAAGATTGAGACAAAAAGGAATAAGGAAGATAGATGGTAACATATATATTGATGCTGCATTAACAGAACCTGTAAAGGCTGAGGAACATTGGTATCCATGGGATCTTACGTTCAACAGATTCGGTCTATTATATAAAGGTGGCGACAGGGTGATGCGTGATTTCAAAGCATCGTTGAATGCACAGGGGATTAAGTACGATCCTAACAAGGTGAACTTAGCTAAGACTCCAGAAGGTTCAAGATGTATATATAAGTTCTATCGCCCAATAGGCAATGTGATAAAGAAGATGTGGGAAAACAGTTCTAACACACAGGGCACCTCCCTACTCTACACCATTGGTAAGGCAAGTAACGAAGAAGGAAACTTTGCAGAGAGTGGAATTGACTATATGAAGAAGTTTGTAACTGATGAGCTTAATATGCCCGAATCGTCTGCCGAGATACACGATGGCTGCGGATTGTGCATACACAACAAACTCACTCCAGAACTTCTGGTGAGTGTATTAAGATATGGTTATTATAACAAGCCAATATATGAAATGATGAAACGTTACCTGCCTATATCTGGAAAAACTGGAAGCATGCGTAGAGAGATATCAAACCCGAAGATTAGAGGAAAGATACATGCTAAGACCGGAACGCTGTCGCATCCATATGGTATAAGTACTCTGTCTGGGTTCTGCAAAGGAAAAAACGGACATCTGTTATGCTTTGCTATTATGTCATACGATATGTCTGTCTTGGATGCACGTATGATACAAAATAAAATGTGCGTGGAATTTACTAAATAACATTACAATAAATTATATAAAACATGAAAAGACAGTTACTTGTGGCTGCTCTAGCAGTAGCCCTTTCTTTAAACATGATGGCACAGGTGTCAAACCCTTTGCTGAATGAGTTTGATACTCCTTTCCAAATTGCTCCTTTCGAAAAAATAACTATCGATAACTATCGTGAAGCTATTCTTAAAGGCTTGGATGAGGATAAAAAAGAGATTGAAGCAATTATAAAGAATCCTGCAGCTCCTAATTTCGAAAACACTATTGCAGCTCTTGATCAGAGCGGAAAGCTTCTGGACAAGGCAGAAAGTACATTCAGCCCAATTTCCAGCAGTAACTCAACAGAGGCAACACGTGCTCTTCAGAAAGAGCTCTCTCCTCTATTTTCTGCTCACAGTGACGATATCTATCTTAACCCCAAGCTATTTACAAAGGTAAAACAGGTATACGATAACCAGAAGAAATTCAACCTTAACAAAGAGCAAAAAAGAGTTCTTGAGAAGATATACAAACGTTTTCTCAGAAGTGGTGCTAATCTATCCGACGATAAGAAAGAACAGTTGCGTAAACTGAATACTGAGATATCTATGCTACAACTCAATTTCAGCCAGAATCTGATGAAGGAGACGAACAACACTTATGTAACTGTAGATAAATTGTCAGACCTTGAGGGACTTTCTGAAGGTGATATTGAAGCTGCAGCTAAGATGGCAGAGACTCAGGGACAGAAAGGTAAATGGATGTTCAACATGCAACGCCCAAGCTGTAATCCGGTATTGGAGTATGCTAAGAACCGTGAACTCCGCAAAAAAGTATACGAAGCTTATTGCAACCGTGGTAACAAAGACAATCAGTTCGACAACAAAGAGATATCACGTAAGCTTGTAGTTCTACGTCTTCAGAAGGCTAAACTTATGGGCTTCAAAGACTATGCCTCTATGGCTCTTGACGATCGTATGGCAAAGAACTCTCAGAATGTTTACAATCTACTTAACTCTGTACTGACACCGGCTATTGCAAAGTCACAGGAGGAATTAAATGATATTCGTGAAGAGATTAAAAGAGATGGAGGAAACTTTGAACCTGAAGGATGGGATTACAGATACTATCTGAACAAAGCAAAACAGAGAAAATTCGCTGTAGATGAGGAGCAGATACGTCCATATCTTGAGATTAACAATGTACGTGAAGGTATCTTCTATGTAGCCAACAAACTTTATGGTCTCACATTCAAGGAGCGTAAAGACTTACCTGTATACGAACCAACTGCTCAATCTTTTGAGGTTATCGATAAAGATGGAAAGACACTTGCTATATTCTACAGCGACTATTACCCTCGTGATGGTAAAGGTGCCGGAGCATGGTGTACTGCTTTCCGCGGACAAGACTACAAAGGTAATGAAAGGATTATTCCTATCGTAGTGAACGTATGTAATATGACATCTCCTTCAGGAGACAAACCTGCACTTCAGAATATAGACAACGTTACTACAATGTTCCATGAATTTGGTCATGCACTTCATAGTTTCATGAGAGATGTGCATTATAACAACACATCAAATGTTGAACGTGACTTCGTCGAACTGCCTTCACAGATTAATGAGCATTGGGCTTTCGAACCGGAGGTGCTGAAGGTATATGCTAAGCACTATAAGACAGGTGAAGTTATTCCAATGGATCTTGTAAAGAAGATACAGGATAGTTCTAAATATGGACAAGGTTTCGCTACTGTTGAATATGTAGCTGCTTCTTTGGTAGATATGGACCTTCATACACTTACAAATGTTCCTGCTGACCTTAATGTGATGAAATTTGAGCAAGAGAAACTTGCTAAACGCGGTGTTCCTCGTCAAATCAAACCTCGTTACAGCGTAACAAACTTCAGTCACACTATGGGCGGTGGTTACACAGCAGGATATTATAGCTACATGTGGGCTGAGGTTCTTGATGCTGACGGTTTCCAGGCATTCAAAGAGACTGGCAATATCTTCAACCAGAAGCTTGCCGATAAGTTCCGTAAATATGTACTTACTCCTGGTGGTATAGACGATGGAATGACAATGTACAAGAATTTCCGTGGACGTGAACCTAAGACTGATGCACTTCTTGTGAACAGAGGACTAAAGTAATAGTTGCTAAAAACATACATAGAATATTGATTAACAATATATTAATATTCTAACATCATTATTAATCCCAAACTTTAGTTTACTTATCCTAAGCCTTAGGATAAGTATCCTGAAGCTTGGGATTAATGTTTTTAAGCAATGGATAATGAATCTTACAATCTATATGACTAAACTATTCATACCCATTACTAGAACTTCTCAAACCCTTTCTAGACACTCATTCCACATTATTAGTTTATCCATATTATTTCAGATATGGTACTTGTAGAAATGCAAAGACCTCCTTGCCATAAAGGACAAGGAGGTCTTTATATTAAATAGTTAATATCTTTTTTTAGAACCAACGAACATATGAGAAGTCCTGACGATGTGGCAGTTCTTTGTTCTTAGGATACATTCTGAATGCAGTCTTGAAACTACCTGAGTTAGATATACTGTATTTAACCTGGAATGTGAAGAGGTTACCCTCTCTCTTTATCATTTCAAGAGGTTCTACTGAGTAAACATGCTCCTTACCGTCAGTTGTAACAGCTGTAGTAACAATCTCAATTCCTATGGCATTATCAAGTCCCTTTTCATCAACTACCAAAGTCACTGTATATTCTTTACCAGTCTCTACATTTCCAAGTAGAAGTTCCTCGTTGACCTCTTTAGAAACGACCTCTATTGAATCCCATTTATCAGCTACTTCCTCTTTCCATGCAGCTATTTCCTTAGCCTTAGCAAAGTTATCTTTAACCAAATAACGGTATCTCATAGACTCTTTATTGTAGAACTTAGAATAGTAATCGTCAAGCTGACGCTTCATTGTATAGTGTGGAGCAACTTGTGCTATAGAGTTCTTTATAGTCTTTACCCAGTCATCTGAATAATCTTTTCCCTTCTTATCAAAGTAGAGAGGAATAATAGTATTCTCAAAGATAGAGTATATTGTAGCAGCATCAAGTTGATCCTGGAACTCCTGGTTCTGGTATGTACGTTTCTCTGTAAGAGCCCATCCGGCACCTTCACGATAACCTTCAAGCCACCATCCATCAAGAACTGAGAAGTTTATAACGCCATTCATAAGAGCTTTTTCACCAGATGTTCCCGATGCCTCTAATGGACGTGTCGGAGTATTCATCCAGATATCAACACCTGTAACAAGTCTTCTTGCAAGCTCCATATCATAGTTCTCAAGAAACAATATCTTACCAAGAAATTCAGGACGACGTGAAATCTCAACAATCATCTTAATTAGTCCCTGTCCTGCTCCATCATGAGGATGAGCTTTTCCTGCAAATATAAACTGAACAGGACGCTCTGGGTTATTTACTATTTTTGAAAGTCTGTCAAGGTCAGTAAATAACAGATGAGCACGTTTGTATGTAGCAAAACGACGAGCAAAACCTATAAGAAGAGCATTAGGATTGATCTTCTCCATAAGTGATACTATACGTGATGGATCACCTTGATTATTCAACCAAGTCTCGCTGAACTGCTTGCGGATATAATCAACAAGTTTGTTCTTAAGAGCCATACGCGTAGTCCATATCTCTTCATTGTCTACTCCATATATTGCCTCCCAGATATTCTCGTTTGACTGATCTTTGAGGAATTTGCTATCAAAATGCTTAGCATAAAGCTTATTCCATTCTGTAGCACACCATGTTGGGAAGTGAACACCATTGGTCACATAGTTTACATGGCTCTCTTCAGGGAAATAACCTTTCCATATTCCTGAGAACATCTCCTGAGAAACCTTTCCGTGAAGCCAGCTTACGCCGTTGACCTCCTGGCAAGTGTTACAAGCAAATGTAGACATACAGAATCTCTCGTTTGAATCTCCCGGATTGATTCTACCCATATCCATCAAATCCTGCCAAGAGATACCCATCTTCTGAGGGTAGCCTCCCATATATTTTCCGAAGAGACCTTCGTCAAAATAGTCATGACCTGCAGGAACAGGAGTATGAACAGTATATAATGAAGATGAACGAACAACTTCAAGAGCTTCCTCAAATGATAGACCCTTAGCAACATAGTTGCATATACGTTCTACATTACAAAGTGCAGCATGTCCTTCGTTACAGTGGTAAATATCTTTTTTAATTCCTAGTCTATCGAGCAGCATAACACCACCGATACCAAGAAGAATCTCTTGTTTCAGACGGTTTTCCCGGTCGCCACCATACAATTGATATGTGATAGGACGATCGTATTCGCTGTTTCTTTCATTGTCTGTATCCAAAAGATATAATGGAACTCTACCTACGTTTACTTTCCATACATTTGCATATACATGGTAGTCAAGATATGGAACATCCAATACCATTGGATGGCCATTCGCATCAAGAACTCTCTCAATAGGTAGTGAACTGAAATCTTGTGCGTCGTAGTTAGATATCTGCTGTCCATCTATAGAAAGGCTCTGAGAGAAATATCCATATTTATAAAGCAAGCCAACACCACACATATCAACATTGCTGTCTGATGCCTCTTTCATGTAGTCACCGGCAAGTACACCAAGACCACCAGAGAATATTTTCAATATATTCGTCATACCATATTCCATGCAGAAATATGCTACTGAAGGACGAGTAGAATCAGGTTTTACATCCATGTACTCTCTGAACATGTCATAGACCTTATTTATATCTTTGATTATATTCTCATCTTTTGCTATCTTCTCTAATTTTTCATAACTAAGGCGTTCCATCATAAGAACAGGGTTATGTCCTGATGATTTCCATATGTCTTGATCAAGTCCTCTGAATAGTTCTAATGCTTGATAATTCCAAGCCCACCAAATATTATTAGCCAGTTCATCCAATTTTTCCAATTCTACTGGAATTCTTGCCTTAACTGCTACATTCTTCCAGGAAGGAGTATTCGCATTACTAATTTTGATCTTCATATCTCAATGTTTAAATTAATTTTTGTTATTTGTTAAGTCTATTATAAGCATTATTCAATGCAATGTCATATGCTTCATAATAATAGGTTATAAAGTGTTTCCACAAAGCTTTTTCTGAAATTCTTGTGGCATTTGTTCTAGTTTTCTTTACATCATCATCCGATAGACGATAAAATTGTAAAATGGTATCTTTCACCTCTTTTGCAGCATCGAAATAGTTAAAGTCTGAACGGTGAACAACCTTTACCCCACTCTCAATGGTATTCTCCTTACCTTTCAGAGTCTCACTCCAAAGACCAAAACCTGCCAAATCGGTAGTAATAGTAGGTATATGGAATGCCACACTCTCTAATGGAGTATATCCCCATGGTTCATAGTAAGATGGATAAACAGTTAAATCAGCTCCTATAATAAAATCATAATAAGAGAGATTAATTACACCATCGTTACCATCAAGGTAGCAAGGCACAAATATATATTTTACTTTAGAATTCTTGCTGTTATTTATTCCTAAATAATTGAACATGCCTAAAATTCTATCCTCGTTCATATTGTTAAGCGAATGAGTGATGAACGGTTTGTAAAGGCTCTCGTTGCTCTTATCATCATTCTCAATTCTCTCTATAAGCTCTTTCCTTGGAGCACCGCACCAAGCAGGTACTGTAATAAATGCCAAGATTTCTCTGTCACCAAGTTCACCGCTGTTAGAGAGTTGATTTAGGCTCTCAATATATAAGTCTATACCTTTATTCTTGAATTCATATCTGCCACTTGTGCAAACTATAAGGGTATCATCATTAAGTTCTGTACCCATAAGCTTATTTGCGACATTGAGCATAACTTTTCGGGCATCTCTTCTACGTTTTGTGAATTCACTTCCTGATGGAACAAAATCATCTTCGAAACCATTCATAAGAATCACATCTGCAGGTTTGTCGAGCAATGCCTTGCACTCATTATCTGTAATCTGACTTACTGTTGTGAAACAGTCCACATTGTGAGCAGTTTGCTTCTCTATAGAGTGCTTAGCCTCCATATTGAGTTCATAAGCCATCTGATCACCATTGAAATAATTCAGATTATCATAAAGAGGTTTGTTATTACCGGCAATCGACCGGCCAATAGATGTAGCATGAGTAGTAAATATCGTAGCTACTTGTGGAAGGTTCTTTTTTATATAGAGAGCACCCATTCCTGTCATCCATTCATGAGCCTGAAATACTACCTTATTTTCATCTGAAAGGTAGAATTTGTAAAAACTTTCTACTACTTTACCAGAAGCGTAAGAGAACATTGAAGATTCATCATAATCTCCATATGAATGAAGTGAGTCGACATTGAAATCTTCCCACATTTTTCCATAAATTAAATCTTTATCTTTATAGAAATTTTTGAAGTCAACAAGCACTGCAATAGGACTGCCAGGGATATTCCACCTTCCAACCTTAAAAGTAAGATCTTCATTGTTTTTTGCAGAGATTCGCCAATCTTTACATAGATTTTCATTCTCTATGAAGTAAGGAGACTGCTTTTCATTCCAAACATCAGGACCAATAAATATAATTTTGTCATGATATTTCTCTTGAAGTGTCTTAGCTCTTGTAGAAAGAACCGTATAAATGCCACCTACTTTATTGCATACCTCCCAACTTGCTTCAAAAACATAGTCCGGGTTTATCAATTTGTTTATCATCTATTTACCTTAAGAAAGAATTTTATTCTAACATCGCAAAGTTAAGTGATTTTAATGGAATATCGAAATATAAATAAATCCATTTTTGTATTTAATCTGTAAATATTAAATATTTCTGCTAACTTTTCAATGTAATTATAGAAAAACGATACCATAGCACAGCTAAATGCTATGATTTATATATTATAAAATTATAGACACGCCTTTAATTTTCGCAGTAAAAGCCTGGTATTTAACTAATTACATATTAAAGTCATAACAATTCTAGCATAAAGTTTAGGAAACAGAGATATTACAATAGTATTACAATATATTTCTCTGTGATTGATATTGGTGAAAAACATTAGCCCCAACCCTTCTTTAATGGATTTAATAGTATAGCTGTACTGGAAAAATCCTAAATCTGCATCAAAACAGTTGCTATTAGATGCTAATTTCATAAGAAACATAGCATTGCACAATTTCAATGCATAGCAGATAGTATATTTTTTATTCCGAAATATATTATGGATCACTACATATTGCTTCCTGGATGCTTTATCTCAACTTATATATGAAACAACGATATGCAGAATTTTAAATTTATATTATTATTCTGTACAGAGTTATATCTAGTTAATTTACTTAGTAAGTAAAGAGCAAAATTATGGGAACTATATATCAATACATTTTGGTGAGCGATTTTTCAGAACTATATTTAGATGATGAGTATTTTGTACAAAACATTACAACATATCATCGAAAGTGATATACTCTATTCTGCACAAGGCATTACACAGCTATCGTAGATTTATTTGAGTAAAAAAAATTGTAAGACAATGGGAAGTAGCAATCATTGGAAAGGGATAAAATCATAAGCAGAAAGAAGATAAATTCCAAATGGTGCGCTGCAATTGGTCCGGAAATCAATGCACACTCATATATCATTCCTGGATTAGGTGATGCAGGTGATCTAGCATTTGGAGAA
>NZ_BAJR01000012.1 GCF_000613805.1 Phocaeicola paurosaccharolyticus JCM 15092 | reverse complement strand
ATTTAATCTATCTTCTGATTGTACTATAAAATTAGGATAAGTATTATCTAATTCTAATTTGATGCAGTAAGGAATCTTGGTAACATCTGTTACTACTGTACCATTTTCTTTGTAATATCCCGATGTTAATAAATAATATATGCCAAAATGTTCATCATCTGTATGAACATTTTTTAATGTAATTACATCATTTTGTGTACTACCCAATTCATATATTTTTGCGATATTACAATTATATATATTACAATTCTCTAATTTGGCTCCAGCTGCTATTGATTGATTATTCCAATTATGCCACAATATACACGAAGGATTATATTTAGCAAAATCTGAGGCTGATATATTTTTTGTCATAAAGTAAAAGTCACAATCATAATATTCTTGGTACTCTCCATTTGCTGCTCCAACACCAATTAAATGATTCAAGTCCTTATCATAATCACTATTGTTTGTTGTGTAATCTTCACATCGCATTATCTTACAGTTTTTAACCTTAGCTGTATAATTTCCAGGTCCTGAATCCTGATGTATAACATACTTACAATTGTTGACTTTCATTGTAAGATTGCTTATAGAAGAAGTTGAGGTATGTAAAAAAAGGTGTTTATAGGCTTTTGGAATTGTATTAATTGCTACATTACTATAATTTTCTGCATAAAAACTATAATTACTTCCTGACAATCTCTCACTTAGTCCATCGGCTATTAATATAACTCCATTTCTACTTTCCCCTTCAATGTCTACATAATCTTTTGTCTTTATGTCCATTTCAAAGTATTCACCATTTTTTATAAAAACCTTGTATGGCTTACTATTAGATGCATCTGTTATAGATTGAACTGCTGCTCTAACAGAAGTATAATCTCCTGAGCCATCTGATGCTACTTTTATAATTTTTTGAGAATTTATTGAATCTTGTGTGGCACTTGTTAATAAACAGTTAAACCAACCTATCTGCAAGGTTTTTCCTATTAACAATCCTGATGTTCCACCATTTCCGAAGTATATGCAAGCAGTATCAGCTCCTTCTTCATATTTTCTACTAATTTTAGCTATCTTTGTCTGTGGAATAGACATATCGGCAGCAAACTCAACAGTAACAGCATTGTCATTGTTAAGCCAATTTCCATTCTTTTTAAAATAAATAGTAGCTGCAAAAGATATATCACAGCGGTACTTAAAATAAAAATTAACCATACCACACTTACTTATTCCTTCCTTCTTATATACTAATAAGTCACGGTAGGATGTAGTTTTTAGTTGCTCAACATATGGTGTGTCGAACAAGGTTTTATCCTCTAATTTTTCAATTGATTCTTTTTCATACCCACTATAACCTATAATACTAAAAACAGTGCCAGGATTTATGCCTATAATTTTTGTATCTACTACACTTTCTACGGTTACAAAATTATTTTTATCTATTTTAGTATCTAAACTATGAATACTTGTATCTATATATCCCTTTATACCTTGTAAATATGAAAGTTCATTTTGTATAGAAGCTATTGGTGACATTAATCTACCCCATAGATTAACCAACAACAAGCAGGTATTTTCAGACGATATTTCATTAAATAAATCTTGTGATGAAGCAATTGATACTGATTTAATTTCTTTCGTCTTTAAATTAACAGCTAACCCATTAGCATTTTCTATGATATAGTAATCTGTAGAAGGAGTATAGTTAGCATAAGTGTCACCACTGATGCTATTTCCAAAAATCGTAAAATTGCCATCAAATAGTATTTTACATGATAAACCATTAAATTTTTCTATTACATCCAGTATTGCATTGCCGCCGCCTGACTTGCATATTGTAGTGCAAGATTTAGTAATTAAATTTTCATCATTAATTTTTTGTTCTTTTATCAGAGAGAAAAAAGCAGATGATATCTCATAACCTTTCCACTGATACTTATTTATTTCTGAATATCCTGAATCCAGCAATTTTTTAAATGAAAGTATATTTCCCATTTTCAGTTGGTATCTAAGTTGTGCCAAACTACTATTACAAGGTTTATAATATCCGTTATAAACCAAACGTTTATCATTGTATTCATATTTTAAAGCGAGCATAAAACTCTTATATAAAAATACGTTTGTTATGTTAGAATTTACAGAGAGACTATTTTTCTTATAATAATTGTTTTCAGGAATAAATCTATTCACAACATCACCTCCTAAACGAACAGACCACCAATTGAACAGATCATAGTTAAGTGATAAAGAAAGGCCATATCTGCTGATACGATTTAAATTTGTCTTAGTTGACAACAAACGAACATTATCAATTTCACTGTACTCATCAACAATGCTATTTTTTATATAATCATAGAAGAGTGTAGCTGAAAAAAGGTAGAACCTTTTGTATAGTCGTATTCTAATGAAACATTCATAATATTTTCCGGCTTAAGGTAAGGGTTACCTTTAACAATATAATTGGGAGTTATATTAATAGGGATGCCTATAAGCTGCCATAAGGTGGGTAGCGTTTGAGTAGAATAACAGTTAAGCATTAAACTGTTATTTGAATTTATACTAAAAATGCTTGATAGTTTAGGGAAGAAGTATGAAGACTTAATATTAATAACTTCATCTTGAAACCGTTTATTTTGATTGAAATAATTTATGCCCAATAAGAAAGATAGGTTCTTAATGTCAATATTAAAGTCAAGATATGCAGTAATACTATTATCTAAATATTTATACCTATTCTCTTCTTCTAAATATAAAAAATGATTACGATTATTTGTATGTAAATAATTTGCTCCTGCGCTTAATTTAAAATATTGAGATAATACTCTTGAATAGTCAATTTCTGAGGATATGCGATAATTATCTTCATTCGTATTATCTTCAGATGATCGAAAATAATTAATTCCTTCATAAACACTCTTGTTATTATGATATGACCACAAAAAGTTGGACAGATTAATAAAAATTTAAGAGTATAGAGTGGTATTGTACCGAACTCTATACTCTTAATTTGAGTTTAATTCTATTGTCTTTATTTCTTCAGATTTGACTTGGATAAAAAAAAGCCAATTTGTATGTAATAGATTCCAAATAACCTTTTCGTGTTATTTTAATAATCCAAGTTTTTACTGAAGTACTAGTCGATATTTTGTCTATAGTAACAGACACATCCGAATATTTACTTTGTATTTGAGCTGAAGAAGCCTCAGGATCTTTAGTTAGTATAGCATAATCAACTTCTACATGTTTTTTATTTGGCTCACTGAGCATTCCTGTGGTTGCTATATCTTTACAATCAGACAGATCAAATAAAACGCCGTCACTTTTGATAGGAATTATACTATTATTAATTGTAATGGAGGTAATGCCCAGTAAATTGTAATCAGCATCGTTATCAGAAGTATCATCCTTACTACATGAGAAAAATATACAAACTGTAACAAATATTGCAAGGTATTTCAGCAAGTTTAATCTTGTATTTTTCATTAGGCTCTGCTCTACTTTTGTTATTTTTAGTGTGCAAAAATAATTATTATTTTTCGAATCCAACGAATATACTATAATGTTTTCTTTTTGAAATTATTAAAATCACTTTTTGAGGTATACTATCTTTAGCCGATGAGAGAAAGCCATTTATTTACAACCCATTTTTCTGCTTGTACTCTGTTGGAGTCATTCCGAAGCGGGATTTGAAGCATTTACTGAAATAACGTGGATCATTGATACCGACCATATATGATACCTGAGTAATATTATATTCTCCGGAATCTATTAACTGGGCTGCCTTCTTGATACGCATCTCCTTAATAAACTCTATTGGGGCAAGGCCGGTAAGCATCTTGATCTTCTTGAAGAAGACAGAGCGACTTACAGCCAACTCATTTACAAGATCATCGACAACCAAATCTCCATTATCCATATTCTTCTCCATAAGTTCCATGAGCTTGTCCATAAAGCGCCTATCATTAGCAGACATCTTAGACTCTTTCTCGTCTGATTGATCTTCTTCTGATGAAGGATTCATTAATGTATCACGATAGAGTTTCTGCAATCTACTCCTTATTTCAATAATGTTGTTTACACGAGCTTGAAGATAAGTGGCACTGAAAGGTTTTATTATATAATCATCAGCTCCCTCTGCAATTCCTTGCAGTTTGCTGTCCATATCGCTCTTGGCTGTAAGAAGTATTATTGGAATATGGCTGGTAGATATATTATCACGAAGAGCTTTTGTCATCTCCATTCCATCTAACTCAGGCATCATAACGTCACTAATTATAATATCAGGGATATACTTCTGAGCTTTATCAATTCCCTCCTTTCCATTGGCCGCCTCAACAACATTATATTGAGAAGAGAATATGGTGCGTAAGAAAAAGCGTAACTCTATATTGTCCTCAACAAGAAGCATGGTCTTATAGTCGTTGTTTACCTGAATTTCATCACATGCAGGCAATCCATCTTTATCAGGGTCCTCGCTCTCTGACAGCTTGACACCATCATTCAGAATAAACTCTGCATAGTTATCATAAACATCTTTATTCTTTGATAGTTCAACAGTAAAAGTACTGCCTACACCAACCTTACTATTCACTACAATATTAGCACGGTGTATATCAACAAGTTCTTTAACCAATGATAGTCCTATTCCTGAACTCTGCTGGTTGAACATATCTTTATCCAAAAGAGACTCAAAGCGGACGAACAGAGAGCTCTTCTTATTTTCAGGTATTCCTATACCCTGGTCTTGAACTCCTATTGCAACATTGTTTTCATTATCGTGGACAAACAATGTTATCATCTTTCCTTTAGGAGTATATTTGAACGCATTAGAGAGCAGATTGAAAACAATCTTCTCAAGCTTATCTGTATCAACCCAAATATTTAGTTCTCGTTTCTCACTTTCAAAGATGAAATCAATATGATGTTCCTCAGCCATAGAGATGAAATTATTCATAATCTGTCTCACAAAAGGAACTACATTGATATATTCAACTTTCAGAGTCATCTTATTCTTCTGAATCTTGCGGAAATCAAGAATCTGATTTACCAGACGGAGCATCCTATCACTATTTCTCTCAACCAGATGTAGCTGTTCACGAACCTCATCAGGCAGAGTCTTGTTCTTCAGTACAAATTCCAAAGGTCCTGATATAAGCGTTAGTGGAGTTCTGAGCTCATGAGATATATTTGTAAAGAAACGAAGCTTTATATCTGATATCTTTTGCTCAACCGACACTTCATGCTTTAAACGGAATATTGTAAACAATATATATACACTTAAAAGGAATATTGCCAAACCAACGATGACATAAAGAAATATCGCTATAGGAGTTTCCCAGAAGGATGGTAATACCTCTATCTCTATTACTCTTTCATTGTTGACCCATACACCGTCACTGTTCGTAGATTTAACATGTAGATAATATACTTCAGGTGACAAGTTGGTATAAGTAGCTGTACGCTGCTTGAGTACATAGTTCCAATCTTTATCAAAACCTTCAAGGTAATATGCATACTTTATATTATCACTATTTACCATGTCAAGAGCAGCAAACGATAAAGAGAATATATTCTGATCCCTCTTCAAGGTAATCTTATCTGTTGTGTTTACATTATTCTGAAGTATATTGCTATTATCACCAGGGATTACAAGCTTATTGCATACCTTAAAGTTAGTAAATACCATTGGAGGGATGAATGTACTCTTGTAGAGGTGCTTAGGATCGAATGAGATAAGTCCATTTGAAGTACCAAAGATTATATCATTGTTAGCGAGCTTAATAGATGTGCCCTCTTCAAATCTTATTTTTTTACCGAAATCTCTTTCGTTGTAGTTCTCGAAGCGATTTGTTGCAGGGTAATATTTACACAAACCATTTTCTGTGCTAAACCATAAGTTTCCAGCATAATCTTCCTCAATAGATAAAAGAATATCCGATGGCAAACCATCGTTGATGGTATAAGTCTTGAAACTTGCCATACCATTTTTATCTATAGAGATAAGCTTATTTAATCCTCCACCAAATGTGGCGAAAAAGACCTCACCTTTTTTAGAGACACAAGTCTCATAAACATTGCTGTTACTTAGGCAATCTTTTTTCCCGTGAATATTTCCGTAAAGGTAAAATTTAATATGTTCAGGTGATTTAAAATCATCTTTGAAACGAATTACGCCATCATTAGTGCTCACCCAAATATTCCCTTTCATGTCAGAGGTAATATGTCTTACTCTGTAACATTTATCTATTGGGTAACCTTTAAGGTTATTTCGGCTGTTTATAAAAATACATTTACCATCCCTATTCTCTTGAATGTAATTCAATCCACCACCAAAGGTAGCAACCCAAATTCTTCCATTCCTATCCTCATAAAGTGAATAAGCATTATTGTGACTCAAGCTATAGATGTCATTACTGTCAAACTCAAATCTGGTAACGCTATATTGCATTCTGTCTACATAATTAAGCAATACCAGACCTCGTCCCTTTGTAGCTATCCATATTCTACCTTTTTTGTCCTGAATAATATTATAGGCAACTCCATCCATCCATGGTCCGGTCTTTGATATTGCTCCGGATTCTGTTAAATATCCAATATATTCATTTGAGGCAGAATACAATTCTATTTTACTATTTCTCTTACCTACCCATAATCTTCCCAAATTATCCTGAAACAGCATTCTGACACTATTTTCATTGAGATCGAATTTATTGCCTGAGAAACTATTTACTTTGAACTGTGAATTGTAGAAAGAGATTTTTTCAAGACCTTTTGAATGTGTACTAATCCAAAGATTGCCCTGCTTATCGGCTAACATGGAGTGAATCTTGTTTGAGAACATACAGTCGGATGACTTATGATCATTATAAAATGGTCTGAGCACATTGGCTTTTCTGTCGAACCATCCCAATCCACCTCCGTTAGGATGTACCCATAGATTATCATTTATATCCTCACAAATATGAAATGAAGGATATGACCTGTCAGCTCCTTTTGTCCCTACAAACATATTTTCTGTCTTGAATACTTTATTATAGGGATTAAAATGGGATACCTTACCTTTACTTATGAGTTCAAACCATATCTCGTCATGCTTATCTACATAGACTGATTGGATTTGATCTTTCTCGAATCCTTTTAATGAAGAGGTGTCATATTTAATATCCTGACCAGATTTAGTATCTCTTATAATAAATCCTGAGAAAGGAGATGTGAACACAATACTTCCATCTTTCAATCTGTTTATTGCAATAATATTGTCTTTTAATGGCAGAGTAATAAGAGTAAATTCATCATTTTTAATAGAGTACTTCCACACACGACCATTGCTTGAGCCAAAATAAATCTCATTTTTTGTCATGCAACTAGAGAAGAAGGATTGCTTGTTCTCCTTTTTCACATGTTTCCTCTCAACAAAATAATAGGTTACGCCATTACTTTTCTTACATATCTTCAATAATCCATTGTCAGTAATGAGCCACTCATTACCTTTAATATCCTCAATAATATCCCTTACTCTCGACTTATATCCATCTTTCTGATTTATGGCATATGCTTTCCACTTGATGGTGTAATTCTTCTTATCAGTTATAGCACGAATAGCTCCATATCCCTCTGACAAAGCCCATACAGAACCTCCTGGAAGAGTCCTTATATCCATGCAATCCATCTCTCCATTCTCAGTCTCACAAGTAATCTTCTGAAAACGTTCCTTCTTATTGTCTAATCTGAATACCCTTTTATCGTACGTAAGAAGCCATACAAAATTATATTTATCTACTTTTACAAGGTCTATACGATTGTTAGATAAACCTATATCATTTCCCTTTCTGGTTTTATAAACTTTAAAGTCATATCCATCGAATTTATCAACACCATCCCAAGTAGCAAACCACAGAAAGCCATTTTGATCCTGAGCCATGCTCATGATTGAGTTTTCTGAAAGTCCATCCTCAGAAGAATAATGTGTAAATATTGAATTTGGCTGAGCAATAGCAGAACCTATAAAAGATATAAGCGATAATAAACAGATAAGTCTCCTCTTCATTGTATTTAGTTCATAGTTTTCTAGCATAAATATAGAAAGAAATTATCTATTATTACTATTCAAAAACAAATTGCTATTTTTTTAACGGATTCCAATTATCTTCTCCGGCAAGGACTTTCTCAGGAGAGTATTCCTTGTCACTGTTTAGTTGTCTGCCAAAACTTGCTCTCTTTGATGTTTCAGCTCCCTTTCCAACACATTTGTATTCAGCATAGAAAACAGTCTCTTCTGCCTCCTTCTTATTCCAGTTATTCCAACCTAGCGGAGAGATATGAGAACCCATGTTGCACTTTATATATACAGCCTGTGCATAGGGGCGCCAAGGACGTGAAAGAAAGACATTGTCCACACCATCTGACGATGTTAAATCACAATTAATAAATACATAACCATACTTATTACCCTTTTCAGTAGCAGGGGCAGTAACATAACCGTTACTCAGACTTTTTATGGTACAGTTCATGAAAAGAGCTGTTGACTTTCCAAAAATAAAATCTACTGTTCCTTCAACATAGCAGTTCTCATAATACTGTCGGCTATCCTTACCATAATTATAGAGGGTATCCTGGTTGCCAATGAATCGGCAATTCTTAAAATGAGCTCTGTCACCACTGACGAAGCAAGCCACAGCCTGTCCTACCCTTCCTGCACCATTGCGGAATGTTATATTCTCGGCATAGAAATCTGGGGCATAAATATAGCATGTTGATGAACCAGAAGTAGACATCTCTTCACCGAATATATTCTTCTTTGAGGCATAGTCATCATGAGTTATCACTGTTCCCTCTTCACCAATCATTGAGATATTGATCTTTGAAGCAGGTATAACTAATTTCTCATCGTATACACCCTTCTTTACAAGAATTGTTATTCTTCTGTTCTTACTGAAATCAGGAACGGCATCAATAGCATCCTGAACGGTGAAAAAGTCACCACTTCCATCTTTAGCAACCACGAAATCATAATAACGTATATACTTTCCTAGAGCAGGAACTTTCTCCTCGATAGCTCTCGCAGCTAATGCAGCTAACTTACGGGCACCATATATATTAAGATGTGTATTATCCTTCTTTCCTTGTGGAGCGAAGACATATTTTCCCTCAGGAATCCACATAAATAACTTCTTAGACTCCTCATTGCCCATCTTCTCCACAAAATCATGAGTAAGTTTGTTCATATCAATAAAGGCTACTCCCATCTTTTTTGCAACGTTTCTTGGAGAGTCAAGATACTTTCCATGAGTATCAATAAGGGTATCACCTCCAGCTATATTCAACACTGTATTATCTTTACCTCTGTAGTTGTCTGTCAATGTTAAAGTGTCTCCTGATGCAAAATGACGTCTTACTATTGAATTGAAGAGTACCGGTATAGCTCCCTTATCGCGAGCCTCTTTTACAAATCTTTCAAGATTCTTATCGAAAGATCCACCAGGTTCAGTATGTCTGTCAGCTTTAGGTTTTTCATCATTATGTCCGAACTGGATAAACAGATAGTCACCCGGTTTGATACGCTTTAGCACCTCATCCCACAATCCTTCGTCAATAAAACTCTTGGAACTTCTACCATTTTTGGCATGATTGTCAACCACTATATCTTCTGTAAAGAAACCCGGTAGCATCTGAGCCCATCCTCTCTCCTGGTTATCACCATTCAATGACTTATTTGCCATGGTTGAATCACCAATTGTGAATACTGTAATCCGTTTTTCTGACTTAAAAGAAGATAAAGCCAAGAAAAATATCAAAAGGATTGAATATCTAATCTTCATATATTTTATTTTAAATTGTTATCAAAAAAATCAAGTATCATCTTCTGTACCTCTTTGCTACAGAAATGCGGAATATCAAGGATATGAGTTTGTAACTTATCATTTGCTCCGCATGAATTCCACACTTTGTGCATTGTCATGAAGGCATCTTCTACTCCCTTAACCGGGAAAAGCTTATCTCTTTTACCATTAATGAATAGTGTAGGCTTTGGAGCGGCAATTGATGCTACATGTGGATAGTCCATATAATTTCTAATTCCCGGTATAATCATTGAATATGCAGAACCACCTTTGTTCTGGTTGTTGGTCAATGTCATCAGACTGTCGGTTGTATTCATCCAACATACAGATGCAGAAGCTTTGACGACATCCGAAGCTGCCGAAAGCATCCAGGAACGGTGTGCTCCCATAGAGAAGCCCATAGAGCCAACCCTTTTTCTATCGACATATGAAAGAGATGCCAGAAAATCGGCACTTGAAATGTCGTCACCTACTATCAATCCGCCCCATGACATACCTAACTGTAACATATTTGCTGCCAAGGCCTGCTGAGAATCATATCGTATTCCCTCCTTACGTCCTCTTTCACCCCAGAACAGAGCATCGACAGACATAACTACATAACCTTTTGATGCAAGGTAATCACCAACATACTGACCATCGTAGCATTTGTCGCACCAGTTATCAGCATCAGCAATAGTCAATGAATCTGTATTGAAAGGTCTTATCATCTTCTCCTTTCCTATTGAGAAGTGTGCTCCATGATCGTGAAGTAAAAGTATGGCAGGAAAAGGTCCCTTACCATCAGGTATAAGGATATAGGCAGGAGTTCTGCTATAATCAGATATGTTGAACTCCACCTTTTGTGCTTTATATCCTTTACGCTTTTCTTCATCAACTACCTTCATATCGTAAGAAGCTGCTTTAGGAGGCAAAGGACTTATACATTCCATCAAAACAGCTCTTGCATCTTTCCTCCACTGCTTAAAAGGTTTATCACTCTTGTCAAACGACAAGGGATAGGTAAGCCTCTCTTTCATCTTTTGATAAAAGAGAGGCATGTCATTCTGAGTTTCATATCTTTTTACCTCTTGGGAGTATAGATGTAAAGCACCTATACAAGAGATATTCATAAAAATAAATAGAGATATTATTCTTCTAGTCATAACTATTTTTTCAGATACTGAATAAGTTGAGTCATATTATTATTATACGTAGCTGTCGATATTCCCATTACTGGCTCTTCACTTGTATAAGGAGATGTATCGAATTGATCACCTACCATTGTTTCAGCAAACTTCTTATCACTGCTCTTTACATCGATTCCATCTGTATACTCTTTGTAAACATTTGATATCTGTTTTATCGGAGTTAACCAGTAACCGCTATTATTAAGACTTTTAATGATTGTATCTATAGATTTCTCATCTTTTCCACTCCTCGATGAGTAATAATATTTATCAATTTCAAACCCTTCATTATTGATGAGAGGCGAATTCTTCTTAATCTCCTCTATCTGCAGTGAGAGAGCCTCTTGATAAGCCTTCTTCAGATCATTTACATTTATATAAGCAGCGGAGCTATAATGAGCTATTGTACCTTCGATATTCTGATCTGTGTAGTAATACCCATTAAAAACATTACTACCATTGCGATGTACATAAAGAGGTTTGCCTGTCTCAGGATTTATAAAGCGTGGAACAAGTATATAATCACTGCTACGAGGTCTATTTTTCCACTTTGCTACTTCCGAGTCAGGCAGTTTCATTGATTCCAAAAATTTTATCGCAGCGGGTATGCCAGAGAGAAACTTGGTCTCTGCAGTAAGCTTGTAATACTCTATCATCTTCATTATCATTCTGGCAGTTGTACCTGTGTTTACACTTCTTGGTTCATAAGTACGTGCATGAGCAGGTTTGAGATCTGTTACAAAATATTGATCTGCCCATCCTGCATAAGGAGCACCTTGCTGCAGGACAATCATAAGATTAAGAGCACGAAGAATCGGTTCTTTAAGGCTATGAATTCCCAAGGAATTATAGCAATTAATAAGGAAATCTATATTTTCAGGAATAACTCCGTCATTTAGAGTAATAAATGATGAGTAGTCTACATTTCCTTTGAAAGGATGATCATACATCAAAGGATATCTTTGTGGCCATCCACCGATTGGGTATTGACTCTTAAGTACAAAATCGATAACCTTTTCCAATGGCTGACGATAAGCCGGATCATATTTCTCTATATATAATCTAAGTAAGAATTTACCTGCCTGCATTGTTCCTTCATCATCAAAAGTTGCATTCCCATAGTAGTGCTGGAACTCCTCAAGACGCCATGCGTTTTTGCCTACTGTTGCATACCAGTTTTTCAATGACTCCTCTCCGGCAAAATCGAATACATAGTTCCATCCTCCACATGGAAGTTGTCCCCATATCAAAGCATTGGCTATTTTTTTGCGCTTTCATAATAATACTCATCCTTTGTTGCATGATAAGCATCCAGCATAAGGTGGCCTACAGCCGGTGTACCTGGAGGCTGAATCCATGCCATGGTACGTTTTGCTTCCAACTCTCCCCAACTTCTTGAACAATCAGGAAGGTAGCTCCATACGAATCCACCCTTATAGCTTGCTACATCCATCATATATCTTGTAGCACTTTTCATTGTTGCAATAACCTGATTCTCTTTTTTATTTGTCTGACCATAAACGGTGACAACAGGTACAATGAAAAGAGGTAATAGGATTAATTTTGATTTAAGATTCATGGTTACGTTTATTATGCAGTTTATTATGCAGCCCATCATTATAATGTGTCAACAGTAAACTGCTGTTGTGTTTTATATGTTATTTCTAATGTCTATAAATCTAAAGGAGTAAACTTGAAATTGCTGAACTCTGCTTTACCATTTCCGTAAACAAACAGACCCGGTAACACGCTTTGAAACTCATAGAGTGTATTGTGGTTATATCCTGAGATATCCATACCCCATGTCTCTCTCTCCCATTTCTTACCGTCATAGCTGAAAGAGCCTGTCACAATATGGTTATCATTCCTTATGCGAAGCCACATTTTGGTCGCATTTTCATGTCTTCCTCCTCTTCTCTCATCACCTTTACGGTAGCGGGTACGAGCATTTTTATTGAAACCTGTTCCCATAAAGAAGCCACTATTGTAATATAGCACAATACCTGCTGTTACATCACCATAGAGTTCTATCTCTGCTTCTACCTCATAAGCATGCAAACCTGCAACAAACATAATTGGAGCAGAAGATGCTACGTCAACTCCTTTTGCCTTCAATGATAGTCTGTTTTTATCTACAGATATTCTGCTTGCATCGAATGATTTATAGAATTTCCATTCATAACCCAAACGGAATTTATCTAGATTGGCTAATCTGTCAGATTTATTATCTGCAATAGCCAGAGGTGCTTTGATAGGTTTCTCAATATCCACATCTTCATATTTCTTCAACCAACCATCCTCAGTAAGGTATACCGGTTCCATCAATGTCTGACGTCCCAAATTATAAAAACCATTCTCGTAAGAGTGGTATACAACCATAAGTTTCCCGGAAGGTGTATCTATTATAGAGCCATGGCCTTTTGACCACCATCTATCCGCCTTATTATACGTATGTACTAAAGGGTTGTATGGAGAGTTCTCCCATGGGCCGTTTAACGATTTGGAACGGGCAACAGTAATCATATGACTTGTAGGAGGACCTGCAGTACCACCTTCAGCATTCAGATAGTAATAGTATTCACCTAACTTCTTTATTTTAGGACCCTCTAGACAAAAACCTTCAGTAACCCAATCTTCAGGATATTCCCATCCTTTGTATACCACTTCCTCTGTTCCAGAAACAATAGCAAGTCCATCGTCTGTCAGCCTTACCCTCTTTCCGGCACTCATGAAGAGCCATCTGCTACCATCTTCACCAACTACATGACATGGGTCTATGTTTCCTATCTTAAGATCTATAGGATCACTCCATGGTCCTTCAGGAGATGATGCGTAGGTAACAAAGTTCTTTCTTCTATCGGGGAAAGCAACTGTAAAATAGATATAGTACTTATCCTTGTATTTTGAGATATCGGGAGCCCATACTGAACCTAAATACTCTTTCAGTGCATAACTCACTGGCGTCCAATTAACCAAATCCTTAGAGTGGAAAACGGTAAGTCCCGGCTGATAGTCGAATGCAGAATGTGTCATATAATAATCATCACCATCACGAAGTATTGTAGGGTCCGGATAATCGCCTCCAAGAATAGGATTCTTATATAACGATTGTGAGAAGGCAAACTCTGGAATGATTGCCAAAAGAAGATATAAAAAAAGATGTGTACGCTTCATTATGTATCCAATTAGGTTTGTTGCAAAGTAATATAATATCTCCTATTTTGGACGGAAGAAATTGGCTATTTAATGGTATTTTTTGTTTGAAATAGTGCAATAATTGGCATTACTGAGATTATAAGGTCCCATGATTCTTTTTTGTTGTTCTTATAAGCTATATTTGAATCACTTAATTTAAACGTTATAAGTACAATGAATTACATTAAATCAATCATTACAGCATGTGCTTTAAGTTTGATTGCTTATACAAATGTACAGGCTCAAACAGCTGACAAAAACTCAAATACGAAAACAGAAATGAAAAGAACTGGAAGTGCTACATTTATTTTTGGCAAGGAAACTCCTTGGGAAGATCTTGGTGACGGTGTAAAAAGACAAATCTTAGGATATGACGGACAACTAATGATGGTAAAGGTTCAATTCGAAAAAGGTGCTGTCGGAAAAGTACACAGTCATTATCAAAGTCAGTGTACCTATGTAGCTAGTGGTAAATTTGAATTTACTATAGATGGAGTTACTAAGGTTGTAAGTGAAGGCGACTGTCTATTCAAAACTCCTGATCTTGTTCATGGTTGCGTATGCCTTGAACCTGGTGTTCTAATAGATACATTCAGTCCGATGCGTCACGACTTTCTGAAGAAATAACATGGAATAACTATTTTGATGCTTTATAACCACAGGTCATCTTATTTAATTTAGGATGACCTGTCTTATTTTTACAGGGATGAAAAAAATAATATACATACTCGCCTTCTCATGCATTACATCATCGTATGCTCAGAATACTCTCTACATACCATCGAATATTAAACATAAAAACTTTGAATCCTCACTGTATGGAAAGGATATCTCACTCATTAAAATATCCAACAGTAAGGGTATGAAGGTTTATGTTACCAATTATGGAGCAAGAATTGTCTCCATAATGGCAGCCGACAGGAATGGAAATTTTGAAGATGTAGTATGCGGATTCGACAGCATTGCGGACTATCAGAAAATAAAACAAAACTTCGGAGCATTGGTAGGAAGATATATCGGACGAATACTAGGTGCGAAGTTCACTTTGGACGGTATCGAATACAAACTGCAAGCAGGTGGAAATGGACATTGTGCTCATGGCGGAACACCAGGCTTTGCTGATAAAGTGTGGAATATTGTAGAGACCAATGGCAACACGGTTAAGCTATCTTATCTATCTGTTGACGGAGAGAATGGCTTTCCGGGCAATTTAGACATCTCTGTCACATACACACTATCGGAACGCAATGAGCTGATAATAAATTATGAGGCAACAACAGATAAACCAACAGTCCTAAACCCATCTAACCATTCATTCTTCAATATATCAGGGGATCTTAACAAGAGCATAACCGACCAGAAGTTATTCGTCTACGGCGACAGCATAGCTGAATATGATAATGATAAATGCGTTACCGGCAGAATGATATCAGTTAAGAATAGTCCTTTTGATTTCAGATGTATGCATCATATTGGTGATAATATAGATGATGATAACCAACAATTGAAAGTTACAGGCGGATATGATCATACATGGAAATTGAACAGTAATGGTGATATCGATAAGATGGCTGCACGAATAAAAGATAAAAAAAGCGGAAGAGTGATGGAAGTTTATACCACGGAACCAGGTCTTCACATATATACTGCCAATGGACATAATTCTAAAATAATTGGAAAATCGGGAATAACATATGTCAGACGAAACTCCATCTGCTTTGAAACAATGCATTTTGCAGACAGTCCAAATAAGCCTCAGTTCCCAAGTACAGCGTTACGTCCCGGAGAGAAATTCACCTCCACAACAATATTCAGGTTCAGAAACTAACATAAAATACATTCAGATTGACGTTACATGATTCTGCCACAAAAATATTTAGGTTCCGGAATAAACTTACTACATCTCAGTTCACATTAGTCCTATCTTTTTTATAAAAAGAAGAAGCCGCAAGATCACTCCTGCGGCCTCTAAAACATTAAAAGATCTATTTATTTACCGAATCCATAGCCATTTGTATAACCAGCACCTACTGTGTTAGGAGGAAGTGCGATCAAATAGATAGGAGCTTTATCATAATTACCCGGTTCAAAACCTTTGAACAGATTATCATAATATTCTGTTTTGTTCTTCAAAAGGTCAGCACCCCAGCTAACTTTTGTATAACCCTGGCCCTTCATTGTTGCATCATCTTCTGTTACAGGAGTAAACAGACCCTTTATAGCAACGTTTGTAAGAGGTTTATCTGTCTTATAGTCGAGTCCATAAGATTCCCAAGCATCATTCTGTCCTCTCCAACCTGGGAACAATACAGGATCACTGTTATCAGGAGCCTGAGCTGTTAATCTATAACCATATTGAGTTTTAGCATCTACGTTCTTAGTCCAGATATATGAAGAGATAACATTACCATTATCGAATCTATAGTATCCATCTTTAGCTAATCCATCCATCATACTCTTAGTAAGTTCCTTAATTTTCTGGATTCTGTCAGCAAGCATACCTGTACGGATAAGTGTGAAACGACGGTCGCCCTCACCAGCAAATTCGAAGCCACGTTCTTCAATAACTGCATCAAGCATGCTTCCGCATTTTGTAATAAATGCATCTGTATTAGCCTTTCCAGCAGGGAATGAACGCTCACGAATAGATACCAAGTACTGTTTTGCAGTAGCATCGTCACCAAGTGCAGCACAAACTTCAGCATATCCTAAATAGATTTCAGAGATACGCATATATGGACCATTGATACCTGAATTACGTTGTTTAGCAATCCAAACAGTTTTCTGACGGTTCTCATCCCATTTATTCAATGAAGGACCACCACCCTTAGCCTGAGCACCAGGAGTGAAAGCCAAAATCTGCTCAACACCTTTAGCACCCACACTACCAGTAACAGTTACAGCTACATCACGACGCATGTCATTTGGATCGAACATACCATAGTAGTATGCAGGATTTATACGAGCCTGACCGTAAGCCTTATTTGGGTATTGGTTGTTACTACCGGTACAAGGACGTCCGTGAGCATATGAACGTGCATCACTATCGTTACCCTGCTGTTGTGGATATTCATATATAGACTCATCAGCATAAGCTAAATCATCATCATGCATCTGCTGGAAGAAATATTGGTATGGATTACCAAGTACACGTCCCTTACCATCTTTAGCACCACGAGGGTCTGTAGGATGGAATATTGCTCTTCCTGGATTTGCCAACAGACGTGAATATGCACCTTTAGCTTTAGTATAAAGATCTTTCCAGTCACTACGTCTTCCGTAAGTTGCTCCATCATGAGCCTGGCCTTTAGTCTCAATAGTAAGTGCAGTTCCGGCACCACTTACAGGTTTAATATCGTCACGACGAGTCTGGTATCCACCTGCCTCAAGACACAAACGGCCAATAAGTCCCTGAACATAAGTTTTAGAGAAATAGCTCTTGTTGGCAGCCTCAATTCCCGGAATAGATCCTATAGGGAACATAAGGTTCTCTACCTTCTCAAGTTTTGCTATAAGTACATCATATATTGAGTCACGTGGAGAGAGGTTCTTTGCAGTCTCACCGAACTTATCGATATAAGGAACATCACCGTAGTACTTAATAAGTTCACGATATACTGTTGCCTTAAGAGCAATAGCTTCACCGTACATCTGGCTAAGAGCAGTAGGTGTTGTAGCTTTTTCTATAGATTCGAAGTTCTTCGAGTTCTCCATTGCAGTAATAACAGCATTGGCTTTACCTACAACACCAAATAGCATGTTGTATGCATTTTTATCATCATCTTTGAAATAGTTAAGATATGAGTCAGGATAGTATGAACTCATAGCTGTACCATTCTCATAGAAAGATTCCGGTATATGACGTGGCAACTGATTATTGTAACCCTCAGGATGACGTTCAATATCCGAACCGCAAGCATCAAGAGCATAGAAGTTACCATCTCCAAACACCTGACCATTGGCTACTGTTCTCCAGTCGAAATATCCTCCGGTAAGTGCTGCACGTGTTGTTACATCATTTGAGAAGACAAAATCGGCATCAACAACAGAAGGAGACTCTGCATCCAAATAGTCGTTACAAGAAGTAGCAGTAAACAGAGCTGCTATACATAATGTTGAATATAATATTTTTTTCATACTGTTTGCCTCCATTTTTAGAATGTTAAATTAACACCGAAAGTATATGTCCTAGCTTTCGGATAAGATTGATAGTCATAACTTGGAGTAGGGAATCCATTGACACCGTCTTTTCCTGTATTAACATCAGGATCAATACCAGAATAACCATCAATGCATAATAGGTTGTTTCCTGTAAAGTAGAGACGTGCATTCTGTATTCCGACTTTCTTCATCAAAGACTTAGGGAATGTATAACCCAATGTAAGTGTGTTAAGACGGAGGTAAGAAGCATCTTCAATAAACTCTGAAGTAGTAAGACCATATTCACAGAAGAATGTAGCATATTTAGCATTAGCATTCAGTGCACTAAGTGCTGCAGGTTCTGGTACAAATACAAGGTTACCATTAGCATCAACATCATAATATCTGTATGTATCTGCAATGAAACCAAGACGGTTCTGGCCGAATGATGTATCCTTATTACCCATCATAGAGTGCATAGAGTTTGCATTATAGATATCTCCACCAATCTGATAAGTAAAGCCTGCAGAGAAGTCTATTGATTTCCAGTTACCGCTTAATGTGAAACCACCGGTATGTTTTGGCATACATTCGCCGATAATAGTTGCATCACCTGCATCTACTACGTCATCACCATTAACATTAGCAAATTTCACTGCACCAGGGATAGCAATCTGTCCTGCAGGAGCCAAAACATTGACACCATTTGGATAGTTCACAAGTTTATTGTCTGGAATACCTGATTTCAAAACATATTTACCATTCTCGTAATTGAAGTCATCAACAGTATAGAATCCGATAGCTTTGAATCCTTGAATTGTTCCAACAGGCTTACCTTCACGGATGATATAGTCGTATGCTGGTTTACGCATTGTTGAACCCCATCCTGTATTTGTATCGGCCATAACACCTTCAAGAAGCTTTTCTACATTATTCTTATTATAGTTATAAGTTACGTTTAATGCGAGGTTAAAGTCCTTAGATCTTACAAGATCAGCACCCAAAGCAAGTTCAAGACCCTTGTTTGTAGTCTCACCAACATTCTGGAACTGATAGCTATAACCAGATGAAGCATCTGTAGGAACCTTCATAAGAATATCTTTTGTTGAATTGCGGTACAAGTCAATGCTACCACGAAGACGATTATTCCAGAAACCGAAATCAAGACCTATATTACGTGAAATAGTTGTCTCCCACTTCAAATCAGGATTAGCCTTCATCTCACCAGGGATATATGTAGTAACCTGATTTCCATCTATTAATTGCTGTTTAGTAGTCCATGTCTCTTTCCATAGAGAAGAAGAAATTTCATCAGCACCTGAAGTACCATAAGATACACGAAGTTTCAAATTGTCCAACCAATCTTTTGCACCTTCTAGGAATGACTCATCAGAGATACGCCATGCCACAGCAGCTGCAGGGAAGTAACCCCACTGGTGGTTAGGTGCGAAGTTTGAAGATCCATCAGCACGGAAAGTAGCAGTCAACAGGTATTTACCTTTATATGAATAGTTTGCACGACCGAACCAAGAGAGTGTCTTTTTAGGAGTACCAACCGTAGTTGAGAAATAATCCTTACCATGATCCTTGTCAGCATTAGTATTGCTTATCATACCAAATGCATCCTCCATACTAAAGGAATAAGGGTATGCATAACCATATATTTCAGAAGAGTTAGATTTTGAAGCAAGCATCTCGTTACCAACAAGGAAAGAGAGGCTATTGTCATCACCTAAACCTTGAACTTCATAATTAAGAGTTGTAGCCCAACGTACTCCGTAGCCATCACCCTTCTTTAATTTAGCATTGCTGTAATCATTCTCTGTCAATGCATGATTCCATGTCTTTGTCTCACTCCAGTTTCTGTTAAGAGAAAGTTCTGTTTTTGCAATCAAACCTTTAATTACATTCCATGTAAGAGCGCCTCTACCATGGATACGATAATTATTTCTGATATAATCACTGTTATTAAGAACATTAACCGGATTGTTTACAGATTCAACGTTACCACTACCATTACCCATCAAACCAAACTCACCTGTTCCTAATGGTTCATCGATTGGTCTGTATGTGTAAGCAGAAGTAGCATTACCGAAGCTTGCTCCATCTAACTTAGTTTCTGAGTAACGTATATCAAAGTCAGATGTCAATGCTTTATTAATCTTCTGTGTAATCTTGAAGTTTGCATTCCAACGGCTGAAACCTGATTTAACACGGATACCCTCATCATCCATATAGTTTAAAGAGGCATAAAACTTAGTCTTATCAGTACCTCCACTCAATGAAAGGTCATGGTTCCATGATTGTGCAGACTGCATAAGGTCATTGATATAGTTATGTGCAGTCACATTTTTATAATCGTTCAGGTGGTTACCATACTTTGAGCCTAAGCCGTAATATTCAGCTATACCTTCACCGTATGATTCACCATAAGCAGTTGCATAAGCCCAAGTTGTATATACATGGTCGTATGCACTCATAGTTTCAAGTACTTCAGGGTTCTCCTTGATCTGGAAGTAACCATTATATTTTACAGTAACTTTACCTTCCTGACCACCTTTAGTAGTAACCAAGATAACACCGTTAGCACCACGAGCACCATAAATAGCAGTTGAAGCTGCATCTTTCAGTACATCGATGCTCTCAATATTGTCTGCAGGGATATCGTTGATATTACTTACCTGAACTCCGTCAACAATAAATAGAGGGTCATTAGATTGAGTTATTGAACCACCTCCACGTACACGGATTGACATAGCAGCTCCAGGGCGACCGTCCTGAGAGATAACAGAAACACCAGGAAGTTGTCCCTGCAATGCTTGAGCAACGTTAGCTACAGGGTTAGCAGCCAACTTCTCGCCTGATACAGAAGCAACAGAACCAGTAAGATCTCTTCTCTTTACTGTACCATAACCGATAACAACTACCTCATCAAGAGTCTTGTTATCCTCTTTCATGATGATATTAATGTTCTTCTGTCCCGTAAAACTGACATTTTGAGTTAAATATCCGATATACGAAACGACCAGAGTTGCATTATTTGGTACGTTTTGAATTGTAAATTTACCATCCAGATCTGTGACGGTTCCGTTAGTAGTTCCTTTAACAGTGACATTAACACCTATCATAGGTTCGCCGGCAGTATCTTTTATAATACCGATAGCATTATGTCCCTGAGCAAAAGAAATTAGGCAAAGCAAGCTTAACAAAAGTGTTGAAGCTAATCTTCTAAATAATACTTTTTGATCCATAAACTGTGTTTTTATAGTTTTAATTAAGTCTGTCAACTTTATTAATTATTCCAAAAATATCGATATAGAACTCTTTCGATGTAGTTTTTTTAGGCTTTTATGTGGAATTTTTGAACTTTCGTTAAAATATTTCATTAAATATAGCATATTTAGTCTATGGTATTAAGTAATTTACCATAGACTCCCTTTTTTCATATCATTTAGACAGAAAAAAGCTAATCATTATATTATGGAAATAAATCAGTTTAATGGATTCCAATTGTCGTTGACTGAGAATATTGAGCCTATCGATAAATCCTTCATCTCACTCTTGCTAATTTCACGACTCCACTGATGTCTTGCTTTTCTATCAGCACCAGCACCGTAATTTTTATATTCAAGGTATCTTGCTGTCTGCTCATTCTCTTTCTTACCCCAGTTATGCCATCCTTCAGGTAGTATAAAATTGCCTAGCTCACACTCCATAAAGAGAGTATAAGCATATGGACGCCAAGGGCGTCCAAGGTATACCTTATTGACTCCTTCAGCAGCTGTAATTTTGCACTTTCTGAATATGTATCCATACTTCACATCTTTAGGAGTAGATGCGGCAGTGATATATGAGTTCCTCTTGCAATGAATTACACAATCATCGAAAAGAGCAGTAGATGGTCCAAAGATGAAATCTGTAGTTCCTTCTATATAACAATCCTTGAAATAGAGTCTTGTCTTAGGAGTACCTGTATATATAGTATCCTGATTGCCAAGGAAACGGCAATTAATAAATTTCAGTCTGTCACCCTCAGTATGAAGTGCAACAGCCTGTCCTAACTGAGCAGCATTGTTCTCTATAGTAATGTTTCTAAAGGTGATTCCATTTCCCTCAACCTTTACTGTATAGGTTCTGAATGTCCCCATCTTATTGATGTTGGCATGATCATCGTAGGTAATAATTGTGTTATCCCTATCCTCACCTATTATTTCAATATTCTCAAGCCATGATGGAACAATTACTTTCTCTTTATATACTCCCTTCTTGACAAATATAGTTACAGTATAGTCCATAAATGCCCTAGCACTCTCAACAGCTTCCTGAACAGTGCGAAATTTTCCTGATCCGTCTCTGGCAACAACAATAGTATCAGCTCCATCTGCGAAAGTCGGAACTGATAGAATGGCACAAAGAATCAGCAATATAATCTTCTTCATTATCGTGCAGTTTATTTGTTTAATCTTTCCCACTCAAGACTAGCCATTATAAATGGAGCCACTGCCTTTGCATCATTTTCTCTTATCTTCTCATTTATATAATAGTTATAATCACCCATTCTATAACTGCTTCCTCCAAGTCCGGCAACAGCACAGGCATTTATAATCTTTATATTTCCATTTTCCTCTTCACGAATAAAGGTTTTTATTATCCCTTTGTATCCTTTTTCGGCAACAGGAAGATACTCTTTTGAGATATACCCTTTTCTTATAGCTTTTAGAAGTGTATAAACAAACATTGTAGAGCAAGATGATTCAAGATAATTTCCTTTGTCTCCACTTCTGTCGATAACCTGATACCAAACACCGGATTTATTATCCTGTCTATTCTTAATCATTCTTGCGATATTGTTTAATATAGAGATGACTGAATCACGTCCAACTTCATGCTGTGGTATAAAATCAAGTGCATCTACACATGCCATACCATACCAACCTAAAGCTCTTCCCCAACAGTGCTGAGACTGACCTGTTACCTTGTCTGCCCATCTTTCTCTGCGGCTAACATCACAAGCATGACGATAAACATCATTCTTTGCATCATAAGTATGGCGAGCTACAGTAACAAACTGGTTGATTATATCCTTATAATCATTTACACGGTTATTACGTAATGAATACTCTGCATAAAAAGGCTGTCCCATATAGAGCCCGTCGAGCCACATCTGATTTTCGTATATCTTCTTGTGCCACAATCCTCCGTCAGCATTACGCGGATGAGTATCAAGTTGTAAGCGAAGCAGGTCCAAAGCTTTTTTGTACTTATCATTTTTTGTCTGCTCATAGATTCTGAAAAGTATCTTACCTGAGTTAAGTCTATCTATATTATATTCGTTAAGTGTATAGGTTTTAATGCTACCGTCTTCACAGACCATTGTATCAGCATAAGAAACTGCATAATCGAAGTATTTCTTATCATTATATGCGTCATATAAATCAAGAAAAGCCTGCAGTTCAAGACCATGACAATAGTCCCATTTCAATCTTGTCTGAAAGTCCAGTTGCCAAGACTGAGGGTATCGGCTCATTTCTGATTCCGCCATTCTTACGGACCATAATTTGTTACTGCTTTTCTGTGCAAAGGAGCTCCCTGCAACAAAAAGAGTAAAAAACAAAAAAAGTGTTTTTCTCAAGGTTATCATAATGATTATTTTAATTAAGTGTTATACAAAGTATATACAACAAATATGTTGTAAAGAGAGCTATAATATTAATTTACCACTTATCTATTTTGAAGGTTTGCCGTTGATTAACAGGTTGCTGATATTAACATCTTTGGCTCCCTTGATATCATTTCCGCCACTCTTCACATTATTAAAGCTGCAATTTGTTACATTTATATTATATACATAATCAGGTTTATCGAGGCCAATAATCTTTATTCCATATTCGCTCTTCTGACATGTAATGTTATCAAGATGAACATCACGAACTATAGGTGTGAATCCTCTGTTGCATCTCTCCCTTTCCTCATATCTTAAATTTATCCTCAATACAGCCTCTTTACACTCACCTACCTCTATGTTACGTGCATAAACCTTCTCAACTATTCCACCGCGGCATGTACTGGTCTTTATTCTTACAACTCTGTCGAGTTGAGGGCTGTCCATTTTACAATTCTCGATGAATATATTTTTAGCTCCACCCGAAATCTCACTACCAATTACCAGACCTCCATGTCCGTTCTTCATCAGACAATCTTTTACAACAATATTCTCACTTGGCACCTTCCATTTTCTACCATCTTCATTTCTTCCGGATTTAATGGCTATACAGTCATCTCCTGTATCAAATTTACATCCTTCAATAAGAATGTTGGATGATGACTCAGGATCACAGCCGTCGCCATTAGGTCCTCTGTTGAAAATATCTACTCCACTTACAATCAAATTTTTGCAGAATAGTGGATGTATAACCCAAAAAGGAGAGTTAAGCAATGTAACTCCTTGAATCAGGATTGTGTTGCAGCGTATAAAATTGATAAGTTGTGGTCTCATTCCATCCTCCTTAACCATTCTTCTCTCTTCAACAGGTACTTTCATCTCTGCCCAAGCTAGAAGCTTCTCTCTTCCACCATTTCTCTGTGCAATCATTCCCGGTTTCCATCCGTAAGCAGGAGCTCCGCACATTGCCCACCAATTATCATTAGTTGCCTGACCATCAATAATACCTTTTCCTGTTATTGCAATATTTGTCTCACCATTTGCATATATAAGCGGATGAGTATTATAGCAATCCAGTCCTTCCCATCTTGTAAGCACTGCTGGGAAATATAGATCTGGGTCTGTAAGGAATTTCAATACAGCCCCATCTTCAAAATGTAGGTTTACATTACTTTTCAATGTTATAGGACCACAGTAATATATTCCTTTTGGTATTATTACTGAACCTCCGCCTTTCTCGCTACACAGATCAATAGCCTTATTAATTGCAATATGAGCCGGCTTATCCTTGCTCTCCTTTACTGCTCCGAAATCTTCAATGTTATAACTCTTCGCAGGGAAGCTTGTACGTTTTATACTCCTCTCTATTTTAATGCTTTTCTTGAACTCTTTATCTATCTTACTGCCGCCTTTACATATAGCTAATGCAGGAATTAATATTAAGAGAGCAAGTATAATAACTCTATTGTAAAATCTTTTTTTCATAATAAATTATTCATCAATTCTAAACCAATCAAAATCACTCCATCCGCCATCGTTTATAGTTATCGAAGGACGAGTACAGAATATACCCACCTTAGCTCCTATCCACAAACCTTCTCTTGCCTGAAAAGGAACACCCAATTTATTAAACTTCTTATTGTCCAGGCTATAGCTGAAGTTGCACATCACCTTATCGCCTTCACTCTTGAAGTTCACTCTGAGGTAGACAGGTTTACCATTTTCTATTTTTACAGATGCATTTTCTTTCTCTTTCTCTCCTTTATCTGCATTGATACATGATATCTGAGAGAGATAGATGCCATCTTCTCTGTTCTCCAAAGCCAAAGTGCCATAATTCATTCCCATAACTACCAAACCTGTTCTCTCACCTTTATATTTTGTTGTAGGAGTGAAAGTTAACTTGGTTGTAGCAGTGAAATTAGGAGCAGGTGTCTTCTGAAGAAGAAGATTTGATATATCCCACAAATTCTTGTAGTTCTTAGGAACAGGGAAAGAGTATAGTCGTGCTACTCCTTTCGAAGCATCCCAGAAAGCCCATTTTTCATCAATGTTACCATGCCATTGCCACTGTTCGCCCATATCGTTTGAGTTGAACTCATCGCTCTCTTTAGGAGTGCAGATGCTGTAGTTAGCTCCTACATTTGGCTTTTTGTATGACGTAACAGGCTCACCACATCCATCTCCATCCTTATCAATGCCTATTACAGGCCATCCGTTTACCCATTTCATTGGTTGCAGATGAGTAACACGACCATATGCCCCTTTATCCTGGAAATTGATGAACCAATCTTCACCCTTGTCAGTAGTAACCCATCCACCTTGGTGAGGGCCGTTAATATTTGTTTTACCCTGGCTCATTACAGTTTTGCTCTCGTAAGGACCATAAATATTTTTTGATCTAAGGACAAGTTGCCAACCGAAAGTCACACCTCCTGCAGGGAGGAAGATATAGTAGTATCCATCCTTCTTGTAGAGTTTTGGTCCTTCACAAGTTGGATTTCCTTCATGACCATCGAAAACTATTCTTGATGCAGTTATAGCTGAATCTGCCTTATCGTTAAGCTCGCATATAGCAATTACACTCTTCAGGCCGGCTCTACTTCCTGCTAATGCGTGAACTAGATATACCCTACCGTCTTCATCCCATAGTGGAGTTGTATCGATAATACCTTTCGCCGCCTTCACAAGAATCGGTTTGCTCCATCTACCAGCAGGATCAGATGTATGTGTCATAAACACTCCCTGATCAGGATCACCCCAGAAGATATAGAACTCACCATTGTGAAAACGTATGCTTGGAGCCCACACTCTGTTACCATGCTGAGGATTTGTATCAGTTACCGGATCTAAAGCTGTTGGTATTGCTGCATTAATAATCTCCCAGTTTACAAGATCTTTAGAATGTAGAATCTGAAGTCCTGGCAAACAGTTGAAACTTGATGAAGTCATATAATAGTCACTACCTGCTTTGCATACATCAGGATCTGAATAATCAGCATATAGTATTGGATTCTTGTATGTACCGTTCCCTTGGTCTGCCACCCATACTTTTGAAACATAGTTCTGACCATTTGCCCCTAAAGAGATGGCTAATAGTAAGGCTGATATAAAAGTGCTTTTCATTATTTTGTAGATAAATTATATTATTTCTGAAGGTTAATATAAGAGTTATCTCTTATCGTTGTTTATCTGAAAGACCTATCATTAGGTTTTTCTTGCCAATCTTATTGTACTCTCTCCCATTAATATTTATACGGCTGCAATTTTGTATGTTCATCTTTTCGCCATCTTTTTTGAGAGTTATATTGATATTCTTGAAATCAGCATTGCTCACTTCATCCAATTCAATACCATCAGTACAGTTCATTACATTAATGTTTTCCATCTTTACATTATCAATCCTCATCTCTGGAAGTCCCTTAAATTGCATAGCTCTTCCGGCATCATAGCAGGTCACATCCTTTATATCTATATTTCTGAAACAAGGAGTCTCTTCTGTAACAGGATAGATTTCAGCAGATTCTTCCACTGTACTATCATTAGCCTCCTCTTCTCTGGATTTTCCCCCATAGTATAGGTTGAATAAGATTGCTTCATTAGGGATGTTTATCATATTGATATTTTCTATAAAGATATTCTCTACAACACCACCTCTTCCTCTGTTACTCTTGAATCTGAGACCAACATCTGTACCTAAGAAAGAGCAGTTACTTACGAATATGTTCTTTACACCGCCCGACATCTCACTGCCTACAACAAATCCACCATGTCCGTGAAGTACAGTATTATTTATTACAACAATATTCTGACATGGTACACCTCTTTTTCTTCCCTGTTCATCTTTTCCGGATTTAAGACAGATAGCATCATCACCTGCGTCGAAAACACAATTGCTTACTAATACTCTGTTGCATGACTCCAAGTCCAATGCATCTCCGTTCTGAGAGTACCATGGATTGAACACTTTAACTTTATCTATTACAACATCTTTGCACATTAAAGGATGTATGCACCAACTTGGAGAATTTTTAAAAGTAACTCCCTCAATATGTACTTTGTCACATTCAATGAGACTCAAAAGCACCGGGCGTAACCAATCACGAATACTATCCCATTCCGCATCAGTATTAACTCCTTTTGGAACATTAAAATCTGTTGTAGCTAAAGAACCTTTATATGAACTCTGACTTGGATACCATATCCTTCCATTGGTGTCAACCACTCCACCTTTCTTCAGGAGATTTCTCCATTGACCATCAGTCATCTTATCCTTCTTAACTGGACGCCAGCTATCACCGCTACCGTCAAACACTCCATATCCAGTAATTGCAATGTTACTTGCATTACGAGAATATATAGGCGACTGACATCTGTATGTTGCCAACCCCTCAAAAATTGTACTAACTATTGGATACTGTGAGTGATCTGTAGTAAATAAGATCAAAGAGTTTTTCTCAGTATAGAGCTCAATATTACTTAATAGTTCAATAGGTCCTGTAAGCCATAATCCTCTGGTATTACAACTCTTCCTCCTCCTTTTTGAGCAACTGATTTAATCGCATCATTTATGGCCTTTGTATTCAATGTAACACCATCCGCTTTAGCTCCAAAGTCAACTATACTAACAGAATAATCCGGAATAGCCGGAGCCTTTATTTTATCCATTTTAAATGGAATCTTCTGATAAATCTTATCAAACTCTTGATTCTGGGCAGAAGCAATAAAAAATATAAAGAAATAGAATAAAGAAATAGTAGCTCCTACTATTCTTGAATTTTGACAGATTAGTTTCATGTAATTAATTATGATAAGATAAATTTACTATTAATAATTTCTTCAAATTTATCTATTGCACCTTTCAATGCTTTTATGGAGCAAAGAAAGGATACAACAGATAGACACTTAATTTTAACCACTTGATATTATTTATGAAAAATACCATTTGTGCCGTAAAATTATTGGTAGATTAATGAATAGTTGTGTATTTATTGACAGTAATCGTGTAATATTTGAGATAAGAGATAATCTGAATGCATTAAAGTCATTTATTCCTATAATTAATAGAGCTCACATAACGATATAAGGCGATTACAATAAATATTGTAATGCATATTTTATATTCCTGAAAATTATGTAAGTAGAAAATTACTTATGCTTCAGTAAAGAAAAAAGTAGAATAGTAATCAAAAAAGAGTAGAATGAATTTCTTTTACACAAAAACATTTTACAACTCTTCGGCCACTTTAAATATTGCCTTATGTCCCTGCGACCAATCCTTCTTTGTTATTATATCATAGAAATTAAGATCATGACTATGTTTTTCGAAAATATGTATTGTCAAGTTGGTTTTATGGCATATATCAAATCGTTTCTGTAAATCGTATACACTTTCAACCGGGACATTAGCATCGTCAGTTCCATGGAATATATGTATAGGAATATCCACTCTCAATAGCCTTGTCTTGTTAGCCTCAATAGCAAAATGCTCAGTAAACCATTGAGGAGTCACATTGAAATAGTTTGTCCTTATCCACATCCAGTCATTATCACTCACCCTTTTCAACAGTTCGGCATGGAAAGGAGCACGCAACTTCGTAATATCAATTATATTTATTACACTATCCTTGTTGACATCATATTTATCAAAAGCAATGTCCTTAAAGATTGCTTTCCTATACTTTGAAACTAATTCATCTTTATTTTCATACTCTGCCCTACTGATAGCTTTATCTCCATCCTTATCGAATATAGGATTTATAGTTACCATTGTACTATTTCCCTCATTCTGCCATTTTATTATGTCTAACAGATTCTCATTACAATATCCATGTAGTAAGATAGCATCGACCCGTACTTTCTTCCTTTCAGCAATCATCGATGCAATTATTGTCCCCTCACTTAATCCATAGAGTATTATCTTGCTATTTTTAAACCTCTTGTCTTTCAATATAGATTTTATCATACACTCCACATCTTGTACCTCTTGTAATGGAGTATATTTAGAATATTGTAAAGAGTCTACATCAGTAAAATATGGTGGAACATTTCCATTCTTACATCCACGACGGCTGTATGTAAAGAACCCTACCCCATTCTCACAAAACCCTTTTGCCAGTTCATCATAGAAATTGAAGTTTGTTCTTTTGGTGAGATAGGTATTAGGCCCTGTTCCATGAATGCAGATGATAATTTTATCTGTTCTACTATCAGGAAGAGCCAAACGAGCAGAGATTTTCTCTCCATCGTTTAATTTGATTGTTTTTATCTCTGAAGTAAAAGAGAACAAGTTTATGCTTACCAAAAGCGAAGAAAGAAATAGTATTAGACGTAACATAAGATTATAGTACAAATAGTTTTTATAAAAGTAAATATTTTTTTTGAATAACTAGCTCATTATAAGCAATAAACTGGATAATAAAATAAAAAATCATACTTTACATTCTCTTTTTCTATATTATAAAAGATGTTTCATGACCGTCTATTTACCTTTATTTTCAGAATTGATATAAAAAAGCAACCAGACATTCAATCAAACCGATATATTATTTATATCTGCAATCGCAAGAAATATAAAAAAACAGAAGGCATATTTTTATGTTTGATTCCTATTATTAAAAAAATCTTATTAATCTTAAGCATCAGTATATCAGTTAGTTTTTATATTCAAAATCATCTATTTTACTACAAAATAGATTGTAGAACATAATAAAATGAATAATAATGTTCAAGTTCATAAAAGAATGTAGTAAATTTGCATACGGAAAGTAAAATAGACTTTTTGTAACCTATTTAAGCTCCATGATTAGTAAAAACACAGATAATCAACCTTGGTATAGGCTAAAAGTAAGAAACAAAGGACTTATTGAAGAAGCAAAGCATAGGCTTACTGAATCTTCCATATCTTTTGTATATCTTTCTGATAAAACATATCCTGCCAGTTGCCTACAATTTTTAGCTAGCAATTATGTACAATTTCTCTATGTAAATACTGATATTGATACTATAACTAACTTCCTTGAAAAAGAAAAAGATAGCAATATATATAAGCTTTCACGAGACAATCACAACGTACCTGTTTTATATGATGACCTTATTATAAGACAGACAGAGATGATTTTACACAATTACAACGGAGAGATCAGAATTACAAATAGCATACCTTCTAAAGCTAAAGAGTGTTCTATAGATTATCTTCATATGAAAGATTTTAAAGGCTATTATCAAAAGGTTCAGAAAGCTCCTATTGACAAGTTCTACATAAAACTCCTGGAAAATATTAATATATTTATTCCTGTCCCTAAAGGCACATACAAAGAGCCAACGGAGAAGAAAGAAGAGGAAAAACTATATCGTGAGAAGACAAGATGGATGGTATTGCGCACATTTAATGAAGAAAAGTGGTATGACATACTATGCAACTGGAATATAGATATGGCTGATGCTATACGAAGAGGAGAAGCTCGTCCATGTTTCCCATTCCTGCCTAAAAGAAAGTATACGGACAGAAATGGTGTAGAGCATATCAAACTGTTATGTCATGGTTATCTGTTCTTAAAGACAACCATAAGCAACCTTCCTATTATTGATAAGAATATTAAATATGGTATTCCCAATTTATCAAGAGCGGTAATGAAGAGCAAGTTTGATGGCAAGATGAGACCTGTCACCATAAATGAGAATGCTATGACAAACTTCATGTTTGCCACATCTATATGCTCAGGAGAACTTGAATATGACTCTTTCGACTATTGCATAGATGAACATGTGGTATACACAAACAGTGATAGCGCTTTCTTTGGAAGAGTTGGTAAATTAAGCCGCAAAGGCAAAGATCTATACATTGCTTTCAGCATCGGTAACGAACTTGGAGGTAACATACAGATACCGGCTATCAAGGTAAATATCAGTAATATCCGTAAACTGACAGAAGAAGAGGTGCAAGAGTTGGAGAGAGAGGGATAGCTGAACCTACATTAATAATTGGAAATTTATCAATATAAAGAAAGCTCATCGACTTCGGTTGATGAGTTTTTCTTTATTATAGCAATATGTATAAAGTGGCATAAATCCAAACATCATACTATTACACCATCAGTTAGTGAATAATCTGCCAGCGATCCTGCCTGTGCCTGAATGCATAGCACTGTGATTGCGCTATCTTCTGCTGCACGCAACTGACGCTTTGCCGAAGGATCCACACGTAACCAGTCACCTGCATTTAGTGCGATATCTTCACCATCTATATTCATAAAACCTTTACCGGCGAGAACACCATATACCTCCTCATTCTTTTTATGTATATGAACGAACGGGACCTTTGCACCAGCAGGTAGGTTGTTTATAGATACCTCTGAACCAGTAAGGTTCAACAAGTCATGTAGTTCAGTGCGTGACGCACTCATATCTACTGTTGTCTTCTTAAAATTACTCATAATATTAATTTCTTATGAACTGTTATTGATGATTACTTTAAAATTCGGAGTTAATAGATCTATTACTATTCTATTTTATTTAGTAACACATCTTTATTTCCGACAATGCAAATTTAAAGATAATATAATAGTTTACAAGAGGTTACAAAAGTGTTATATAGTTACCAAAAAGTAGGAATTATTGAAAAACAAAGAGAAACAACTTACAACATTAACCAATGTTAACTTAGTAACTTTTAGTAACCTGATTACAAAAAGTACCTTTACATGGAAAACAACAATATATTATGCAAACAAAAGAAGAAGAGAGAGTGAATTTGGCATATCTCGCATGCCCGATACGCCACGTAGTTGCTAAGTTCGGAGATAAGTGGTCATTAATTGTATTATATCATTTGCACATGTGTGATGGAGGAGTGATGCGTTTCAATGAGCTACGTCGTAACATGACTGACTGCTCTCAAAAGATGCTCTCACAGACATTAAAGAATCTTGAAAAGAACAATTTAGTGAATAGAAAACTTTACCCTGAAGTTCCACCGCGTGTAGAGTATTCTCTGACTGATCTTGGGAAAAGTCTTATGCCGAGCCTTGAAAGTTTGATTAAATGGGCAAAGGAGAACTTCGACAATGTGGTTAATGAATAAGTTCTCTAATTCATTAACCACATACGGTCATAATATTATTCTTTAATTTATAGTATTCATCCTAAATAGTAGAAATTACTAATAGTACTTATACCAGATAGCGAGGGCTCAGAAATCGGTCTATTATCTGTGATGCTAAATATGTCGTGATCGGTTGAACAATGAATCATGATCGGTTGAACAATGAATCGTGATCGGTTGAACAATGAATCATGATTCATTTTTCTGAACTATAAAAATAATTGATCATCACTTTTCTTTGCATGAGACAAAGATAATATTATTAATCAAGAAGAAATAGAATTTGTTAAATTCCCCATGTTACGAAGTGAGCCATAGTAAGCTTCTGTATAGTTTAGGGAAATCTACAATAGTAGAAATTATTAATAGTATCTAGACTTCATCGCATACTACATTTTTGTACTCGTATCTAAAATAACACTCAAAAAAATAGGGACTCTCCTATTTCTAAGAGAGCCCCTATAATGGCAAAATTAATTTGAACTAAACTATTTTATTGTATTTCCTTTTGTAGTGTAGAGTCCTATCATTGCGCCGGTGAAACCTCCTGCTCTATTGGTAGAGAGAATATCTCCTGAAACAGTTCCACCAAGTTCATAACTTCACCACCAACAGAGTAGTTGAACTTATAATCATTGTCCATACCATCTACATAGAGTGTGATTGGCTGCTTAACATCAACCTCTGTCTTAGCGATTATTGTTGTCTTGCCTCTCTCTGTTCTTGCAAGAATCAATATATCTTTCTTGCCCTCTTTGGTAATACCGAATACATAGTTGAATCGCTCGCTCTGATAACATGTCAGTCCTGCAAGATCATTGTCACTCTTAGGCTTGAAGTTAACTGTTGTCTGTGCTGAGAAACGTGCATGCTGCTGACGATAGAAAAGTGCAGAGATTGGCTTAACTTCTTTAATGTTTGATGCATAAGTAACCATCTTTAGTCCACCCTTCTTGCCTATAGTAACAATATCCTTAGGATCTGTACGAAGACCGACCCAACGGTAGTCCAAATTAGCAGAGGTGAAATTCTCTGTAAATGTGAAATTACCATTCTGGAAGAATCCGTCCTTACCTTGATGGTTCACAACACCAGCCGGTGTTTTAATCTTGCACTCCATAGGAATAAGACCATTCTCGAATACAGGGAAAGTACCGCTCCAGTCAACCGGAAGGATGAATGTCTCACGACCTGTATTCACCATGTTAGCTGTGTTAGGACGTATACCTAAGAATACTCCATAATATTTTCCATCCTGTCCCTCAACGATATCTGCATGTCCTGCCCAGTCAATTTTATTTGGGCGATCTGTTGGAAGATGACGCTGACTAAGTATTGGGTTGTTGTTCCAAGGTTTGAATGGGCCTTTTGGTGAATCACTGATGAATACTACCTCACTATGGTTATCTCCTGTTCCACCTTCAGCACACATAAGATAGTATTTACCATTCTTCTTATACATGTGAGGAGCCTCAATCCAGATAGGTTTCTTTGTAATGTCTACACCACCATCAACGATAATCTTTGATGTTCCCTGAATAACAGAATCTTTCTCTACATCGTATTCCCAAATTTTAATTACACGATGGCCTTCATACAACTCCTTGCCTCTGTCCGGAGCATCATTATGTACTATATATGCCTTACCGTTATCATCGAAGAAGATGTCCGGGTCAATACCATTGAAAGCAAGCTTTATAGGATCACTCCATCCCTTCATAGGATCTTTTGTCTTAACAACGATATTACCAAAACCTCCTGAGAACTGTGTAGTAATCATATAGAATGTATCATTGTTTGCATTGTAACGGATAGTCGGTGCATAGATACCTGCTGATATACCACAATCCTCAACCTTGAGTTGTGACTTACGATCGAGTACGTGACCAATCTGTTTCCAGTTTACAAGATCTGTAGAATGGAAGATAGGTACACCCGGGAACATTGCAAATGTGGATGTTACAAGATAGTAATCGTTGCCCTTGCGACATATACTTGGGTCAGGATAGCATCCCTGAAGGATTGGATTATAAAACTCTCCCTCCTTTAATGGGTTCTCCTGATAAACTCTATCTTTTCCTTGATAGATGAATTTTGAAAACTCGGCACTGTTTTTGTCAGCTTTTAAAGTGCCTGCTGCATTTACTCCAACTGTAGCTGTAATTCCCAAAGCTAAGCCGAGTATACTTTTTGATAAAAAATTATTCATAATATAAATTGTTGTTCCTTATTATTCTGCCGTCTCAGCCAAGTAAGCACCATTACATGGAATATAGAGTTTAACCTCCTGCTTCTTGTTCATCTTCACTTTCTTAACAGTTCCTTCCAACTTATCATTGTCAGTGTACTCCATATACTCACTTCCTGCAGCAACCATAGGTAGCTTAACCTTGATATTCAAAGCCTCTTTCTGAGCATTAACTGCTGCAATATACCATTTTTCACCACAACGGCGAGCCATTACAACATATTTGCCTGGATAGCCATCTATATATTTTACCTCATCCCACTGTGTTGGAACTCGTTTCATAAAGTCAATAGCCCATGCAGGAGCATCTGTAAGGTTATTTGGAGCCATAGCGAAATGCTGCATTGCACTCTGGTAAAGTACAGCTGTTGCCAAAGCACAAACATCGGATGTCATACGACGTGTTCCACGGTCATTGTTAGCATTATAGAACTTATTCAAGGTGCTGCCGCCAAAGTCCATGCTTCCTACTGTGTTGCGTATAAATGTGTGAAGGCATACATTGAAAGCCTCAGCATCACAGCTGCCCTGGCCGAAATGCATATTCTCACTTGCCAGCACAGCCTCAGAAGCAACAAAGTTAGGATACATACGTTCCCAGCCTCTTGGAAGTGTACATCCGTGGAATATTACCATAAGCCCATACTCATTTGCATCCGAAAGAATATCTTCATATAGCTGCATCATCATCTGTTTGTCACCTCCGAAGAAATCAACTTTCAAACCCTTAACGCCGATGCTCTTAAGCCATTTCATCTCTTTCTTTCTCTCTATTGCATTATCCATGATACCACGTGGAGATTGAGGAGCTGAGTTCCAATAGCCATTAGAGTTGTACCATAGGAAAAGTCCTACATTCTTGCTCTTAGCATACTTAGATAGTTCAGCCATCTTCTCTTTTCCAATCTGTACATCCCATAGAGCATCAACAAGAACTGACTGATAGCCCATAGCTGACGAAAAGTCTACATATCTCTTCTGTTCGTCGAAGTTACAGCTTGAATCCATGCCGATAATCCAACTCCAACTTCCCTTACCATAAACATACTCTTGTGATGCTTCGTACAGAGGTTCAACAACATCGAAAGGTACTGTTGTCTCAACTATTGGAGCAAGTGTTTTGCCGATAGTTATAGTCCTCCAAGGAGTATCGCCAGGAAGAGCAAGACCAGGAGCTGCTGTACCATTTCCGTTACACTCACCTTGATTTGGGAAACCTATAGAGTATGTATTGCCGTTACCTCCCATTAGTCGGCTGGCACAATATTTACTGCTTACACCTGTCTCTGAAATAAGTACCCATCCTTTATCTCCATTACGGAAAAGGCATGGGAAAGTGTAGCCTTCACCCCAACCATTTTTTCCTAACACATCGTCTACAGTATATGATGTCTCATAACTTGGAGATGAGTTTCCAAAACCCTGCATAGGTTTGCTCTGAGGGCAAAGGAATGTTGTAGAACCATCAGGCAATGTAAATCCTGTCAACTCCTGATTAATCACACAGCAATGTTTGTTCTTCTGAGGATAGATATGATATCTGAATGCCACATCATTATTGCTTACACGGAACTGAATATCATACACTAGTTTACCGTTCTGAGTGAATTTATATATAGTTTCGTTGGCTACATAGTGAACATTACGGCTCTTAATAGTAGGTACAGTGTATTTCTGATCCAACTTCTCACTTTTTTCACTCTCAAGAGTCATATTGCTTGTAAAATCGCCAAGGTCACACTTAACGCCAAGTGGTGATTTCCCGAGAAACTCTACTCCTCCGTAAACAATGTTGTAAGATGGCTTACCATCTTGTGAGGTTACATTGACTACAAGTTTACCGTCAGGACTGGTTACACTGTGTGACGATGTTGTAGCTACCGTCTGTGCCAAAGCCAACATTGGCATGAACAGACCAGCAATAAATAATAGTTTTCGCATCTTGTTGTTTTTGAGTTTATAATTGTTTTTTAAGTAATCTCACATAGAATATTCCGCCGGCAACAGCATCATCTTTAGGTTGGAATTTAACTTCAACCTTTGATTTACCTTTAATCATCTCAGCAGGAATAGTGTATTCCACATTTACAAATTCATTCTTTCTCCATTTGTTCTTTGTATTCTCGGTGACAAGAAGTTTTCCGTCAATAAGAATATCAAAGGTACGGTTTCCAGAATTCTCATTACCCCAATAGCGTACCATTAATGATAGATTATCTTCATTGTTGGTATTCATCATATATGAGAAATACCCTCCTCCACTTGCATCACGCCAAGGTTCTCCTTCATAATATCCTCTTGATGAGCGTTCATTTTTCATGGCATGGTCAGTCTCCGGCTGCTGTTCACCAGGAGCAACACGATCTATAGTACGTCTGTCCAGCTCCATCTTCGCTTTCTCCTTTGCTAGCATATCCGATTGGAACTTGTTGTATGCATCATCGTCCATACTTAACCAGTAGACGCAATATCTACAGTCGTGTACACGGAAAAACGGTTCGAGCTTCATATTCGAGAACTTATCACCTCCAAAAAGATCAGGCACTGTGAAACAGAGTGGTTCACCTTTTACAGGTTTGATATTACTCAATTTCTTCTCAATCTCTTCACGGCTACCACGCATATATGGAGCATCAAATATTGATACCAGCGGGCCATCGGCTATCTGACCGAAACGGCTATCATCTGCTTTAAGACCTACAAGATCCTGTGTACCATTACGTGAAGCAAGTACTATGGGACCATATTTCAGTGAAAGATAGTTTGGAACATTTGGAAGAGACTCAACAGATATACCCATAGGCATATCTAATGTCACACTCTCACCATTTTTCCATATCCTATTGATAACAATATACGAAGGATCTTTTACACCTGCTGCATAATCTTTTCCATTGCAGATCACCTTCATATCACCCTTCACCCATGACGGACGACGTATAAGTAGCTTAAAGCGAGTTGGTTTCTTTACATTAACAATCAATCTACTTGTCGACTGGTCAGGGAACTGCGTCATCTGTGTTAATGAAACATTCTTATCTTTCCACTGCACGTTGGATGCGATGAATAGATTCACAAATAGTGAGTCACCAGAGTGTGTATAGATAAACTCCTCATATTTGCTATGGTTCTCCATACCTGTTCCAACACAACACCACATAGCTGAGTTAGGAGTTGAATATACTCTATAATGAGATGGTCTTGCCGATGTAAAGTATACATAGCCTCCATGTTCAGGATGTTGAGAGGAGAGTATATGATTAAATAGTGCACGTTCATAGAACTCTGCATATTCAGCCTTAGGATCCATACGGAAAAGGTCCTCTGTAAGCTTCAACATGTTATAAGTGTTACATGTCTCAGGGCCTTGACGATCCTCTACATAGCTTATGCAATCATCTTTAGAGGGAAAATGCTCTCTGCGACTATTTCCTCCGAAAGAGAGTGAGCGTCTGTTAGCTACACAGTCCCAGAAGAACGTTGCAGCTCTCTTATAATCTGCATTATTGTCGAGTTGAGCAACCCTTCCGTAACCTATTACCTTAGGTACCTGAGTATTTGCATGTTTGTTATCTAGGTTGTCCACCCCTTTAACCATGCTGTCAAGTAACCATCTATGAGAAAAACGTTTTGCTGCGATAAGATACTTCTCATCTTTAGTCATCTGATAAGCATCAGCAAAACTCTCGTTCATCCCACCAAATTCATTTTCGAGCATAGCCTCCATCTGAGCATCACTCAATGGGGAAATAATTGTTATTGCCCAATCGCATAGTTTCAGAAACATTGTACGTGCCTCCTCGTTACCGGTGTAAAGCCATGCATCACGCAGTCCGGCATACATCTTATGGATATTATACCATGGTGCCCACAGTTTCCATATCTGTTCAGGATGGCCACTCTTGATTCCTTCCCACACCTGCATGCCATCAGGGACACCTCCCAGATAGCCATTACCATTCTTGTCCTGACAACGTTTCAGCTCAGAAATCATGTAATCCATGCGCTTTTTACACTCCTGATTACCTGTTGATGCGTAGTTCATTGCCATCGCAGATAGATAATGTCCGGCTACATGTCCGTCAAGTCCTGACCAGTTTGGAAAGCATTCAGCTTTCTTTGGCAATCCTGCCTCTTTAAGATATGGTGCCAGAAGACGATCCACATCATACTTCAATAATACCTTGAGGTTCAACTCTTGTGCATGTTTGAACGGTCCATCAAGAAGAGTGACATCACCCAATGAGAATGTATTGGGATAGAGTCTCTCCTGAGCAGCTATCGTTCCTGCATTTAGAAACAGTGCGATAGCAATAGCAATTATTTTATCTCTTTTCATGAATCAAATATTTTATTCTTCCAATCTTATGCTATTTATAACAATATCTTTTCCACCGGTAGACCAGAATCCTATGATATAGAGATGGGATGGATCTACCGGGCTCTTATCAGAATCTCTTACCATAGTGTGAAGGTCTATAGTCAGAGTGCGTGAAGAGCCAAAACTGTACATTGCAGCGCTGCCCCAATAGTTATTTGAGTCAAATAGCCTGAATGATGCCTGACAAGTATTGTCATTGCCAAGTTCAACTACCAGACGTTTGTATGAAGAGAGGTTTACTCCTTCTGAGTATTGCCACCCTCCGAAACCATACTGACCTGTCACCAAAGTTTTTGTTGCAGCATTGAAGGTACCCTTTTCCCAGATACTTGGATTAAATCCATCTGCTGTAAGTGGGAATGTAGAAGCTGTCACACTAAGTGTCAACGACTTACTATCGCCAAGAGGTCCCTGATAATTTATTGTAATTGTTGACACTCCATCTTTCAAAGCCTTTATCTTACCATCGGTAACAGTAGCAACTGTTGCAGCAGAGCTGGTATATGTTGCCTTTGAAGTTACTATATCTACTGCTCCATTCTTATAATAGGCTTTAAGGATAATTGAACGGCTACCTCCTGTAAGAATTGATATTGAGGTACTTGTCAAACCAACTATCTCAAGTTTATCTAAAGCACTGTTTATAACTCCTCCGCTATTGTCTGCATAATCCTTATACCAGTGGTATATTGGCCATGGACATGCTTCTGGGTCATTAAGGAATGTATATGCTCCAGGAATACCCGGAATATTTTGGAAGTTTGCCAACAGATTTGGTCCTGTAAAGAGCAACCAGCTTACATTTCCAGCATTGTCTGTGATATACTTGAAGTTGGCACCAAATCCTTCGCCTCCTACTACTCCTGTTAAAGCCTTACCCCATGAAGAGTTATACTTCTCTGGAGCCCAATCCATCTCAGTAACCATGATTGGTGCAATATCGGCAGCCGGTTTCACCTGCTCATCCCATCCTCTTTGGAATGCCTCATATCCCGATCCACTGTTGAACCATCCGGGATAAACGTGCACTGCATAACCTATATTATCTCCTGTAACAGGATATTTAGCAAATCCTCTATATTCAGACTGCCATCCTAATCCGGGAATCCATAATATATTTTTTGCACCTTTAGTTCGTATAGCATCTGCTATAGTCTGAAAATATGCAGTTATATCTCTGAACTCTTCATCACGTGTAAGTGTACTGCTGCCATCTCTTCCCAGAATCTTTACTGGTTCATTGGCAAGTTCAAACATTATACCCGGATTATTCTGCAAATCCTTATGCTGAGCTACTACACTCCATACATCTATAAGGTATTTCTGATATTTATCTCCTACATATATATTCTCAGGACACACTCCCGGTGGGCGCATAACTACATATAGACCCTTTGAATTGGCATATTTAGCCATATGAATAAATACTTCATCCAGATATTTCTTGAAGCGGTCTATTGAGAAGGCTGATATATCATTCTCCCCTGTTACTCTCACTCCAGGTGTATTAGACCAGTACGGATCCATATGAAGACGTACGAAATCCATCTTCCATCCTGCTGAAAGTATACGATCTATAAGTCCCTGGTTGTATTTAAGACAAGCTGCAACATCATAGTTGCTCCATATTCTACCCTCCTCATTAAACCAAGGGCTATATGTCTGTGCAAAACCATGAAGATTGACAATCTTACCATCCTCATTTTTAAGGTAACGTCCTACCACTTTCAATGGCGATAAGTCTGACTTACGGATACCCAACAATGTAAGCATCTGATCTGCATAACGGCGACCTATCTTACTATAGCCCTCTGCTGTGAAATGCAGATGATCCTCTCTACCAGGACAATCCTTCGATGAGATGACATGTGAATTATCTATTTTTTGTGGAATTGTTGCTATGATTTCATTCATACCCCAGCATACTCCTCCCTGGTCCTTGTCAAGCATCTCACCAACAAGCAAAGGTACGCTGTCGGCTGACAGTTTGAGATCATTCATAAGATCATCGCGTATCTTCTTAACCTTTGTAGGCCAATCCTGTTGCATATTATTGCTTTCACCCTGATGAAGAAGGATACCTTTAATAACTCCAGTTTCCTGAGCCTTTTTTGCCATTTCTACAAGTCGTGAATAAGGAGAACCGCCATATGCATCCATAAGTCCTTTCTGCCATGCATCGGCACTGTTATAATAACTCTTGTAGTTATCCTTGTCGAAAGCATCAATACCGCTTCCACCCATGGCTACAACTATCACTCCCACTTTTACATCCGAAGGGAGATTCTCAACAAGTTTACGACCGAAATAGTCAACAGGTGTCAGACCTGTTTCCCATCTGCAGAGTGGAGGAGTTGCAGTATACCACTCTCCCATTTTACGTGAGTTGTGTGATTCGTCGGAAGTTGTTGCACACATAACTTTAAAACGAGAATCTACTCCTTCTAAATCTATTTGCTCAATAGCTGCATTACCTTCCATGTTAGACTGACCAAAACAGAGATAAATCTGATGCTTTGATTTGTCAACCCCATCAATAACTACAGGTGGAGTCTCTTTCTTCACTATATCCTCATCCGAACAGGAGAAGAAACTTAAAGTGAAGAGAGTACATAACATACAAATTAGCGTGTTTTTCATTTTCTTTTAATAATAAATTAAGACAGATTAAATTTAAGTTATGCAAATATAAGCATCTACAATCACAGCCATTTTCAATTATAGATATATGATTTTAGATATTAGATATTGCATTTTTACACCACTGTTTATCAGCTATTTACAACACACTATTTGTCTGCTTATTTATAAGGAACATATATTTTTCTTCAACGATTTCAGAATTCGAAATAGTTAAAATCTCATTAATATCTAAATTCAAAAAAGATATATCTATTATATAAAATTGGTTTTACACTTGGTATTTACTTTTATCGTCATTAAAAGATGGCATACTATTTATGTATGCGCACAATAACCATTTGTTAAATCTAATCTGATTATGTATGAACAAAATTATTAATGATGGATGAAGTCTGCCCATTCATCTCTATGAAATGTAATTTAAGATAGACCCCCTTAATACATTTCCTTAACAAACATGGAGCATATCTATACATAACAGGGGTGGTATGATACGCTCTGATTATGAAAAACATCAACCCCAGAACTTAATATTATGAAAACAAAAAAGCTAAATTTTCTCTTCCTTTTCGCATGTTTTCTACTCTCATCGTGTAATAATGCTGATGAAGAGATAAAAAAATGGCCGGATAAAGGCGATTATTATGATTCAAGCAAAGAAGTTGCTTTCAGCTCAATCACTCCTGATTGGGGAAGAATCAATGATAATTTCATTATCAAAGGTAATTTTCCTAGTGACACAAGCAAGATTAAAGTATTCTTCGGTGATAAGAAAGCAGTATTAGTAAGCTGCGATGGTAGAGAACTTTATGGATTGATTCCAAAGCAGAAACCGGGATTCAACAAGATTACTGTAGAAGTAGACGGACAACCTTATGAATCTGAGAGTGCAAAATTCAAATATTATCAGACTCAATCTGTAAAATCTGTTGTAGGTAAATTGGATGACTGGAGCGGCAGTTGGAAAGACCAAAGCCTTCTTGATGAGACAAAAATTGAATATTCATCAAACTTAGTCGCTGTAGGAGGTAAAAAACAGGATAACCTGATCTTCGTTGTAGGAGGATGGAATGACAGAACATATTTTGTCTCTTTCGATGACAATATGGTTATGCGTCTTATTAATGTAGGTTACATGGGCTCTATTGCTGTAGATAACTCTAGAAACAAGATTGCATTAATGCCTCGTAACGGTGGAGCTATATACACAGCAACACGTGAAGATGGATGGACATTGAACTCTATTGGCCTTTCAGTTCCATTCCAGGGTGATAGCCAAGGAGCATTGACTTATGCTGAAGATAATAACCTTTTATACTGTATGTCAGGAGATGGTCTCTATGAGATCAACATCTCTGATAAGAGTTACAAAAAAGTAATAAATAAAGGTGATTTTCCTGCATTCAATGGCCTTAACACCGGTCAATGGAGACACTATTTGACCTATAGCAAATTCGATAAGTGTTTCTTTGCTTCATATCCTGATGATAACGGTATCTTGAAGTTATGGAAAGATAGCGATAATAAGTGGCAGGTTGAACGTTATGCAGGTTTCAAGCCGGGATGGATGGCTTCTGCATTTGGTGACAGATTAAATGATGCTGTATTGAAACAACCTTGTGGTATGGCTGTAAACAGCTATGGTGAACTTTATGTATGCTTGAGAAATGCTCATTGTATTGTAAAGATTAAAGGTAGATTAGTCACTCTAGTAGCAGGTACACCAGACCGTTCAGGAAAGGTTAACGGCTTCCCTACTGATTGTTTCTTCGACTGTCCTTTGGCAATTGCCATAGACTCAGAAGAGAATTTCTTCATAGGTGAAGAGAATTCACGTGCTATTCGTAAGATGACTATTGAGTAATATAGTATAACCTATTAAATTGATAAAGATGAAAACAAAACATATATTACTACTTTTAATGGTATGGATAACATCTTTCACTACAGCACTTGCACAGCAGTTCAATGTTTCAGGTATTGTAATGGATGAAAAGGGTGAACCACTTATCGGTGTATCCATGGCTATTAAAGAAGCGCCTTCGAAAGGTGCCATCACAGACTTAGATGGACATTTCAAAATAACAGGAATTAGCGCAAAACAGACCCTGGTCGTTTCATATATTGGATATAGTCCACAGACATTCCAGATAAATAAGAATAACGAACGTATGCGTATAGTCCTGAAGGAAAACGCAACAACTATGGACGAAGTCGTTGTCACAGCATCCGGTAAAGTTCAGAAAAAGATTAACGTAACAGGTGCTATTACCGGCGTTGACCTCTCTTCACTTAAATCTCCTGCTGCTTCAGTAACAAATATGCTTGCAGGTCGTGTACCGGGTGTTATCTCAATGACACGTACAGGTGAACCAGGTAAGGATTTCTCTGAATTCTGGATACGTGGTATCAGTACTTTCGGTGCCGGACAGGGTGCTTTGGTTTTGATTGATGGTATCGAGGGTAACCTTAATACTCTTGATCCTGAAGATATTGAAAGTTTCTCTATTTTAAAGGATGCCTCTTCTACTGCTGTTTATGGTGTCCGTGGTGCTAACGGTGTTGTACTTGTTACAACTAAAAAAGGTAAAGCCGGTAAATTGAACCTTCAGTTCAAAGCTAATGCCGGTATCTCTTACTCTCCACGTATGCCTGAATACATATCTGCAGGTGATTATGCAACTCTTGCTAACGAAGCTTCTGTAACTCGTGGTGGTATTCCTATCTACTCAGATGTAGACGTTGCTCTTTACAAAAACCATCTTGATCCAAACTTACATCCAGATGTTGACTGGAGAAATGTTATATTGAAAGACTATACATGGAACCAACAGTACTTCCTAAGTGCATCGGGTGGTGGTGAGATCGCTCGTTACTATATCAGTGGTGGTTATACAACCAAAGATGCTATCTTCAAACAAGATAAAGGCCTTAATAAATATGACACTAACGTTAACTATAATAAGTTCAACTTCCGTGCCAATGTAGACGTAAACGTGACTCCTACTACTACTCTTTCTCTTAATGAAGAGACAGTATTGGTAACTCAGAACTATCCAGGTTTTGGAAACGACAGCCAACTTTTGTGGCAAGCTCAGTCAAGCCTTACTCCTGTTACTGTACCTCTTATGTATACAACAGGCCAGGCTCCTGGTTATGGAACAGACAAGTCAAATATCAGTCCATACGTACTGCTTAATATGACTGGATACAGAAAGTTATTTTCTAATAATAACAAGATAACAATGCAACTTAACCAGGATTTGAAAGTTATTACTCCTGGATTGTCTATCATGGGATTGGTTAATATTGATGCTAACAGCTCACATACACAGATACGTGAGAAGATGCCTGCTATCTACTATGCTAATGGTCGTAAACGTGACGGTTCTCTTGATCTTGAGAAAGTTTCTGAAGCTGTTGAGCCATATTATGGTAGCGACAAATATACCGACCGTACATTCTACTATGAGTTTCGTTTGAACTACGACCGTGTATTCAACAAAGTACATCGTGTTGGTGCATTGGTTAATGCTTACTGGAAAGATTATGAATCTTCAAGATATACTCAGTTGCTTACTGCTATTCCTAAGAGATATAACAGTTATGCAAGCCGTTTCTCATACTCTTATGATGATACTTATATGGCTGAGTTCAATGTTGGTTATACAGGTTCTGAGGCATTCGAGAAGGGAAAGAAATTCGGTTGGTTCCCAGCTGTATCTGTTGGATGGGCTCCTACTCAGTACAAATTCTTCCGCGATAAAAACAACTTTATCAACTACTTGAAGTTCAGAGCATCTTATGGTGTTGTAGGTAATGACCGCCTTACTTGGAATGACTCTGTACGTTTCCCATATCTGACTCTAATCAACAGCTGTGGTTCAGGTATCTGGAATAACGGTGCCGGTGTAACAGAGACACAAGTTGGTTCAAGTAATCTACGTTGGGAAAAGGCTATAAAGTATAACTTCGGTATCGACACACGTTTCTTCAAAGAGAGATTCGATATGACTATCGACTTCTTTAAAGATATCCGTTCAGGTATCTACCAGCAACGTCAGAGCGTACCTGAAGAGATGGGTCTTGTAACTCTTCCTTGGGCTAACGTTGGTAAAATGAAGAGCTGGGGTGCTGATGGTCACATCTCATATACTCAACCTCTTGGTGATAATGAGAAATATCTTACTGTACGTGCGAACTATACTCAGTCAATGAATGAGATTACAAACTACGAAGAGGATATCAAAAAGTTTGATTATCAATCAGCTGTAGGCTACCAGAGCGGTATCAACAGAGGTCTTATAGCTCTTGGACTGTTTAAGGATAAGGCAGATATTCAGAATAGTCCTCGTCAGGACTTCGGTAGCTACCTTCCTGGTGATATCAAATATAAGGATGTTAATGGTGACGGTATAATCAACTACGATGATGAGGTACCTTTGAAATATTCTGTTGTTCCACAAATCCAGTACGGTTTTGCAACAGAGTTCAACTGGAAGAGCTTCAACCTCAGCGTATTGTTCGAAGGAGTAAGCCGCGTTACATACTTCAGAGGTGATAACATGTTCAGACCATTCGCAGGACAGCACACAGGTAATATTATAACAGATGTAAATGACCCTGCAAACCGTTGGATTGCCAGAGAGATTTCAGGAGACCCTTCAACAGAAAATCCTAACGCAAAATATCCACGTCTATACTACGGAAACAGTGGTAATAACAATAAAAACTCTACATTCTGGCTTCAGGATGGTAGCTACATTCGTTTGAAGAATGTTCAACTATCTTATACTCTTAAAGGACAAACTCTTAAGAGACTTGGAATGCAGAAAGCTGTTTTCAGTTTGATAGGTGAAAACCTTGCTCTATGGTCTAATGATAAACTTCTTGATCCAAGCCAGGGTATCAGTAATGGTAATTCATATCCAATACAGAGAATCTATACTCTGCAACTTAATCTTTCATTCTAATGGGAAAATCAATTATGATTAAATCAGATAATAATAAAAAGAAATTAGGGCTTTTAGGCAAATTAGCCTTTTCAGCCGCTATATTTGGCTCTATATTCACATTTAGCTCATGCGAAAATTATCTTGATATAGAGAAATATGTGTACGATCAGACAACATTGGACTCAATATTTTTGTCACGTTCCAGAACAGAACAATATATTAACGGTGCATCAAATCTGTTGCCAAATGAATCTTTACTGACTGGTAGTGAGTGGGGACATGCATCAACATTGCCAAGTGGACTTGGTACTGACGAAGCTATCATTCCTTTTGAACTTCCAGGTAACGTAATACTTTATGATGAGGTAAAAGAGACAGACACTAGATATAACCCTTGGTCTCAGTGCTATAAAGGTATACGTAAAGCAAACATTGTCCTTACAAACCTTGCCAAAAATCTGGAACTTACTGAGATGGAAGCTCGTGATTTCAAAGGAAGAGCATATTTCCTAAGAGCTTATTTCTATTTCTATCTTGTAAGATTGTACGGACCGGTAGTTATTCTTCCTGAGACTCCTTATGATACTGACGCCGACGTAGCTTCTGCATCACTTGAACGCTCTACATACGACGAGTGTGTTGAGCAAATCTGTTCAGATTTCGAACTTGCTGCCGAGAATCTTCCATCTGACCGTATCGAATCATTGCAGTATTTACCAACTAAAGGTGCTGCTTTAGCTCTTAAGGCTCGCACACAGCTATATGCTGCAAGTCCGCTATTCAACGGTAACACTTATTACGCTGATTGGAAAGATAGTCAGGGTAGAAACTTTATCTCTCAGACTGAAGACAACAGCAAATGGGGAAAAGCTGCAGTCTCATTCAAAAAAGTCATTGATATGAACAAGTATGCTCTTCATACTGTACCTATCATCAATAATGACAAGGGAACAGGTACATCACCTCTCCCAGCTAATGTGTCAAGTGCAAACTTCCCTGATGGTGCAGGTAATATAGACCCTTATAAATCATATAAAACTCTGTTCGACGGTACTTACCAGCCATATATTGTAAAAGAGTATATCTATTACTGTGTAAACTCTATGCAGGGAAATGGTGACTACCGTCTTATCATGCCGGCTAAACTTGGTGGTAACTCTTCATTCAGTATCACTCTTGATATGATTGACGACTATCGTATGGCTGATGGTAGACCATTCAGCGAAGCTACAGATGAAGAGAAATCTTGGAAACCTGTAGGTCAGGATAAAACATTCTCACTTGATTATCCTCTATCAGGCGACAGAGCACACCGTGATGACGGTCGTGAGCCACGTTTCTATGCAACAATTGGTTTCAATGCATGTATATGGCCTACTACATCTCATAGAGATGGTGCTTCTGCAGGTACTAAGAACTATAAAGCTGACTACTACTATGGAGGTTCTGCATCAGATATGAACAATAACAACAACAGAAACAGAACCGGTTACACAAACAGGAAGTATGTTCACCAGGACGACTGTATCTTCTGGAATGGTGTGATGAAGGCAAAGACCTACCCTATCGTTCGCTATGCTGAGGTTCTATTAGGATATGTAGAGGCTTTGAATGAATTGGATTCTCCATACACTGAAGGTGATGTATCAGTCACTAGAAATGTTGATGAAATTGTTAAGTACTTCAACCAGATACGCTATCGTGCAGGACAACCAGGCATCACTGCTGCAGAAGCATCTGATAAAGAGACAATGAGAGCTCTTATCAAACATGAGAGAAAGATCGAGTTTGCATTCGAAGGACAAAGATACTGGGATTTGAGACGTTGGAAAGACGCTTACAATGAATACAACAAACCTATCAGAGGTCTTGATGTAAGTGCAAGAGAGGCACAACGTGAACAGTTCTATACTGAGAGAATATGGAACACTGAAAAGACAATGAAACGTATGTTCGCAAACAAGATGTATCTATGGCCTATCGACAGAGGTACTCTTAGAAAGAATGGTAAACTGGTACAGAACCCAGGATGGTAATTTAATTCTAAAGCTAATAATTTAAGATATGAAAAAAATAGCTATACTTTCGGCAACATTGATTACCGTATTAATGGCAAGTTGCGATAGCAAGATCCCTATGGAAGAGGCTTTGTGGCCTGAGTCTGTATACCTTGTTGGTGCAAAAGATAAGATTGTTGACAAACAGCTAAATATAGGTTACGAGAACGATACAATTTATGCATCTATTGCAATAAGCGGATCACAACCTACAAGTCAGGATGTCACTATCTCAATTCTTAATGTACCTTCAATGATTGAGCAGTACAATAAAAAGGAACGTGGTTCCGACGATATCATGTACAGAGCTCTTCATGAAGGCATATACAATTTTCCACAAGAAAATGCAATTGTTAAGAAGGGTGATACATATGGAACATATCCTATATTAATCAATCCATCAACACTGCATGTGGACTCACTTTATATGATTGCATTGAAAATTGATAAATCATCTGCTTTCGATCTAGTAAAAGAGGATACAGTAGTTCTATACAGATTGAACCTGATGAATAACTACTCAGGACAATACTATATGGACGGTATTATAAAGTCTGTGGATAATCCTAATGACTCTACAGTATATAAGTTACCTCGTACTCTTCAGGCTGTAAAAGATGGCAATACAGTGCGTATGTATCATCAGAAGAATGAGTGGTCTAAAGGCGCTACTGACTACAGACCAAAATATTGCTTCACTATGACAGTCAACTCGGATAACTCAGTAACACTAAAAACTTGGGATCAATTTGAACTCATAAGCGGAGGTGGTAAATATTATCCTGAGATGAAGGTATACGACATATGGTATACATTCAAAGAGAATGGTGAGACAAAGAAGGTTAGAGGATTTGTCTACAAAGAGAGAGAAAATGATGATCAAGTCCGTCTGATAAATGACTGGATGGATGAGAATAGAAAATACGATTATTAATATTTATCTTTCTATACCATGAAAAAAAGTATTCTGGTACTATTCCTGGCAACTATATTCATGAACAGCTTATCTGCTCAAGGAATAGTACCAGATACTATTATCAATAATTTCAATAGGGAACTATATAATTTTCCACAAGAGAAAATATATCTGCAAACAGACAGAAACATATATATGTCGGGTGAGACAATGTGGTTCAGAGCACATCTAGTCGATGCTTTATTGTTAAAACAGGCAAATGCAAGCAGATATGTATATGTTACACTCACAAGTCCATCGGGCAAACTTTTAGAAAGGGTCAAGGTAAGACCCGACTCACAAGGATATTTTTATGGAAGCATCAGAATAGAGGAAAATTCACCACAAGGATACTACTCATTAGAAGCATATACCTGGTTCATGCAGAATATTGGACAGGACTATTTCTTCAATAAAAAGATATTTATTTCCGACCCAAACTCAAAACTGGTCAGACACAATGTTAAGTTCTCTTCTGATGAAAAGAATATCATAGCCGAAATAAAATACCTCAAGAATGGAGACAACACAAACATAATACCCGAAAACTCTATAATATCTCCAGACTTTAAAAAGAACATCTCACTTACATTTATAGATGGTAAAGCTCAATACAGCTTTAGAAAGAAAGAGATTGATCCATCGCGAATGTTCCTTCTAAAGACACTTTATGATGGGAAACCAATAAACAGCTACGTAAGGATACCTCAACAGGAACGCCCTTTCCAGGTGGACTTCTTTCCTGAGGGAGGTAATGCCCCATACTCGACCGATATAAAGATTGCATTCAAAGCTGTAGGAACTAATGGCTTGTCGAAGGAGATAAAAGGTACCGTCGTGGATGAGAATAATCAAGAATGTGCCAACTTCAGTACACTGCATCTTGGAATGGGATTTTCAGAATGCATTATGAAAAGGGAAAGCGTTACCATGCTATATGCATCGACGACTCCGGCAAAAGCCTTGAGTTCGATCTGCCTATGGCTAAGCCTGAAGCAATAGCAATAAATACTGCATGGACAAACAAGAAGTTGCGTGTTAGCATAGCCAAATCCGAAGAGACAACATTACCACCATCAATGATGTTGGTCGCTCATATACGTGGAGTGGTGCTCTATGCACAACCATGGGATGCAAACAGTAACTTTTTAGATTTCGACGAGGATTTTTTCCCTGCCGGGATAACACACTTTTTACTCATTGATGGTAATAGGAACATACATAGCGAAAGACTGGTCTTCTCACTGCCTCAACAGAGTCTGGCAAAGGCATCTGTTATATTTGACAAGAACAGCTACAATAAACGTGATAAGATAGATATGGATATTGCCCTATCCGATTTCACAGGTTCTCCTTTAAAGGGCAACTTCTCAATATCTGTCACCGACATGAAAGATGTACAACAGGATACAACATCAAATATTGTCTCTTCTATGCTCCTCACATCAGAGCTGAAGGGATATATTGAATCACCTTTATCCTATCTGAATGATAATAAGAATTCTTCTTTTTTGCTCGACCTGCTTATGATGACTCAGGGATGGAGGAGATATAACATTCCGGAAATAATTAAAGGTAACAACACTAATAGCCTGAGATATGAGCCTGAACTTGGAGAGAAAATCAGCGGAAAGGTGAATGGATATTTCTCTGCTCTAAAAGGAGGAAAGATATCACTTTTGGCTGTCAAGGATTCACTTATAGGCACAGAGATGGCAGAAGTTGATGGAAAAGGTAAATTTTTCTTTGATAAACTGGATTATCCGAATGGTTCACACTTCATTGTGCAGGCACAGAACAAAAAAGGATCCTCAAAAGTATTCATAGAGTTGGATTCATTAAAATCGTACCCGCAGCCTCGACTATTCTCTCTGCCGCCTTTCGAAGAGCCAAAAATTAAAGAGAGCTATCTTACCAAGATGGATCAGAAATACACCATAGAGAATGGAATGAGAGTTTACAATCTGGCTGAGATTGTTGTTACAGCCAAAAAGAAAAGTACAGTATTCAGTGAATCACCTTTCTACTCTCCACTTACATCAAAAGTACTTACCGAGGACGATGTGAATGAGGGACACTTTGTCTCCATATTCGATCTGCTCAGACGTCTCCCTGGAGTCAGCACAATAGGTGATGAGGTGCAATACAGAGGAAAAACTCCAATGGTAATTTTGGATAATGTACCAGAGGAGAGCTTCGATTATCAGAGGATAAATGTAGAGGATGTTAAGGAGGTGTTCATCTCACCGGCAACATCTGTTGCAGCTTTTTACGGCTCTGCAGCTGCCAATGGGGCATTGATTATAAATACAAAGAAGGGATTTGTTCAGAGAAACAGACTAAACTCGAATATGCAGGTAGCAGCACCAATAGGATATCAGCAATATGTAGAGTTCTACTCTCCTACATACGAAACAGAAGCTAAAAAAGGCAATACAACCCCTGATTTACGTACTACAATATATTGGAATCCATCTGTTGTAACTGATGAAAATGGAAAAGCTCACATCAGTTTCTATGCAGCAGATGCCACTACCAATTATGGATTCACCATAGAGGGAGTGGCAAGTAATGGCAATCTTATCTACTCTGTTGGTAAGACCTCTGTAGGTGACTTACCATAATTCTTTTTGAATACGGTACTGAAATAGCTTATTGAACTGTATCCGCACATCTCGCTAACCTCAGTAATAGAGTATCTGTTAGATTTAAGCAGGTCCATGGCATGTTTCATACGGATATCCTTAATGAAGTCCGTAGGCGACTGTCCTGTGAGCGATTTCAGTTTCTTATAAAGAAGCGAAGGACTGACATTCATCTCCCTGGCAAAGCTATCTTTGTCAAAATCTATGTTATTGATATTCTCCTTTATAACATCCACAGCCATCTTAACGAAGTTATCGTTGAGTTGGTTTGGCAATATCCTCTCCTCTTCATCAGCATCCGACTTTACAAGTTCTATAGCTTTTGATCTTACAATATCCCTATTTCGGATTATGGTCTCAATTCTCTGCTTAAGAAGTAATACATCAAAAGGTTTCGTAACATAATCCTCAGCACCAAGTCCAAGTCCTTCAAGCTGATTACTTCGCTCGCAGAGAGAAGTCAAAAGTATTACCGGTATATGAGATGTCTCGAATGTAGACTTTATAAGCTTACATAGCTCGAAGCCATCCATCTCAGGCATCATTACATCCGACACAATAATATCGGGTGACTCACTCTTAATAAGCTCCCATGCAGTTAATCCATTTTCTGCATCCAATATCCTATATTCATCTTCTAAAGAGTATTTTAAGAATTGTCTCAAATCGTAGTTATCGTCAACAATTAATATTGATTTTGTCCTCTTCAATCCGGCATCTTGCTTAATTGGCTCAGCTGATTTTGTGAAGATTTTCTCGGAAAAGACATCTGAAAAATCAGTAGAGTTGGCAGCCTCCTTATCAGAAACCTCCTTATATGGTATAGTTATAGTAAACTTAGACCCTTCATTCTCCTTGCTACGAAGTGATACAGTACCTTCATGCATGATAACATAGTTCTTTACCAACAGAAGACCTATACCCGAACCAACCATATGTGAATTTATGCTGTTATCTCCTCGATAAAACTCCTTGAAGAGTCTCTTCTGAGCATTTTCGGATATACCCAATCCATTATCGGTAACCTCCATCTTCCACGAATAGTCTGTACACTCTATATTAATATCAATATTACTATCATCAAATGAATACTTTATTGCATTCGACAATAGGTTATCTATAACCTTCTCTATCTTCAATTTATCTACAGCAGTAAAGTATTCTTCCCTGTTAGATGAAAAGTTTATTGTTATATTCTTCTTCATCGCAGTAGAATAAAACATCGTCTTTCTTCTGAAAATTAGAGATACTATATCAACCATAACAGGGAAAAGTTGGCCTTTGCCAGCATCTACTTTCTGGAAATCCAGCAGTTGTGTGGCAACATTCGACAGACGTTCTGCCTGTTCAACTGCAAGTGTTAGATAGTAGTGTCCCTTACCCGATAATCCCTCCTCCTTATTCAACTCCTGAATAGGTGCATTAATAAGAGTTATTGACGTTCTGAGGTCATGAGCCGTATTGGTAAAAAATCTGATCTTGTCTTCGTTGTGAATCTGTTTAAGTCGGATGATATACAACCTGAAGAGGAATATTGCTATACCTGCAAATATGATAATCGAAATCAGCCGGAACCACCATGTCTGCCAGAAAAGAGGAATTACAGTTATGTTAAGTTCACGTTCACTGATAACCTGTGAGAGGGAATTATTATACATCTTAATCATTAGCTTATAGCTACCGTTAGGTATATTGGTATAAGTTATAATATGCTGGTTTGATGGATTTGAATATTTAGTATCAAGTCCATCCATTTTCCATGAAAATTTCACCTCACCCGAAGATACTCCTAGTGCCAATAGATCAAGAGATATTGTATTCTGATCTGACTTAAATGATAAATCAGTCTGCTCATTTACAGGAATGCCGTTAAGCAGTTTTTTATTCTCACGTATAGAGTTTCCTGCTATGGTTATATTCTCATAGAAGATTTTTCCTTTTATCAGTGATTTACCTAGCTTGTTAGGATTGAACATAATAGCACCGTTGTTTGTACCCCAAATAAGTTCACCATTTCTCAGTTTACATACAGCTGTGTTATTGAATGATGTACCTGCAAAAGCCATATTATTATAGAAACTCTTCACAGAATTATCATTAGGATTGTATTTACATAGACCATTCTCCGTGCCAAGCCATATATATCCATTATCATAAGTCAGACTATTGACAAAATTTGATGGAAGTCCTGCCTCCATTGTTATCCTATTGGTGTTTTTTGTCTTATAGTTATAGTGCAGCAAACCGTCTCCGGCGGTTGCCACCCATATATCATCACCTCTCACAATTATATCCTGTGCAAGACACTCTGTGAGATATGTTATATGACCACTGGCTTTATCAAGAAGAATAAGGCTGTAGGTACAACCCAACAGGATCTTTCCAGGTGCAAACTCCATAAACGAGCGCATAGGTTGTTGTGAGTAGACACGAAACTCCTTCTTACTCTTTGAATAGCTTATCAGATTAGTCACACCACCAATCCATATATCACCATCACTATCCTTGTACAAGTTCATCACAAATTTACATGATGCTAAATTCGGTGTCTGACTATTAGGATATTGTGCCAGTTCTCTACCCGACTCTCTATCAAGGACATAAAAGCCTGAGGAGTATGTTCCGGCCCAAATTCTATTCTCATCATCCTCACATAATGTCTGAAATACCTGTGCCTGGTTCTCTTTGTTTTTATAGTAGCTATCCCACCTGTCTGAGGCAACTCTCCATCTATATATACCATTGTTGGTAGCAAACCAAATATCACCTTTGCTATCCTCTATGATATTGTTTACATCATTATTACCTAAAGAGTTAGGATTATTAATCTGATGTGAAATTTGATTTATTAGAGTAGAGTTCCAGTCCAAATATGATAGTCCTCCTGAATAGGTCACCACCCAAACCCTTCTGTTATTGTCGCAAAAGATATCGTATACACCATTGCCACGTAAAGAATATGGGTTATCTACATCCTCTCTGAATATTTTAAGTATAGACTTGCTCTCTTTATCCATCTCCAACATTCCTTTTCCATCAATGCCAATAAGCAAAGTGGCATCAGGGCTCTCTGTTATTACAGTTACAGGTTGCTTCGGGAATTCTTCTACGGACTTTAGCTTTTTTGTAGCCATATCATAATAGAATAGACCATCCGTTGAAGTACCCAACCAAATTACTCTCTTTTTCTTATCAAAAAAGATGCTGCTCACATTTAACTTTCTGCCATATTTAAAAAGCTCCTTCAACTTAAATGTAGAGGTATTCATAAGATAAATATTTTCCTGCTGAGCAACAAATATATTTTCTGAATCGAATCTTCGTATGCACTTCACGGAGAGCTTATTCCTATTCATCCTTTTCAGCCTCTTTTTATCATAGTGACAAAAACCTGCCGAAGTATTCATCCAAAAAGATCCGTCTTTATCAATAATGATATAATCTATACTGATAAAATGATCATCAAGCTCTTTACGAAGATCCATAAAGAAATCGAAACGATCGTAGAGCTTGTTGTACCGGAATATCTGACCATTATTGGTAAATGCTATAAGCATGCCGTTCTCGCATGATAACCTTACGTTAATAATATTGGATGATTTGAATGGAAGATGATATATTTTATAATTTCTGTCACTGACTCTGATAACTCCTGTTTTTGAAGAGGCCCATATAAATCCATCCTTATCCTTACAAACAGAAGCCATCTCTCTGAGAGAGACACCATGCATCACATTAATATTGTAGAACTTCTTATCAGTACTTGAAGGATATAGGTTGAATGTAGAAAAAAATAGAAACAACAATAATAATTTAGTTTTCATATAATAGATTTTAATCAGGTGCACCAAATTTATGAATTATTTCTTTATTATGTATGTTTTCCATCTGTAATTGTCAATTTTACTTAAAATTCACAATTACGATTAATCACTCTGTAAAAAAAAGAGTCTAAAACTATCACATTACAAAAGCAATAGAAAAAATAACAACAACAATATTTTTTACTTAACTTGCATTTGTTTAACTAAAAAGACAAATCTAAATACATATGAAAAGAATATTATTATCAACAATGGCCTGCTTCATGCTGGCATCGGTGGCATCTGCACAGAAGAACATACCTCTGGTTTATGATTGCGAAAACAGCGCAGCATCATACAAGGTACCTCAGGAGCCATCTTTCGAAAAACTACCATCAATAGAAACTCTGCCAGATCCTTTTGCTTGGGCAAATGGCAATGGAAGATCTACCAAGTTCAAGGATTGGGAAAAGCATAGAGCAGAGATTATGCAGCGCATTCAGTACTATGAGATTGGAAAGAAACCTGTAGTGAAAAAGGAACAGATAAAGGCTGAACTTAAGAATGATACTCTTATAGTAGATATCACAGAGAACGGAGAGACACTGCGATTGAAATCATTTATCAAATATCCTAAAGGAGAAGGACCTTTTCCCGCTATCATAGGTATAGGAATGGGGACAGGTAGCCTTCCGCCAGCTATATTCGAGTCTAGAGGTATAGCACAGATTACATTCAACTTCACCCAAGTTATGACCCATACACAGAAACGTGGGAATGAGCCTATCAACAAACTATATCCTGATCAGATAGATATGGGAGCATATTGTGCTTGGCCATGGGGAGTAAGCAGAATAATTGATGCACTTGAAATTATTGGCAAGAAGAGCAAAATAGATATGAAACATTTAGCTATATCAGGATGCTCTTTCGCCGGTAAAATGGCTCTCTTTGCAGGAGCATTTGATGAGCGCATTGCACTTGTCATTGCTCAGGAACCCGGAGGTGGCGGGGTTGACGCATGGCGCGTCTCTGAAACTTTGGGCAATGTTGAGACATTGGGAAGAACAAACTATCAATGGTTCCTTGAGAGCATGCGACGCTTCTCTGAGAAGAATGTGAGCAAGTTGCCTATCGACCACCATCAGCTTGCTGCATTGGTTGCTCCACGTGCTCTGCTTGTCCTTGGCAACACTGACTATGAGTGGCTAGCAGATGAATCAAACTATGTATCATGTCATGCTGCACGCAAGGTGTGGGAGGCTTTCGGCATAGCTGACAGAATGGGGTTCTCAATAGAAGGAGGACATATGCATTGTCAACTGCCAAAAACCCAATATCCCGAGGTGGAAGCTTTTGTAGATAAGTTCCTGCTAGGAAAGAAGGATGTTGATACCAATGTCATGAAAGCTGAGAAGTTCAAGGATGTTGACTATAACAAATGGATGCCTTGGGCTAAATAATATAATAAGCCGGCCACTCTAAAATGAGTAGCCGGCTTTCTTTATCCAATACTATTTATTATAATTAGTAACGAAAAAAAACGCATTTATTTAAATTTCCATTCGTCAAAAGCGAGCTCCTTACCATCTAGAATGAAAAAAAGATCATGCCTCCCTTTTACAAATTTGGTCGGAATAGTAACCTGCTTCTCTACAGATGAGTCAACCATTACCTCTGCCAAAGTATCACCTTGCGGACTATCTGCTTTAACTTTCAAAACACCTTTTCCCGAGACCAGAGCAATAAATTTATTGACCTTCTTATCGAACTCTACTCCACGTACCTTAATCATTCCACTCTCCTTAGTAGCCTTTGCTATCATATTACCTGCTCTACCTTGAGGTGAGAACACTATATCCTGAGTAGCTGCCACTGTTTCCGCTTGCTGAAGCATGTATGGGTTGACACTCTTTATCTGGTTCACCCCTTGCATGGTAGGTTTGGTTTCATAGATATAAGGAGTATTCTCGTCAACATTTATCTCATCTACACAAACATTGCGGAAACCTCCGTCTGTATTGAAACTGCTCTGTAATGTCATAGAGTGATAGAATAGATACCACTTTCCTTTGTACTTATGCAGATGAGTATGGTTATTACTGTAATTCATTCCATGATCACCAGGATTTCTGAAATAGTCATGTTTCAACTCCCAACTATCTGTAATTAGAGGAGTCTTACTAGTCATATATGCCATGGTACATCTAGTATTCTCTTTTAGTGAACAATCCTTGTGAGGAGTCCAGTCTGTATTATAAGTGTAGACATATGTACCATTGATAAAGTTGAGTTCATTTGCCTCAAAGTGATAAGGTGCCTTAATGACGGATATAGGTCGGTCAATGCTTATCATATCCTTACCCAGCTTTGCTACACGTACATCTTTAGCTCCTATAGTGAGCCATCCTGTTCCCTTATCATCTATCACCACTCCCGGATCAAAAGGATGAGAGCAGTTACCCAATTTAGGTGTTGATGTATCAACAAGACTCTTCTTTAGTGGGGATTTCCATGGACCAACAGGTGATGTTGAGGTCAATACTCCTGTACCTGAGCCACTGTTGGAGAAATAGAGATAGAAATGTGTCTTTCCATCTTTCTCCTTTCTGGAAGTTATTGATGGTGCCCAAGAGGCTATAATCCATGGAGCGAGAGATTTTACATCAATCAAGCATGATAGGTCCAATTAACCATATCATCTGTCGACATCATCACAAGCGAGTTTATCTTCTCATAGCTGTTCCTTCCATCTTTTCCAACTCCCTGATACTGCTGATGATCATTTGTGGCATATACATATAGGCGACCATTATACTCAACTGCTGTAGGATCGGCAGTGAAATGAAAATCAAGCAAAGGGTTGTTGTTTCCCGAGAACATCTTAGGAGATAACTCAGGTACTAGCTCCATATACTTAAACCATTCGAAGTCTGCATATGATTTAGATATCCTCTTTTCAGATGCCGATACATTACCATTCAATTTTAAGTCGTTTTTATCCGATTCCGCAAAGAGAGCAATATATATTCCTGTAAAACCTCCGAGAGTCTCGCTACTCAGAAAGCGTGTATCCATCTCACCAGCTTTAATATAGTTTGTCCCATCTTTACTATACAGAAAGTTGTATTTCGCATCACTGCCTATAACCTTAAGATAGAGTACAGAGTCATTAAGCTGACATATATTTTTCACATGTGACAGCAATCCAAGGCGATACCTTAGCATGAGACTATTTCCCTGTCGGTAGAGATCATAATGCCCACTGTTATTCATATATATCGTCATACCCGACCTCATGGTCTCGTCAGGATTGGTTACTACCATACATGTGGTAGCCTGGAAATTAATATCCTGCTGACGATAGCCTACAAAAGATGGAGAACCTAACTCATCAATAGATGTAGAAGATGGATAGATACGTAGAGAACCTTTACGTTCTGTAAGCGAATATTTGCTGAAATCAGGATTTCTCAGGTAGTTCCACTCAACACCAAGCTTGTCGTCATTGAAGTCCCAGTCTTTACTTGTACCCATCTTTATCTGAGGTAGAGTTTTTACATTGCTCATATCAATATTCACAGTGCCATTACCGTTTACTACCGGCCACCCCTCTGAGTTCCATTCAACAGGGGCAAGAAACGTTTCACGGCCTAGCAAATGATGTGCACCAGATTGTACTCTGAAACCGAGCATCACCATCCACCACGAACCATCATGAGCTTGCACCAAGTCGGCATGTCCTGTTCCTTGTATAGGATTGCCTTGAGCAATCTGTCGGAAATGAGTAACTATAGGATTACCAGGATTTGACTCATACGGACCATAAATATTTTTACTCCGTGCTATGGTTACCTTATGTCCGAACTCAGTACCACCCTCGGCAATCAATAGATAGTAATATCCCTCTTTCTTAAATATATGAGGAGCCTCAGGATATCTGCCACCTGTTCCTGACCATATCTTCTTAGAAGGAGATAGTCTCTTGCCACTCTTCTTGTCTATCTCACAGAGCCATATTGCATCATCAGGATTACTTGTCATATAACACTTTCCATCCTCAAAATATAATGAAGGATCTATTCCTCCCTGCTCAAGCCAGACAGGTTCAGACCACTCCCCTTTTGGATCTGTGGTATAGACGAAAAAGTTGCCTTTATTGCTTACATTAGTGGTTATCATATAAAATACACCGTCATTGTATCTTATAGTCGGAGCATATATTCCACCGGATACACCACTTTTTGACAGTTCAAGTTGTGAACGTCGTGACAACACATTGCCAATTTGCTCCCAGTTTACCATATCACGGCTATGATAAATAGGAACCCCGGGAAAATATTCAAAGGAGCTCGTCACAAGATAATAGTCACTGTCAACCCTACATACGCTTGGGTCGGGATGAAAGCCTTTTATGATAGGGTTTTTATACCCTTGCGCATTTAATGATAGAGCAGCAAGAAGCATTATTGCTGCTACAATGTTTTTCACTCTTTTTATTATATTCATAATCATGTTTTTCTTGATACAAATATATCATATTGGCAGAAAATGATAAGTCACTATATGTTTCTGATAAGGGGGCGTTTTGTCCTATTTGCCCATAAGTATGGGAAACGAATGTTTTCACACCTATCTCCTATGATGATGTCGGTTATATTATTTCATTATAAAAATAGTATCTTTGCCACATAAAACGAAGCATTAATAATATGATTAAAAATACCGTTTCACCACAGAATGACCCTATGGGTGCCGCAATAGCTGATTACTTCAACACATCACGCGCATACAAACTTAGAGTCATGTCAGATGATTTTGATGAAGATGAGATACCTGTAGCACAGCTTTTCAGAACATTTAAAGAGATGTCGCCTATTGAACAAAAGGCGCTTCAGATTGCTCAGGGGAGGATTCTCGATGTGGGTGCCGGAAGCGGATGCCACTCTCTTGCTCTTCAGGAGATGGGAAAGGATGTGACTGCAATAGAGATTTCCACAATTTCATGCGAAATTATGGAAAAGAGAGGTGTTGACACTGTTATTAATGCCAATCTATTCAATAAAGCTTTCGTAGGGAACTACGACACAATACTAATGCTTATGAATGGTTCGGGTATTATAGGAAAGCTTGAGAATATGGAGCTGTTCTTCAATAGGATGAAAGAGCTTTTATCTCCGGAAGGAAAGATTATAATGGACTCAAGCGATCTGAAATATCTCTTTGAAGATGAGGATGGCAGTTATCTGATTGATATAGCAGGCGACTACTATGGTGAGATAAGATATAGCATGAAATATAAGGATATCGAGGGAGAAGAGTTTGACTGGCTTTATATAGATTACCCTACTCTGAGCCTCTACGCGTCTCAATATGGATTCAAGACAGAACTCATACAAGAGGGCGAACATTACGATTATCTGGCATCATTATCAGTAAAATAATAAATCAGTTTTACAGTTATATGGTAGGTGTTTCCTCCAAAATCTTTTATTTTTCTTTATCCCAAGCTTTAGGATATTAATCCTAAGGCTTAGGATTAATATCCTAAAGCATAAAACAAATATCCTCAAGTTTAAAATATAGATTCTAAACTTAAGGATATCAAACTATTAAATAATCTTATTCTTTATACTCCTTGAACAGAGGAACAAGGAAATCGGGAATTTCTATCCCATCGCCTTTAATCTTAGCAATAATATCATTACCACTCTCTGTCAGGTGAAAATACATAGTACGTTTGTCTTGTTTACCCAAGCTTCGTTTAATAAGTTTTTTCTCCTCTATTGAACGAATAACTTTTGATGTATGCGAAGGGGCAAGTCCTATCATCTCAGAGATACCGCTTGCGCTCAATGTTCCGTCATAAAGGCTGCACAAGGCCATAGCCTCATTTAGACACACCCCATGCTTTTCTACAAGCTGATTCTCAAGTTTAGAGAGTGCTTTTAAAAGGTCTCTCATAACACACAAAGATTTTATTTTCTCCATTAATTAAATAAACAAGTTAATATTCGACTTATCAGCACGGTTCATATATGTTCCAACTCCACCAATGACAACGTTGTCGAGCAATTCCTCTCTGTTTACTCCCATCACGTCCATTGACATCTGACAAGCAATAAATTCTATTCCATTGTCAATAGCCTGCTGACGTAGAGACTCGAGTGAATCAATCTTCTTCTTGTTCATGAGATATCTCATCATACGCGAACCAATACCGAACATATTCAACTTCGATAGTTTCAGTTGCAAAGAACTTGAAGGTAACATCATACCAAACATCTTACCAAAGATATCGTGCTCACTTTTTGGTTTCTCAACTTTCTTGATAACGTTCAATCCCCAGAATGTAAAGAATATTGAAACCTTACCACCGATAGCCGATGCACCATTAGCTAATACAAAAGTAGCTAATGCTTTGTCAAGATCATCACTAAACATAATAAAAGTTTTGCCAAGTTGAGCATTGCTCTGCTGTTCTACTACCTTCATAGTCTCATTTTTTTTCAATTTCACAACATATTTACCTGCGTTCTCAGAAGAAGAGATAAACTCGTTTCCTGTTGTCTCAGCCCATGAACGAGCATCACTAGGGAAACCTGCATCGGTAGCAGTAACCTCAAGTATATCGCCTTTTTTAAGAACCTCCATGTTCTTTTTGAGTTTCATTAAAGGGCCGGGGCATGATAATCCACATGCATCAATCTTTATAGATGATGCTGTTTTATCATCATCCCCGTCCTCTTTATACAACTCTGTTACCCTGAGGTTATCAATCTGAAACCTCTTCTCTTCACTATATTTAAATGTTTTATATATGTTTGCCGGAACCGGAAGTTCCGCAGTAGAGGATTTATATGTTTTCAATCCACCAACCAAGTTTCTAACATTGGTGAAGCCATTCTGTAATAAAATATTAGAAGCAAGATATCCTCTTAGTCCTACTCCACAATATAACCATATAGGTTTGCTACTATCGATTTCACTCATTCTCTCACGCATACTATCAACAGGTATATTGATAGCACCGTCGATATGTCCAACTTCGTATTCATCAGCTGTACGCACATCAATAAGTGTAACCGTGTTTATATCTGCATCACGCAGTTCCCTCCAATAAAGTGGATTCATTCTCTTCTCGAGTATATTTGTCGCAACATATCCGGCTAACGCCAAAGGATCTTTAGCAGATGAGAATGGAGGCGCATATGCCTGCTCTATCTCAATAATATCGTATATTGTACCACCTCTTTTAATTATCTGAGAAGCAACATCAATTCTCTTGTCAACACCATCGTATCCTACAGCCTGAACACTATATACCTTACCACTATTCTTATCGAATGTAAGCTTAAGGCTTAGTGGGAATGCATCCGGATAGTATCCTGCATGTGAGTTAGGGTGTACTGTAGCAGACATATATTCAATACCGTCGCATCCGAGTCTCTTTGCTGCTATTCCGGTAATTGCCACTGTCATATCGAATACTTTCGCTATAGATGTGCCTATTGCCCCTTCATACTTAGTCTTGTTACCATAAATCATGTTGTCGGCAACTATTCTGGCCTGACGATTTGCCGGACCTGCTAAATAGTTTAACCATGGTTTGCCGGTCAATGGATGTGGAAACTCTATAGCATCACCAACAGCATAAATGTCCTCATCGGAGGTTTGAAGGTATTCATTAACCTTTATACCCTTTGTTCCACCTATCTCGAGACCTGCAGCTACAGCTAACTCGTTGTTGGGTTTTACACCTATAGACAAGAGAACAAGATCGGTTTCTATAACCTCGCCTGATTTAAGTAACACTTTTACACCGCCGCCTTCTCTCTTTGTAAATCCTACAACTGTCTTCTCCAAGTAGAGTGATACTCCTTTCTCAATAAGGTGCTGATGAACAATTGATGCCATTGAAAAATCTATCGGAGCCATAACCTGAGGAGTCATCTCAACAATTGAGACATGTGCACCTGCCTCATGGAGATTTTCGGCCATTTCAAGGCCTATAAATCCTGCACCAATGATTACAGCATTCTTGACTTCATGTGTTGTGATATAATTCTTTATCTTATCTGTATCAGAGACATTACGAAGTGTGAATATAAACTCATTGTCAATTCCAGGTATAAGTGGAACAGAAGGTTTTGCTCCCGGAGATAAAAGCAACTTATCATAACTCTCTTCATACTCCTTACCATCTGCTGTTCTGACGGAGACCTTCTTGTTTGCCCGATCTATAGAGACAACTTGAGATGCAACCCGTATATCTATGTTGAATCGCTTCGAGAATGCCTGAGGGGTCTGCACAAAGAGCTTACTCCTATCCTCTATAACACCACCAATATAATATGGCAGTCCACAGTTGGCATACGAAATATAATCGCCCTTTTCAAAAAGTACGATTTCTACTTTTTCGTCAATTCTTCTCAATCTGGCTGCTGCGGTTGCTCCACCCGCTACACCACCAACTACAACGTATTTCATTATTTTTGCCTTTTAATATTTTCTAATGGAAATTATTGACAAATATATATATATTAATACAATGCAAACAAATTTTCCATTGGAAATTATTTCGCAAAAGCTAGTATTTATATTATAGAAACAAAAATTAAATATTTTACATAAACAGATTAATGAATAGGTGGACAAAATAGCGGTAAAGAGGTATCCTCACCTAAGCGGGCAAAAAATAGCAATCTATTATTCAGTAGTTTTTATATTATATATGCTCATTATCAAAATGTTAAAATAAGACACTAAATTCTTTTAGTAAAAAGTGAGGTAAAGACTTGCACAAATCATTTTTTGGCTCTATATTTGCACCGCGTTTGAGAGATAACGCTACAAAGGAAGGAAGTTTGGGTGAGTGGCTGAAACCACCAGTTTGCTAAACTGACGTACGGGTAACCGTACCGGGGGTTCGAATCCCCCAGCTTCCGCCAGTATGGTGCTTTCATCTAATGGTTAGGATACATGCCTCTCACGCATGACATACGGGTTCGATTCCCGTAGGCACTACAAAAAATAGCTGTAAATTTAGATTTACAGCTATTTTTTATCAGCTCAAAGGTCCATTTTCTTGGATTTTTATACAAAGAATTTATCATTCCCACCCTTTTAATATAAAAACTGAAACTTTTCTGTTTGTTTTAGATTCATTTTTATATCTTTGGCAATACAATACATTACAAATAGTTAACAACATTATATCTAATAAACAAAAAACATCATGTCAGTAGTAAAATTCTACAAGGAGGATCAGCAGGTACCTTTAGAGATGCACAAAGTACGTGTAGTACAAAAATTGTTCTTACCAAACGTGGAGGAACGAGTAAAAAATCTTACAGAAGCAGGTAATAACACATTCTTATTGCAAAATAGAGATGTATTCATGGATATGCTTACCGATTCGGGAGTTAATGCCATGAGTGACAGACAAGTTGCTGCTTCTATGATTGCTGACGACTCATACGCAGGATCAGAAACATGTAACCGTCTTCTTAAAGCACTTCAAGATGTATTTGGTACAAAATACTTTCTTCCTGCTCATCAAGGTCGTGCTTGTGAAAATATCTTAGCAGAGACTTTTGTAAAGAAAGGAGACGTTATCCCAATGAACTTCCACTTTACTACCACTAAAGCACATATCACTCGCTTAGGAGGTCGTGTAGAGGAACTTATAACAGAAGAGGGATTAGACCCAGATATCTTGCTACCTTTTAAAGGAAACTTTGACATCAAACGTCTTAAGAAACTGATTAAAGAGGTAGGTCCTGAACATATCCCATTTGTACGTATAGAAGCCGGAACAAATCTTGTTGGAGGTCAACCACTTTCAATGGAAAATATGTTAGAGGTAGCAGCTATTTGCAAAGAAAATGGTATAATGTCTGTTTTGGATGCATCATTACTACAAGACAACCTCTATTTCATAAAGACTCGCGAAGAGGAAGCTAAAAATATGAGCATTGCAGAAATAACACGTAAGATTTCTGATGCAATGGATATCATATATTTCTCTGCGCGCAAAATGGGATTCTCAAGAGGTGGAGCAATTGTTTCAAACAATGAGAAATTAATCCTTAAGATGAAAACTCTTATTCCTTTATATGAAGGATTCCTAACATATGGAGGTATGGAAGTACGCGCTATGGAAGCTATGGCTGTGGGACTTTACGAAAGTATGGATGAAGAGATTATCAACCAAGGACCACTATTTATTGAATATCTCGTTAAAGAGTTAGACGATTATGGAGTTCCAATGGTTAAACCAGCAGGTGGTTTAGGAGCGCATATCAACGCATCCAAGTTCTTACCAAACATTCCTCATGAACAATATCCTGCAGGAGCTTTGGCTACTGCTCTTTACATCGCCGGTGGTATACGCGGTATGGAGAGAGGTTCTATATCAGAGCAACGTAACCCTGACGGTAGTGAGAACTATGCAGAACTTGAGCTGTTGCGTCTTGCTTGTCCTCGTCGTGTGTTCACTCTTTCTCAGATAAAATATTGCGCAGACAGAGTAAAATGGTTGTATGACAACCGCGATTTAATCGGTGGTTTGAAGTGGGAAGAAGAACCTGAAGTTCTTCGTTTCTTCTTTGGTCGTCTTCAGGCAGTAGGCAACTGGCAAGAGAAGTTGGCTGCTAAGTTCCGTGAAGACTTCGGAGATAGCCTATAAGATATCTACATATAATAAAAGCGCCATATCATTCAAATGATATGGCGCTTTTCATTTATATATTATAAATAGCTTTTATTCAAAACGTATTGATTTCGCCGGATGTATGCTTGAGATTAAATAAGAGGGACCAACAAGCATCAGGACAGAAATGACAAACGCAGCAATATTAAGAAGAATATAGTAGGTCCAGTTGAACTCTATAGGCACATATTCCAGATAATAGTTTGACGGATCAAGTTTGAATATCTTAAAATAGTACTGTAGTCCGCATAAAGAGAAACCGACAATGTTACCCCATATCAAGCCTTTGCCGATGAGGAATATAGAGAAGTTTAAGAAGATACCTCTTATAGCTCCATCTGTAGCTCCGAGTGCTTTCAACACTCCTATCATATTAGTACGCTCAAGAATAATGATTAGCAATCCGGATATCATGGTAAATCCTGCTACACCCATCATAAGAATCAATATCACCCAAACATTTGTATCAAGCAGATTAAGCCATGCAAATATCTGTGGAGAGACCTCTTCAATAGTCTGAGTAAAGTATACACCTCCATTATAATCCATATTCGTATCTATCTTTGAACGGATATTATCGGCTGTGGCATCAAGTTGGGAATAATCTTTTACTGACACCTCAAGACCGGTAGATTGAGTATTCTCCCAACCACAGAGCTTGTTAACCGTGTAAATGTCTGTAATAATAAAGATATTGTCGAATGAAGAGAAATTTGTACGGTATATACCGGAAACTTTAAAACGACGAGCCCTTACATTACTGTCATCAATATAATATGTATATATCTTATCACCAACAGATAATTTCAACTTATCGGCAATAGTACTTGATACAACAACTTCATTGGATGCTCTTAGACTGCTGAATTGAGGAACTTCTCCTGCAATGAGATGACTTTTAAGATACTCCGTTTTGTACTCTTGTCCCACCCCTTTAAGCACCATACCAAGGAAGTTATCATTGGTCATTATCATTCCAGGCTTAGTGGAATAACGCTGAACATGCTTTACGCCATGAGTATCTCTGACAACCTGCATCAGACTGTCGGATGTAACTATAGGAGTAGACTCATAAGTTCTTTGAGCATCAAAATTGACTACATGGATATCCGAACCGAGGGAGATAACTTTATTGCGCACTTCATTCTTGAAACCTATTACTACTGCAATAGATACAATCATTATAGCCATTCCCACAGCTATACCCGATATAGCGATTCTTACAGCAGGTTTAGAGACCTCTTTCCTACCCTCGTTACTGTTATAAATTCGTTTTGCAACAAATAATCTCCAGTTCATATTATTCATCAGTTCTTCCAGGATAAGCCTCTAAAGCTTTCCTTAAAATGAACAGAGCACGTATCAAATCCCCTTTCTTTAGAACGTATGCAATTCTCACTTCATTCTTTCCGGCACCCGGAGTGGTATAAAAACCTGCAGCAGGAGCCATCATAACAGTCTCTCCCTCATAGTTGAACTCCTTAAGACACCATGCACAGAACTTCTCGCTATCATCAACAGGAAGTTTTGCTACTGTATAGAATGCACCCATAGGAATTGGAGAATAGACTCCCGGGATTCTGTTCAGTCCATCAATAAGGCATTTACGTCTCTCTACATACTCATCGTATGTCTCGCGAGCATACTCTTCCGGTTCATCGAGAGAAGCCTCAGCAGCAATCTGACCAATAAGTGGAGGACTAAGACGAGCCTGACAGAACTTCATGACTGCATTACGTACATCCTTGTTTTTAGTGATTAATGCACCAATACGTATACCACATTCTGAATAACGCTTAGATACCGAGTCGATAAGAACAACGTTATTCTCGATTCCTTCAAGATGACAAGCAGATATATAAGGAGAACCGGTATATATAAACTCACGATAAACCTCATCCGAGAAGAGATAAAGATCATATTTCTTTACCATATCTCTGATCTGATTCATCTCACGGCGAGAATATAGATATCCAGTAGGGTTATTTGGATTACATATAAGAATAGCTTTTGTACGTTCGTTAATAAGCTCCTCGAACTTCTCAACCTTAGGCAGAGAGAAACCCTCCTCAATAGTTGTTGTCACTGTTCGAATCACAGCTCCTGCAGATATAGCAAATGCCATATAGTTAGCATAAGCAGGTTCTGGGACAATAATTTCATCACCAGGATTAAGACAGCTCATGAAAGCAAAAAGTACAGCTTCAGAACCACCTGTTGTTATGATAATATCATCTGCAGTAAGATTGATATCATACTTCTTGTAATAGCCGACAAGTTTCTCACGGTAACTTCTATAACCCTGACTTGGGCTATATTCCAAAACCGTACGATCAATATTTCGTATCGCATCAAGGGCCGCTCGTGGTGTAGGAAGGTCTGGCTGACCAATATTTAAGTGATAAACTTTGACACCATTTTTTTTCGCTTCCTCAGCCAATGGAGCCAATTTCCTAATAGGAGAAGCGGGCATTTCATTTCCCCGAATTGAGATTGTGGGCATAAATAATAAATTTGTTTAACCGAAGTGCAAAGATAGACTTTACGAATTAACAAAACAATAAAAAGAGAGCGAAAAATAGGTGACTATTTTATCATTATGCTTTATAGTAATAAAAAAAATAATATTTTTGTATCAAATATGCGCTAATTAATTAAAAATGGGTAATTTTTCGGATAGTCTACTAATTATTAATGACAAAGATGGCAAAAGACTTTTCTTACGCCGATGCAACAGTAATCTATATTCAATTAAAGAATACAGACACTGCATTAATAATGAAATAAAACTTGGGAAAGAGCTCAATCACAGAAACCTGCCACACTATGAAGGACTCCACAGTGATGAATCTGGTGATTATGTAGCATTTAGCTACTCTCCTGCTATTCCACTCTATAAAGCATTACTGGAAACCTCTTTCAATATCAACAACAAAAAAGAGAGTTCATATATTGTCAATCAGATTATCGATGCTGTTGCATACATGCATGAGAACGGGACACTTCATCTTAACATCAACCCGGCAACTGTGTATGTCAGAAAAGGTAATCATATAGTAACACTTTTCAACCCTCTGAGCAGCTATATATGCAAGGATATATCTTATTGTACATTCAGCGGAATATATTCTGACCCAGCTCTCTTCAATGAGGACAACGTACCAAACGAGAAGAACGATATCTATTCAATTGGCAAAATTATAGAATACATATACAGCTACTCAAATGTAACCCCTTGGATAAGACATATTATCAACAAGGCTACCAATGCTGACCAGTCGAAAAGGTATGCCAATATTCATGAACTCAGAAAAGATTTCAAAAGAACAAACATTGCTGATATAGCATCAATAGCTATTAAGGTATTTGCAATTTTGGCACTACTGTCCATTGGATATATTGCACTGAAAGATGAAGCAGAGAGGAAAGAGAACTATGAGTTTCGTGAAGAGACAAACAGGAGACATAAAACTGAGCAAAAGGCCCGAGAGCAGGTTAGCGCCATTACTACCACTGAAATAGATACTATATCTTCATTAAAAAACCTTCCAAAAGATGAGGTGGAGAAGATATTCAAAGATGAGTTCAGGAAAGATGCTGTAAAAGCAATTAATGCGATATACACTAAAGAGATGCTTAATGCTACACCGGAAAAATTCCAACAAGTGAGCTTGAAACAATTCTCAAAACTTGATATGATACAAAAGAAGTTAGCAGTAAAATACAACCTAAATTTCTCATACACTACCAAACTATCAAAGGAAGTTATAGATGAGGTGACTCAGATTCGTTTGAAAGAATTAAAGAAGAAATAGATTTTGCTGAAAAATTCTATAAAACTTTTTTGTACCTTCGCATTTAACAAATCAAAATTACTAACAAAGTGGACTACGGTATTTTTGCCGTAGACAAAATAATATTGAACAATTATGATGCATACATGGTTTGAATGCAAAATTCGCTACGAGAAGGTGATGGAAAATGGAGTAAACAAGAAAGTAACTGAACCATATCTTGTAGATGCACTTAGTTTTACTGAAGCAGAAGCTAGAATAATTGAAGAGATAACACCTTATATTAGTGGAGAATTTACGGTTTCTGATATAAAAAGAGCAAATTACAGCGAAATTTTCCAATCTGAAGAGGATGCTGCCGACAGATATTTTAAATGTAAGCTTTTCTTCATTACTCTAGATGAGAAGAGCGGAGCTGAGAAGAAAACATCGACAACTGTTCTTGTACAGTCAGCCGATCTTCGCGATGCAGTTAAGAAACTTGATGAGGGCATGAAAGGTACTATGGCCGATTATGTTATAGCATCTGTTGCAGAGACACAACTTATGGATATCTACCCTTATGAGGCAGAGCCAAATGTAAAACCAGAATTCCCTGATGCAGGTAAAACTGAATAACATTAATTTATAAGACAATGAGCATTAAAGCAAATTTACAAGAGGTACTTGCAGGCATTACAAAAGATGTAACACTTGTTGCTGTATCAAAGTTTCATCCGAATGAATCCATCATGGAGGCATACGAGGCAGGACAGCGCATTTTTGGCGAGAGTAAAGTGCAGGAAATGGCTCAAAAATATGAAACGCTCCCCAAAGATATAGAATGGCACTTTATAGGTCATCTTCAAAGTAACAAGATAAAGTATATGGCACCTTATGTCACTATGATTCATGCTATAGACTCTCTATCACTACTTAAGGAGATAGATAAACATGCCAAAAAGGTCAACCGTACCATATCATGCCTACTGCAGATACACATCGCAAAAGAGGAGACCAAATTTGGATTCTCCTTTGATGAGTGCCGTACCATGCTTAACGAGGAAGAGTGGAAGAAGCTTGACAATATAAGAATATGCGGAGTAATGGGAATGGCTACGAATTGTGATGATCAGAAAGAGATAAGAGAAGAGTTTAACTCACTTCATACCTTTTTCAAAGAGATTAAAGAGGAGTATTTTAAAGATGAAGAATCTTTTAAGGAGATATCTATGGGTATGTCCGGCGACTACGAAATCGCTATTGAAGAAGGAAGCACTATGGTAAGAGTAGGAAGCAAAATTTTTGGAGAAAGAATATACTAAACCCTTATAATAATGAGCATACTTAACACAACCTTTGCAGGCTTAAGCTTGCGCAATCCTATTATTATTAGTAGTTCGGGACTGACAGATACTGCAGAGAAAGTGCAGAAACTTGAATTCCACGGAGCTGGTGCCGTTGTTCTGAAATCAATTTTTGAGGAACAGATTTTGATGCAATCGGGAGATATTGTATCATACGATTATCCCGAAGCTGATGACTATCTAAAGACCTATGTACGCTCTAATGCATTGAGTGAATATGTAAAACTGATACAAGAGTGCAAGAGCCTGTGTAAGATACCAATAATAGCAAGTATAAACTGTTTCAGCAAAGGTGAATGGTCTGAGTTTGCAAAAACCATGCAGGATGCAGGGGCAGATGCAATAGAGCTCAACATTATGTCTATAGAGACTCAGAAAGAGTATAGATATGGGACTATGGAGCAGAGATATATTGACATCCTTTCGACTGTGAAAAAGCGTGTATCTATTCCTGTCATAGTGAAACTGGCTTCAAATCTCTCCAACCCTATTGCCCTGATAAACCAATTACATGCTAATGGTGCTGGAGGTGTAGTTTTGTTCAACAGATTCTACCAAGCCGATATAAATATCAAGACACTTGAATATACCACTGCAGATGTGTTCAGTAATGGTTCTGAACTCTCTAATGGTCTTAGATGGGCAGCTATAGCATCAGGTGAATTGCCTAAGCAGGATTTTGCTATCTCAGGCGGTGTAAACTCAGGTGCAGCAATTATCAAATCTATCCTTGCCGGCGCTGCAGCCGTTGAGCTGTGCAGTGTGATATATAAGAAAGGTAATGATGAGATAGATAAGATGATAGCAGATATGTCATCTTGGATGGATAGCAAGGGTTATGAGAATATTGGTCAATTCAAAGGTTTGATGAATTTGAAAGCTGATGAGAATGCTAATCCGTTCGAAAGAACGCAGTTCATGAAGTATTTCAGCTCGAAATAATCATTCTTAATATAAGCGATACTGCTGTTTATGACTCTTTCTTTAGTCTAAACAGCAGTATTGTTGTTATATAAGATATAGGGCATAAATTTATCACTCTATTTTTTTGTATACCATATGGAAAGTCTTATCTTTGCTCATTCTAACCTAGAATGTGCAATAATTTATAAAGAATAAATTTATAACAAAATGGAGCAAAGTTTTATCTCCTTTATTGAACAAAGCATAAAAGACAACTGGGATTTGGATGCTTTGACAGACTACAATGGGGCAACACTTCAGTATAAAGATGTAGCAAGAAAAATAGAGAAAATACATATTATTTTTGAACAAAGTGGAATTAAAGAGGGCGACAAAATAGCCATTTGCGGACGTAACAGTTCACATTGGGGTGTTACATTCCTTGCAACACTTACCTACGGCGCCATTGCTGTACCTATACTTCACGAATTCAAACCGGACAACGTTCATAACATTGTAAACCACTCTGAGTCAAGACTCCTCTTTGTAGGTGATATGGTTTGGGAAGGTCTTAATGAAAATGCGATGCCAAATATCGAGGGAGTGGTTCTTATGAACGACTACTCTGTATTAGTATCTAGAAGCGATAAACTTGATTTTGCCCGTAATCACCTTAATGAGCTCTTCGGAAAGAAATTCCCTAAGAATTTCAGACGCGAACATGTGGAATACAAGAAAGACGAACCTGAGACTCTTGCAGTCATCAACTACACATCAGGCACTACAAGTTATTCGAAGGGCGTTATGATACCTTACAGAGCATTGTGGTCGAATACACAATTTGCTTTCGATGTTCTACAGCTTAAGCCAGGAAATAAGCTTGTATCTATGTTACCTATGGCACATATGTACGGCCTATCTTTCGAATTTATTTATGAATTCTGCGTGGGATGCCACATCTACTTCTTGACTAGAATGCCTAGTCCTAAGATTATCTTCCAAGCATTTGCTGAGATTAAGCCTAACTTGGTTGTTGCCGTTCCATTGATTATTGAAAAGATTATCAAGAAAAACATTCTTCCTAAGTTACAGACTCCAACAATGAAGATACTTCTTAAAGTACCTATCATTAATGACAAGATTAAAGCTGCTGTACGTGAGCAGATGATTCATGCATTCGGAGGAGAGTTCTACGAAGTTATCGTAGGTGGTGCAGCATTCAACCAGGAAATTGAGCAGTTCCTAAGAAGTATCGAGTTCCCTTATACAGTGGGATATGGTATGACTGAGTGCGCTCCTATCATCTGTTATGAAGATTGGAAAGAATTCAAACCAGGTTCATGTGGAAAGGCAGTTAAGAGAATGGAAGTAAAAGTCCTCAGCCCGGATCCACATAATATTGTAGGTGAAATAGTATGTAAAGGACCTAATGTAATGCTTGGTTACTACAAGAACCCTGAAGCTACAGCTGAAGTTATCGACAAAGATGGATGGATGCACACAGGTGACCTTGGAGTAATTGATGAAGAAGGTAACGTTACAATAAAAGGAAGAAGCAAGAACATGCTACTAGGATCATCAGGACAGAATATATACCCAGAGGAGATTGAGGATAAGCTAAATAATATGCCATATGTTGCAGAAAGCATCGTTATACAGCAACATGACGGTCGCCTTGCTGCATTAATATATCCTGATTTTGATGATGCATATGCACATGGTATGAAAGATGAAGATATAGAATCAGCAATGGAAACAAATAGAGTTGCTCTTAATTCAGAACTTCCATCTTACTCTCAGATTTCTAGAGTTAGAATATATCCGGAAGAGTTTGAAAAGACTCCTAAAAAGAGCATTAAGCGTTTCTTATACCAGGAATTATAACAAAAAATATGATAATCGAAAAGACATCTTATGAGAATCAATTCGTTACGATATACATTAGTGTTAACTGCATGCCTTGCAGTTAGCACTAATTTTGTTTTTGCACAGCAGATAAACAAGTCAAAAAGAGAGGCGCCAAATATAGCTATTAACATCTCATCAAACAGAGATAGCGTCAAAACATCCTATTTTAACTTAGGTCTGATTTCTAATTTATATAATCAGAGAGGCATAGGCTTAAATGTCATATCAAGTGCTGTAAAGAACAATATGACAGGAATCCAGGCATCTGGTTTTGTAAATATCACTAGAAACAGAGCCAATGGTGTTATGCTTAGTGGCATAACCAACATTGTAGGCAACAAGGCAAATGGAGTAATGGTCACCGGACTTATCAATGTGACCGGTAAAGAGGCAAATGGTATGCAAGCATCTCTCTTTGCCAATATCGTTGGTAATAGATCCAACGGACTTGCTATAGGTGGTCTTATGAATGTATCCGGAAAGGAGATGGATGGTTTGCATATTGGTGGTCTTGCAAATGTATCCGGCATAAGCCAAAAAGGAATAGCATTGGCAGGTCTTATGAACGCTACTGCAAACAGATTAAACGGACTTCAGGTAGCATCAATACTTAACATTGCAGGAAAAGAGAATAAAGGAGCACAACTATCTCTTATAAGTAACGTAGGTGTAGAGGTAAGAGGAGTGCAAGCAACAGTTCTTACAAACATTGCTGCTGATACATTAAGAGGTTTCCAACTTGCAGGAGCGGTAAATATTGCGGTAAATACAAGAGGAGCATTCCAGTTGGCAGGTATTACCAATATAAGTCAGGGCAGAACTAAAGGAGTACAGCTTGCACCAGGTAACTATGCAGGTGGAATAGACGGTGTTCAGATAGGAATTCTGAATATGAGTACAGGAAAAAGCAATGGCTTTCAGGTTGGGGTTGTAAATTACAGCAAAGACTCAACAACTCATAAAATTGGACTGGTAAATGTCAACCCTAAGACAAGAATACAGTTGATGGCTTTCACTGGTAACACCAGTAAAATGAATATCGCTGCACGCTTTAAGAACAGGAAGACATACAGCATTATAGGTGTTGGAACACAATATTTGGGACTTAATGATAAGTTCTCAGGAGCTGTTTTCTACAAGACCGGACTCTACTTCCCTATAGCAAAATATCTTGAGATAAGCGGAGACTTAGGTTTCTATCATATCGAAAGTTTCAGCAATGAAAATGAAAAGACTCCAAAGAGAATGTATTCTCTCCAGGGAGAAGTAAATCTTGAATATAGGCTACAGAAGAAGATCAGTATCTTTGCTTCAGGTGGATATAGCATGACTAGATATTACGATGAGAATAAATTCTACGAAAAGAAACCTATCTTCTCACTAGGTGTTGTATTATTTTGATAATAGTATTATCAACCCATTAAATTTGATATGAAATTCAAATTATCCTTATTATCTCTTATTCTCTTTATCAGTTGCAATAATACATATTCACTGACAACAGAGAATAGAGACAGCCTTTTTGCCTTTAATAGTCCTGAAATGAATAAAAAGTACCCTTTCAAGGCTGCAGTAGAGACTTTTGGATTAAATCTCGGTGTCTGGGCTTTCGATAGATATGTAATGAATGAGAATTTTGCCAAGATAACCATCAATACCATAAGACATAACATAAATTATGGATTTGTATGGGATAATGACCAGTTTTCGACAAATCTTTTTGCTCATCCCTATCATGGAAGCCTCTACTTCAATACTGCGCGTAGTAACGGTCTGTCATTTTGGGAATCTGCTCCCTACTCTCTTGCCGGTAGCCTTATGTGGGAATTTACCGCCGAAAGAGAGCCGGCAGCCATCAATGACCTTATGGCTACTACGCTAGGTGGCATTGCCCTCGGTGAATTTACCCATCGTATGTCATCGTTGGTACTTAACGATTCAAAAAGAGGTGGAGAAAGATTTTTAAGAGAGTTCCTAGGTACATTGATCTGTCCGATAAGAGGATTGAACAGATTGATTAACGGAGATATGTGGAGAGTGAGACACTCATATTATAAATACCATGACTACGAAAAGATACCTGTAAAATTTTCTATGGGATTTGGAATGAGATATCTGGCTGATGACAACCATATGTTTAAAGGAGAATATAATCCATACATCAACCTGAAGGCTGTTTATGGAGATCCTTTAGATAAAGAGGACAACAGCCCATACGACTACTTCACAGCAAATGTATCATTAGGTCTATCTTTGAATCAACCATTGATAAACAAGATTAATCTCTTGGGACGCATTTGGGGAACGAATGTAAAGGAATCGAGTGAGATGAATATATCATTCGGAATCTTCCAGCACTTCAACTATTATGATTCTGAAGCGGTGTTACATAATTCAGAGAACATACCATATAAAATATCAGAGGCAGCAAGTGTAGGACCTGGAATGATTTATAAATTACCTAGATATAACAGCATGTTAGGTCTTCAGCAGAGTATTTATATCAGCGCTGTTTTACTTGGAGGAAGCCTTAGTGACTATTATAATGTGATAGACAGAAACTATAATATGGGAAGTGGATATAGTCTTAAGAACGATACTGATATTGACTTCGGCAGATATGGCAACTTCTCTCTGAACGTATCATTACTCAATATATTCACATGGAAAGGTTATGAAAATAAAGATTTGAACACAACAAATCCTCTTTATCTGAATGCTCAGGGAGATAAAGGTAATGTAATGTTGGCTATAATTAACCCTCAGATAAACCTTAATCTGAATAATAATATAAAAGCAAATATCGAAGCTTCATATTTCGTGAGAAAAAGTCACTACTCATATAAAGAAGATGTAAGCTATAAGACTTTCGAAACTCGCCTTGGATTAATTTACCAATTCTGATTAAAGCAGAGATGAGCGAACACGGCTAAGTGTCTCAGGTGTCATCTGCAACAAAGAAGCGACATATACTAATGGGGTTCTCTTAAGTATTTCAGGATGATATTCCATCAGCTTAAGATACCTTACATTGGCTGGTTCAAATCTAAGTATATCGGCTTTAATCTGTGATTCAATAAGTGACGATTTCAGTATTGTTCGATATAGTCTTTGTATATCTACGAAAGAGTCGGATATCCTCTCAAGATCATTTAAAGGAATTAACCAAATATTAGACGCTTCCAAAGTCTCAATCATAAGGCGTGAAGGTTCTTGCTGGAATAGGCTCTCAATATTCATTACTATTCCATTCTCATAGCTGATGTGTTCTGTCAACTCTTTGCCGTTCTTGTAATAAAACTGTCTAACTAAGCCTTTCTCAATAAATATTAAATTTTTGCAGACATCTCCTTCATCTATCAATCGCTCTCCTTTGCGACATTTTTTGTAGACAAGGATGTCCGACAAAGTCAATAGGCTTTCTTTGCTTAGTGCATAATATAAACTAGATAACGTCCGTGCTGTCTCTATAGTACTTCTCTTAATCATACCACTAAATTACATAAATAGTTTTTTGTCTTGCAAAAATACTATTAAAACTAAAATCAATAGCCTAATTAAACTTAAAAATAAATATTATACATAATTTTACAACAGATTTTACAAATAAAAGTGATTAATTCATTAAAAAGTCATAATTAGTATTTAATAGATTATAAGAGAGTTTATTATGAAATTATATTTAAAATTATTTTGCACAGCACTTCTTTTCTTATCAGCAGTTAATGTAGAAGCACAAGAAGATGGTTATAAATTCACAACAGTATTCAATAATAAGGTGACACCTGTAAAGAATCAGGCTGCTTCGGGCACATGCTGGTGTTTTGCTACATCATCGTTTATGGAAGCTGAACTTATGAGAATTGGTAAAGGAGAGTATGACCTATCGGAAATGTTTATTGTCAGACAGAAATATATGAATCAGCTGGATGACAACTACCTTCGCAGAGGCAAAGGAAATATAAGCGAGGGCAGTCTTTCACATACATGGAAAAATGCATATAAGCAAGTTGGCATAGTACCCGAAGAGGTTTACCATGGCATCAACTATAATTCTGATATACATAACCATTTTGAGATGGTAGAATACATTACATCAACAGCCAATAAAGCTGTTGAAATGAAACAGAGAAGTCCTGAATACAACAAAATAATTAATAGCATATTCGATATCTACTTTGGCAAAGTTCCTGAGAAATTTGAATATAAAGGAAAGGAGTACACTCCAAAAACATTTGCTAATTCACTCGGACTGAATATGGACGACTATATAGAACTTACAAGTTTCACACATAAGCCATTTTATAGTGAGTTTGCTGTAGAAGTACCAGATAACTGGGAACATGAGAGAATGTACAACCTACCACTTAATGAGATGATGGAAGTAATGGACTCTGCTTTAAAAAATGGATACACAATATGTTGGGATGGAGACGTAAGCGAAAAAGGCTTTTCTCATAAGAATGGTGTGGCTATAAACCCTACAACAGTAAAGGTTGAAGAGATGAGTAAGACTGATAGAGCAAGACTGGGACAGGCTGGTAATGAAATGAAACCTGAAGATGCTTTCAAGTTCAAACAGCCATACCCTGAAATAGATGTTACACCTGAAGTGAGAGAGAAAGGATTTCAATCTTTTGTTACTACCGATGATCATCTTATGCATATAACAGGCATTGCAAAAGATCAGAACGGAACAAAATATTATATAACAAAGAACTCTTGGGGAACAGACAGAAGTGACTTCGGAGGCTATCTGAATATGTCCGAGAGTTATGTAAAAGCAAAGACTATTTATATTATGGTTCATAAGGATGCAATTCCAAGGAGCATACGCAAGAAGTTGGGATTATAAAAATATCATAAACTATATATTCAACTCTATTGTCAAAATATTCATCTCCTGGCAATAGAGTTTTTTTATTAATTCGTCAAATCTTATTAAGAACAAATCTAAATAAGATATTATTTTCTACCTTTGCAAAGGTTAAGAAAAACAAATAAACATGATATAAAGCTACCAGCCTATTCATAAAGAAAATATATCATTTTGAAAAGTCGGACAATAAATATAATCAAACTATTACTCCCCATTATCTATATTGCATTCATTGGGTCTAAGACTCTATTTCTGCATATGCATAATGAAAATAATATTATTATTGTCCACTCTCACCCATTTAAGTCTCCTCACCATCATTCAACAACAGAATTTAAAACAATATCCATACTCTCGAATATTGAGAGCGATGGTTCAATATTATCTTTTGCACTACCAGTAGCATTATTCATATTTATAGGGTTACTTCTCTATAAAAGAGTGGATTTCATCATTCATGCTACCTTCAATGCTATTAATCCTCGCAGCCCTCCAATTCATGCTTAAATATTAAGGGACATATTTTCAGACTTATGTCTGAAGAGATTAATAACATCACATCTTATATTAAACATGAAAAAAATATATCTAATGATGCTGGGAATAGTATGCACTTTTTTCCCTGCTCAATACTCTTATGCAACAAAAGTAGATAACCCAATAGAAGAGACAATCAACAAATCGGATGCTAATATAGTAGGACACATCATCGACAAGAAGACTCAGGAGCATATGCCTTATGTTACTGTCGCTGTAAAGAATACAACAATTAGTACACTGACAGACCTTACAGGACACTATTTCCTTAAAAATCTTCCTGAAGGAGAGTTCACTATTGAGATATCTTCCGTGGGATACAAAACCATAAGTCAGAAGGTAATCTGTAAGAAAGGAGTAACGCATGAACTAAATTTCCAGGTGGAAGAGGATATAATCGCTCTTGACGCAGTAGTGGTATCTGCCAACCGAAACGAGACTGCACGTCGTGTAGCCCCTACTCTTGTAAAGGTTATCAGTACGAAACTTTTTGAGACTACAAATTCTCAGACATTATCACAGGGACTCACCTTCCAACCTGGAGTAAGAGTCGAAAACGACTGTCAGAACTGCGGATTCACACAGGTAAGAATAAATGGTTTGGATGGTAAATATACACAGATACTTATTGATTCACGCCCTATATTCTCATCGCTTGCCGGTGTTTACGGACTTGAACATATCCCTGCAAATATGATTGAACGTGTAGAGGTGGTAAGAGGTGGCGGTTCTGCCCTTTTCGGTTCTTCAGCAATAGCTGGAACAGTAAACATAATCACCAAGGAACCTATGCGTAACTCAGGATCTGTTGCTCACTCAATTACAAATATCGATGGAAGCAGCTCGTTCGACAACAATACATCACTAAACCTCTCACTTGTATCTGACAATAATAAAATGGGGGCATACATTTATGGCCTCAACCGTGAAAAGTCTGCTTGGGACTACAATGGAGACGGCTTTACTGAGTCATCGAAGATGAAGAATCAGACAGTAGGTATGAATGCTTACTATAAGACAGGCACATACTCAAAAATATCTTTAGAATATCATCACATAGAGGAGTTCAGAAGAGGTGGTAGCCGACTTGACCTGGCACCACATATCGCTGTAAACCCTCAGCTTAACGGCACCGGAGTGGATGGAGTTGTAGAGCAGACAGAACACTCAATAAATACAGGAGGTGTGAAATTCTCAATATTCTCAGCCGACCAAAAGAATTATTTCAATGCATATGCAGCTGCACAAGATATAAAACGTGACAGCTATTATGGTGCATACGGTAAGACATCCGACCTCACTTCTGTAATAGGTGCTCAATATATACGCAACATAGACAAGTTAATATTCATGCCTGCCAGCATAACAGCTGGACTTGAATATAATCGTGATGCTCTTCACGACAAGGGAACAGATACAGAGAGATATAGAGATAAGGCACTACAAGAGAATCCTAACGCCACCGGTGACGTACTGAAAGCACTAATAGCAAAGTATACTCCTTCTCCTACTGACCAGATTATAAATATTTCGAGTGCATATCTTCAAAGTGAATGGAAGAATGAAAAGTGGAGTATTCTATTAGGAGGACGCTTAGACAAGAACAGTATCACAAAGAAAGCTATACTAAGTCCACGTGCCAACCTACGCTATAACCCACTAGAAAATATCAACATACGCTTAAGCTATGCTGAAGGATTCCGAGCTCCACAAGCTTTCGATGAGGACCTTCATATAAGTAATATCGGAGGTGATCTTTTAAGAATTGAACGTGCAAAAAATCTTAAAGAAGAGAAATCACATAGTATAAATGCATCTGTAGATATGTATCATATGATAGGTATATTTCAGACAAATCTTCTTATAGAGGGATTTTACACAAAGCTGAATGACCCATTTGTACTCTCGGCTCCTGTTATGGATGCTAACGGAAGCGGTTATCTTATTCAGACAAGAAGCAACGGATCGGGTGCAAAGGTATATGGTATAACTGCAGAGGCTAATATAGCATACAAAAATACTTTCCAGTTACAGACAGGTATAACAATCCAAAGAAGTCGTTATGACGAGGCTGAGGAATGGAGTGCAGATAACAAACTGTCGGATGACGAGAGAACAACTAAAGATATCCTACGTACCCCTAACCTATATGGATATTTTACAGCTAGCTACTCACCATCAAAAGTTCTCTCATTCTCACTGAATGGCAATTACACAGGTAGAATGTATGTACCACATCTATGGTCACAAGTTAATGGCACTGCCGACGAAATGGTAAAATCTCCATCTTTCTTCGAGCTCGGTGCAAAGGTGGCTTACGATTTTGACCTAGACGCAGGTCTCTGTATTCAACTTAATGCAGGAGTTCAGAATATTTTGAATGAGTTCCAAAAAGACTTCGACAAAGGAGCCACACGTGATTCGGGTTATATGTATGGTCCAGGATCACCAAGATGTTATTTTGCCGGTCTCAAGGTGAGTTTCTAATGATGATTACAGAACTTGATAATCTGATAATAGATTTCTGACTTAACATTCTCATGAATGTTACAATAGATATCATACAGAATCAGAAAGAGAAGAATCAAGAGGGAATAATAATATCGCAATGAGTTGAATATCTCTACGATGCATTAGAAACATAAAGACAGACATTTATTTTGAAGAATGCATAGGTAAGCAACAGTAGAATAGTGATTTTTCAAAATAAATAATTAAAGAAAAAGCCTGCATTTTATATGGGATGAAACCACAAAAATGCAGGCTTTACAGTAAATAATACTCCCTCTTAAAGTATGATTATTTTACCTTTATCCTATCAAAGCCCTCACCAAAGACACCAATTACGGCACTCTGTGATACAAAAGCATTGGGATCAATATCTTTTATTAGACGGAATATAGTAGTCGACTCCCTCTTTTTGGCAAGAACGAACATCATTTTTACATCACAACCTGTATAGCATCCCACTCCATCCATGAAGGTAACGCCACGGTGAAGATCCTTATTAATTCTATGTCCTATTTCCTGATATTTGTTTGATATTATAAAGAATTGCACCGACTGACGTGCACTATTCACAACCTGGTCTAGCACAAAACTGCTTATATAGAGAGTAGCAAAACCATAAACTACCTTCTCCCAGTCATGAAGAGCGAAATAACTGGATAGGATTATTATCATATCAGTAAAAAGAATAACGCGTCCAAGTGTGATGTCATGATACTTGTTTACTATAGCTGCAATAATATCTGTACCTCCAGAACTACCATTTGCTGAGAATGTAACTCCTATTCCACCTCCACAGAAAGAAGCTCCGATAACACATGCCATGAAAGGTTGATCATGAAGTAAGTTTACACCACTTGTCATGCTCTGAATAATTGGAAGAACTAAGGTCATAGTCAAAACAGCAAAGATGGTCTTTACGCTGAATTTCCATCCCAGAATAAACAAAGACGCCATCAGGAGGAAAGCATTTATTGCAAAATATGTATACTGAACAGGGAAACCTGATGCAAAATATACTATAGAAGCAATACCAGGAACACCACCTGTAGTGATATTGTTGGGAAGGAGAAAAACCGTCCACCCCACACTATACAT